>FONU01000006.1 GCA_900112995.1 [Lactobacillus] rogosae | reverse complement strand
TTTTGTTTTAATAGATACATAGTGGAATGTAAATACATATGGCTCTGAATATGCCGCCGGTGCTGACCTCGTTTTAATAGATACATAGTGGAATGTAAATAAAAATAAGACTTATAAGATACCAGATGAAGACTTGGTTTTAATAGATACATAGTGGAATGTAAATCTTTTCAAGTGTTGGTCTGCCCAGCTCTACAGACCAGTTTTAATAGATACATAGTGGAATGTAAATGTCAGTGATTGTGATTGTGTAATGCGCACCGCAGGTTTTAATAGATACATAGTGGAATGCAAATAACTATTTTGATGAGCAGGACGGCATCGGTCATAGGTTTTAATAGATACATAGTGGAATGTAAATATTGGTCTTTCTCTCATGGCTATTACTATGGGAATCGTTTTAATAGATACATAGTGGAATATAAATTTTTCTGATAATGAATTAAAGATATATACCCATGAATTAATCTCTTTTGATTGTAAAAAGAGTATAAAATCCCTATGTCAAGTTTTTGGGTAGTTATCTAGCTGTCGAGGTTAATTAATAGTTCCTATGAATCATTGAGATTGCATCAAAATAAAAAAATAAAACGCATAAAGAATATATAAAGAAATCACAACTAATCTTGCAATAAACAGTATATACTGATAGAATACAAGATGTTGCACGTTTTGCAGCTTATACAATAAGATATAGTTCCAGATGATTATATAATTAAAAAGGGAAAAAGTATATGCGTATAAATAGATTAAAGAAAGTGATAAAAGTATTCTTAATAATACTTGCTATACTACTTATTATTGTGATTGCCATAGTTGGTTGTGCGCTTATTACATATCATAAACAGCCAGTATTGACGGAAGAGGACAAAGAAGAGCTGTCTGTTGATAATATATGGAAGACAAGAACAGAGCCGGAAATGGCGGAAGTTATAGAAGATAATGGAGATGCACTGCTTGAGCGTATTAAGCTGATAAGCAACGCTAGGGATGAGATTATATTATCAACCTTTGATTTCAGGGCAGATGATAGTGGAAAGCTTATTCTTGGTGCGCTTCTAGATGCTTCAGAACGTGGAGTATCGGTAAATGTAATAGTTGATGGAGTATCTGGATTTCTCCGTATGAATGGTAATCCTTATTTTGAAGCGTTGGCAGCTGGAGAAGGAACAAGCATTAAGATATATAATAAGGTCAATCCGTTTGCACCATGGAAATCTATGGGAAGACTTCATGATAAGTATCTTATAGCTGATAGAAGCAGTTATATAATAGGTGGAAGAAACACATTTTCATATTTTTTAGGAAGCAGCTCGCCATATAAGAATTATGACAGAGATGCGTTGGTGTATTGCGAGAATCCAGATGAGAATAGTTCTGTTAACGATATTCTCTCGTATTTTGGGAAAGTATGGAATTATAAAGAAAGTAAGGCTTTTATCAATGGGGTAAATGCGCTTACGGATACAGACACATATTTTACAATATCAGAGAAAAATGAATATAATTATTGTGTAGAGAATACATATTCACATAATAATTCGGTGGACAGTTCCAGAATCACAGATAAGAAAAACAAGCTGGCAGCTAAGAAGAAAGTGGCAGCAGCCAGGGAAGAACTTCATTCATTATATGCAGACTATTGTGAAGACAATACAGATAATGGTATTTATAAAGGTCTTGGGAAAAGTGTTTATAAGGATATGTTTAAAGATGCTTATGAAGTGAATAATGTAGCACTTTTGAGTAATCCCATAGAATATTCATCAAAGAAACCATATGTATGGTATCAGCTTGTTGAACTTATGAAGAAGGCTGAAAGCAGAGTTAAGCTGCATACACCTTATATTATATGCAACGATTATATGTATGAAGGGCTAAAGTCGGTTTGTGACACAGTGGGTGATGTATCACTTATGACGAATTCAGTTGCTAACAATGGCAATCCATTTGGTTCTGCAGATTATTATGTTAATAAGAACAGGATACTTGGTACAGGGATTGATGTATGGGAATATGAAGGCGGTTATTCATACCATGGTAAGTCAGTACTGATTGATGATAACATATCAGTTATAGGCTCATTTAACATAGATATGAGAAGTGCTTATCTGGATACAGAGCTTATGCTTGTGATAGATAGCAAGGATATTAACAGAGAGTTGAATCAGTCAATGGAGGGCTATGAAAGGGTAGCAAGAAAGGCTGATAAAGATGGAAGCTATGATAATCCATATAACGTAAAGCCGGTAGAGTTATCATCATATAGAGAACGTCAGATGAAGCTCATAAAGAATTTTGCTTTGTGGGCAAGATATCTATTTTAGCATATATTAAAGCATTTACACCTTTAAAACAATTTAGCAGAAATCCAGTTAGCTTTAGCTGAGTGGATGAATGCGTCAGTCATAGACAGATTGTTCTAAAACAATCGTCCGTTACCGATAAATCAAATAAAGGAGATTTGTCATGGGCGAATGGAAATCAAAAAATCATAGTAAATACTTATTACAGAACTATGAAAAGCTATACCACTTATCATATCTGGAAGAAATATAATACTTATCTTTCTAAATGCTTTTGGAAAGAACATACCTTTTGGATGGATTGATATTTTGTATGTTCAGTTGGAAATGTCAGTGAAAAAATTCTAAAGGAATATATCGAAAACCAAGGGTAAATGTAAAATTATGGTCGACTATTATGTGGCAATACCTTATAATATAAGTATATTAAGAAAGGCGGTATGCTTATGGATAAATTATATTGGCATACCTACAGCAGCATTACAGGATTGGGAGCACGAAAGACGTACTCCCCCACCATATATCATTGGTATGATGGAACGGATTTTAGAACTGGAAAAAGAACTTTCAGAGAAAGGATAAGCTATGGTTCAGAAAGCATATAAATTCCGATTATATCCAAACAAAGAACAAAGAGAATATTTTGCCAGGACTTTCGGTTGTGTGCGTTTTGTATATAATCGCATGCTTGCTGAAAAGATAGCCTGTTACGAGGAAACAGGTAAATCTTTGTCTGTTACTCCTGCAAAGTATAAATCGGAATTTCCATGGCTGAAAGAAGTGGATTCATTAGCACTTGCCAATGCACAGATGAATTTACAGAGTGCATATCGCAATTTTTTTCGTGATAAATCAGTGGGTTTTCCTAAATACAAGAGCAAAAAGAACAACCACAAAGCCTATACAACAAACAATCAGAAAGGTTCAGTTGCGATTGTTGGGAAATGCATAAAGTTACCTAAGATTGGATATGTAAGGATAAAACAGCATCGTAGTTTTGTTGGAACAATCAAAAGCGTTACGATTTCTCAAGTACCCAGTGGAAAGTATTATGTGTCAATACTTGTAGAAACAGAGCATATCGAACTTCCACATACTGATAATAAGGTTGGACTGGATTTAGGAATTAAAGATTTATGTACCGCATCAAATGGAGATAAGTTTGAAAATCCTAAGACATTAAAGAAATACGAAAAACAGTTGGTAAAATTACAACGTCAGCTTGCACATAAGGAAAAAGGCAGTGCCAATTTCCATAAAATGAAACGAAAGATAGCAGGATGCCATGAAAGAATTACAAATATTAGAAAAGATAAACTGCATAGAATCTCACATAAACTAATCAACGATAACCAAGTGATAGTAAGTGAAAATCTGGCAATATCCAATATGATAAAAAATCACAACCTTGCAAAATCAATAGCAGACTGTTCATGGTATGAACTAACACGACAATTGGAATACAAGGCTGAATGGAACAATCGTCAGTATATAAAGGTCGATACATTCTATGCGAGCAGTCAGTTGTGTGGGTGCTGTGGATATAAGAATACAGATGTAAAAAATCTTGCAATAAGAATATGGTCGTGTCCTGTATGTGGGACAAAACATGATAGAGACCTCAATGCAAGTCAGAATATATTAGCAGAGGGACTCAGACTACTCTCTGCATAACAAAATACAACTAGGGATGGTTCAGCCCGAAGTTACGCTTGTGGAGTTAGTAGGTTACGAGGACGTTGAAGCAAGAAGCCAGTAAGCTTTAGCTTAGTGGTAGTTCACTAGTAGTATATGGAGGAGTTAGATATATGGCTTCAGGCAGAAGTAAAAGTACAGGCAAGAAGACCAGCAGTACCAAAAGAAAGACGACGTCTAACAGCAAATCAGGTAAAACTTCATATTCAGGAAATAGCAATACAACTAAGAAAAGCTCTAATTACAAAGGAAATGGCACGAAAAGCCCTAATGCAAGGGGTTCTGGTTCCCAAAGCTCATCTTCAAGGAATACAGGAAGCAATTCATCGCAGATGAATAACCAGCTAAGGGATGAGATAGTTTTTTTAATAGCTTTAGCGTGTGCAATTATCCTCCTGCTCAGTAATTTTAATATGGCAGGAATTGTTGGGCGTTCAATTAAATGGTTTATGTTTGGATTATTTGGAATTGCTGCTTATATAGTTCCGGTGATTATAGCTGTAAGTATTATGTTTATGCTTGCCAATAAAGATATTATCGGAGTTATGAAGATTAAAGCAGCTATGGCATATGTATTGTCGGTTATTGCGGCAGCTTTGTGGCAGAGAGTTACTAATGTGCCGGATATAAAAGAGCCGGTTGGTACATATTTTACATATTGTTCAGAGTATAAGACTGGAGGCGGCCTGTTTGGAGGAATATTATGTAAGATGTTAAATCCACTGGGTATGGCAGGTTCTTTAGTTATACTTATAATTCTTGCTATTATCTGTATAATCGTTATTACAGAGAAATCATTTATCAAAGGTATCCGTAATGGCGGAGAGAGGATAGTAAGTGAGGCAAGAAAAGATTATTCAGAATATAAGGAACATTCCAATCGTGTAAGAATGTTACAGGAAGAAGCAAGAGAAGAAGCCCCTGCTAAATCACGTATGAATAATGTTGTCAGGGGTGTTACTAATGACCTTACAATATATGACGATAACAGGAATGAAGGTTCAGATATAGATATAACAGAGATAGAGGCTGTGGATAATGAAGATGATATGTATAGTGATGATATATACGATCCGCTGATTACACCTATGCCTCGTATAAGCAGAGAACCAGTATGGGAGCTGCATGTGGATAGTGCGTCAGAGGAAAATATAAGCACACATCAGGACAATGCTGAGGACAATATCATCAAGAATGCTGCTGACGGCTCAGATGATATGTATAAATCAGAAGATAATGGTTTAGGTGAAATTATACAAAGCACAGCGAATACAGATATAGAAGATAAAGCAAATTCAGGTACAGAAAATATAGTCAATTCATATGCAGAAAATACAGCTGATTCATCGGCTGAAAGTTCTAAGCAGTATAAGTTCCCGCCAGTCAGCCTGCTTAACCGCAATACTAATTCGAAAGCTTCTAATCTTGAGCGTGAGAACAGGGATACAGCAATCACATTAAAGCAGACATTGCAGAACTTTGGTGTTAAGGTCGATATTACAGATATAAGCTGCGGACCATCAGTAACAAGATACGAATTAAAGCCTGAGCTTGGTGTTAAGGTAAGCAGGATAGTATCTTTAGCAGATGATATTAAGTTAAGCCTTGCGGCAGCAGATATAAGAATAGAAGCACCTATTCCAGGCAAATCAGCCATAGGAATAGAAGTTCCTAATAAAGAGGCAGGCAGTGTATTCTTAAGAGAGCTAATAGAAACTGATACATTTAAGAATACTTCGTCAAAGATTGCATTTGCAGCAGGTAAGGATATAGCAGGAAAGACCATTGTTGCAGATATAGCAAGAATGCCTCACCTTCTTATTGCAGGAGCTACTGGTTCAGGTAAATCAGTATGTATTAACACAATTATAATGAGTATTTTATATAAGGCACGCCCTGATGAAGTAAAGCTTATTATGGTTGACCCTAAGGTTGTTGAGTTAAGCATATATAATGGAATACCACATTTGCTGCTTCCGGTTGTGACAGAGCCTAAGAAGGCGGCAGGTGCTCTTAACTGGGCAGTCAATGAGATGAATACAAGATATAAGAAGTTTGCAGGTGTTGGTGCACGTAATCTTAAGGGCTATAATGACATAGCTGCAAAGATGGAATTCAAAGAAGGTGAAATTCCTGTTGAAAAGCTGCCAGAGATAGTTATAATTATTGATGAGCTTGCAGATCTTATGATGGTAGCACCAGGAGAGGTCGAAGATGCAATATGCAGGCTTGCACAGCTTGCAAGAGCGGCAGGTATCCATATGGTTATAGCAACACAGCGTCCATCGGTTAATGTAATAACTGGACTTATTAAGGCAAATGTACCGTCAAGAATAGCATTTTCCGTGTCATCGGGTGTTGACTCAAGAACTATACTTGATATGAATGGTGCAGAAAAGCTGTTAGGTAAAGGCGATATGTTATACTTCCCATCTAATATACCTAAGCCAATCAGGGTTCAGGGAGCATTTGTGTCAGATGAAGAAGTGTCAAAGGTTGTGCAGTTCCTTAAAGATAATATGTCAGGCGAGGTTAATTACGATGAGAGCATAACTGAGACTGCCATAGCTTCAAAAGCCGGTGGACAGGCAGCAGAACAGCAGGATGACAGAGATTCATTATTTGCAGATGCAGGACGTTTTGTTATTGAGAAAGAGAGAGGTTCAATTGGAATGTTACAAAGACAGTTTAAGATTGGCTTCAACAGGGCAGGACGAATAATGGACCAGTTAGCAGATGCCGGTGTTGTAGGACCAGAGATTGGCACTAAGCCAAGGAAGGTGCTTATGACAGCAGAGGAATTTGAAGAATTTATTAAAAATATATAATGAATATATGTACAAAATAGATTATATATGATATATGTAGTAGCATAAGTATCATAGTCAGGGCATTAGTCCTGTCATTATAATTACGCTGCGGGAAAGGATGAAATTATGGAAATTAAGAGCGATATTCAGATAGCACAGGAAGCACATTTAGAGAATATTAAAGATGTTGCGGCAAAGGTTGGAGTAACAGAAGACGAACTTGAAATGTATGGAAAGTATAAGGCTAAGTTATCAGATGAGCTTATCCACAGAGTAGAGAATAACGAAGATGGAAAGCTTGTTCTTATTACAGCTATCAATCCAACTCCGGCAGGTGAGGGAAAGACTACAATAAGTCTTGGACTCACAGAAGCACTTAACCAGAAAGGAATAAGTGCAATTGCTGCATTAAGAGAACCATCATTAGGACCTTGCTTTGGCATAAAGGGAGGAGCTGCCGGCGGCGGATACGCACAGGCTGTTCCTATGGAAGATCTTAATTTGCATTTTACTGGTGATTTCCACGCGATAACATCAGCTAACAACCTTCTTGCAGCAATGCTTGATAATCATATACATCAGGGTAATGCTCTTGGAATAGATACTAAGAGGATTGTATGGAAGAGATGTATGGATATGAATGATAGAACTCTTAGGAATATCGTAATCGGACTTGGTGACAAGCCTAATGGTGTTACAAGAGAAGATCATTTTATAATTACAGTAGCCTCAGAGATTATGGCTATACTCTGTCTTGCTGAGGATATGAAAGATTTAAAGGAAAGAATTGACAAGATAATTGTTGCATATAATTATGCAGGAGATCCTGTTACAGCCAAGGATTTAAAGGCAACAGGAGCTATGGCAGCTTTATTAAAAGATGCAATAAAGCCTAATATGATTCAGACACTAGAGAATACACCTGTGCTTGTACACGGTGGACCATTTGCCAATATTGCACACGGATGTAATTCTGTAAGAGCAACAAAGCTTGCTTTAAAGCTGGCAGATATTGCTGTTACTGAGGCTGGTTTCGGTGCAGATCTTGGAGCTGAGAAGTTCTTTGATATTAAGTGCAGAAAGGCTGGACTTAAGCCTGATGCAGTTGTTATTGTAGCTACTGTTAAGGCATTAAAATATAATGGTGGAGTTCCTAAGCAGGAATTATCAAAGCCAGATATGGAAGCTTTAAAGAATGGTATAGTAAACCTTGATAAACATATTGAGAATATTCACAAGTATGGTGTACCTGTAGTTGTTACACTCAACTCATTTGTGACAGATACAGAGGAAGAATATGAATTCATAAAGAAGCACTGTGAAGAATTAGGCTGTGAATTTGCATTATCTAATGTATGGGCAGACGGCGGAGCAGGCGGAATAGAACTTGCAGATAAGGTGCTTGCTTCATTTGATAAGAAGAGCGATTTTAAGCCTTTATATGAAGATGAACTTCCATTAGAGGATAAGATTATGACAATAGCTAAAGAAATATATGGAGCAGATGGTGTTACATATGATTCTAAGGCTAAGAAGGAACTTGACCATATTACACAGATGGGCTTTGGAAATCTTCCTGTATGTATGGCTAAGACACAGTATTCTTTGTCTGATGATGCATCTAAGTTAGGAAGACCAGAAGGTTTTACAATTAATATTAGAGAAGTGTATGTTGATGCTGGTGCAGGCTTTGTTGTAGCACTTACAGGAAAAGTTCTTACTATGCCAGGACTTCCTAAAGTGCCAGCGGCAGAAGGCATTGATTATGATGAAGAGAATGAGAAGATAACAGGATTATTCTAGGTGTCTTGAAAAGAAAGGAGCAGTTATGCAGTTAAAAGATATTTTGGATATATGCAGAGCTAATGAAGTAGAACATTTTGAATATACAGTTGTTAATGGTGATATTAATACAACTGTTACAGGTATTGCTTCTGACTCAAGAAAAGTAACAGACGGAGGTATCTTTGTCTGCATAGTTGGTTCGGTAAGCGATGGACATAAATATATAGAGCAGGTTAAGGATAAGGCGGCTGTAATAGTTGTACAGAAGGGATCACAGTATAATACAGAGAAGATACCGGCAGCAGTTATAGAATGTGATAATACAAGACTTGCCCTTGCACTTATGTCAGCAGCATTTTACGGCAATCCTGATAAGAAGTTGTTTACAATTGGAATTACAGGAACTAAGGGTAAGACAACTACAACTTATATGATAAAGAATGTTCTTTGTGCGTGTGGAATAAAGACAGGTCTTATCGGAACTATCGAGACAGTTATAGGAGATGAGGCTGTTCCGTCCTGCAATACAACACCTGAGTCAATACAGATTCATAAAACCTTCAGGAAAATGGTTGATGAGGGATGTAAGGCAGTAGTTATGGAGGTATCCTCACAGGGCTTAAAGCTTGACAGAACTGCAGGTATTGTATTTGACATCGGAGTATTTACTAATCTTGAGCCTGATCATATCGGTCCTAATGAGCACGCTTCATTTGAGGAGTACCTTGAATGTAAGGCTAAGCTTTTTAAGCAGTGCAAGACAGGAATAGTCAATGCAGATGATAAGCATACAGCTGATATATTAAGAGACTCTGTATGCAGTGTTGAGAAGTATGGCATATCAGAAGATGCAGACATAAAGGCAAGTGATATCAAGTTGTTCCATGAGAGAGGAAAGATAGGTCTTACTTATAAGTGTAGTGGTCTTGTCAATATGGATGTGGAACTTTCACTTCCGGGAATGTTCTCAGTATATAATTCATTGTGTGCAATAGCTGTTACAAGACATTTTAATGTGGATAATGCTATTGTTGAAAATGTATTGAAAGATGTAAAGGTTAAAGGAAGAATAGAGCTTGTTCCAGTATCTGATAAGTTTACTCTTATGATTGATTATGCTCATAATGCGATGTCCTTAGAGAGTATTTTAAAGACACTTAAAGAGTACAATCCACATAGACTTGTATGCCTGTTTGGCTGTGGTGGCAACCGCTCTAAAGAGAGAAGATTTGAGATGGGTGAAGTGTCTGGAAGATTAGCAGACCTTACGATTATAACATCTGATAATCCAAGATTTGAAGAGCCTCTTGCTATTATGGAAGATATTAAGACTGGAATTAACAGGACTACAGGTAAGCATATTGATATTGCAGACAGAAAAGAAGCTATTAAATATGCTATTGAGAATGGTGAACCTGGAGATATTATCGTGCTTGCAGGTAAGGGACACGAAGATTATCAGGAGATAAAAGGCGTTAAATATCCTATGGACGAACGTGTTCTTATATCAGAAGTTCTTGAAGAATTAAAGGAGAAAAATGTACGCTGATATAATAATAGATATTTCACACGAACAGCTTGATAAGACATTCCAATATGCTGTGCCTGATGATATGGATGGTAGTGTTGATATCGGAACATCTGTAAGAGTGCCTTTTGGAAAAGGTAACAGAATTATAACAGGATATGTAATTGGTTTAACTGATAAGCCATCATATCCTGTTGATAAGATAAAGAG
The DNA here is from genome assembly GCA_900112995.1 of [Lactobacillus] rogosae. GTDB lineage: Bacteria > Bacillota > Clostridia > Lachnospirales > Lachnospiraceae > Lachnospira > Lachnospira rogosae. The sequence goes on along the minus strand of FONU01000006.1, from coordinate 142,612 downwards.
CATTGACAGTGTTGTTACAGGAAAAGTAAATGTCGCTAAAAGTATGATAAAGCTTGCAGCGTGGCTGAAACGGCATTATGGCTGTACTATGAATCAGGCATTAAAGACGGTTATTCCTGTTAAGGACGAGGTCGGACATAAGCAGAAAAAGTCTGTCTGCCTTTTGGTTGATACTAAAAAGGCACAAGAACTTATAAGCATATATGAGAAAAAAGCGAAAGCTAAGTACAGGCTTATGTGTGCACTTATTGATGAACCTGTTATTGATATGGAGATAGTAAAAGACAAGCTTAATATTTCGCCAGCAACAGTAAAGGCACTTGAAGCAGACGGAATTATAAATGTCAAGGTTGAAAGTTACTATAGAAATCCTGTGTCTGATAAGCACATTTTTAATAAAAAGGTTGTGCTTAACGAGGAACAGCAAAGAGCCGTTGATACAATAGTGGAGGATTATGATAATAGAGCGTTCAATACATATCTTATACGAGGAGTAACCGGAAGCGGAAAGACAGAAGTGTATCTTGATGTTATTGAACATACTATTAATTCCGGACGGCAGGTTATAATGCTTATACCTGAGATAGCACTTACATTTCAGACTGTTCAGAGATTTTATCACAGATTTGGGGATAAAGTGTCTATTATTAATTCAAGAATGTCAAAAGGTGAGAGATATGACCAGTTCGTAAGAGCACTTAAAGGTGAAATAAGTATTATGATAGGTCCAAGATCGGCATTGTTTACACAGTTTCCTAATCTTGGACTTATTGTTATAGATGAGGAACACGAGGGTGCGTATATATCAGAGCAAGTCCCAAGATATCACGCCAAAGACCTTGCAATACATATTGCAAAGGAGGTGGGAGCTTCTGTTATACTAGGCTCTGCAACACCGTCAATTGACAGCTATTACAGGGCAGAAGCAGGCGAGTATAAGCTTATAGAGCTTAATAACAGGGCAGGAGAGGCAAGCCTGCCACAGGTATATATAGCTGATATGAGACAGGAGTTAAAGACAGGTAACAGGACAATATTTTCAAGAAAGCTGTATGAGCTTATCAGTGACAGGCTTAATAAACACGAACAGATAATGCTGTTTCTTAATAAAAGGGGAACTGCCGGATTTGTTTCGTGCAGATCGTGCGGCTATGTTATGAAATGTCCGCATTGTGATGTATCTATGACACTTCACAGGAATGGAAAGCTTGTATGTCATTATTGTGGATACGAGACTCCTAATGTATCGTTATGCCCTGAATGTGGTTCTAAGTATATTCTTGGCTTTAAGGCAGGAACAGAGGCTGTAGAGGATGCAGTTAAGAAGATGTTTCCTGCGGCAAGGGTATTAAGAATGGATATGGATACAACCAAAGGCAAAGACGGACACGAGAATATATTAAGTGCATTTGCGACAGAACAGGCAGATATACTTATAGGCACGCAGATGATAGTAAAGGGACACGATTTCCCAAAGGTTACTCTTGTCGGAGTCGTAGCGGCAGATATATCCTTGTATGCAAGTGATTATAAGGCTGTTGAGCGTACATTCCAGCTTATAACACAGGCGGCAGGAAGAGCTGGACGAGGAGAAAGAAAGGGTGAAGTTGTAATACAGACATATTCACCTGATAATTATGGCTTGTTATGTGCGGCGGAGCAGAATTATAAGAGTTTTTATGAGCAGGAAATGTCTTACAGGAAGCTGCTTTCATATCCACCTGTTAATAATATGGTAAAGATTAACATAAGCAGTATTAATGAGAAGCTGTTATCAGAGCGTGCAGGAAATATTAAAGCTTTGATACAGCAGTATATTCAGGATAACAATACTGTTAAAGATGACAAGATTATAGTACTTGGTCCATCAAATGCTTCTATATACAAGATTAAAGATATATACACGAAGCAGATATATTTAAGAAGTTCAAGCTTTAAAGCACTTGAACTAATTATGGATATGCTGGATAATAATATTAATGGAAGTTCAGATTACAAGAATATTAACATTGCATATGATGTTAATTAAACATACGCATATGTTATTTGATTATGGAGGAAGTTATGGCAATCAGAAATATAAGAACATTAGGTGATGAGATATTAAGAAAAGAAGCAAAAGAAATAACTGAGATGACACCTAGAATACAGGAACTTATTGATGATATGTTTGAAACAATGTATGAGGCTAATGGAGTTGGACTTGCAGCTCCACAGGTAGGAATAAGAAAGAGATTAGTAGTAATTGACTGTGGTGATGATCCAATAGTGCTTATTAACCCTGTAGTTCTTGAGACAAGTGGTTCACAGACAGGACAGGAGGGCTGTCTTAGTGTTCCGGGTAAGGTTGGTATCGTGACAAGACCATCTTATGCCAAGGTTAAGGCACTTAATGAAGATATGGAAGAGATTATCGTTGAGGGTGAAGAACTTCTTGCAAGATGTCTTTTACACGAGATTGATCATCTTGACGGAGTAATGTATGTTGATAAGGCAGAAGGTCCACTTATGGAAACTGAAACGGAGGAAGATTAATATTGAAGGTTGTATTTATGGGAACTCCTGACTTTGCAGTTGGGACATTAAAGGAACTTATTGATAACCAGTATGATGTAGTGGCTGTTGTGACACAGCCGGACAAGCCAAAGGGAAGAAGCAAGGAGCTTGTATTTTCACCTGTTAAGGAAGAAGCTGTTAAGAATAATATACAGGTTCTTCAGCCAGAAAGAGCAAGAGATGAAGCATTTGTTGAAGAATTAAGAAAATATAATGCAGATGTGTTTGTTGTTGTTGCATTTGGACAGCTATTGCCTAAGAGTATTATTGATATGCCACGTCTTGGATGTATTAATGTACACGCTTCACTGCTTCCTAAGTACAGGGGAGCCTCTCCAATCCAGTGGGCAGTAATAGACGGATGTGAGTATTCCGGTGTTACGACTATGAAGATGGATGAGGGGCTTGATACAGGAGATATTCTTTTGGTAGATAAGGTTAAACTTGATAAGAAAGAGACAGGCGGAAGCCTTTTTGACAGATTAAGCATAGTTGGTGCTAAGCTTCTTATTAAGACACTTGAAGGACTTGAGACTGGAAGCATTATACCAGAAAAGCAGAACGAAGCTGAAAGCTCATATGTCAAAATGCTTAAAAAGTCAATGGGAGAGCTTGATTTTACTAAGAGTGCCAGACAGATTGAGTGCCTTATAAGAGGACTTAATCCCTGGCCAAGTGCATTTACACATCTTAATGGCAAAATGTTAAAAATATGGGATGCAGATGTTGTGAATGACAGTGATGATATTATAAATAACAATAATGTTTCAAAGGAATGTGAAGCTGGAACAGTATGTTATGTAGATAAGAAGACATTTATTATAAAATGCGGAAAAGATTATCTTAAGGTTAATGAACTTCAGCTTGAGGGTAAGAAGAGAATGTCAACAGATGCCTTTCTTCTTGGAAGCCACGTTGAAGAAGGGACTGCATTAGGGTAATTAGTTATATTATAATGGAGAATAATCTGTATGGAAGTTAATTTAAGAGCGGTTGTACTCGATATTTTGGAAGAAATAGAGAGTAACAATGAATTTTCACATATAATAATCAACAATGCACTTTTAAAGTACCAGTATCTTGATAAGAGTAAAAGATCATTTATCAATAAGCTGTCTTTAGGCATTATAGAGAGCCAGATAGAATTAGATTATATTATTAACAAGTATTCAAAGACACCAGTTAAGAAGATGAAGCCTGTTATAAGAAGAATTGTAAGAATGGGTGTATATCAGATAATATATATGGATAATGTGCCTGATAGTGCAGCTTGTAATGAGGCTGTCAAGCTTGCTGTAAAGAGGGGATTTGCGGGGCTTAAGGGTTTTGTTAATGGTGTGTTAAGAAATATATCACGCAATAAAGACAATATTGAATATCCAGATTATAATAAAAGTCCATATGAATATCTGTCTGTTAAGTATTCTATGCCAATGTGGATAATTGAGCTGTGGTCAGGGCAGATGTCAATAGATACTGTTAAATCCGTGCTTGAGGGTATGAAGTGTGAGAAGAAGACATATATAAGATGTAATACATCAAAGGCTTCCAGGGAACAGATTAAAGAACTTCTTCAGCGTGAGAATGTGACAGTAAAAGAAGTAGAGAATATACCATATGCGTATGAGATATCCGATTATGATTATATCGCAGGGCTTAAAAGCTTTCAGGATGGTATGTATCAGATTCAGGATATCAGCTCAATGCTTGCAGGTGAATACACAGCACCAAAAGCGGGAGATACAATAGTTGACGTATGCGGTGCACCGGGCGGAAAGTCAATTAATGCCGCACTTAAGATGTCAGAACAGGGGGATTGCGGCAGGGTAATCGCCAGAGATTTGTCAGATTACAAGGTTGCACTTATTGATGAGAATATTAAGAGGCTTAATATCACTAATATACAGACACAGGTATATGATGCACTTGATTGTGATGAAAGTCTGATTAATAAAGCTGATATTGTTATAGCTGACCTTCCTTGTTCAGGTCTTGGGATAATAGGAAGAAAGCCGGATATAAAATATAATGCTTCGCCTGAAAAATTGCAGTCACTTGTAGATCTTCAAAGAGATATTTTAAAGGTTGTATCACGCTATGTTAAGAGTGGTGGAGTGTTAATGTATAGCACTTGTACAATTAACAGGGCAGAAAATGAGGATAATGCCGACTGGATATGTAAAGAATTAGGCTTTACGAAAGACGGAGAGTATCATCAGCTGCTTCCTGCCAATAATTCAGGAATGGACGGTTTCTTTGTCGCTCGTCTTATTAAGAATTAAACAGGGGAATGTAAATATATTTAAGAAATAACAGATAAATGGAATGGAGTATGGCTATGCCGCATAAGACTGATATAAAATCATTGAATTACAATGAACTTGTACAATATGTCGAGAGTATTAATGAAAAGAAATTCAGAGCTGCCCAGTTATATTCGTGGATGCACGAGAAACTGGCAGAAAGTTATGATGAGATGACCAATATTTCCGATAAGCTTAAGGATACTTTAAAGGAAGATACCTTGTATACAAGTCTTAAGATTGTAAAAATGCAGGAGTCAAGGATAGACGGCACTAGAAAGTACCTTTTTGAGCTTTATGACGGCAATCTTATAGAAAGTGTATTTATGAAGTATCATCACGGCAATTCGGTATGTATTTCATCACAGGTCGGCTGCAAAATGGGCTGTCGTTTCTGCGCATCAACTCTTAATGGATGTGTAAGAAATCTTTCACCATCAGAAATGCTTGACCAGATATACAGAATAAGCAGGGATACTAATGAGAGAGTAAGCAATGTTGTTATAATGGGTTCTGGTGAGCCTATGGATAATTACGATAATGTTATTAAATTCATAGAACTGCTTAACAGTGAAAGAGGACTTAATATAAGCCAGAGAAATATAACAGTATCAACCTGTGGAATTGTGCCTAAGATAAAAGAACTGGCAGATCTTAAGTTACAGATAACACTTGCAATATCGCTTCACGCACCTAATGATGAGTTAAGAAAGACTATGATGCCTATTGCTAATAAATACAGCATAGCAGAGATTATGGATGCGTGCAGGTATTATCTTGATAAGACAGGACGAAGAATATCATTTGAATATAGTCTGGTTAAGGGCGTTAATGATACTAAAGAATGTGCCAATGAGCTTATAGAGCTTGTAAAAGGGCTTAACTGTCATATTAATATGATACCGGTTAATCCGATTAAGGAAAGAGATTATGAGCAGTCAGAGAAGAATTCTATAAAGAATTTTAGGGATATGCTTGAAAGAAAAGGAATTAATGCGACTGTCAGACGTGAGATGGGGCGCGATATAGACGGTGCCTGTGGACAGTTGAGGCAGAATCATATAGATGAGAATTCTGCCATATAGAGCCAGCTGCATAAAAAGTGGCTGAAATATGTCGCATTTTTATAGCTGGTATGATAATATATATTGATATGGGATACTATTCATTAATAGTAAAACTGATACATTAAAGAATGGATGGAGAATGAAATGAACGCATTTGCAACAACAGATGTAGGAATTGAAAGAAATGTCAATCAGGACTATGTCTATGCAAAGCTTGATGATATAGGGTGTCTGCCTAATCTGTTTATTGTGGCAGACGGTATGGGAGGACATAAAGCTGGTGACACAGCGTCAAGATATACAGTTGAAACGCTTGTTGAATTATTAAAAGAGTCAGAAGGCAAAGATCCTTTAGCAACAATAGATAATAACATTAAGCTTGTCAACACACTGCTTCTTAGAAAGGCAGGCGAGTCGGAAGAATATAATGGAATGGGAACTACATTAGTGGTAGCCAGCATATTTGACAATACTTTAAGAGTAGCCAATGTGGGTGACAGCAGATTGTATGTAATCGGAGAAGATATAATCCAGATTACAAGAGACCATTCGTGGGTGGAAGAAATGGTACAGCGGGGCGAAATTGACAGAAAAGCTGCAAGAACCCATGAGAAAAAGAATGTTATCACAAGGGCAATAGGTGGCTATGACACCGTCGAAGCCGAGATGTTTTCAGTTGATCTTAAAAAGGAAGATATGATACTTATGTGTTCTGATGGATTGACTAATATGTTAGAAGACCAGGAGATATTTCATATAATAAAGAGCAGCCACGATATCAGGGAAGCCGCAGAAAGGCTTGTAAGCAGGGCCAATGATAATGGTGGCAGAGATAACATATCAGTGATTTTAATTGAACCATAGGCAGAGAGGTAATTTAATGATGTTAAGAGAAGGAATGTTTTTAGCTGACAGATATGAGATAATTGAACAGATTGGTACAGGCGGAATGGCAGATGTATACAAAGCCAAATGCCACAAGCTTAACAGATATGTTGCAATTAAAGTTATGAAGTCAGAATTTAGCCAGGATAAGACATTTGTAAGCAAATTCTGGGCTGAGGCCCAGTCAGCTGCCGGACTTACTAATCCTAATGTTGTAAATGTGTATGATGTCGGTGTTGAGAATGGCATATATTACATAGTTATGGAACTTGTTGAGGGAGTTACCCTTAAGAAGTATATTGAAAAGAGAGGCAAACTTCCATATAAAGAGGCTGTAAGCATTGCTATACAGGTAGCTAATGGTATGGATGCAGCTCATAAACATAATATTGTCCATAGGGATATTAAGCCACAGAATATAATTATATCTAAAGAGGGCAAGGTTAAGGTTACTGATTTCGGTATTGCCAAGGTAGCTTCAACAGCAACAATTAATACATCAGCTTCTATGGGGTCTGTACATTATATATCACCAGAACAGGCAAGAGGCGGCTATTCGGATGAGAGAAGTGATATATATTCACTTGGTATTACATTATTTGAAATGCTCACTGGAACAGTTCCATTTGACGGAGATACAGCAGTATCAGTAGCTGTACAGCATATTCAGGATACAATACCAGCACCATCTCAGCTTGTTGAGGGAATACCAGTAAGTGTTGATAAGATAGTTCTTAAATGTACACAGAAGAAGACAGACAGGCGTTATCAGTCTGCCTATGACCTTATAGTAGATTTAAAGAAGTCACTTGTTATGCCGGAGGACGATTTTGTAAAGCTTGCTCCTATGTATGATACATCAGTTAATGATAACTATGCACAGACTGATTCAGATGATGAGGATATAGATGAGCAGGAAGAAGATGACGGCTTATTAGGTGAGGATACATTTGCAGATATTGATGATAATATAGATGAGGAGGAAGATGATAACGATATTGATGATGAGAGTAATGATAAGTTAGAGCTTATTATGAAATGTATCGGTATAGGAATTGCAGTTATAATTCTTATTATCACAATATTTGTTGTTGTAAAGCTTATAGGAAGCGGCAAGAGTTCATCTAACAATAACAGTCAGGCTTCTAATCAGGTTACAACTGCTGTGTCTGGCAATTCAAAGGCATCAGATATGGTTACAGTACCATATGTAGTTGGAATGACTAAGGACGATGCAATAAGTGCACTTAATAAAGTTGGTCTTGGCTATAAAGCCGTGACACAGAGTTCAGATACAGTTGCAGAGAACAGTGTAATAAACCAGGGCAATGTAGGTGGTTCTAAGGTTGAGAAGAACTCACAGATTGTTCTTACAATAAGCAGTGGCAGGGAAACTAAGAATGTCACAGTTCCTAATGTAAAGGGTAAGACAGAAGAAGAAGCAAAAGAGCTTATTGAAAATGTTAATCTTGTCGTTTCTGTTGATTATGTATACAGCAGTACAGTAGAAGCCGGAAAGGTTGTTAAATACAGCCCATCTGGAACAGTAACAGAAGGTACAACAGTTACAATAGAAGTAAGCCGTGGAAAGCAGGTAACTAAAGCCACAGTTCCTAATGTAATAGGAATGACAGAAAGCCTTGCCAATCAGTCTATCGAGGCAGCCGGGCTTAAGGTATCAGTAAAATATGAGACTTCATCTAAGGCATCATATGGTACTGTTACTTCACAGACACCTTACTCTGGTGGTGACACTGTAGAGTCTGGAACAACTATAACTATATATGTAAGCCACTATACAAGCTCAACAACTTCTACTACAGCATCAGGTTCAGGCAGCAGTAATAGTAACAGCAATAACAACAGTAACGGCAATAGCAATAGTAACGGCAATAATAGTGGTTCTAACACATCGGGCAATAGCAGTGGAAGCAATACATCAAGTGGCAATGGCAGTTCTAATACAGGAACGGGCAATACAAGCAATTAGAGTATAGGAAGTCTTATGCAGGGAAAGATAATAAAGGGAATTGCAGGATTTTATTATGTCCATATAGAATCCTGTGGTATATATGAATGTAAGGCAAAAGGAATATTCAGGAATAAAAAGATAAAGCCGCTTGTCGGGGATAATGTTATTATAGATATAATAGATAACGATAAGATGACAGGTAATATCATACAGATACTTCCAAGAAAGAATGAGCTTATAAGACCAGCTTCTGCGAATATAGATCAGGCTATGGTAATATTTGCTGTAAAATCACCAGAACCTAATTATAATCTTTTGGACAGATTTATAATGATGATGGATTATCAGAATGTGCCTACAGTTGTAGTGTTTAACAAAATAGATCTGGCAGAAGATGACACATTAGAAGAGCTTTCTGACATATATGAAAAATGTGGCTGTAAAGTCATATTTATAAGTACTTATGATAATAAAGGAATAGACATAGTTCTTAAGACACTTGAGAAAAAGACGACAATATTAGCTGGACCATCAGGTGTTGGCAAGTCGTCACTTACCAATCTTATACTTCCGCAGGAAGTGAGTGCAACTGGTGATGTGAGCAGGATTGGAAGAGGAAGGCATACAACAAGACATTCGGAGATATTTAATGTGAGCGATGCTACATATATATGCGACACGCCGGGCTTTACATCTCTTAATATTCCAGAACTTGAAAAGGAACAGATAAGATTTTATTTTGAGGAATTCAGTGAATATGAAGGGCAGTGCAGATTTAATGGCTGTGTTCATATTAATGAGCCTGACTGCAGGGTTAAGGAAGCGGTTGAGGCAGGATTAATAAGCAGAAGACGTTATACAAGTTATGTAGAGATATATGACGAGGTAAAGAACAAGAAGAAATATTAATTATAGATTAGCGATAATTGATTATCTATATGCCAGGGCTGGCTGTATAGGTTAAATAATATTAATTACACAGAAATGAGGAATATAATGACTATATTATCACCTTCAATATTATCAGCAGATTTTAAAAATCTTGAGAAAGATATTAAAGCAATTGATGAAGCAGGAGCAGAGTATATACATATTGATGTCATGGACGGCAGGTTTGTTCCAAGCATTTCCTATGGTATGCCTGTTATCAAATCAATAAGAAGCTGTACAAGCAGAGTATTTGATGTTCATCTTATGATCGAAGAACCAATCCGTTATATAGAAGAATTTGTAAAATGTGGTGCGGATATAATAACTGTCCACGTTGAGGCGTGCGAAGATGTTGTTGCCACAATTGAAAAGATACGGGAATGTGGTGTCAAAGCAGCTATTACACTTAATCCAGAGACACCAGTAAAGGCTATTGAGCCTTATCTTTCATTGGTGGATATGGTGCTTGTTATGAGCGTTCATCCTGGCTTTGGCGGACAGAAGTTCATACCGGAGTCATTAGAAAAGGTTAAGCAGATTAAAGCAAAGCTTATAGAAAAAGGTCTTGATAACGTAGATATTGAGATAGATGGTGGAATTAATATAGAAAATCTCGTATCAGTGCTTGAAGCTGGAGCTAATGTAATAGTTGCAGGTTCGGCTGTGTTTAAGAATGATGCAGGAGCTAATGTTAAGAGATTTAAGGAGATAATGAGCACATATTAAAATTATGTCCTGTAGATAAAAAGATGGTGACACGTTAATTCGTGCCACCATCTTTTATATAATTCTTTGTCAGAAGTTCAGAAGTTGGAACAAATCCTATATTATCTGACTTGTAGAACTTATATTATTATAAATATATAATTATTAATGTACTAATATTATTATACGTTGAAACGGAATAATATTACATCGCCGTCTTTAACAACATAGTCTTTCCCTTCCATACGTACAAGACCTTTTTCCTTGGCTTTAGTATAAGAGCCACAGTCAAGTAAATCCTTATAGTTGACAACTTCTGCTTTGATAAAGCCTCTCTCGAAATCGCTGTGGATTTTACCTGCAGCACCAGGAGCTTTAGTTCCGTTAGTTATTGTCCAGGCTCTTGTCTCTGTCTCACCAGCAGTTAAGTAACTTATAAGACCTAATATTCTGTAGCTTGCAGCGATAAGCTTATCAAGACCAGAAGAACTAATTCCAAGGTCCTCTAAGAACATTTTCTTTTCATCATCATCAAGTTCTGAGATTTCCTGTTCAATCTGTGCACATATAACGAATACTTCGCAGTTATCCTTTTTAGAATATTCACGTACACTCTGTACATATTCATTGTTAGCACCATCATCGGCAAGGTCATCTTCTGATACATTTGCAGCAAATATAACAGGTTTGCTTGTAAGAAGATTGTATTCTCTCATAAATGATTCTTCGTCTTCATCTTCACATTCAAAGTTCTTGGCAAGATTACCAGCCTCAAGGAACTTAAGAAGTCTTTCGATAAGGTCACATTCTTTAGCAATGTCCTTATTATTGTAGGAAGCACGCTTCTGCTTAGCAAGACGTCTTTCAAGAACTTCCATATCAGAAAAGATTAATTCAAGGTTGATTGTCTCAATATCTCTTACAGGGTTGACAGAACCATCAACGTGAACAATATTAGAGTCCTCAAAACATCTGACAACGTGAACGATTGCATCAACTTCTCTTATATTAGCAAGGAACTGGTTACCAAGACCTTCACCTTTAGAAGCACCCTTAACAAGACCAGCTATATCAACGAATTCGATAACGGCAGGTGTAATCTTTGCTGAATTATAAAGTGCTGCAAGCTTATCAAGTCTTTCATCTGGTACGGCAACAATTCCTACATTAGGGTCTATTGTACAGAATGGATAATTGGCTGATTCTGCTCCAGCCTTAGTTAAAGAATTAAAAAGTGTACTCTTTCCAACATTAGGAAGACCAACTATTCCAAGTTTCATATATTCTCCTCATTTCCAACATAAATGTGTATCATATGCAGATTTATGTTTAGTAAATATACGCAGTAACGCAACCTGTATTTTAACATATCTTTTCCTAAAGCTCAACTAATTACATACAATCAGATGGTGTGAGTGTTAAAATTACTATTTTTATGTGTATATACATATGATTGTATATTTTACGGGCATAATATAGTGCAAAAGTTTAAAAAAATTTTATAAATTAGTGGAAAACACTTGTATTTTGCACAAAATCAGTATAGAATTGTTCTCAAAGTGGAGAAAAGTGGTAGCAAGTGGTTACAAGTGGGGGAAAGGAGGAACGATTGCTATGTTTATGGGCGAATATGGACATACAATAGATGCCAAAGGCAGAATAATCGTTCCTGCGAAGTTCCGCGAAAGCCTTGGGGATAATTTTATTATCACTAAGGGACTTGATAACTGTTTATTTGTATACACTAATGAAGAGTGGCAGAGATTCGAGGAGAAGCTTAAGACACTGCCTCTTACTAATAAGAATGCCAGAACATTTACAAGATTCTTTCTTGCAGGAGCAGCAGATGTCGAATTAGACAAGCAGGGAAGAATTCTTATACCATCTGTATTAAGAGAGTTTGCTTCGTTACAGAAGGATGTAGTATTTGTAGGTGTTGGAAGCAGGATAGAGATATGGAGTAAAGAAAGCTGGAATGACAGTATAAGCAATTATGATGACAATATGGACGAGGTCGCAGAGAATATGGACAGTCTGGGATTCACCATATAATTAATTGCTGATATAGCAGGCGGAAAGGAGATTAGTATGGAGTTTAAGCATAAGTCAGTTCTTTTATATGAGACGGTAGATGAATTGAATATTAAACCCGATGGCATATATGTTGACGGAACTCTTGGCGGCGGCGGACATTCATACGAAATCGCAGGAAGACTTTCCGAGGGTGGAAGATTGATAGGAATAGATCAGGACGAAGATGCCATAAAGGCAGCAAGTAAGAGATTAGAACCATATATGGACAGGGTTACAATCGTAAGAAATAATTACTGTAATATGGACAAAGTCCTTGATGAGTTAGGAATAGATAAAGTTGATGGAATTATGCTGGATCTGGGTGTTTCATCATATCAGTTAGATGCGGCTGACAGAGGGTTTACATATAATGTGGACACAGCACTTGATATGAGAATGGATCAAAGACAGGAGATTACAGCTAAAGATATTGTTAATGAATACAGCGAATTTGATCTTTACAGAATAATAAGAGATTATGGTGAGGACAGGTTTGCTAAGAATATAGCTAAGCATATAGTGGCTGCAAGACAGGAAAAGCCAATTGAGACAACATTTGAGCTTAACGATATTATAAAGGCAGCTATACCTATGAAGGTAAGGGCGACAGGTGGACATCCATCTAAGAGAACTTATCAGGCTATAAGAATTGAACTTAATAAAGAATTGGAAGTGCTAGAGAATTCCATAGATATGATGATTGACAGGCTTAAGCCAGAAGGAAGACTTTGTATAATAACATTTCATTCTTTAGAAGACAGAATAGTAAAGACAAGGTTTAGGAATAACGAGAATCCTTGTACCTGTCCACCAAGCTTTCCTGCGTGTGTGTGCGGTAAAGTACCGAAGGGCAGGGTGATTACAAGAAAGCCTGTAGTTCCAACAGATGAAGAGATTAATGAAAATAGCAGATCAAAGAGTTCTAAGTTAAGAGTATTTGAAAGGGTATAATGGGAGGTAGTGTAAAGTGGAAAAGAGAAGTAGAGCAGAGTACAGAAGAAATTCAAGAAATGTAAGCAAAGTGCCGTATGAATATGGTAGTGCGGTAAGACAATTAAATATCGCTGAACCACTTAAAACCCCAGATGAATCCCAGCAGACACAGAAGGAAATCAACAGAGAAATAAGAAGGCAGAGACAGAAGCAGATAAGACGCAATAATAAGATCAATCTTATGTATACAGTTGCAGTTGCGAGTGTTGCTGCAGTTGTCTTCTTTATATGTTATCAGTACCTTAATGTTCAGGCAACAGCTAAGACTAATTCAGATGTGATAGCTGAGTTAAAGAGCGAGCTTAGCACATTAAAGGAGAATAATGACGTATTAGAGTCAGATATTAATGCAAGCATAGATTATGATGCTATATATGATACAGCAGTTAATGAATTAGGAATGGTGTATCCAGAAAAGAAGCAGGTTATTACATACGATTCTAAAGAGAGCGAATATGTAAAGCAGTATAAAGATGTTCCTGAAAGCAATTAATATTCAGGTAAAATAATATAATAAGAGGTACTTATGGTAAGCGATGAACAGTTAAAAAAGAATAAGTACAGAAGAAAAAAAGTTATGCTTAAACGTGTTCACACCAAAGGAATGGTTGCACTTGTAATGGTAGTAGTAATTCTTATGGCATTAGGTGGACAGGTATTCAGAATTAATTATACACACGGAGAGACATATGCCAAGGCAGTGTTAGACCACCAGACATATACATCAACAGAACTACCTTATAAGAGAGGTCAGATATTAACTGGTGATGGAACTGTGCTTGCATACAGTGAGAGAGTATATAATCTTATATTAGATGTCAAGCTTATGCTTTCAGACGGAGAATATAAAGAACCTACATTATCAGCTCTTTGTAAATATTTTAATTTAAACAGAAGTGAGCTTGAGCAAAAGGTGAGTGAGAATTCACAGAGCAGGTATCAGAAGCTTTTATCAAACCTTACTACAGATCAGATAGCTGATTTTAAAAATCTTATGGCAGACTCAACTGAGGGAAAGAATATTAAAGGTGTATGGTTTGAGGACAGTTATATAAGAAAATATCCTCTTGGAACATTTGCAAGTGATGTTGTTGGATTTGCAAGTGCCACTAATGGTGGTGAGCTTGGAATTGAAAGCCAATATGATGAGGAATTAACTGGTACTAATGGAACAACATACAGCTATGTAGATGAAGGTCTTGAGGTTACAGAGACACAGAAAAATGCTGTTGATGGCAATAATATAGTTACAACACTTGATTATAATGTACAGTCGATTATTGAGAAATGCATATTAGAATATAATGAAGAAAAGCCTTCAAAGAATACAGCAGTAGTAGTGGCAGACCCATCTAATGGTGAGATACTTGGAATGGCTAGTTATCCAACCTTTAATCTTAATGATCCAAGAAAATTAACTGGTATGTATACAGATGAGGAGATTAAAGATATGTCTGATGAAGAATACAGAAATAACCTGTATTCTTTATGGACTAATTATTGTGTATCAGAAAGTTATGAGCCAGGTTCAACATTTAAACCAGTAACGGTAGCCTCAGCTTTGGAGGAAGGTGTTGTAAAGGATGGGGATACATATGTATGCAAGGGCTTTGAAACTGTAGCTGATTATAAATTAAAGTGTCATGTGTTCAGTACAATAGGTTCACATGGTTCACTTACAGTTGAGCAGGCACTTATGAATTCCTGCAACCCGTATATGATTCATCTTGCACTTGAGATGGGTAACAGCAGATTTGCATATTACCAGTCATTGTTTGGATTTGGAAAGATAACCGGAATAGATCTTCCAGGTGAGACAACAGGTATCGTATATGGTGACCGTATGACAACTATTGATGCGGCTTGTAATTCATTTGGACAGACTATTAATGTTAATATGATGCAGATGATGGCGGCATATTGTTCGATTATTAATGGTGGTATGCTTTACCAGCCACATATTGTAAAGAGAATTGAATCAGCCAATGGTGAAGTTGTAAAGGAATATAAGGCTAATCTTGTAAGACAGACAATTACAGCTTCAACATCAAAGCTTTTAAGAAGATATCTTAAGAATACAGTAGAAGAAGGAACAGCCAAGAAAGCAGGCGTTACAGGATATTCAGTTGCTGGTAAGACAGGAACAGCCCAGAAGGGTGATAGAAAGGATAACAAGTGGATTATATCATTTATAGGACACGCACCAGCAGAAAATCCTAAGTTTGCAATATATGTAGTTATTGATGAGCCATATGGAACTACAGGAACATCAGGAAGTTCAGCAGATGTGCTTACACTTACACACAATATACTTGAAAAGCTTCTTCCATATATGAATGTATACAAGGATGCCTCAGACGAATATGAGGATACAAGTTCAAGTCCTGATGAATTAACAGTTGATGGGATACCAGCAGGCACAGCTTCATCTAATTAAGCTGTTAAGTAATAATAAGTATAAGAATAACCCTGAATAAACTTTCATAATAATAAGTAAGTTTATTCGGGGTTATTGTATTAGTGACAGAAAGAATTAAGCTTAATGAAGATGAGAGATATGGTTATTTTGTAAGAACAAGACATAGAAAGAAGCTTCTGGTGGTTATAGTAAGCCTTGTGCTTATAATGTCACTGCTCACAGTAAGAGTTGGATATATAATGACCGTCAGGGCTGAATATTACAGCGTGCGTGCAACAGAGCTTCACGAGAGAGAGAGAGCCATAAAGGCTATGCGCGGAAGAATTCTTGATACTAATGGAGTTGTCCTTGCTGACAATACGACTGTGTGTACAATATCCGTTATTCACAGCCAGATAGATAAGCCGGAAGAAGTTATTAAAATGCTTTGTGACAATCTTGATATGGACGAAGCAGCTGTAAGAAAAAAGGTTGAAAAGGTATCGTCAATTGAAACTATAAAGACCAATGTTGATAAAGATACAGGAGATATAATAAGGAAAGCTGGCTTAAACGGAGTTAAGGTAGATGAGGATTATAAAAGATATTATCCTTATGATACGCTTGCTTCCAAGGTGCTTGGCTTTACAGGAAGTGATAATCAGGGAATAGTCGGACTTGAGGCTAAGTATGATGTATATCTTGCTGGCAATAATGGCAGGATACTTACACTTACCGATGCATGGGGTACAGAGATAAAAAATGCAAAAGAGGGAAGGTTAGAGCCGCAGAGAGGTCAGGATTTATATATAAGCATAGATATGAATATACAGTCATATGCCCAGCAGTTAGCATATACAACGCTTGCAAAGAAAAATGCTAAGCGGGTGTCAATAATAGTTATGAATCCTAATAATGGAGAGTTGTATGCAATGGTCAACGTGCCTGAATATAATCTTAATGAGCCGTATGTACTTAATTACGAGGTGGAAGATGACGGCAGTTCAGGCAATAAAATGGATCTTCTTAATAATATGTGGAGAAATTTCTGCATTAATGATACTTATGAGCCAGGTTCAGTGTTTAAAATGGTAACTGCAACAGCAGCACTTGAAACCAAAGTTGTAAGTTTAAGTGACTCCTATACCTGTTCAGGTTCAACGCTTGTTGGTGACAGGCGCATAAGGTGTCATAAGACAACGGGCCATGGAACACAGGATTTTACACATACAGTTATGAATTCCTGCAACCCTGCATTTATTGAATGGGGAAGAAGGGTAGGTGTTGATAATTTCTATAATTACTGCGGCAAGCTTGGACTTTTGTCTAAGACTGGAATAGATATTGCTGGTGAGGCTTCAACGATTATCCACAATAAAGAAAACGTTGGTGAAGTAGAGCTTGCAACAATGTCATTCGGACAGTCATTTCAGATAACACCTATCCAGATGCTTCGTGCGGCGGCAGCAATTGTCAATGGTGGTAACCTTGTTACACCTCATTTTGCAGTTAAGACAAGTGATGGTTCGGGGCAGACTTATAATGAGTTCTATTATTCTACAACTGAGAGCACAATTGACAAATCAACAAGTGATACTATGAGGGACATATTAAGGCAGGTAGTTGAGGAAGGCGGTGGAAAGAATGCATATATAGAGGGCTTTTCAATAGGTGGAAAGACAGCAACATCACAGAAGCTTCCGAGAGGCTCTGGAAAGTATATCGCTTCATTTATAGGATTTTCAAGTGTGGAAAATCCACAGGTTATTGCTATGTGTCTTATTGATGAGCCAGAAGGGGTATATTATGGCGGTACAATTGCAGCACCGGTCATAAGAGAGTTATATGAAAATATACTTCCGTACCTTAATAACAAGTAAGAAAATGCGTTAATAAAGCGTTAAAACAGTGTTTATCCGCTTTACAGATGGATAGGTGTAGAGTAAAATAAAGACAGTTGTTTAAAAAACGTATTATATGCGTGGTAATGGAGGAACATTATGGAATTAAATAATAAAAAGGTAATGGTAGTTGGTACTGGAATAAGTGGAATCGGTGCTATAGACCTTCTTAACAAAGCTGGTGCAGACTGTATTATATATGACGGTAACGAAAAGCTTTCAAGGGAAGATATATCAAAGAAACTTAAAGGCAATAAAGCAGAGATTATTATTGGAAAGCTGCCAGAGGATATAACTAATCAGGTCGACCTTCTTGTAATAAGTCCGGGCGTTCCGGTTGACAGTCCTATTGTTGAACAGTTTAAGAAAGCAGAAGTTCCAGTATGGGGCGAGATAGAACTTGCATATAATTATGATAAAGGCAGAATAATTGCCATAACAGGTACTAATGGCAAGACAACAACTACAGCTTTGGTAGGACAGATAGTGAAAGCCTATAATGAGAAGACATTTGTTGTTGGAAATATAGGTAATTCATATACGGGAGAAGTGCTTAATACAAGTAATGACTCTTATACAGTAGCAGAGATAAGCAGCTTCCAGTTAGAAACAATACACAAGTTCCATCCGGTTGTAAGTGCGATACTTAACATTACACCAGACCACCTTAACAGACATCATACAATGGAATGTTATTCCAAGACTAAAGAAAACATTTCTATGAACCAGACAAAGGATGATGTGTGTGTCCTTAATATGGAGGACGAAGAATTATACAGATTTGGAAGTGAGTGTCCAGCTAAGGTTGTATGGTTCTCAAGCAAGAGAAAGCCTGAGATTGGTGCATATGTTCAGGGAGATGATATAAGATATACAGATGGCACCACAGATGAGCTTATGCTTAATGTACACGATATGAACCTTCTTGGAACACATAACTATGAAAATGTATGTGCTGCTATAGCAATGACTAAGGCAGCAGGCATACCTGATGACATAATTGTACAGCAGGTAAAGAAGTTCAAGGCTGTAGAACACAGAATAGAATATGTAGCTACCAAGAATGATGTATGGTATTACAACGATTCCAAGGGAACTAATCCGGAAGCTTCTGTAAAAGCAATTGAGGCTATGGTAAGACCAACTATATTAATAGGTGGTGGTTATGATAAAGGCTCTGAATTTGATATGTATGTAAAAGCCTTCAAGGGCAAGGTAAAGAAGCTTGTTCTTATAGGCCAGACTGCTAATAAAATAGCCCAGACCTGTGATAAATACGGATTTAAGGACTATGTATTTGCTAATGATTTAAAAGAGGTAGTAGATATATGTGCAGCCAGCGCAGACAAAGGTGATGCAGTATTATTATCACCAGCGTGTGCAAGCTGGGGAATGTTTGATAATTATGAACAGAGAGGTGACATGTTCAAGCAATATGTCAATGAGCTTTAATTATGGCAAAGAAAAGAAGAAAAAGAAAGAATGGATTCTATTTTGATTACAGTCTTTTGTTTGTGCTTATATTCATTGTAGGTTTCGGACTTACAATGATATACAGTACAAGTTCTTACACAGCGCAGATTAATTATGGCAATCCGGAATACTATTTTAAAAGACAGCTTATATTTGACCTGTTAGGTTTTGCGTGTATGTTTTTTATAGCAAGATTTGTAGATTACCATATTTTAAAAAAGGCCGCTCCGTGGATATTTGTTATATCACTTTTAATGGTGTTAGCAGTTATTCCATTTGGACGTGAAAGCCACGGTGCTAAAAGATGGATATATATTGGTCCGATAAGCTTTCAGCCAGCAGAGCTTGTTAAGATAAGTGTTATTATTATGGCGGCGGCTAAGATGTGTGCGTCAGGAACAAAGATAAAAAAACTGTCACAGATAGCGAAAATATTTTTGGGCTGTGCAGTAATTCCGGCGGCTATGCTTTTTGGAATTACATCTAACTTAAGTAGTGCAATCATAGTATGTGGAATTGTGTTTGTTATGACATTTGTTGTATATCCTAATTACTGGGTTCACGGCGGAATTATCGGACTTATTATGGCAGGCTATATAGCGGGCAGGCAGTGGCTTAAGCAGGCTGTTGAAAATGGAGTCCAGTTTAAGAAGTTCCGTTTTACAAGACTTTTAGTATGGGTAGACCCTGAAAAGTACATAGACGGAAAAGGCTATCAGACTATGCAGGGGCTTTATGCCATAGGTTCTGGCGGACTTTTTGGTAAGGGTCTTGGAAAGAGTATGCAGAAGTTAGGCTTCATACCAGAGTCACAGAATGATATGATATTTTCAATAATATGTGAGGAGTTAGGACTGTTTGGTGCGGCGTGCGTTATTATGCTTTTTATAATAATGCTCTGGAGAATTATATATATATCACAGAACTCACCAGATTTGTTCGGTTCACTTCTTGCAGTTGGAATATTCGCCCATATAGCAATTCAGGTAATAGTTAATATTGCCGTTGTAACCAATGTATTTCCTAATACAGGCGTAACACTTCCATTTATAAGCTATGGAGGCACGGCGAGTCTGTTCCTGCTGGCAGAGTTAGGAATTGTGTTTAATATAAGTAGTCAGATTAGGTTAGAGAGATAGTTATGGCAAAGGCGAGAAAGAAAAAAAGGCTGTTCATAATATCTATTATTGTGGCAGCCCTGATAGCTGCGTGTGCGGCTGTCTATTTTGGATTTAGAACTGATAAGATAACATATGTGGGTAATTCCCATTATTCTAATGAAGAAATGACAAGCAGAATATTTGGAAATGATACACCAAACACTGTATTGTATACACTGTTTGGCAATAAGAAAAAGACAATACCTTTCATTCAGAAATATGATGTTGAAATACAGTGGCCAAGAGGTATGTACATAACAGTCTATGAAAAGGCAGTTATTGGTTATATACGTTATATGGGCTGTAATATGTATTTTGACAAAGATGGTATTGTTGTTGAAAGTTCAACAGAAACTTTTGAAAAAGTTCCTGAGATAATAGGTCTTAAGTTTAATTCAATAGTGCTTGATTCCAAGCTTGAAGTCGGAGATGATGAAGTATTCAGGCACATACTTGATCTGACACAGAGCTTTGATAAGTATAATCTTGATGTTTCAAAAGTATATTTTGACTCATCGGACAATGTAATATTGTATATAGACGAGGTTAAGGTATACCTTGGAAAGAGTGATGATTATACGGACAAGCTTTTTGAGTTAAAACAGATGGAAACCAAATTTGCAGGGCTTAAAGGTTCTTTGTATATGCAGGATTATACAAAAGACAGTTCATCTATAATATTCAAAAAAGATGAATATAATTAAAACACACTAAAATGATGTGTAAATATTCAGAATTGTACGCTTTAAAGTTCAATTTTTAGTGAAATAAAATGAAAAAATCAGTTGATATTTATTGTGAAAAATTATATCATTATAGATAAATGTATAAGGATTGATTAAAGGAGGCAACAACCTTGGTAGAAATAATTAACGAATCAGATTCATCAGCAAGAATTATAGTCATCGGCGTAGGTGGAGCAGGTAATAATGCTGTTAATAGAATGATAGATGAGAATATAAGCGGGGTAGAATTTATTGGTATTAATACAGATAGCCAGGCATTACAGTTCTGTAAAGCTCCAACAGCTATTCAGATAGGTGAGAAGCTTACTAAGGGACTTGGTGCAGGAGCCCAGCCTGAGATTGGTGAGAAGGCAGCAGAAGAGAATGTTGAAGAATTAACAGAAGCTATCAAAGGTGCGGATATGGTATTCGTTACTTGCGGAATGGGCGGCGGAACTGGTACAGGTGCAGCTCCGGTTGTTGCTAAGATTTCTAAACAGATGGGTATCCTTACAGTTGGTGTTGTTACTAAGCCTTTCAGATTTGAGGCAAGAACAAGAATGACTAATGCAGAATCGGGTATTGAGAAGCTTAAGGAGAACGTGGATACACTTATTGTAATTCCTAATGACAAGCTTCTTCAGATAGTAGACAGAAGAACAACTATGCCAGATGCCTTAAAGAAGGCTGATGAGGTATTACAGCAGGCAGTACAGGGTATTACAGACCTTATTAATGTACCAGGTCTTATCAACCTTGACTTTGCAGATGTTAAGACAGTTATGTCAGACAAGGGTATCGCACATATCGGTATCGGTAATGCTACAGGTGATGATAAGGCTATTGAAGCTGTTAAGCAGGCTGTTACAAGCCCACTTCTTGAGACAACAATCGAGGGTGCTACACACGTTATTATCAACGTATCTGGTGATATGAGCCTTGTTGAAGCAGATGAGGCTGCAAGCTATGTTCAGGAACTTGCAGGTGATAATGCCAATATCATCTTTGGTGCTATATATGATGAGACAGCTACAGACAGCGTAACAATAACTGTAATTGCTACAGGTATTGAAGATGTGAATGTCAATACTGCAATGGCGAAGTTCTCACCTAAGGCACAGGCAACACAGGGAGTTGGACAGACTGTTAAACCAGCAGTAAAGCCAGCATATACATATCAGGCTCCACAGACACCAGTTCAGCCAGCAGGCGGTATGACAGGTGCACAGTCTCAGACACCACTTCCAGGACTTAAGCAGCCAGCCCCTGTTACAAGCAATGTGAAGTCTAATGGTATTACAATACCTACTTTCCTTCAGAAGAACAGAAAGTAATTAATATAATCATTTAATCTGACAGATAGGTTGTCGGTTCATATACTTATTGGGCTTATATTATTGTTAATGAAATATTGATATTAAGGAACGCTTCGGCGTTCCTTTTTTATGTAATAGGAAATTCCAATAGAATCCCCTATTACATAAAAGGCACTATATGCCGATGATGCACACTCGCACGAAGATGTATTTTGTCGCAAGCGACCGTGCTCGGTGCGAGAATGTGTTTCACACATTCTTTTTTATTTCATAGCGAATTATATTAGAAAATTAATGTGACTCTGTGCTTTTGACAAATTTTGCATATTAAGTTATGTATACTTATTTTCGTTGCAGGAAAGCATTTTCTGTAAACTATTATGCAGGGTATACCTGATTGTGCAATGGAGGTGAGAGTGAATTGTAATATACATTGATGTATTATTTGGAATTAATTATTGTATGGATTTGATTGTTATGGTTATGGTAAACAAAATAATGCATTATCATACATCACTGCCCCGTCTGCTGCTTTCTTCCACTTTGGGGGCAATATGGTCAGTCATTGCAATATGTATTCCGGATGAATATAGGCTTTTCGTTAATTGGTGCACATATTTAATCATCACTGGATTAATGCTTATGATAATTAATAGTCCATTAAATATTATCAAGGGAAGTTCAGGAAAGATTAATTGGTTTGCTATAAGGAGTTATATAAAGGACTTGTTAAAAGGCGTAGCGGTAATGATTGGCATAGCAGTATTTCTTGGCGGTGCGATACATTTACTCGTGTACTATACATATGTTGGCTTTGTAATAAAGAATATAATGATAAACAACAGGCAGTTGGTTATATATGCAGTCGTGGCGTATCTTATGCTCATCATACTGGTACGAAGCAAAGAGAAGCTCAATAGAAAAATGCAGATATATGTAGTAACAGTGGTTATTGGGGACGAACGTATTACATTAAAGGGAATGATAGACACTGGAAACCAGCTTAGTGATTATTATTGTAATAAACCAGTAAATGTTATGGATAAGAAATGTTTTGACAAGGTTCTTTCTAAGATAAATGATTACAGCAGAATAAGATATCATCTTATTCCATACAGGAGTGTAGGTATGGACACAGGAATGATAGAGGTAATTACAGCAGATTACATATACATATCCAATGATGTTAAGACGAAAGCTTATAAAAATGTGCTTATAGGATTGTCAGAGGTATGCGTATCACAGGCAGGGGAATATCAGGCACTTATTAATGGACATATGATGCAATAATGAGCACAAAGATGCTCATCATATGCACCCCCAAAAGCGTCACGGGACATATGATGCAATAATAAACAGGGTATGTCGGCGGTGCTTTCGTATTCCTGTAAAGACAAAAGAAAGCACCGTAGAAAAGAGGAGTAAGATAGTGATTAAAGTGGCAGTTGCAGATCGTTTTCAGCTTAAGGTGGTACCTTCTATTAAGAATTTTTATATGATGGGGACAAGAGAAGTTCATTATATAGGAGGTACAGAGGTGCTGCCAGCACCGCTTGATATTGAGGAGGAGAAAAATGTGCTGGCAATGTTAAAGACTGATAATGACGATTATGCTAAGAAAATGCTTATAGAACATAACTTAAGACTTGTTGTATACATAGCCAAGAAATTTGATAATACAGGTGTTGGAGTAGAGGACCTTATATCAATTGGCACAATAGGTCTTATAAAGGCAATTAATTCATATGACAGGGATAAGAATATAAAGCTTGCAACTTATGCTTCAAGATGTATAGAGAATGAAATTCTTATGTATCTTAGAAGAAATAGCAAGGTAAAAGCAGAGGTGTCAATTGATGAACCACTCAATGTTGACTGGGATGGCAATGAACTTTTGTTATCTGATATTCTTGGAACTGAAGATGATGTGTGTTATAAAGACCTTGAAAATGAGGTTGAGATGAAAGCATTAAAGAGGGCGATTGGCAATTTGTCTGAGAGGGAGAGAATTATAGTCGATTTAAGATATGGTCTTAGTGATAAAGATGGAGAGGAAAAGACACAAAAAGAGGTCGCTGATATGCTTGGAATATCGCAGTCATATATATCAAGACTTGAAAAGAAGATTATAAAGAGATTAAAAAGAGAAATGGTGAGAAGCTGTTAAACATTTTACTTGACAATCCGCTTGTATTCTAAGAAAATAGAAAGGGTATGGATTGGAGAGATAATAATGAATAATAAGAATAATACATCATTTAAGTGGGACAGAATATTCGGAGTGGCTTCATTAGCAGCTATATTAATATTTGCCGTAATGTTATATATTGACTGTGGAGCTTCGATAAGGTCAATTATGAATATAGGAAAGACAACATCAGATGAGGTAACTGATGATGGGCTTTTGCAGAACAATGAGGATAATAGCGAAGAAAGTAATAATAAGACAATTAACTGGTCGTCTAAGGCAATAGTCTGTATAGATGCTCCTCACGGTGGAAGTGATACAGGACAGTACGACGGAACTAACTATGAAAAGACACAGATGTTATCTTTAGCTGACAGCGTTAAGAATGAGCTTGAAAGTGCTGGCGTTACAGTTGTTATGACAAGAACAACTGATACATCGGTGGATTATACCAAGCGTATAGAGATATGCAATAACGCCAAAGCAGCGGCACTTGTGTCATTTCATAGGGATATTACTGATAAGTCAGGAAGCAGTAAGGGAATAAGTGCATGGATTCATACATCTTCACCATCTAACTCTAAAAGCCTTGCAAGTGATATTATGGAAGAGTTAAATGGAGTAGATGTAAGCTTATCGGGAGTGAATACGGGTACTCCTGATAATAAGAGCAAAGATTATTACCTGAACCAGCACAGCAAAGTAGCGAGCTGTATAATAGAGTTAGGCAATATGTACAGCAGTAAGGATAATAAACTTGTAACAACAGATATAGACAATACAGCTAAGCTTATAGCTGATGGAATTATGAAATACTTAGAACAGGCAGGTTATACGAATGGCAGTAATTAATCAGAAGAACATAAGAAATTTTTGTATTATAGCACATATTGACCACGGCAAGTCAACTCTTGCCGACAGAATTATAGAAAAGACAGGACTTCTTACAAGCAGGGAAATGCAGGAGCAGGTTCTTGATAATATGGATATTGAGAGGGAGAGGGGAATTACAATAAAGTCGCAGACAGTAAGAACTGTATACAGGGCTCAGGACGGCGAAGAATATATATTCAATCTTATTGATACTCCGGGTCACGTTGACTTTAACTATGAGGTATCAAGGGCACTTGCGGCTTGTGATGGTGCTGTACTTGTAGTAGATGCGGCACAGGGCATAGAGGCACAGACACTTGCCAATGTATACCTTGCACTTGACCACGACTTAGAGGTATTTCCTGTTATTAATAAGATTGATCTTCCAAGTGCAGAACCAGACAGAGTCAAAGATGAGATTGAGGATATTATTGGAATAGAGGCTCAGGACGCTCCGTTAATTTCAGCAAAAAATGGTATTAATATTGAGGAAGTTCTTGAACAGATAGTAAAGAAAATACCAGCACCTACAGGTGATGCAGCTAATCCTTTATCTGCACTTATATTTGACTCGTTATATGATGCGTATAAGGGTGTTATTATATTTGTAAGAATAGTAGAGGGTACTGTAAAGAAGGGTACTAAGATAAGAATGATGGCAACCGGAGCAGTAGAAGAAGTAGTTGAGGTAGGTTACTTCGGAGCTGGTCAGTTCATACCTTGCGATGAATTAAGTGCAGGTATGGTTGGATATATTACAGCAAGTATCAAAAATGTTCAGGATACAAGAGTTGGTGACACTGTTACAGATAATGACAGACCAGTAGCAGAACCGCTTCCTGGTTATAAGAAGGTCAATCCTATGGTATACTGTGGTCTGTATCCGGCGGACGGTGCAAAATATCAGGATTTAAGAGAAGCATTGGAGAAGCTTCAGCTTAATGATGCTTCTCTCCAGTTTGAGCCAGAGACATCTATAGCACTTGGCTTTGGTTTCAGATGTGGTTTCTTAGGACTTTTACATCTTGAGATTATACAGGAAAGACTTGAAAGAGAATATAACCTTGACCTTGTAACAACAGCACCGGGTGTTATATATAAAGTCCATAAGACTAATGGTGAAGTTATAGACCTTACTAATCCGTCTAATATGCCTGATCCATCAGAGATAGACTATATGGAAGAACCTATGGTAAGTGCTGAGATTATGGTTACAACCGAATTTGTTGGACCTATTATGAAACTTTGCCAGGAACGCCGTGGTGTATACAACGGTATGGAATATATAGAACAGACAAGAGCACTGCTTAAGTATGACCTTCCGCTTAATGAGATAATATATGACTTCTTTGATGCGTTAAAGTCACGCTCAAGAGGTTACGCTTCATTTGACTATGAAATGAAGGGATATGAGAGGTCTAACCTTGTTAAGCTTGATATTCTTATCAACAAGGAAGAAGTGGATGCACTTTCATTTATTGTATTTGCAGGAAGTGCGGAGGAACGTGGAAGAAAGATGTGCGAGAAGCTTAAGCAGGAAATTCCTAGACAGCAGTTTGAGATTCCTATTCAGGCGGCTATCGGAAGCAGGGTTATAGCAAGGGAAACTGTTAAGGCACTTCGTAAGGATGTACTTGCCAAGTGTTACGGTGGTGATATTTCCCGTAAGAAGAAGCTTCTTGAAAAGCAGAAGGAAGGAAAGAAGAGAATGCGTCAGATTGGTAACGTAGAGATACCACAGAAAGCATTTATGAGTGTATTAAAGTTAGATGAAGAATAATAACGAACTGGGGATATATATACATATCCCCTTTTGTATGCAAAAATGTATATATTGTGATTTCTTATCTGCACCAGCAGATGATAAGACGAAAAGCAGTTATGTTAAAGCTTTAATTAATGAGATAGCATTAAGTGAGGCTGGTCTTGATAAAAATGTAACTTCAATATTTATCGGTGGTGGAACTCCGTCAGCAATAAATGCTGAATATATTAAAGATATATTAGAGGCTGTAAAGCAAAGATATCGTGTTGATGGCAATGCAGAGATAACAATAGAATGTAATCCAGGTACAATAAATAGTGAAAAAGCATACATTTACAGGGAAGCTGGGATTAACAGAATAAGCTTTGGATTGCAGAGCACTGATGATAAAGAGCTTCGTATGCTTGGAAGAATTCATACATTTGAACAGTTTAAGAACAGCCTTGCCATAGCAAGGAATGCAGGCTTTACTAATATCAATATAGACCTTATGTCAGCACTTCCGGGTCAGACCATAGAAAGCTTTACCAGAGTGCTAAAGGAGGCTGTATCACTTAATACAGAGCATATATCTGTATACAGTCTTATAATAGAAGAAGGCACAAGGCTGTATGATAACATAGACAATTATCCGGATATTCCTGATGATGATGACGACAGGAAAATGTATGCACTTACTAAAGAGATATTAGGTCAGGCAGGTTATGAAAGATACGAAATATCCAATTATGCCAAGGCAGGTTATGAATGTAAGCATAATCTTAAATATTGGGATAGAACCGATTATATCGGTTTTGGAATTGGTGCAGCTTCATTATGTAATCATAAAAGGTATACTAACATCAGCGATATTAATAATTATATTAAGGCATTATGTGTGGAATATGCTGATAATAAAGAAAGCAATAAAGAGTGTATTGTGGAAAATATAAAGAATATCCAAGAGACTCTTAAGAATTCTTTAGAAATAAATAATAACTGTCAGGACCTTAAAGAAAATATAGAGGTTCTCACGCTGGAAGATGAGATGGCTGAATATATGTTTCTTGGTTTAAGAAAGTCTGCTGGGATTGATATATGCGATTTTAAAGATATATTTGGAAAAGATATATACAGTGTATATAAAGAGCAGATAAAAGATAATATAGCAAAAGGTCTTTTGTGGCAGAATGGTACAAGAATAGCACTTACAGACAGAGGCATAGATATAAGCAATACTGTTATGTCTGATTTTGTGTAGAAATAAATATGCGTGGTGCTTATCGTCTGGATGGCGGTAAACACCACGCATATTTTATAACTCTGAAAAATTCAGTCAGGTAATTTAATTGACAGTATAGTTATATAATATATTATGCGGTTAATTCCTTAATAAAAGTTCTAGGTGTAATGCCTGTGTAAGCCTTGAATTCCCTCTGGAAATGTGCCTGGTCAGAATATCCGGCATTGGCAATATAATCGCTGTTTTCTTTGTATGGGTCATTTATAATATCAGATATGATTTTCTGAAATCTGATATTCTTGCAGTAATCTTTAGGACCTGCACCATATGCCGATTTGAATAATCTGTTAATGTGCCGTTCAGAGTACCCTGACATTTCGGATAAATCAGATATATGAATATTGCCGGAAGCTTTCTTTATCTCATTAGCCATATGTATGATATTGTCAGGGACAGCTATATATTTCTTGCTGACATTAAGGAAACATATTAAAGCTTCAAGTTGTCCGTCAAAATCTTTGGCTTGGATTAATTCAGATATAAGTCTGTATTCAAAAGACTCTGTGGCAGGTTCGTATTCAAATACCTGATTGGCAATTGAAGCTGGAAGCACGCTGTCATCAACGGATGGTGCAAAATAACAGCCTTTATCCGCAAAACGAATTCCAAAATAATAATCAAACTCTCCAAAAGTATAGTCAAAACGTCTGCTTACTGGTCCAATACAGTAGAAGGAAGAACGGCTGTTATTCTTATTATATCCTATTATCCATTCTGCACTAGAGCATGGAATAAGAGTGGATACTTTCCTACTTGCAGAGCCGGTGGTGTTGTCTATGGCGTATACAAGCATAGTCTGTGGCATGGTTATATATTTGTAATTGATGTGCTGTTTACCATCTGAGCTGTTATATATTGCTGGATTAAATAATAATGGCTGGTGTAAATGGTCTTTCATAAGTACCCTCCTGATTTTATAATTGCATTAATTGGTATTATTATAATATCGGTGTCAAAGTCATTTCACTTCTGATATTATATACATTAAAATAATGTTGATAAGTAGTATATTTGATTACATTTATAAAATAATAATAAAACAAATATTAAAAAAGTCAATAATATGTCCGATTTTTTCAATACTTATTTGGAAAGATATGTATAATTAAACACATAAATCAAACAGTTGATTGCACAAAGGCGTGTATCCATTATATATGGTTACACGTCTTTTTTTGTTTTATTTAACTATAGGAATAAAGCAGCCGTTTAGTAACAACTGTTATGATACCAGATGAAACCTGATCAACTTCATCAACCACAATAAAAAGTATTTGTCAAGGGTACATAAATAAATATTATGTGCCGGCGCGAACAGGGAGGAAACGAATATGGCAATAGAAGAATTAACAAGCTTGATAAGCGACCAGACATTTGGTATATGGTTTCTTATAGGTGCTGCATTAGTATTCTGGATGCAGGCAGGATTTGCAATGGTTGAGACTGGTTTTACCAGAGCTAAGAACGCAGGTAACATTATTATGAAGAACCTTATGGACTTCTGTATAGGAACAGTAGTATTCATAGTAATAGGTTTCAGTTTATTATTAGGTGAAGATTTATTTGGTTTTATTGGAAAACCTGGATTTGATATTTTTACAGCTTATGATAATTTCAATTTTTCAAGTTTTGTATTTAATTTAGTATTCTGTGCAACAACAGCTACTATTGTATCAGGAGCTATGGCAGAGAGAACAAAGTTCCTTTCATATTGTGTATATTCAGGTGTTATATCGGCACTTGTATATCCTATTGAAGCACACTGGATATGGGGCGGAGGCTGGTTATCACAGTTAGGCTTCCATGATTTCGCAGGTTCCTGCTGTATACATATGGTTGGTGGTATATCAGCTATTATAGGTGCTAAGATATTAGGACCTCGTATTGGTAAATTTGTTAAAGATGAAAATGGTAAGGTAGTTAAGGTTAATGCTTTCCCAGGACATAGTATTCCACTTGGTGCACTTGGTGTATTTATATTATGGTTTGGCTGGTATGGATTTAATGGTGCAGCTTGTACAACAATTGAGGATTTAGGTTCGGTATTCCTTACAACAACAGTTTCACCAGCAATTGCAACTGTAACTTGTATGGTATTTACATGGATTAAGTATGGTAAGCCGGATGTTTCAATGTGTCTTAATGCTTCACTTGCAGGACTTGTAGCTATTACAGCTTCTTGTGATGTAACAGATGCAGCAGGTGCAATAGTAATAGGTATTGTAGCAGGTCTTTTGGTGGTATTTGGTGTATGGCTTCTTGATTATAAGCTTCACATTGATGATCCGGTTGGTGCAGTAGCTGTTCATATGATGAATGGTATATGGGGCACAATCGCAGTTGGTTTATTTGCTACAAGCAAAGCCCCTGGTTATGCAATTGCTATTGAGAGTGGTGCGATTAAGGCAGAAGGTTTATTCTACGGTGGCGGATTTACACAGCTTGGACTTCAGTTATTAGGTTTTGTATCAGTAGCAGCATGGGCTGCTGTATGTATGACAATCGTATTCTTTGTAATCAAGGCAACAATTGGACTTAGAGCTACAGAGGAAGAGGAAATAAAGGGTCTTGATATATGTGAGCACGGACTTACAAGTGCATATGCAGGATTTGAACTTGGTACAGCAGGTATGCCAGATATAACATATGAAGATGTTGTATCAGTTGGTTCAGAAAGTATGGAAAATTCAGTTCCAGCTATGATTAAGACATCTGATATTCCAGATGAGAATAAGATTACTAAGGTAGAAATCCTTATGAAGCAGGAGCGTTTCGAAAAGTTAAAGAAGGCTATGAACGACATCGGAGTAACTGGTATGACAGTTACGCAGGTACTTGGCTGTGGCGCTCAGAAGGGTGCTCCAGAGTATTACCGTGGAGTTCAGATGGAAATGCAGCTTCTTCCTAAGGTACAGGTTGAAATGGTTATTTCCAAAGTCCCTGTAATGGATGTTATCAATGCCGCAAGAAAGGTACTTTACACAGGTCATATCGGTGATGGTAAGATATTCGTATATGATGTGGAAAATGTAGTAAAGGTTCGTACAGGTGAAACAGGATACGATGCACTTCAGGGCGAAGATGACTAATTCCCAATAAATTTGATTTAATATTACCCATAAAGATGTAGATACATTTTGGATATGACTGCTGTTAAGTGGCAGTGCGATATCAATAAAATGTGTCTGCATCTTTTTTGATTTTACAATTATTATAATATGCGTTAGTATGTCTATAATATATTAAAAGACAA
Organism: [Lactobacillus] rogosae; assembly: GCA_900112995.1. Classification (GTDB taxonomy): domain Bacteria; phylum Bacillota; class Clostridia; order Lachnospirales; family Lachnospiraceae; genus Lachnospira; species Lachnospira rogosae. Next base: position 110,794 of record FONU01000006.1, on the reverse strand, counting down.
AACGATTAAGTAATGTTTGGTATATTAAGCATTTTGTTAATAATAATATAATTAAACATAAAAGGCAGGAAAGGGATTAAGATATGGAAAGATATGATATAGCTATAATAGGAACAGGTCCAGCGGGTGTGTCAGCGGCAATAACTGCTAAGATAAGAGGCAGGAAAATACTCCTTATAGGTAATAACAAGATTAGTGATAAAGTGTCAAAGGCACATATAATAAAGAATTATCCTGGTTTTATTGATATTACAGGTAAGGAACTGTCACAGGCATTTAACAATCACCTTAAAAGTCTTTCAATAGATATAACAGAAGATATGGTGAATGCAGTGTATGCAATGGGAAAATATTTTCATATACAGGGCAAAAAGAATAATTATGAGGCACTTACAGTTATACTTGCAACAGGTGTAGATGTTACAAAGCCATATGCAGGTGAATATGAAAATCTTGGACGTGGTGTAAGCTATTGTGCTACCTGTGATGCCGCTTTATATAAAGAAAGAGAAGCGATAGTTATAGGATTTAATGAGGAGGCTTTAAGCGAAGCAGAGTTTCTTGCACAGACGGCTAAGAAGGTGTATTATATGCCTCTTTATAATAAGGATAAAGATATAAATACATTACAGGCAGGCAAAGATTCATTAAAAGATAATATTGATATTATTAAAGGAAAACCGCTGTCAATTGAGCGTAGGGAGGATAAAATGGTTCTTATTATGGAGGACAGAGAACTTGCGGCAGACGGAATATTTGTATTAAGGGAGTCGATGAAGCCAGCCCAGTTAGTTCCAGGAATTAAGATAGAAGATAACAAAGTAATTACAGATAAAAGTATGGCGTCTAATATAAAAGGTTTATATGCGGCTGGTGATATAACAGGAGTACCTTACCAGTATGTTAAAGCGGCAGGAGAAGGAAATGTGGCGGCACTATCAGCTGTTGGTTATCTTGCAGCTCTTAACAGGGCAGGGAAATAAGGAAAGATATAAAATAAAAAAACTATGTATTACATCAGGATTGGATAAGACTGACCTAAGTCCTGCCAGTTAGTTAAAGTAAGAGATTTTAACTAACTGGAATAGATGATGTAATACATAGTTTTTTGTTCTAATATTAAATACTGATTGATATTATTTTGGGTTCATATTATTGATTGCTGCTCATTAATTATTAATTCCGTGGTGTACATCAGGGCTTGATGTTGTCAAAGGAAGGAATGTGTATCCGTTAGCAAGTCCCCACTGGATTATGCTCTCAACTGCATCAACGCTGAAGCTCTTAATATCGTGCTGTAATACAACGGATACATTATGGCTCTGGATACCATTGATTACATTCTGGTATACCTCACTTGTGCTTGTTGTTCCACCGGCATCGCCGCTTGATACGTTCCAGTCATAGTATTTATAACCTTGGTCAGTAACATCTTTTGCAAGCTCAGTCATAATTCCTTTGCAGTATTTCTTGCTGACAGAATTAGAACTTCCACCTGGGAAACGTACTAATGTTGGACGGCTTCCAGTCTGCGAATATATAATATCTGACATTTCGTTCAAATCATCAAAATAAGCACCAACACTTGAATAGATCTGCTGGTAATTATGGGAAGCACTGTGTATTGCAACTGTATGTCCTGCAGCGGCTTCCTTCGCAATCATATTCTGATATCCGCTGTTTACATTGGTTACAAAAAATGTAACTTTTATGTTATATTTGGCAAGCACGTCAAGAAGCTGCTGTGTGTAAGCACCAGGACCATCGTCGAATGTAAGGTATACAACCTTTGAACCGGGATTGACAGCGGCAGAGTCAGCCTGCTTTACGGCTTCAACAGTTACAGTTCTGTCAATTGAGTTGGTGTTGCCAAATTTGTCAGTAGCTGTATATGTTAAAGTATAGTCACCAGAACGGTAATTCTTGACTTCACCAGATACTGTTATGCTGTCAGAAATGTCATTGCCGTGGGAATCTGTGGCAGCAGCACCGGTATCTTTGTATTTAGTTCCGGCTTTAATTGTTACATGGCTGTCACCATTGAGTGTGAGTGAAGGAGCAATTCCGTCATTATATTCAACAGTTCTTGTAACAGTTGTCTTATTGCCAGAGGAGTCGCTGACAGTGTAAGTAACGACATTGTCCTTTTCGTGGCGTGTAACCTTATCGGTAATATCACCATCATAATTGTCAGTGGCTGTAAAACCTTCTTCCTTATAAGCTTCACCTGTCTTAGGGTAATATCCCTCAACTGTGTTAAGTTCTATCACGGGAGCAGCTGTATCAACGACTTTAACTTCTCTTGTCTTAGTCGATGAAAGAAAGCCTTTCTTAGCTTTGTAATGTATATGGTATGTTCCGAGTTTAGAGCAGTCTACTTCGCCGCTTATTGATACATCAACAGATTTATTCTTAAAAGAAAGTGTATTGTATGAAGCAGAAGCTCCTTCCTCTGTATATGTATCACCATATTCTATTGTTTCGTTCTCTTTTCCATTTACAATGATATTGATGTTAAATAAGGAAAAAAATAAAATTATAAGAAGCAATAGTACAACTACAACAGAAGTAATTGCTATTATAAGCTTTTTGTTCTTAAGTTCTTTTGTAATCATAGGTGTTATCTCCTGACTTATTATTCTAACTAGAGCATTATATTCCTTTTTATAGAAAAAATTAACACTTTTTTGAAAAAAATATTAAATTTTTAAAAAGATTTTTTTGGAATGTATTTTAATAATATAGTAAAAATACTTTTGCATTCTGAATAATCAAATATTACAAAAATAGGTACAATAGATTTTAGATAATGGCTTTACTTTTTTGTCGAATAATACTAATATACATATATAGAGAGATTATTATCTCATATTTCGATTTAGGAGGTTATATAACAATGGCTAGAGAAAAACAGTCAATGGATGGTAATACAGCTGCTGCTCATGTTGCGTATGCGTTTACAGAAGTAGCTGGTATCTATCCTATCACTCCTTCCAGCCCAATGGCGGATGTTGTTGACCAGTGGTCAGCAGCAGGAAGAAAGAATATTTTTGGTAATACAGTAAAGGTAACAGAGATGCAGTCTGAAGCAGGTGCTGCTGGTACAGTACATGGTTCACTTGCAGCAGGTGCTCTTACAACAACATTCACAGCTTCACAGGGTCTTTTACTTATGATTCCTAATATGTATAAGATTGCTGCTGAACAGCTTCCTTGTGTATTTGATGTATCAGCCCGTACAGTTGCTACACAGTCACTTAACATTTTCGGTGATCATAGTGATGTTTATGCATGTCGTCAGACAGGTTTTGCTATGCTTGCTGAGACAAACCCACAGGAAGTTATGGACTTAAGCCCAGTTGCACATCTTGCAGCTATCGATGGCAAGGTTCCATTCATCAACTTCTTTGATGGTTTCCGTACATCACACGAGATTCAGAAGATTGAAAAGTGGGATTACGAAGATCTTAAGGAAATGTGCCCAATGGACAAGGTTGAAGAGTTCCGTGCTCATGCACTTAACCCTAACAAGCCAGCTATGCGTGGTTCACATGAAAACGGAGATGTATTCTTCCAGCATCGTGAAGCATGTAACACAGTATATGATGAACTTCCAGAAGTAGTAGAAAAGTACATGAAGAAGGTTAACGAGAAGCTTGGTACTAACTACGACTTATTTAACTACTATGGTGCACCTGATGCAGACAGAGTTATCGTAGCTATGGGTTCTATCAACGACGTTGCAGAAGAAGTTATTGATTACTTAACAGCTAAGGGTGAGAAGGTTGGTCTTGTTAAAGTAAGACTTTACCGTCCATGGTCATCTAAGGCACTCTTAAAGGTTCTTCCTAAGACAGCTAAGAAGGTTGCTGTTCTTGACAGAACTAAGGAACCAGGATCACTTGGTGAGCCACTTTACCTTGATGTTGCTACAACACTTCGTGAAGCAGGTCTTAACGATATCACATTAGTTGGTGGACGTTATGGTTTAGGTTCAAAGGATACTCCTCCTTCATCAGTATTCGCTGTATATAAGGAATTAGAGAAGGATGAGCCAAAGAACAGATTCACAATCGGTATTGTTGATGATGTTACTAACCTTTCACTTCCAGAGGTTAAGCCAGCTCCTATTACTTCAGCTCCTGGTACAGTAGAATGTAAGTTCTGGGGTCTTGGTGGTGATGGTACAGTAGGTGCTAACAAGAACTCTACTAAGATCATCGGTGACCATACAGATAAGTATATTCAGGCATACTTCCAGTATGACTCTAAGAAGACAGGTGGTATTACAATCAGCCACTTAAGATTTGGTGATAACCCAATCAGAAGTCCATACTATATCAATCAGGCTGACTTCGTAGCATGTCATAATCCTTCATATGTTGTTAAGGGTTATAAGATGGTTCAGGATGTTAAGCCAGGCGGAATCTTTATGATTAACTGCCAGTGGTCAGATGAAGAACTTAATCAGCATATGCCAGCAGAAGCTAAGCAGTATATTGCTAAGAATAATATCCAGCTTTACACAATCAACGCTATTGATAAAGCTATTGAAATCGGTATGGGTAAGAGAACTAACACAATCTTACAGTCAGCATTCTTCAAGCTTGCTAACGTAATGCCTATTGATGAAGCTGTTGAATATATGAAGGCAGCTGCTAAGAAGTCATACAGCAAGAAGGGTGATGCAGTAGTTGAGATGAACTATAAGGCTATCGATGCAGGTGTTGATGCAGTACATAAGGTAGAAGTACCAGCAGACTGGGCAACAGCAGTTGATGATAAGAAGCCAGTTGAAAGAACAGGACGTCCTGCTACAGTTAAGATGGTTAACGAACTTCTTGATCCTATCGGAAAGATGGATGGTGACAGCCTTCCAGTATCTGCATTTAAGGATATTGCAGATGGTCAGTTTGAGACAGGTGCTTCAGCATACGAGAAGAGAGGAACAGCCGTTATGGTTCCTGAGTGGGATCCAGCAAGCTGTGTTCAGTGTAACAGCTGTGCATTCGTATGTTCACATGCTACTATCAGACCATTCATTCTTGATGCTAAGGAACAGGCAGAAGCTCCTTCACAGATTAAGCTTGCTGATTCTAAGCATGCAACAGACACAACAATGAAGTACACAATGTCAGTATCTCCATTAGATTGTATGGGATGTGGCGAATGTGTTACTGTATGTCCTAAGGCTGGAGAAGCTCTTAAGATGGTTCCACAGGAATCACAGGCAGAAGAGCAGCCAGTATTCGATTATCTTGTAGCTAACGTAGGTAAGAAGGATATTAAGCCAGCATTAGTAAATACACCAATCGGTTCTCAGTATAACCAGCCACTCCTTGAGTTCTCAGGAAGCTGTGCAGGTTGTGCAGAAACATCTTATGCTAGATTAATTACACAGTTATTTGGTGAGCAGATGTATATTTCTAACGCTACAGGTTGTTCTTCAATCTGGGGTGGTCCAGCTGCAACATCACCATATACAGTAAACAAGGATACATTAAAGGGACCAGCATGGGCTAACTCATTATTCGAGGATAACGCAGAACATGGTTTTGGTATGTATCTTGGACAGAAGGTTCTTCGTGACCAGGCTATTGCCAAGATCGAAGAAATGGCTGCATCTGATAAGGCAACAGACAGCTTTAAGGCAGCAGCAGCTAAGTACCTTGAGACAAAGAATGATACTAAGGCAAACACACCAGCTACAGAAGCTCTTATTGCAGAACTTGAAAAGGCAGCAGCAGATGGATGCCCAATAGCTCCAGAAGTACTTGCTAAGAAGGATTACCTTGCTAAGAAATCTGTATGGATCTTCGGTGGTGATGGTTGGGCTTACGATATCGGTTTCGGTGGTCTTGACCATGTACTTGCTTCAGGTGAGAATGTAAATGTTATGGTATTCGATACAGAAATGTATTCTAATACAGGTGGACAGGCTTCTAAGGCTTCTAACATCGGTGAAGTTTGCCAGTTCGCTGCAGCTGGTAAGGAAATCGGCAAGAAGTCACTTGCTGAAATCGCTATGAGCTATGGCTATGTATATGTAGCACAGATTGCTCTTGGTGCTAACCCAGCACAGGCATTAAAGGCTATCGAAGAAGCTGAAAGCTACAACGGACCATCATTAATCATTGGTTATGCTCCTTGCGAACTTCACGGTATCGCTAAGGGTGGTATGAACCACTGCCAGGATGAAATGAAGAAGGCTGTTAAGGCTGGATATTGGAATCTCTTCTCATTCAACCCTGCATTAAAGGCTGAAGGAAAGAATCCATTCACATTAACATCTAAGGAAGGCGATGGCTCATATCAGGATTTCCTTAACAATGAGGCACGTTATACACGTCTTGTTAAGCCATTCCCAGAAAGAGCAGAAAGACTCTTTGCTAAGTCTGAGGAAGTTGCTAATGAGAGATATCAGCATTTACTCAAGCTTGTTGATTTATACAAGTAATTGTAAATTAAATACCTGAGTAATTATCTTTACAGATAATTATCCGGATATTATGGTTATGAACCCCTTAACATATAATTTAATTGTTAAGGGGTTCTTTTTTAAACAAAAGATTGGAGGCTTGTATGAGTGAAAAAGGTGCATTAAAAAACAAAAAAATAGAAGTAATAGCATTGGTAATCCTTGCGGCTTTTATAGTTGCACTTGGATTCCTTGTATACAGGTATAATAAGAATAAAGATTTCATATACGAGAAACATTTACAGGAAAATGTTATAACAATTAATAGTGAGAACATAACTTTGAAAGATTTCTCTTATTATGTGTATGTTGTGGAAAAGAAGATAAATGAGATGGCGTTACAGTATAATCCTGATGATGCTAATGAATTTTGGAATACACATTTTAAGAATTCACTTGACAGTGTGTTTACAAGGGATTATGCTAAACAACTGGCGATAGATTTATGTGAGTATGATTATATAATGGAATATGAGTCAACAGTATATAATCTATATCTGACAGATAGTGATAAGCAATCGTGCAAATCAAATGCACACGATACCTATGAAGATATGTCTGAAAAAGCTCATAATAATACTAAGCTGACAGAAGACGATATATATAACATCTTGTGTCGAAAGAAGCTTGTTGAGAAATATGTAACAAGAGCTGCACAGAAGGTACAGGAAGAAGGCTTTGAGGGCGACAGTTCGTTGTTTAATTATGATGGCGATTTCTACAAAGAAAAGATTAAGATTAAATATGATGTTACTGAGAATCACAAGCTGCTGGATAAAATAACAATGGGCAGAGTGACGGTTAATTAGAACGGAACACTTTAGCGGACAAGGAGAAAGACAATGACAAAGGATATGACAAAGGGTTCACCCCTTAGATTAATTCTTGGATTTGCATTTCCAATGCTTCTTGGAATGCTTTTTCAGCAATTTTATAATCTTGTTGACACAATGATAGTTGGTAAAACGCTTGGTGTGTCAGCACTGGCTGGTGTTGGCGCAACAAGCTCTATCAATTTTATGATTATTGGTTTTTGTATGGGTATATGCAGTGGTTTTGCTATTCCGGTTGCACAGCAGTTTGGTGCAGGGAAATACAGTGAACTTAGAAAATATGTATTTAATGGGTATGTATGCAGTGCAGTATTTGCTGTTGTTATGACGATATTGTCAGTTGTATTCTGTGCTCCGATATTAAGACTGCTCAACACGCCGGATGATATATTTATGCATGCTTATAATTATATTGTGATTATATTTGCAGGTATTCCAACCGTATTTTTATATAATATTGTGTCAGGTATAATTCGTTCGCTTGGTGACAGCAAGACACCTGTATATTTTCTTGTGTTGTCATCAGTCATAAATATAGCTTTGGATTTCATACTTATATTATATGTAAAGATGGGTGTTGCAGGAGCAGGCGTTGCAACTGTTGTATCACAGCTTATAGCAGGAGTTGGCTGTACAATATATATGTACAAGAAGTTTGACATACTTAAGGGCACTAAGCAGGAAAAAGTGATAAGTAAAAAACATATAAGCAACCTGTGCTTTATAGGGGTTCCTATGGGGCTTCAGTATTCGATAACAGCAATAGGAAGTACAATACTTCAGGCGGCAGTAAATGGACTTGGTTCGTCATATGTAGCGGCTATGACAGCTGGTTCTAAGATGTTTAACTTTACCTGCTGTCCATTTGATGCACTTGGTTCTACAATGGCAACATACGGAGGACAGAATGTTGGTGCTGGAAAGATAGACAGACTCGGAAAGGGCATAAAAGCTGCAATGTTAATTGGTGCAGTATACAGTGTTGTTGCACTTGTGGTGTTATATTTCTCGGCTGATTATATTGCACTCCTGTTCGTTGATGCAGGAGAAACTGCAATTATAGAATTGACAAGAAGATTTATAATGGCATCAGCATTGTTCTATATCCCGCTTACAGGTGTTAATGTATACAGATTCTGTATACAGGGAATGGGCTTTTCGGTATTTGCTATATTAGCAGGTGTATTTGAAATGCTTGCAAGAACACTTGTTGCAATACTTTTAATTCCACATATTGGTTTTAATGGTGCGTGTCTTGCCAATCCGGCGGCGTGGATAGCAGCTGATTTATTCTTAATTCCGGCATTTATACACTGTTGTAATAAGCTTAAGAGATATGAATAAAATCACGGTAACAGGGCAATCTTAATGTTATAGTTATCTGTTCAGGGCTGGTGGTGATGTTACATCACAGCACTGTGAGGTAATGTTAGCTGGTTGAGATTGTTTGAAAGGATGCCTATAATGAGTGATTTTAGCTGTAATGTTAAAGAGAATATTAAAAGGTTGGAAACCAGTCTTAACGTAGAACGTAATTTTGATATACTTCAGAGAGAAGTAATAATTGCGGGGCGTAAGGCTGGCTTCTTTTTTATAGATGGATTTGTTCGGGAAGATATGGCTGAGAAGCTTATGCAGTTCTTTTATTCGTTGAAAGAATCGGACATAACAAGTCTTGATATATTTCTGGAGAAAGGTATGCCTTATACAGAGGTTACAAGGAGTGGAAATGTTGATTATGTTATAACACAGTTTCTGTCAGGTGTATCTATTATGACGATAGACGGTTTTGATGAATGTCTGTTAATAGATTGCAGAACGTATCCTATGCGTTCAGTATCAGAGCCGTGGAAAGACAGGGTGTTAAGAGGTTCAAGGGATGGTTTTGTGGAAACACTTGTATCCAATGCGGCACTTTTAAGAAGAAGGATACGTGACCCAAGATTTTCTATGGAATTATATGGAGTTGGCAGACGTTCACGTTCAGATGTTGCAATATGTTATATATCAGACTCCGTTGACCAGAATATTCTTAATAGAATGAGAAAGCTTATACAATCAATAGATGTTGATGCGCTCACTATGAATATAGAAAGTCTTGCAGAGTGTATGTTCACACATAAATGGATTAACCCATTTCCGAAGTTTAAATACTCAGAACGCCCAGATACCGCGACAGCGGCAATACTTGACGGGAATATTGTAATTATGGTAGACAATTCTCCCGCAGTTATGATAATTCCAGCCTCTATCTTTGATATTATAGAGGAAGCGGATGATTTTAACTTTTCACCAATGATTGGCTCATATCTTAGAATTACAAGATTTTTCTTCTCTATTGTGACGTGGATATTAACTCCGTTATGGCTGCTTTTTGTAAACAATCCTGACTGGGTCCCTGAATTTATGAAATTCGTGCTTATAACAGATGATATAACCGTGCCTGTGCTTTTACAGCTCCTTATACTTGAACTTGCAGTTGATGGTCTTAAGCTTGCGGCAGTCAATACACCTACTATGTTATCGACACCTCTAAGTATTGTAGCAGGTATTGTTGTTGGTGAATATGCAGTTAGTTCAGGCTGGTTTAATCCGGAGGCACTTCTTTATATGGCGGTTGTAACAGTAGGAACTTATGGACAGACAAACTTTGAAATGGGTTACGCATTTAAGTTCTTAAGGGTGCTTACTCTTATACTCACACAGATATTTAATCTTGGCGGATTTATTGCAGGAGTTGTAATATCTGTGCTTATGATAGCGTTTAACAGGACTATAACGGGTAAGAGTTATATATATCCGCTTATTCCCTGGGATGGGAAAATGCTTAAGAGGAAGGTGCTTAGGGTCCGGCTACCGCATAGTTATAAGTAGAGACGTGTAAATTGGTAATACAAGTTTATATAATTTTTCTAATTAATTCCGCTTTTATTAATGGTAATTCCCAATAAATGTGATACACTTATATCATTAATGGAATTGTATTGTGATTTATTGATAATCTATGAGTGTTGGAGGAATTATGAGCAAGGTAATCGGAATTGATTTGGGAACAACTAATAGCTGCGTGGCGGTGATAGAAGGTGATACACCGACAGTTATAACTAATAGTGAGGGCTATAGAACGACACCATCAGTTGTTGCATTTACCAGGAACAAAGAACGTCTTGTTGGAGATACAGCTAGAAGACAAGCATCAGTTAATTCAGATAGAACCATTTTCTCTATCAAAAGATATATGGGTACGGATTATAAGAAGAAGATAGATGGCAAGTCGTATACACCGCAGGAGATTTCAGCATATATTCTGATGAAGTTAAAGAAAGATGCGGAGAATTTCCTAGGCGAAGAAGTTACAGATGCTGTTATAACAGTACCGGCATACTTTAATGATGCACAGAGACAGGCAACTAAGGATGCGGGTAAGATAGCTGGTCTTAATGTCCTTAGAATCATTAATGAACCAACAAGTGCGGCACTTGCTTATGGGCTTGATAATGGCAATCCTCAGAAGATACTTGTTTATGATCTTGGCGGAGGAACTTTTGACGTTTCGGTTATTGATATAGGGGATAATGTTATTGAAGTGCTTGCAACGTCAGGTGATAATCATCTTGGTGGAGATGATTTTGATGCAAGGCTTGTTAATTATCTTGTTGAACGCTTTAAAGAGACTGATGGAATTAATCTGTCTAAAGATGCTTCAGCTATGCAGAGATTAAGAGAAGAGGCTGAGAAAGCCAAGAAAGAATTGTCGTCTGCATTTAATGCCAATATTAATCTCCCATTTATTGCGATGGCTAAAGATGGACCACATCATATGGATATGAATATTTCAAGACAGCAGTTTAATGAGCTGACGGCTGATCTGGTTGATAAGACAGTTATTCCTGTTGAAAATGCTCTCCATGATGCAGGACTTAATAAGAATGATATAGGAATGGTGCTTCTTGTTGGAGGTTCAACAAGGATTCCGGCGGTTCAGGATAAGGTAAGGCAGATTATGGGAAAAGAACCATCAAGAAATCTTAATCCTGATGAGTGCGTGGCACTTGGTGCGGCGGTTCAGGGTGGCAAGCTTGGCAACCAGCTTATGCCAGGCTCAGCGGCATCAGAGATTATACTTATGGACGTAACACCTTTGTCTTTGTCAATAGAGACTGTTGGAGGAATTGCAAGCAGACTTATAGAGCGTAATACTACAATACCTACAAGACACAGCCAGATATTTACTACGGCTGGTAATTTCCAGACATCAGTAGATATTAAGGTATTTCAGGGTGAGAGAAGATTTACAAGGGATAATAAGCTTTTGGGTAATTTCAAGCTTAATGGTATCAAGAGGGCTATGGCAGGTGTTCCACAGATAGAGGTAACATTTGATATTGATGCCAATGGAATTGTCAATGTATCAGCTAAAGACCTTGGAACTGGAAGAGAGCAGTCTATTACGATAACTTCAAGCTCTAATATGTCAGAGGAAGAGATTGAGAGAGCTAAGTGGGAAGCGGAAGTGTATGGCGAGCAGGATAAGAAGAATGAGGAATACTGGAATTCGCATATTGAAGCTGAGAATACTTTAAAGAGAGCTGAGGGCGAATACAGCCAGAATAAAAAGGTATGGGATAAAGCTAAGAAGAAGGCTGTAAAGGAAGCTATGAACCAGTTGAAAAGAATTGTTGTCAAGTGTAAGCCTGAGAAGATGAATGCAGATTTAGCACATCAGTTAGATGAGCTTAGAATTAATCTTGAAAATGTTTTGAATAATTAACAGAAATCTGATATTATCTATAGAGTGTTATTTTATAGATAATATCAGTTTTTTATATAGATGTATACAGAATGGGAGGCAGATAAGTGGCAGCTGGTTCAACATATGGTAATATTTTTAAATTTATGACTTGGGGTGAATCTCACGGAGAGGGACTCGGAGTTGTTGTTGATGGCTGTCCTGCGGGAATTTCTCTTTGTGAAGAAGATATACAGAAGTTTCTTAACAGAAGAAAACCAGGACAGTCAAAGTATACTACACCTAGGAAAGAAGATGATAAAGTAAGTATTTTGTCAGGTGTATTTGAAGGAAAGACGACAGGAACGCCGATTTCTATGGTAGTATATAATAAAACACAGCGTTCAGCAGATTATTCTGAGATAGCAGGCTATTACAGACCTGGACATGCAGATTATACATTTGATGAAAAATATGGTTTCAGGGATTACAGAGGTGGCGGACGAAGTTCTGGAAGAGAGACTATAGGCAGGGTTGCTGCAGGTGCGATAGCTGTTAAGATATTAGAGGAGCTTGGAATAAATGTATGCGCATATTCATCTAGAATTGGCGGAATTAATATAGACTATAATAATTTTGATTTGAAAGAACGTGATAATAACGCATTTAATATGCCAGACAGTAATGCTGCTATGCAGGTTGAGAAGTACGCAGATGAGAAGCTGAAAGAGCAGGATTCAATGGGTGGAATAATTGAGTGTGTTGTAACTGGTATGATGGCTGGTGTTGGAGACCCTGTATTTGAGAAGCTGGATGCTAATCTTGCAAAGGCTATAATGTCCATTGGTGCTGTAAAAGGCTTTGAAATTGGTGATGGATTTGCAGCAGCAGACAGTACAGGAAGTACGAATAATGACAGCTTTACTATTAAAGATGGAAGGATTGTCAAAAAGACCAATCACAGTGGTGGTGTGCTTGGTGGTATGAGCGATGGCTCTGATATAATCATAAGAGCGGCAGTCAAGCCTACACCTTCAATAGCAAGAACTCAAGAGACGGTCAGCAAATCTGGCGAAGATATAGAGGTATCAATAAAGGGAAGACACGACCCAATGATAGTTCCAAGAGCTGTAGTTGTTGTCGAGGCGATGACAGCAGTTACGCTTGTGGATATGATATTTGCCAATATGACATCAAGAATTGACAGGATAACAGAGTTTTATAAGAGAGATTAATCAGGAATTATTTATTATAGAACAGAGTGATTAAGAGTTATATATTTGTTAGATATATAGATTGCATTTTATTAAGAGATGCAGATTATATATATTTGTTGAGAAATATAGGTTGTATATTTAAGGGCAATTAATTTAAGATTATATATAAGGAAAGAGAGAATATGTACAAGATATTAAAGACAGATGGAAGAGCAAAAAGAGCTGAATTTACAACAGTTCATGGAACTGTGCAGACACCTGTATTTATGAATGTTGGTACAGTGGCTGCTATTAAGGGTGCAGTTGCTACAACAGATTTACAGGAAATAGGAACACAGATAGAGTTATCCAATACTTACCACCTCCATGTAAGACCGGGTGATAAGCTTATAAAAGAGCTTGGAGGTCTTCACAAGTTTATGAACTGGAATAAGCCTATTCTTACAGATTCGGGTGGATTTCAGGTGTTCTCACTTGCGGGACTTCGTAAGATTAAGGAAGAAGGAGTAACTTTCCAGTCACATATAGATGGACATAAGATATTTATGGGGCCAGAGGAAAGTATGCAGATTCAGTCTAATCTGGGTTCGACTATAGCAATGGCATTTGACGAGTGTGCGCCTGCTAAGGCTGATAGAAAGTATATTATTAATTCAGTTGAGAGAACTACAAGATGGCTTGAGCGTTGTAAGAAGGAGATGAATCGTCTTAATTCACTTGAAGATACTATAAATAAGAGTCAGATGTTATTCGGTATTAATCAGGGGGCAATTTATGATGATATAAGAATTGACCACGCAAAGCGCATATCAGAGCTTGATCTTGACGGATACGCAGTTGGCGGTCTTGCGGTTGGTGAGACACACGAAGAAATGTATCACGTTCTGGACGAGGTTGTTCCATACCTTCCACAGAACAAGCCAACTTATCTTATGGGAGTTGGTACACCAGCTAATATCTTAGAGTCGGTTGACAGGGGTATTGATTTCTTTGACTGTGTATATCCATCAAGAAATGGACGTCACGGACACGTGTATACAAAGTTTGGAAAGATTAATCTTTTTAATGCAAAGTATGAAAAAGATACAGCACCTATTGAGGATGGCTGCCAGTGTCCAGCCTGCAGGAATTATTCCAGAGCATATATAAGACATTTGCTTAAGGCTAAGGAAATGCTTGGAATGAGACTTTGTGTGCTTCATAACCTTTACTTTTATAATCACCTTATGGAAGATATAAGGGGGGCTATTGATGCAGGAAATTATAAGAGCTTTAAGGATGAAAGATTGTATCTGCTTAAGACTTATGATAAGAAATAATTAATGGCAGTGCATAAATATTTAAAATCATAAAAATGCTATAAATTTATCATTAAACAATGGACATATGACCACAATTAAGGTATTATAACAATATTGAGCCTATATGAAGGCAAGTAATTAGGAGGAATATATATGGGACAGCTTGGTATTATTGTAGTATATGTAGTTGCACTTGGTGCATTAATGTACTTTTTCGCAATTAAGCCACAGAAGAAACAGCAGAAAGAACAGCAGCAGCTTATGGACTCTATGGAGATAGGTGATTATGTTCTTACAACAAGTGGCTTCTATGGTGTTATTCTTGATATAACAGAAGATGATGTTATCGTTGAATTTGGTAACAATAAGAACTGCCGTATAACAATGCAGAAGAAAGCAATTGCTCAGGTAGAAAAGCCAGCTTCATCAGAAGAATAATCAGAGAGAATAATAAATCAGAATTAAAAGATTTAGCTTCCAGTGCCGGTAAATGGTACTGGAAGCTTTTTTGTGTAATGGGAAATTCTGATAGGATTCTCTGTTATACAAAAAATATCATATGACGATAATACGCGTCCGCACGAAGATGTGGGTTGATGCAAACGACCGAATACGGTGCGAGAATGTGCTTTTTCTATTTTGATAAAAATGGGCGTTTTGATACTGTCGATATTGTACAAATACTTGAAAAATGCACTATTATGGAGTAATATATTAACCAATAGCCTGAAAGTGGGTTAATAAACTTAAGTAGGGCGTTAGTACAAGAAGGAAAGGCAGGATACGTTATGGATTGTAAAATAACTTTAATTCCCGGTGATGGAATCGGACCAGAGATAGTCGCAGAAGCAGTTAAAGTGTTAAATGCAGTGGCTGACAAATATGGACATAAGTTCGATTATACGAAGATTTTAATGGGAGGCTGCTCTATTGATGAGTGTGGAGTACCTCTTACAGATGAGGCAGTAGCAATTGCTAAGGCTTCAGATGCAGTGCTTCTTGGTGCTGTTGGTGGCAACGTGGGTAACTCAAGATGGTATGATGTTGCACCTGACCTAAGACCAGAGGCAGGATTATTAAAAATTCGTAAGGATTTGGAGTTATTTGCTAATATTCGTCCTGCATATTTATACAATGAGTTAAAGACAGCCTGCCCTCTTAAGGAAGAGATAATCGGCGATGGCTTCGATATGGTTATTATGAGAGAGCTTACTGGCGGTCTTTATTTTGGTAAAAGACACACAGAAGAAGTTGATGGACTTATGACTGCTGTAGATACTCTTACATATAATGAAGAAGAGATTAGAAGAATAGCAATCAAGGGTTTTGAAATTGCTATGAAGAGAAGAAAGAAAGTAACAAGTGTTGATAAGGCGAATGTACTTGATTCTTCAAGACTTTGGAGAAAGATTGTACACGAAGTTGCTAAAGATTATCCAGAAGTTGAATTAGAGGATATGCTTGTAGATAACTGTGCTATGCAGCTTGTTATGAATCCGGGACAGTTTGATGTAATTCTTACAGAGAATATGTTCGGTGACATTCTTTCAGATGAAGCAAGTATGATAACAGGTTCTATCGGTATGTTATCATCAGCAAGCCTTGGTAAGACTAAGTTAGGCTTATATGAGCCAAGCCATGGTTCAGCACCAGATATAGCAGGAAAGAATATAGCTAACCCTATAGCAACTATCCTTTCAGCAGCTATGATGTTAAGATATTCACTTGACCTTGATAAGGAAGCAGATGCCATTGAGGCAGCAGTTGCAGCAGTCCTTAAGGAAGGCTACAGAACAACAGATATTTATTCAGAAGGCTGCACAAAGGTCGGAACAGACAAGATGGGTGACCTTATAGCAGAGAGAGTATAAATAAAGTATAGACAGTAATGATAAATGTTTCCTGGCAGCATAATGTATAAAAGCTGGATAATTAGTGAAGCAGTATAATGTATGAAGGCTTAACGAATATTGGAATAAGTTATGTATTTTATGTAAATATGTGGGCTAAGAGAACATTTTAACTTAAAGAATTAGATTTACAAGGAGAATAGTTATGGTAAGTGATAACGCAAGAAGCGGTATGCAGCAGGCACCTGCACGAAGCCTTTTTAATGCACTTGGCTTCACAGCAGAAGAGATGAAGAAACCTATGATTGGTATCGTAAGTTCATATAATGAAATAGTACCAGGTCATATGAATATTGATAAGATTGTTAATGCAGTTAAGCTAGGAGTAGCAGAAGCTGGTGGTGTTCCAGTAGTATTCCCAGCTATCGCTGTGTGTGATGGTATTGCTATGGGACACGTTGGTATGAAGTACTCTTTAGTAACAAGAGATTTAATAGCTGACTCAACAGAATGTATGGCTATTGCACATCAGTTTGACGGACTTGTTATGGTACCTAACTGTGATAAGAACGTTCCGGGACTTCTTATGGCAGCAGCAAGACTTAACCTTCCTACAGTATTTGTATCAGGTGGTCCTATGCTTGCAGGTCACGTAAAGGGTAAGAAGAGAAGTCTTTCATCTATGTTTGAGGCAGTTGGTTCATATGCGGCTGGAACAATGACAGAAGAAGATGTTCTTGAATTTGAGGAAAAGGTATGTCCTACTTGTGGTTCTTGCTCAGGTATGTATACAGCTAACTCTATGAACTGTCTTACAGAAGCTCTTGGTATGGGACTTCGTGGGAATGGAACAATCCCAGCCGTATATTCAGAGAGAATTAAGCTTGCTAAGCACGCTGGTATGGCTGTTATGGATATGGTTAATAAGGGTATTACAGCAAGAGATATTATCACAAAGGATTCTATTATGAATGCACTTACTGTTGATATGGCACTTGGCTGTTCAACAAATAGTATGTTACATCTTCCAGCTATTGCACACGAGATTGGTTTTGATTTTGATATTAAGTTCGCTAATCCAATAAGCGAAAAGACACCTAACCTCTGCCACCTTGCACCAGCAGGTCCTACATATATGGAAGATCTTAATGAAGCCGGTGGTGTATATGCAGTTATGAAGGAGCTTGCTGATATTGGACTTCTTAATACAGATTGTATGACAGTATCAGGAAAGACAATTGGTGAGTGCATTGCTACGGCTTATAATAAAGATGAAGAAGTCATAAGACCAGTTGATAAGCCATATAGTAAGACAGGAGGTCTTGCAGTTCTTTCTGGTAACCTTGCACCAGATGGTTCAGTTGTGAAGCGCTCAGCAGTTGTTGATGAAATGCTTGTACACGAAGGTCCAGCAAGAGTATTTGACTGTGAAGAAGATGCTATTGCAGCTATCAAGGGCGGAAAGATTGTACCTGGTGATGTTGTTGTTATCAGATATGAAGGCCCTAAGGGTGGCCCTGGTATGAGAGAAATGCTTAACCCAACATCAGCTATTGCTGGTATGGGACTTGGTTCATCAGTTGCACTTATTACAGATGGACGTTTCTCAGGTGCAAGCCGTGGTGCTTCTATTGGACACGTTTCACCAGAAGCAGCAGTAGGCGGTCCTATTGCTTTAGTAGAGGAAGGCGATATCATAAGCATTGATATTCCAGGCTTAAAGCTTGAACTTAAAGTTTCTGATGAAGAACTTGCCGCAAGAAAAGCAAAATGGCAGCCAAGAGAACCTAAGGTAACAACAGGATATCTTAAGAGATATGCTTCAATGGTTACATCAGGTAACAGAGGTGCTGTTTTAAAGACACCAGAGGCATAATAAGTATATTTAGATAAAATAGAATGATAAATATAATGAAAGGAAGACAGACTAATGATATTAAATGGTTCAGAGATTATAGTTGAATGCTTAAAAGAACAGGGTGTAGATACTGTATTTGGATACCCAGGTGGAGCCATTCTTAACGTCTATGATGCGTTATATAAGCACTCAGATGAGATAACACATATCCTTACATCTCACGAACAGGGTGCATCTCACGCCGCAGACGGATATGCGAGAGCAACAGGAAAGGTTGGTGTATGTTTTGCGACATCAGGACCTGGTGCCACTAATCTTGTAACAGGTATTGCAACAGCTATGATGGATTCAATTCCAATCGTTGCCATTACATGTAATGTTACACTTCCACTCCTTGGAAGAGATAGTTTTCAGGAAGTAGATATAGCTGGAATAGTTATGCCGATTACTAAGCACAGCTTTATTGTAAAAGATGTAAAGGATCTTGCTGCTACATTAAGAAGAGCCTTTAAGATAGCTAAGGAAGGACGTCCGGGTCCTGTTCTTGTTGATATAACTAAAGATGCAACAGCTAATGAGTGTGATTACATTAAAGAAACTCCTAAGCCAATTGAGAGAGTTACAGATACAATCACAGAAGAAGATGTAGAAAATGCAGTTGCTATGATTAAGGCCGCTAAGAAGCCATATGTATTTGTCGGCGGCGGAGTTATTGCATCAGAAGCTTCGGATGAATTAAGAAAATTCGTTAAAAAGATAGATGCACCTGTATGCGATACACTTATGGGTAAAGGTGCATTTGATGGTTCAGATCCTCATTATACAGGTATGCTTGGTATGCACGGAACTAAGACATCTAACTTTGGTGTGTCAGAATGTGACCTTCTTATTACAATCGGTGCAAGATTTTCTGACAGGGTTACAGGAAATACAAAGAAATTTGCAAAGAATGCGAAAATTCTTCAGTTTGATGTAGATGCGGCTGAGGTTAATAAGAATATACATACAGATGCTTCTGTAATAGGTGATGCGGCTGAGATACTAAAGAGAGTTAATGCCAAGCTTGAGCAGTCAGAGCATACAGAATGGATGGAACATATCAAAAATTATGAAGAAAAGTTCCCTATGAAGTATAGAAAAGATGTTCTTAATGGACCATATATTATGGAAAAGATATATGAGATTACTAACGGAGATGCAATTATATCTACAGATGTAGGACAGCACCAGATGTGGGCTGCACAGCATTATAAGTTCAAAAGTCCAAGAACACTTCTTACATCAGGTGGACTTGGCACAATGGGATATGGACTTGGTGCAAGCATAGGTGCTAAGGTTGGCTGTCGTGATAAGGTTGTTATTAATATAGCAGGAGATGGCTGTTTCCGTATGAATATGAATGAGATTGCAACAGCTACACGTTACAATATTCCAATAATCGAGGTTATATTTAATAATCACGTTCTTGGTATGGTACGCCAGTGGCAGGATCTTTTCTATGGACAGCGTTATTCTGCAACAGTACTTAACGATCAGGTTGATTTTGTTAAGGTATCAGAAGGTATGGGAGCTAAGGCATACCGTGTAGCAGATATAGAAAGCTTTGAGAAGGCTCTTAAAGAAGCTATCGAGCTTAATATACCTTGCGTCATTGAATGTGATATATGCAAAGATGATAAGGTATTCCCTATGGTTGCACCTGGAGCACCTATATCAGAAGCATTTGACAGAGATGATCTTAATAAAAAGGAGAGTGCTAATTAAGCATCAGCCTTTTGGTATTAAAAAAAGTACAGCAAATACTTTATTATGATAAAATATTAACTTGACAGAGCGATTTAGCAGGAATAGAATAAATGTTAATAAATTTTTAATATATTAAGTTATTTTGAATATATTTACTTATGATTAAATGTTTATGATTAATTATTGAAATGAATCAGGAGGAAGAGAAAGTGGCAAGAGTTTATAACTTTAGTGCAGGTCCAGCAGTATTACCCGAAGAAGTATTAAGGGAAGCAGCAGATGAGATGTTAGATTACCAGGGTTCTGGTCAGTCGGTTATGGAGATGAGCCATCGTTCCAAGGTTTACGATAACATCATCAAAGAAGCTGAAAAAGACTTAAGAGAGCTTATGAATATACCTGACAATTATAAGGTATTATTCCTTCAGGGTGGTGCATCGCAGTTCTTCGCAGAAGTTCCAATGAACCTTATGAAGAACAAAAAAGCAGCTTATATTATCACTGGCCAGTGGGCTAAGAAAGCATTTAATGAAGCTAAAATCTATGGTGAGGCTGTTGCTGTAGCTTCCTCAGAGGATAAGACATATTCATACATACCAGATTGTTCAGATCTTGATATTCCAGAGGATGCAGATTATGTATACATCTGTGAGAACAACACAATATATGGAACAAAGTATAAGACACTCCCTAATACTAAGGGACATATACTTGTATCAGATGTTTCATCTTGTTTCTTATCAGAACCAATTGATGTAACAAAATATGGTGTAGTATACGGCGGAGTTCAGAAGAATATCGGACCTGCTGGTGTTGTTATTGCAATTATCAGAGAAGACCTTATAACAGATGATGTACTTCCTGGAACACCAACTATGTTAAAGTGGAAGACACAGGCAGATGCAGATTCTCTTTATAATACACCTCCTTGCTACAATATCTATATCTGCGGCAAGGTATTTAAGTGGATTAAGAAGATGGGTGGACTTTCAGCTATGAAAGAACACAATGAAAAGAAGGCTAAAATTCTTTATGATTTCCTTGATGAGTCTAAGATGTTTAAGGGAACAGTTGTTAAGGAAGACCGTTCACTTATGAATGTTCCTTTCGTAACAGGTGATAAAGAACTTGATGCTAAATTTGTTAAAGAAGCAGAAGCG
Source organism: [Lactobacillus] rogosae (assembly GCA_900112995.1). Classification (GTDB taxonomy): domain Bacteria; phylum Bacillota; class Clostridia; order Lachnospirales; family Lachnospiraceae; genus Lachnospira; species Lachnospira rogosae. The sequence goes on along the minus strand of FONU01000006.1, from coordinate 89,622 downwards.
GCTGGATTTGTAAATCTTAAGGGTCACAGAACAGTTGGCGGTATGAGAGCTTCTATCTATAATGCAATGCCAATCGAAGGCGTTGAGAAGTTAGTTGAATTTATGAAGAAGTTCGAAAAGGAGAATGCCTAATGATTAACGTAAATTGTCTTAATAATATAGCTTCTGTAGGTCTTGACCTTTTCTCAAGCGATTATAATGCTAATGCAGCATTTGAAGAAGCGGATGCAGTACTTGTAAGAAGTGCTAAGATGCACGATATGGAATTACCAGATAATCTTCTTGCTATAGCAAGAGCTGGAGCTGGTGTTAATAATATTCCACTTGATAAATGTGCAGATAAGGGTATCGTTGTATTTAATACACCAGGTGCTAATGCTAATGCGGTTAAGGAACACGTTCTTGCAGCTTTACTTTTAGCTTCAAGAGATTTACTTGGCGGTATCAAGTGGGTAGAAGATAATAAAGATGATGCGGATATTGCAAAGTCAGCAGAAAAGGCTAAGAAAGCATTCGCTGGTAAGGAAATCAAAGGCAAGAAGCTTGGTGTTATCGGACTTGGTGCTATCGGACAGTTAGTTGCTAATGCAGCTATAAGCCTTGGAATGGAAGTATATGGATATGACCCATATCTTTCAGTTAATGCAGCCTGGAATCTTTCAAGCGAAGTTAAGCATATTGTTAATGTTGAGGATATATACAAGGAATGTGATTATATCACAATCCATGTGCCAGCACTTGATAGTACTAAGGGCATGATTAATAAGGCAGCATTTGATATGATGAAGAAGGGTACAGTCGTTGTTAATTGTGCAAGAGATGTACTTGTTGATGAGCCAGCTATTCTTGATGCTATTAAGTCTGGCAAGGTTGCTAAGTATGTTACAGATTTTCCTAATACAACAACAGCAGGTCAGGAAGGTGTTATTGTACTTCCTCATCTTGGTGCTTCAACTGAAGAAGCAGAGGATAACTGTGCTGTTATGGCAGTTAAGGAATTAAGAAACTACATAGAGAACGGTAATATTGTTAATTCTGTTAATTATCCTAACTGTGATTGTGGCGTATGTACATCAGCAGGAAGAGTTACAGTATGCCATAAGAATGTTCCAGCAATCATAAGCAAGCTTACAAGCGTTATGGGTGATGCAGGTATTAATATCGAATCTATGGATAACAAGTCAAGAGGAGATTATGCTTACTCTGTTCTTGATACAGGTTCAGCTATCACAGAAGATGTAACAGCTAAGCTTTCAGCTATAGATGGTGTTATTAAGGTAAGAGTTGTTAAGTAATTATAGAATTTAATAGCAGTTTGTTCTTGTTTTGATAATTAAGAATGATAAATGTTATATATTTTATTTTGGCAGGTGTGAAATTCGTTTTGCACCTGCTTTTTTTCTGCATAGTAGTGTGAAATGCCGAAATCGTTTCTGCTTGCATAATAGTGCGTGGCGGTATAATATTAGATTAAGTTAATTGTATGGTGTATTTATAGTGATATCGTGTATTATATGGATAATAAGGTGTTTAGTTGTAAAAGTTTGCAGGACAGCACATTGTATTAAGAATTGTATGTAAAATATGGTATTTGTGTTAGTTTGTTAAAGAAATAACCTTTGTTGTCAATTATTAATGGTAATGTTACACTATAATAGTTTGGATATAGAAGAAAGCTGCAATGATGATATCAGATTATATATTGATATTAAATGATACATTGGTGTCTAATTATATATTGATATTAAGAGGTATATTGATGTCGGATTGCAGATTGAAAGCAGTAATATTATTATAGAAAGCGAGGTCTATTTATTAGTGAGTAGATTAACGATATTAACTAAAGATAAGGCTCAGGTTACGATGGAGTCTTTATATCAGGATCTTGAAAGACGAATTGTAGCCAGTCCTCCTGGGCTTTGTCCAGTTGACCTTACAAGGTCATTTATAAAAATGTGTCTTGCACAGTCGTGTGGTAAATGTGTTCCCTGCCGTGTAGGATTAAGACAGCTTGCAAGACTTTTTGATAATGTTCTTGATGGTGAGGCAAATGAGGAGACAGTAGAGAATATTAAGCTTACAGCAGAAGGTATATATTATTCAGCAGACTGTGCAATAGGATATGAAGCTGCAAAGCTTGCATTAAAGTCAGTTGATGGCTGTATAGATGATTTTGAATCACATATACATAATGGTTTCTGTTCATGCAACAGTAACCAGCCGGTTGCTTGTGTTAAGTCATGTCCTGCAGGTGTTGATATTCCAGGTTACATAGCACTTGTACAGCAGGGAAGATATGCTGATGCGGTAAGACTTATAAGAAGGGATAACCCAATGCCAACAACCTGTGCTTATATATGTGAGCACCCTTGTGAGAACAGATGTAAAAGAACAATTATAGATGCACCTGTTAATATCCGTGGACTTAAGAAAATGGCTGTTGATAATTCAGGTATTGTTCCGGTTCCAGAATGTGAAGCACCGACAGGCAAGAAGGTTGCTATTATCGGTGGCGGACCGGGTGGTCTTAGTGCGGCTTATTATCTTGCACTTATGGGACATAAGGTTACTATATTTGAGCAGAGAAAGCAGCTTGGCGGAATGTTACGATATGGTATTCCTAATTATAGATTTCCAAGAAAGAAGCTTGACGAGGAAATTGACTCAATACTTTCAACAGGAATAGAAGTTAAGAAGAATATAAGCGTAGGAAAGGATATATCATTTGATGATATAACCAAAGAATACGATGCTACATACATATCAATTGGAGCACACGCTGATAAAAAGATTGGTATAGAAGGCGAGGATGCCAAGAGCGGCATTACATCTGCTGTAGAGATGCTTCGTGCTATCGGTGATGGAGATATGCCAGATTATACAGGCAAGAAGGTTATCGTTATCGGTGGTGGTAACGTGGCAATGGACGTTGCCCGTTCTTCAATAAGACTTGGTGCGAGCAAGGTAAGCATTGTATACAGAAGACGTAAAGCAGATATGACTGCCCTTGAAGAAGAAGTTGAGGGTGCAGAGGCGGAAGGCTGTGATGTTCTTGAACTTATGTCACCAGTGCGTATTAAGCAGGACGAAGAAGGTAATGCTATAGGACTTATTGTAAAGCCACAGATGATATCAAGGGTTTCACACGGACGACCAGCTCCTAAGGCAGCGGCTAAAGATGAGGTTTTATTAGAAAGTGACCTTATAGTTGTTGCTATCGGACAAGGTATAGAGACTAAGAGCTTCGAGGAACACGGTATTAAGGTTCAGAGAGGTGTTATATCAGCACTTAATACAGGTAATATTACACCACAGGACGGAGAAATGTCTGAGGGTGTCTTTGCAGGTGGTGACTGTGTAACTGGACCAGCGACAGTTATTAAGGCTATTGCGGCAGGTAAAGTTGCGGCGGCTAATATAGATGAATATTTAGGATTTAACCATGAGATTACATGTGATGTTGAAATTCCGTATGCAAGCAATGAAGATAAGGTTGCCTGTGGAAGAGTTGAGGTTGCGTTAAGAGATGCGGCAGAAAGAAAGAATGATTTTGAGCCAATCGAATATGGATTTTCTTGTGAGGAAGCGTGTCAGGAGGCTGGGCGCTGTCTAAGATGTGACCATTTTGGATTTGGAGCATTCAGAGGAGGCAGAGAAGAACAATGGTAAATGCAACAATTAATGGTATAGCTATATCAGTAGAAGATGGTACAACTATCCTTGAAGCTGCAAGAAAAGTAGGCGTTGAGATACCTACACTCTGCTATCTTAAGGAAGTTAATGAAATAGGTGCGTGCCGTGTGTGCGTTGTTGAGGTTGAGGGACAGGACAGATGTGTTACGGCGTGCAATAATGTTGTTCAGGAAGGTATGGTTATCCGTACTAACACAAGAAAGGTACGTACAACAAGAAAGACTAATGTTAAGTTTATACTTTCACAGCACGATTATGAATGTGCTTCCTGTGTAAGAAGCGGTAACTGTACATTACAGTCACTTGCCAATGAACTTAATATATCTGAGATGCCTTATGACTCTATTCTTGAAAAGAATAAATGGGATAAGACATTTCCACTTATAAGAGAGAATAACAAATGTATTAAATGTATGCGTTGTGTGCAGATATGTGATAATGTTCAGGGTATGCACGTATGGGACGTAGTTAATACAGGTTCAAGAACAACTGTGAATGTGGCTAAGAACAGACTTATTCAGGAGACTAACTGTACTCTATGTGGACAGTGCGTTGTGAACTGTCCAGTAGGTGCATTAAGGGAAAGAGATGATGTAGGCCGTGTTCTTGATGCAGTTGAAGATGAGAATATTATAACAGTCGTTCAGATAGCCCCAGCTGTAAGAACAGCGTGGGGTGAAGGCTTTGGACTTTCTAAAGATTTCGCAACAGCCAAAAGACTTGTTGCAGGACTTAGAAGGATTGGCTTTGATTACATATTTGATACAACATTTTCAGCAGATCTTACTATTATGGAGGAGGGAAGCGAACTTCTTGAAAGACTTCCAGAGATTAAGGAGTCAGGACTTCCAATGTTTACATCGTGCTGTCCGGGCTGGGTCAACTTTATAAAGAAGGAATATCCTCAGTATGTGGACAGGCTTTCAACAGCAAAGTCACCACAGCAGATGTTTGGAGCGGTTACTAAGTCATATTATGCAGAAAAGCTGGGCGTAGAGCCTGAAAGAATATTCTGTGTATCACTTATGCCTTGTCTTGCCAAGAAAGATGAATGTACATGGGATAATGGTAAAGATGTTGATGCGGTTCTTACTACAAGAGAAGTGGAACGTATGTTAAAGTCTTTCTTTATAAAAGTTCAGGAACTTGAGGAAGAAGAATTTGACGACCCATTAGGTGTAGGAAGCGGAGCAGGTGTTATATTTGGTGCTACAGGCGGAGTTATGGAAGCCGCACTTAGAAGTGCTTATTACCTTGTTAATAAGACTAATCCAGAACCTGATGCTTTCCAGTGTGTAAGAGGTCTTGACGGCTGGAAGGAAGCTAAGTTTACAATTAATGGCAATATACTTAAGGTTGCGGTTGCAAGCAGTCTTTCTAATGCAAGAAAGCTTATGGAAGCTATTGCAACAGGCAAGGCACATTATGACTTTGTTGAAGTTATGGCTTGTCCTGGTGGATGTATTAATGGTGGTGGACAGCCTATTAAAGATGATGATAACAAAGTAGCCAATAGAAGCAAGGTGCTTTATGGACTTGATAAAGTGAATAATCTCAGATTTTCACACGAAAATCCATCAGTAATGCAGTGCTACAAAGATTATTTTGGTGAGCCATTATCACACAAGGCACATGAATTATTACATATCAGCCATTAGGTAAAGTGACACTACCTGTGTATTTGTATAATATGTTATACGAATTATTGATATACAATGTTAGTATGAATAAGATAATTAAGTATAAAATAAGATAAAGCCCTGTTATGCAGGGCAGATTGGAGGCAGTATGGCAGTTATTAAAGCATTTGAGTGTATAAGACCTGATGAAAAGGTTGCAGACAGAGTGGCGGCACTTCCTTATGATGTATACAACAGAGAGGAAGCGTTAAAGGAAGTAGAACGTGAGCCATTGTCATTTCTTGCGATAGACAGGGCTGAGACACAGTTTGACAGCAGTGTAGATACATATGCAGACTGTGTGTATGACAAGGCAAGGGAGCTTTTGGATAGCAGAATTGCAGATGGTACATTTATTACTGATACAGATAAGGCATATTATGTGTATGAGCTTACAATGAATGGCAGAACACAGACAGGAATAGCTGCCTGTGCTTCCATAGATGATTATAATAACAATATTATTAAAAAGCACGAGAATACAAGGGCTGATAAGGAACAGGACAGAATTAACCACGTTGACAGATGTTCTGCACAGACAGGACCTATATTCCTTGCTTACAGGGCTGATGAGGTTATAAGAAACGAAGTAGCCAAAGCCAAGGAAACAAAGCCGCTCTACAGTTTTACCTCACCAGACGGTATAAGACATCAGGTGTATAAGATTTCAAATGCACAGTCAGTAGAAAATATTGAGAAAGCATTTGCAGGAATAGATGATATTTACATAGCAGATGGACATCATAGGGCGGCATCAGCAGTTAAGGTTGGTTTAAAGAGAAGGGAAGAACACCCTGATTATACAGGTGAGGAGGAATTTAATTATTTCCTTTCAGTTCTTTTCCCAGATGAAGAACTTATGATAATGCCTTATAACAGAGTTGTAAAAGACCTTAATGGTTACAGTAAAGAAGAATTTATTAAGAAGATAGAAGAAAAGTTTGAAATAGAAGAAAGTGCTGCAGCAGTAGAACCGGCTTATAAGGCGGAATTTGGAATGTATCTTGATGAGAAGTGGTATAAGCTTAAGGCTAAGAAGGATATATTATCAGATGATCCTGTAGATGGGCTTGATGTTGCAATACTTCAGAATAACCTGTTAGAGCCTGTACTTGGTATACATGACCCTAAGACGGACAAGAGAATTGATTTTGTTGGCGGAATAAGAGGACTTTTGGAGCTTGAGAAAAGATGTCATACTGATTGCGTGCTGGCATTTTCAATGTATCCAACTTCCATAGCAGAGCTTTTTGCAGTAGCCGATGCGGGCAGGCTTATGCCACCAAAGTCTACATGGTTTGAGCCAAAGTTAAGAAGTGGATTGTTTATACATAAGATTGAAGAATAAGTATATGGTTCAAAATAGATGTAAAGAATATAGAATGGAAAAGAGGATTATTATGTTACATAAAGTATACGATATTGAACTTCCATATGAGGAACTTGGGTTAAAGACACCGGATAAAAAAGCAACAATAACAACATATATTAAAGAAATGTACCCGGATTATCAGGACCCATTTAACAGACCACTTGTTATAATATGTCCAGGTGGTGGATATGACCATCATTCACCAAGAGAAGGCGAGTCTATGGCTATTAAAATGCTGGATCTTGGGTATAATGCGGTAGTATTAAGATACAGCCTTGCACCATATGTATATCCGACACAGGTATATGAAGCGGCTTATACAGTTAAGTGGGTAAGGGATCACGCTAAGGAATGGGATGTTAATCCTGACAGAATTATACTTGCAGGCTTCTCAGCTGGAGGACATCTTGCGGCATGTCTTGGTACTATGTGGAGTGGTGATATGGTTGCATCATTTGCAAAAAAATATCTGGGATGTGATAAGGAATATGTAAGACCAGATGGACTTCTTTTAGGTTATCCTGTAATAACAGCTGGGGAAAATTCACATAGGGGTTCGTTTGTAAAGCTGCTTGGTGAAAACTATGATAAATATATAGATGATATATCATTAGAGAATAAGGTGTCTAAAGATACACCGGAAAGCTTTGTATGGCATACATTTGATGATAATTCTGTTCCATTAGAGAATTCACTTTTGTTTGTAGAAGCATTAAGAAAGAATAATGTTAAGTTTGAATATCACGTATTTCCAGATGGCTGTCATGGATTGGGACTTGGAACTAAAGAAACTGCTACAAAGGGTGGCAAACATTATCAGCCGGAAGTATATGAATGGACTAAGTTGTTTGAACAGTGGATGAACCGTATGGCATAAGAAACAGCCATAGAAATGGAGAAGGGTATGGATAATAAGTTATATAAGCTTATGGACTGGCCTGCGATTGAAGAAATTGTGTATTCGGAAAGCAGTCAGCCTTGCAGTATATTAGGCGGCCACCTTGTAAAAGAGGGGTATCTTATACAGGTGTTCAGACCGGATGCTGTATCTGTAAGTGTATCAGTAAGTGAAAGAAAAAGAGCCATACAACTTGAAAAAGTTGATGATGCTGGATTTTTTGCGGCATTAATACCGATTAAGAAAAATGTTAAATATGTTCTTAATATTGAAGATAAGAATGGGCATATTACAAGATTACGTGACCCATATTCATTTGGCAGATTTGATAAGTCAGAAGTTATATTCAACAAGTTCGCAGCAGGAACTGAATACAATGCATATAACCTTCTTGGTAATAAGGTATGCGAAAAAGACGGCATTTCAGGTGTGCTTTTTAGAACATGGGCACCTAATGCGTTACGAGTAAGTGTTGTAGGCGAATTTAATAGCTGGGATGGAAGGATATACCAGATGGAGCGTATTACCGACAATGGTATATATGAAATATTCATTCCACAACTTGAAGCTGGACAGGAATATATGTATGAGATAAAGTTCAAAGGTACTAATACTGTATTAAAGCTTGATCCGTATGCCAGACAGATTACACAGTACGCAGATGCACACTCTGTAACAGGTGAGCCACAGGCTGTACAAGATAATGTTAAATGGGTAAAGCAAAGAAAACAGATAAAGGGTGTTAATAAGCCTTTGTCTATACTTGAGATTGCATATGATAATATTCCTGTGAATAAGGCTAAGGTTAATTATATGGATATAGCCAGATATATTACAGAGTATGTTAAAGATACAGGATATACTTATGTTCTTATAAAGGGCAGTGACAGTATTTTTGAAAAGACAGGTTATTGTTATGGTGCATCAGGTTATTATGCACCATCATCACAGTATGGAACAGCTACAGATTTCAAGCATATGATTAAGGAACTTCATAATAACGGAATAGGTGTAATTATTGATTTTAATGTAGCTTATTTTGGCATTGATATAAGAAGTATAGTTAATTATGATGGTGGTGACTGTTATGGTTATCTTAAGCCAAGGATAATTGAAAAGCCTCAGATGAATATAACAACATTTGACTATGAGAAGGGCGAGGTAAGAAGCTTCCTTATATCAGCTATAGCTATGTGGCTTGATGAATATAATATAGACGGAATTAAGATTACAGACACAGCAACGATGTTATATCTTGATTATGGCAAGAATCCTGGCGAATGGACGCCTAATATGTATGGCGGCAATGAAAATCTTGATGCCATAGAATTCATAAAGCAGATGAATGAATATGTCCATAAGAGAAATGACGGCGTGATAACTATAGCAGATGAAAAGAGCTTGTGGTCAGACGTTACACGAAATAATGATAATGAGGACAGTCTTGGTTTTGATTATAAGTTAAATGATGGCTTTAATGAGGAATTCTTTGAGTTTGTAAAGCAGGATCCATTGTTTAGAAAGGGAATGTATAACAGGGTTACTTATGAAATGTTATATCATTATAAGGAACATTTTATTACCAACCTTACTTACGAGGCATTAAAAGATGATACTTTATATGCAATGGTATCTGGCAATGACGATAAGCAGAGACTTTCTGATATAAGGGCAGTATTAGGATATATATATACTTACCCAGGACCAGTATGTGTGTCTTATGGCAATGATACAGGTGCATTAGTGTCTGTAGATGATGATAAAATGCAGATTTTAAGCAGACTTGAAGAACCGGCGTATAAGCAGATGAAAGCATATATAAAGGCACTCAACACATTGTATACAACAGATAATTCAATGTATGAGGCAGACAGCTCATCAGATGGTTTTGAGTGGGTTGATAATTATAATGCAGAATTAACAGTTTATTCATATGCAAGATATTCGTCAGATAATGATATGGACATAGTGGCAGTTAATTTCACTCCGGTTGAAAGAAAGGCTTATGAGTTAAATGTACCTAAGGATGGAAAGTACAAGCTTGTATTTAACAGTGACAATGAGGAATATGGCGGTGATGGCAAGGTGGAAGCTGTTGTTGTGAAGTCAGCGGTTGAAGCTGACAGCAATGATAGGTATAAGATGTTTGTTGATATACCAGCATCAGCAATGGTTGTATATAAGTATGAACCATATACTGATATTGAGATTAAAGAAATCCAGATTAAAAATGAAGCTAAGGCGGCTAAGGTTGAAGCAGAAAAAAGAGTTGATTTAGCAAGAGAACTTGCTGATAAGGCGGAAGAAGAGGCTGTGAGGGCGGCAAATGCTGAGAAGGAAGCCAAGGAAAGCTTAAGGCTTGCACAGAATGCAAGAAAGGAAGCTGAGAAGAAAGCTTTAGAAGCAGTTAAGGAAAGCGAAAGAATAGACGAGGAAATGAAGCTTAGGTTAAGTCAGCTTAAAAAATAAACTGGAACATATGGGGACAGGACAGACATATAATCCTGACATTGGAAATTAAAAAACTGGATAGTATGAGAACCAGCAATATTATAAAGGAAGGAGAAAGTATATTAGTAAATATGAAAGATAAGGTGTTTACGATATACGCATATGTGTTATGGAGCAGATAACAAGTATAGTTGAACAGATTACACACTGGGGACTTACTGGAATATGGAAGATTTTATTCGCTATTATCATATGGTTTGTTGGTAAGAAAGTAATAGCACTTTGTATGAAATTCTTAAAGAAAGTATTTGATAAAGGAAGCTTAGACCCAGGTGTTGTTAATTTTACAATGTCAATAATAAGATTTGCACTTTATTCAGTGCTTATACTTATGGTTATTGATGAACTTGGAATACAGACAACTTCACTTGTAACTGTATTTGGTTCAGCAGCTCTTGCAATAGGTATGTCATTACAGGGTTCGCTTTCTAACTTTGCAGGCGGAGTGCTTATACTTATATTTAAGCCATTTAAGGTTGGTGACTATATAGTAGTTGGTAATCTTGAGGGAACTGTTAGAACTATAGAGCTTCTTTACACTAAGCTCACAACAGTTGATAACAAGGTGGTAATGCTTCCTAATGGTGCATTATCTAATTCTAATATTGTAAATGTGGGTGCTGAAGATAACAGACGTCTTGATATCGAGATGTCTATAGGTTACTCATCTGATTTAAAGCTTGCCAAGAATATATTAAGTGATATTCTTGCAGCTGATAATTCAATCCTTAAGGATAAGGAAGTGAAGGTTATAGTAAAGAGCCTTGATGAAAGTTGTGTGACACTTGAGACAAGAGCGTGGGTAAAGACAGAAGATTACTGGGATACAAGATTTGCACTTCTTGAAGAATACAAGTCGGAATTTGATAAGAACGGCATAGAAATTCCATTTAACCAGATGGACGTACATATTGTATAAATATTGTTGTATAAATATTGTGTGATAATATATTGTTATATGAATATATGTGTGCTATAATGTTGCCGGATGGGATGAAAGGTTCATATAGACTAACTTGAATTTCCTGTTCATATAAAGTAACTTATTGTATGTGGGATATTAATATGATATGAAGATTAATGGCTGAGTATCAGAATGGAGAATGAATTGAAGTTATCAGAAGAAAGACAGCAGCTTTTTAATTTTGTGCTTTCTGAATTAGAGCAGGAAGGCAATCTTGCACACGAGAAGAATGCTATACAGCACGGTTTAACAACAGTATATGAGCATAGTGTAGGTGTGGCAGGAGCAAGTCTTAAGCTTGCAGAATTCTTTCATTTAAAGGTGAATGAGAAAGCACTTATAAGAGGAGCACTTTTACACGATTATTTCTTATATGACTGGCACATAAAGAGAAAGGGACATCATTTCCACGGCTTTACACATCCTGCAACAGCACTAAGGAATGCAGAGAAGGAATATAATCTTGGCGATATAGAAAGAAATATAATCTCAAGACATATGTTTCCTCTTACGATAGTTCCACCTATGTGCAGGGAAGCCTGGCTTGTATGCCTTGCTGACAAGTATTGTGCAGTTAAGGAAACCTTCGCACCAGCGGTAGGTTACTAGAATGTATATATTAATTGGCAGAATAGACCAGTTAGTGAGCAGTTGAATTAAGATTAATACTTATAAATACTCCGGCAGTATGTTGCGTTTAAGCAGTGTACTGCCGGATTTTTTTGTTCCTTTATATAGTTGTATGGATATATTTAGAAGACAGAGTGATTTCATATAGTCATAAAGAATTAAGTCGTTGGGATATTAAGATTGCGAATGCCAGAATACACAGCAATATCACATTTTTTACTTATTTTTTACATCATTTGGTCACAATTTCCAAGTAATATACAATTGTTCACAGGAAAACGCGTTGTGAAGTAACTTGCAGAGGATATTAAGATGTGCAGGAAAGATTGGAGACCAGTGTATGGCAATTGAAGTATTTAACAGATATGAGAAAAAATATATACTTGATGAACACACTTTCAGAAGGCTGCTTGAACGAATAAATGATTATATGGAGCCGGATAAATATAATCTTAATGGACAATTTTATAGTATATGTAACATTTATTATGATACTGATGACAACAGGCTTATAAGAAGTTCAATTGAGAAGCCTGTATACAAGGAGAAACTCAGAATGAGAAGCTATGGTACTCCTTGTGGAGAAGACAGGGTATTTCTTGAGATTAAGAAGAAATATAATGGCATTGTTAATAAACGCAGAACATCAATTGTACTAAAAGACGCATATAAGTATATGGAAAGTGATGTGTATCCTGAGAGTGACACACAATGTATTAACACACAGGTGCTTAAAGAGATTGATTATTTTAAGAAAATGTATACATTAAAGCCAAAGGTATATCTTTCATATGACAGGTATGCTTATTTTGAAAAAAATGATGGTGATTTCAGAGTTACATTTGATACTAATATAACAACAAGGAGAGGCGATGTAAGGCTTGAGAGCGGAAGCTATGGCAATAAGCTTATTCCTGACAGATTGTATCTTATGGAGATTAAAATAAGCGGTGCAGTACCGATGTGGTTTACAAGATGTCTTTCGGATCTGCATATATATTCTGTTTCATTCTCTAAATATGGAACAGAATATAAAAGATATGTGCTTGAAGGTTATGATAAAGATACAGAGGAATTGAGTAACCAGATAGCACCTAATGAATATGCAAAGGAATACGGTAATGTATATGGCTGTCAGTATGGACAGTATGGAAAAAGTGCAATATGTATCTAATAATAAAAGTATAAATTAAAAGGAGCAATATTATGTTTGAATCAATATTTACATCAACAGCGGATAATTCAATAAATATCAGCCAGGCGGCAATATCTTTAGGTGCATCAATCGTAATCGGAGTTATTATTGCAATTGTATATATGTACATCAGCAAAAAAGAAGGTTACCAGAAGAATTTTATAATTGGTCTTTTAATGCTTCCAGCGGTTGTATCAGTCGTTATTCTTCTTGTGGGAAGCAATGTTGCAAGAGCATTTTCGATGGCAGGAGCATTTGCACTTGTAAGATTCAGAAGTGCACCGGGAAGTGCTAAGGATATTTCAATTGTGTTCTTTACAATGGCAGCAGGTCTTGCTTGTGGTCTTGGATATGTAACATTTGCAGCAGCATTTACAGCAGTTATGCTTTTGCTTTTAATACTTATATCAGCATTCGGTTTTGCAGATAGGAATGAAGGACGTAAGCAGCTTAAAATTGTTATTCCAGAAAGCCTTAACTATAATTCGGTATTTGATGATCTGTTTGATAAATACACGTCTGAGAACAGATTAAATAAAGTTAAGACAACTAATATGGGCACAATGTATGAGCTTACATATGAAATCAGATTAAAAAATGATGATGCAGAAAAAGATTTCATTGACGAATTAAGGGTAAGAAATGGAAATCTTAATATATCAGTAGGAATTATGCCAGAAAACAGCGTATCGGCATTGAATTAAATGTTGACATATTAAGTGGAAGATTATATAGTATAACAAATTAAACACCATTTGATGAATGATAGTATTATGTTATTCATCAGATGGTGGTTTTTGATTTTTCTCTTGTTTTATTTGGTGATATGTTATATTATAATAAGGTATACGAAAGGGACGTGGTAGATATGATAGATAATAATACACAATTTTTTAGAACACAGCCAGAAAAGACAATATCAGTAGAAGGAATACTTGAACAAGTATATCTTGCATTAAAAGAAAAAGGATATAACCCTGTTAACCAGATAGTAGGTTATATTATGTCAGGAGATCCAACATATATTACAAGTCATAACAATGCAAGAAGCCTTATTATGAAGGTAGAAAGAGATGAACTTGTAGAAGAGGTTATCAAGTACTTCATAGAGGGTAAGGGTTTATAATTAAGTTATGAGAATAATTGGATTGGATTATGGAACAAAGACAGTGGGCGTGGCGTTAAGCGATGCACTTGGCATTACAGCACAGCCTGTTGAGACAATCACAAGAAAAGAAGAGAATAAGCTTAGAAAGACATACGCCAGAATAGAAGCTATTATTGAAGAGAATGACGTTGAGAAGATAGTTGTCGGACTCCCTAAGAATATGAATAATACTGTAGGTGAGAGAGCTATAGCCTGTGAAGAGTTTGCTAAGAATCTTGAGAGAAGAACAGGGCTTGAAGTCATTATGTGGGACGAAAGACTTACAACAGTTTCAGCAGAGAAGGCACTTATGGAAAGCGGCGTAAGAAGAGAGAACAGAAAGGCAGTTATTGACCAGATTGCTGCTGTGTTTATATTACAAGGTTATCTTGACTGTCAGGCTAATGCAGGCAGGTAAATGAATTAATAAAGGTGGTTATAATTAATATGGAAAAGCTCACATTTGTTACAGATGATAACGAGAATGTTGAATTATATATTATTGAAGAGACAAGAGCGAATGGAGTTAATTATTTATTAGTAACAGATTCTTCTGATGAGGAAGATACAGATGCGGAATGTTACATTTTAAAAGACACATCAAGTGAAGCAGATGCAGATGCAGTATATGAATTTGTTGAGGACGATACAGAATTTGATGCAATCAGCAGAATATTTGCGGAACTTATGGATGATGATATTGAACTTATATAATTGAATAAAGAATGAGGTGCTTAATGAAAAAAGAAAATGTCGGTTCTGTTAAGGTGATTCCACTTGGAGGCCTTGAACAGATTGGAATGAACATAACTGCCATCGAATACGATGACAGTATTGTTGTTGTGGATTGCGGTTTAAGCTTTCCAGAAGAAGAAATGCTTGGTATTGACCTTATTATTCCAGATGTTACTTATCTTAAGGAGAATATTGATAAGGTTAAAGCATTTGTTATTACACATGGCCACGAGGATCACATCGGAGCAATTCCTTATGTATTAAAGGAAGTTAATGTTCCTATATATGCTACACGTCTTACAATGGGACTTATAGAGTCTAAGCTAAAAGAACATAATATGCTTCGTGAAGTTAAAAGAAAAGTTGTACGATATGGACAGTCAGTTACTCTTGGTGATTTCAGGGTGGAATTTATAAGAACTAACCACAGTATTGCAGATGCAGCTGCACTTGCAATATTCTCTCCAGCAGGTATTCTTGTCCATACAGGTGACTTTAAGGTTGATTATACACCAGTTAATGGTGAACCAATAGATTTACAGAGATTTGCAGAGCTTGGAAAGAAGGGCGTGCTTGCACTTATGTGCGATAGTACTAATGCTTTAAGACCGGGCTTTACAATGTCAGAGAGAACTGTAGGAAGTACATTTGACAAGATATTTAATGATAATAAGAACAGCAGAATTATAATTGCAACATTTGCTTCTAATGTAGACAGAGTACAGCAGATTATTAATGCGGCAGTTGCATATGGAAGAAAAGTATGCGTAGAAGGCCGTAGTATGGTCAATATTATAGATGTTGCTGAAGACCTTGGATATCTTCATATTCCAGATGGTACTCTTATAGAGACAGAGGCTATGAAGAATTACACACCTGAGCAGATTGTGCTTATTACAACAGGTAGTCAGGGAGAGTCAATGGCAGCCCTTTCAAGAATGGCAGCTAACCTTCATAGAAAGGTATCTATCCAGCCGGGCGACTGTGTTGTATTTTCATCAACACCTATTCCTGGTAATGAGAAGTCTGTAGCAAGAGTTATCAATGAACTTGGAATGAAGGGCGCTAAGGTTATATTCCAGGATACACATGTATCTGGACATGCCTGTCAGGAAGAGATAAAGCTTGTATATTCACTTCTTAAGCCAAAGTATGCTATACCAGTACACGGTGAATACAGACACCTTATAGCACAGAAGGAAGTTGCAATGTCACTTGGATATGATAAGGAAGATGTTATTATAGCCAAATCTGGTGATGTTATTGAACTTAGTGATGAGAAGGCTGCAATCGTTGGAAAGGTTCACACAGGAGCTATTCTTGTCGATGGACTTGGAGTTGGTGATGTAGGTAATATTGTATTAAGAGACAGACAGAATCTTGCAGAGAATGGTATTATAATTGTTGTTCTCACACTTGAGAAGTATACAGGACAGCTTGTTGCAGGACCGGATATTGTAACTCGAGGCTTTGTATATGTAAGAGAGGCAGAAGAACTGCTTGATGAGGCAAGAGCTATAGTTACAGATTCTGTTCTTAGATGTCTTGATAAGAATATCACTGACTGGAGTAAGATTAAGAACATTATCAAAGATGATCTCAGCGAATATTTGTGGAAGAAGATGAAGAGAAATCCAGTTATTCTTCCAATTATTATGGAAGCTCAGATGTAATCAGTTATAATGGGAGATATTAATGCAGAGAATTGAGCAGTTAAAGCTTGAACTAAGCAAAGCTATAAAAGAAAGCCCTGAATATATTGAATATAAAAGACTAGAGGCTATTATAGATAAAGACCCTAATTTAAAGAGAAGTATTGATGAGTTCAGAAGACAGAATTTTGATATACAGAATAGTGGTAAGGTTGATGATATATTTGCCGCACAGGAGGATCTTAATAACAGATATGCAGATATGAGAAGACAGGATATGGTCAACAGATATCTGCTGTCTGAGGTCTGTCTGTGCCGTATGGTTCAGGATATATGCAGAACTGTAGTTGAGACAATTGAATTCGATGTTGATTTCTTGAATAATTAATCATCATAACTATATTTAGTCGGACGGGAATGGATATTTGATTATGAATAATAAATCTATAAGAATGGTTGTTTCATTGTCACTTAATGCATTGTTTATTGCAATTGCTGTAGTAGTGGTTGTTATGTTTGGAACAAAAGCCTATACATTTGGTAACAATATATTTAATGAGAAGTCGGTGGACACAGTTGATAATGCCAAAGTGGTTGAAGTGACAATAGCTGATGGTGTAACAGCTAAGAGGTTAGCCAGCCAGTTATATGAAAAAGGTCTTATTAGTGATGAGAAAATATTTTATTTTCAGGTAAAGTTATCTGATTATAAAGATAAGTTTAAGGCGGGAACATACAGTCTTAATACAGGTATGAAGCCAACAGATATGATGAAGATATTAGCTGGCATCAGCACAACTGATACTGGTGATAGTGAATAAATATTAATGAGAGGTTTACTAAGGTGATTGTCAACGAAAGAATAGTAGCTTATATTAATTCTCTTGATAGAGGTAATTCACCAATCTGTAATACAATCGAAAAGGAAGCAATTGAGGACGATGTCCCGATTATTAGAAAAGAGATGGGCAATCTGCTAAAGGTGCTGCTTGGATTAAAGCAGCCACAGTCGATTCTTGAAGTAGGAACGGCAGTAGGTTACTCATCTATTCTTATGAGTGAGAATATGCCTGAGGGTTGTATAATTGATACAATAGAGAATTATGATAAAAGAATACCTATAGCCCGCAATAATTTCAAGAGGGCAGGAAAAGAGGATTGTATAAGGCTTATAGAGGGCGATGCTATGGAAGTCTTAAAAGAGCTGGAAGGTCCATATGATTTTATATTTATGGATGCCGCCAAGGGACAGTATATTAATTATCTGCCTGAAATATTAAGGCTTATGCCTAAGGGCGGACTTCTTATAACAGATAATATACTTCAGGAGGGTGAGCTTGTAGAGTCCAGATATGTTGTCACAAGGAGGGACAGGACAATACATACAAGAATTAGAGAGTATGTATATGAGCTTACACATAATGATAATCTTATAACTTCAATTGTACCAATTGGAGACGGAATTACATTGAGCGTTAAAAAATAAATGGAGGAAAATAATATGGCAGGACATTATTATAATGGCAGGGAACTTGAACTTTTAATACCAGCAAGCAGTCTTGAAGTATTAAAGATTGCAGTTATATTTGGTGCTGATGCAGTATATATCGGTGGAGAGGCTTTTGGCTTAAGAGCTAAGGCTAAGAATTTCTCAAAAGAGGATATGGTAGAAGGAATTAAATTTGCCCACGAAAGAGATGTTAAGGTGTATGTTACAGCTAATATACTTGCACATAACTATGACCTTGACGGAGCAAGGGAATATTTTAAGGAGCTTGATGTTATAAAGCCAGATGCAGTTATTATATCTGATCCGGGAATGTTCACAATTGCCAAGGAAGAACTTCACGATATAGATATTCATATAAGCACACAGGCTAATAATACTAACTATATGACATACCAGTTCTGGTGGAAACAGGGTGCTAAGAGAGTTGTAACAGCAAGAGAGCTTTCATTGAATGAGATTAGGAATATAAGAAAGAATATTCCTGATGAGATGGAGATAGAAACATTCATACATGGTGCTATGTGTATATCATACTCAGGAAGATGTCTTCTTAGTAGTTTTATGGCAGGAAGGGACGCTAACAGAGGTGCCTGCACACATCCTTGCAGATGGAAGTACGCTGTTGTTGAGGAGAACAGACCAGGCGAATATATGCCTGTATATGAGAATGAAAGAGGAACTTATATCTTTAACTCTAAAGATTTATGTATGATTGAGCATATTCCAGAGCTTATAGAGGCAGGAATTGACAGCTTTAAGATAGAGGGAAGAATGAAGACAGCCCTTTATGTAGCTACAGTTGCAAGAACATACAGACTTGCAATTGATGATTTCTTAAAAGACCCAGAACTTTATAAGTCAAGAATTCCATTTTACAAGTCAGAGATAAGCAAATGTACTTACAGACAGTATACAACAGGTTTCTTCTTTGGAAAGCCAGATGAAAATACACAGATATATGAAAGCAACACATACATTAAGGAATACACTTATCTTGGAATTGTAGGAGATAAGAACGAAGAAGGTCTTTACAATATAGAACAGCGTAATAAGTTCTCGGTTGGTGAGGAGATTGAAGTTATGAAGCCGGACGGAACTAATCTTTTAGTTACAGTTAAGCGGATAACTGACGAAAAGGGCGTTGATATGGAAAGCTGTCCACATCCTAAACAGCAGCTTTATATTGACCTTGGTGTAGAACTTGAAAGATATGACATTTTAAGAAGAAAAGAAGAATAATATATTAAGATTTATGTGCGTCAGTATGAATGAATAGTCCATACTGGCGTATTTTTATGTAATAGGAATTCCCAGTTGCATAAAAGGCACTATGTGCCGATGATGCACACTTGAGCAATATGCAATAAATTATATGGATATGCAATAAAGGTGTGTCCTACGCATAAAATATAGAAATATGTGTAGGGGTGCTTTTTCTTGAAGGTGTTTGAGAAACCATTGTCAGAGCAGGAAGAAAAAGAGATGTTAATAAGAAGCCGTAATGGGGATATAGAGGCTAGGAATATACTTGTAGAGAAGAATATGCGCCTTGTAGCACATATGATTAAGAAATATGCTTGTGCTGAGAAAGATACACAGGATTTAATATCAGTAGGAACAATAGGACTGATAAAGGCAGTTAATACCTTTAACCCTGATAAGAAAATCCGTCTTGCGACATATGCGGCAAAATGTATAGATAACGAAATATTGATGATGTTAAGAAATGATAAGAAGAAAATGCAGGAGCTGTCCTTATATGAGCCGATTGGCACTGATAAAGAGGGCAATGATATAACATTTATAGATGTTGTCGGTGATGAAACAAGAGATGATGTAGGCGAGATGCTTACAGCAGAGCAGTTAAAGTGCATATATGACAATATGGATAATATATTGACAGAGCGGGAAAAGACGATAATAATAGGAAGATTTGGGCTGTTTGGAAGTAAGGAAATGACCCAGAATGAACTTGCGGCAAAGTTAAACATAAGTCGCAGTTATGTAAGCCGTATAGAAAGGCACGCTCTTAACAAGTTATATGCCCTTTTGGAGAATAAAAAGTTAATAGGATAGCAAAACTTAACATAAAAACTACAAAATCGACAGCAGGGTATGGTATACTTATGCTTAAGCAGTAAGTCGTGCTGTGGCGGAGAAATATATCGCTAAGATGTCCGCCGCAGTCGGATAATACTGCCGTAATAGATAAAAGGAGTATTTAAAATGGATAATATCTCTGATGATAAAATAATTAACGATAATGCTACGAATAATGGCAGTAATAATAATACAGTTATAAGCAGACGTCTTGAGGCAGTACGTGGCATAATGAAAGAAAAAGGCGTGGATATCTATGTTGTAGTAACGGGCGATTACCACATTTCTGAATATGCAGGTGATTACTTTAAGGAAAGAGAATTCATTTCTGGCTTTTCAGGCTCAGCAGGAACAGCAGTTATAACAAGTGACACTGCAGTGCTTTTCACAGATGGCAGATATTTTGTGCAGGCTGAGAAACAGCTTAGCGGTACAGAGTATAAGCTTATGAGAATGGGAAGTGCAGGGGTACCTGCACTCAATGAATATTGCAGGGAACTTTTAAAAGAGGGAATGACAATAGGATTTGACGGAAGATGTGTACAGGCAGGACAGGGAATAGAATTTAAGAAAATGGCTGAATTTAACAAGGCACATTGTAACTATTCATTTGATGCCATAGAACAAATATATAATGACAGGGCAGAATTCCCACACAGCAAGGCGTTTTATCTTGATACTATGTATTCAGGAAAGACTATTAAAGATAAGCTTATTGATGTGCGTTGTGCAATGAAAGACAATATGTCAGATGTACATATTATTGCCTCGCTTGATGATATATGCTGGCTTTTTAATATAAGAGGCAGGGATGTACATTGTAATCCTGTTATTATGGCATATGCGGCAGTATATATGGACAAGACTGTTCTGTATACAGATATAGACAGGCTTGATGACTGTATAGATAAACTTATAGAGGCTGGCGTTGAGGTTAAGCCTTATAATGATATATATGAGGATATAAGAAGCATAGCAGGACATAAAGTGCTTATTGATAAAAAGAGGGTTAATACAAGATTATATCTTTATGCTAAGGACAATGATAAGATAGAACTTGTCGAAAAGGAAAATCCAGAGGTTCTCCTTAAGGCAGTGAAGAATGACATAGAAATAACCAACCTTAAGAATGTACATATTGATGATGGTCTTGCCGTGACAAGATTTATATTCTGGCTTAAGAAGGCAGTTAAATCAGGACAGACAATAACAGAAGCATCAGCGGCAGAATATCTTGATAATCTTAGAAGTGGTATAAAGGATTACATTGAATTAAGCTTTGATACAATAAGTGCATACGCTGATAATGCGGCAATGATGCACTATCAGGCTTCAAAGGATAACTGCAGTACGCTAAAGCAGGAGGGGATGCTTTTAGTTGATTCAGGTGGACAATATATGCGTGGAACAACAGATATTACAAGAACTATTGCGTTAGGTGAAGTTACAGATGAGATGAAGAAGTGCTATACGCTTACACTTAAGGGAATGTTGAATCTTGCCAATACAAGGTTTCTTCACGGCTGTACCGGATATAATCTTGATATAATGGCAAGAGCTCCGTTGTGGAATGAGAATATTGATTACAGATGTGGAACTGGTCACGGAGTTGGTTATCTTTTAAATGTCCACGAAGCACCTAATGGATTTAGGTGGAAGCATATACAGGGGGTAAATGACCTTGCTGTATTAACACCGGGTATGGTAACATCAGATGAACCCGGAGTGTATGCTGATGGCAGATTCGGAATAAGAATTGAGAATGAAATAATAGTTACAGAGGATAAGGAAAATGAATATGGCAGGTGGCTTAAGTTTGAAATGCTTACTATGGTTCCTGTGGATTTAGACCTTGTTGATGTACAATATCTTAGCTATAAAGATATAGAACAGCTTAATAATTATAATAAACAGGTGTATAATGTGTTAAGCCCATATATGAAAGGTGAGGAATTAGAACAGCTTGTATATAGCACAAGAGAATTGTAAGGAGGCTTTTGGTGTATGCAGATTAAAGAGTTTAAAGAAAAAGAAGTAGATGTGAAGGATAAGTCTTTGAGCAATAAAGTATATTTTGCTGTTGGTGGAATAGTCCTTGCAGTGATATTGATAGTTGCAGTATTTATAAATGTTAATGAATTTGACATAAGAGATTATATAAAGCCTGTGTATACAGGTGCTGACGGATATGCTTCGGTGACATTTGTTGTAGATGAAGATGCACTGTCTAATAAGCTTTTAGGAAAGAAAGCTGATGACGATAAGAAATATTATGTTAGAAAGTTCATTGAATCAATAAATGTATACACAACAGATACCGATATTAAAAATGGTGATAAAGTCCACTGCGAGATAGAATTTAATGATACTTATGCAGATAATGCAGGTGTTGATATTAATAAGAAGCAGTATACTTATAAGGCTAAAGGCATTAATGCAGGTGCAAAGATAGACATATACAGCGGGGTTGATGTAACATTTTCAGGAATAAGCCCTGATGCCAGAATTATAATAGACAATGACTGGGATGATGATTATCTTAAGACACTTACATTTACTGCGGACAAGGCATCTTCAATTAAGCTTAATGACAGTATTAAGGTAAGCTGTGATGTATCTTATGAAGATATGGCAAGGCACGGCATACTTGCCAAAGCCTGTGAGATGACTTATACAGCAGATAAACTTGCTGCTTACTGCGATGATTATACTAAAGTTAATAAAGATGTTATGGCTGACATATATAAAGAGATTAAGGAAACTATCACTAAAGAAACAGAAGATGCAACCTACAGAATGTTGTATGTGGCAACAGGCAACACAGATTACCTGTATCATCTTAATGAAGAAAATGTATCTGATGTCAATATTGATGCGGCGTATTTCCTTAAGGCTTTGGCAGCAGGACAGGAAGCGGATAATTATATTATCGTTCAGGCATCGGCTGTTGTAAGTGATAATGAGAGCAGTGAGCCTGTCAGCTATGTATTCAGATATGCTAATGCGTATATCACAGTTGATGGTGATTTTAATGTAGGACACGATAACCAGAATAAGCGTTTTATATGCGGAACAGACAGAGGGGTACTGTATGAGGAGTATATAGGCGCCCTTTCAGATAATTACAGCATAGACAGAATAGACAATAATTAATAGCTGGCGTTACAGCATACAGAGAAATTAATAGAAACAGTCGAAGAATAGATAATAATTAATATTTGCTGTTATAGTGTGCAGAAGAATTAATAAAAGTAATCTAAGAACAGATAGTAATTATGGATACAGTGGGAGGAAGTTGAATTGATAACAGTAGAACAACTTTTGATGACAGCGAGGGAAGAAGGCGCGTCAGATGTGCATATTACAGTTGGTGTGCCTCCAAGAATGAGAGTGAACGGACGAATTGCTAATCTTGATTATCCAAGCTTGTCAGAGACAGATTGTAGTAAGATAATATACAGTATAATGGATGACAGGCAGATGGAACTGTTCAGGGATAATAAGCAGATTGAATTTGCATTGTCAGTGCCTAAGGCAGGAAGATACAGAGTCAGTGCATTTATGCAAAAAGGGCTTCCTGCCTGTGCAATACGACTTGTAACAGACAGTGTATCAGCACCAGGGGATATAGGTGTTCCTAAAGAGTTGATTGACATATGTGATAGCGAAAGCGGACTTGTTATTCTTGGCGGAGTGGCAGGAAGCGGTAAATCTACGACAATTGCCTCGATTATTGATTATATTAATGAGAATAAATGTGTTCATATACTGACATTGGAAGACCCTATTGAGTATGTACACACCCATAAAAATGCTATTGTGAACCAGCGTGAGGTAGGCATAGATGTGGCTTCTTATGATGAGGGGCTTAAGCTTGCAATAAGAGAAGATGTAGATGTGATTCAGGTTGGAAGAATGAGTGAGCCAGATACGGTTAAAGCAGTAATAAAAGCGGCTAAAGCAGGAAGTTTTGTTATTGCTGCTGTTGATGTCGCTGGTACTAAAGATATAATTCAGAGCATTATTGATGAATTTCCTCCTTCAGAGAAAGAGAAGATAAATACACAGCTTAAGGAAGTCTTAAAAATGGTTGTGTCACAGAAGTTAATACAACAGGATAAATATGGCATAAAGGCTTCTTTTGAGATATTAAAGATTAATTAAGAAAATGAGGGTTAAGATGACAAAGCTTGAAGAAATAATATCTTGTATTAAAGGAAACAGTGTGTATGTACAGATGCACAATTTTCCAGATCCTGATGCTATAGCAAGTGCATATGGTATGAAGTATCTTTTAAGAGCAGAAGGGATAGATGCACAGATTGTATATAAGGGCAGTATTGAAAATACAGTTACCGCAAAGATGGTAAAGCTTCTTAATATTGATATTCTTGAAGTAAAAAGTGCCTGGGAACTGGATTGTAACAGAGAAGTTATTATTGTTGATGCACAGAATGGCAATGCCAACATAATAGATATGCACTCAGACAAGACAATCTGTATAGACCATCACCCAGTATATAATGACAGCAAATATGTATTTAAGGACATAAGACCAGATGTCGGGGCATGTGCTTCAATCATAGCTTCGTATTATATAGAAAATGATGTTGTTATTGATATTCATATGGCAACGGCACTGCTCTATGGAATAAAGGTTGATACAGCAGATATGAAGCGTGGTGTTACAAAGCTGGATCTTGATATGTTCTATTATCTTTACAACCGTGCAGACCATAAAGTTCTTAATAATCTTGACACAAGCGTAAGACAGTATGACGATTTAAAAGCTTATGCCTATGCAATTGCCAATGTTGATATACAGAATGACATCTGTTTTGCCAGTGCAGGGGACAACTGCAAGGAGTCATTGATTGCCTCTATATGCGATTTTATAATGTCTTTGGATGGTGTTAATCTTGCAATAGTATATTCGGCTAAAGAAGAGGGTATAAAGCTGTCAATAAGAAGTAATGGAAGCTACGATTCGGGAAGAATATCTAATAAAGCATTATGTGATATAGGTAATGGTGGCGGACACGAGCATATGGCTGGTGGTTTTATAAGCTATGATAAGTTAGAAAGAAAAGATGCCGCAGGCATAAGAGAAATCATAAAAAACAGATTTATGTCAGAAGTTAATAAAGTAAATAAATAATAAAAAAGACTTGCATAATATGTATACATATGATATATATAATATATTGAAATACATATTATGCCAGTCGATAATAATAATATTTCAATATTAGTAATCTTAGGCAGTATGTCTTAAGATTAGTGAGTTATCGTTAATGAATAATTAGTTAATATTAACAATTAACAGGCTGATATTGATGATTAGTGAGTTGTTGTTAATAATTGCTGAGCAGTTATTAATGAGTATTCTTTGGTAATATTATGCTCTATAATATTACATTCCCAATTATTTAAAATGTTACAACTAAATAGTATTGCAGGGACTTATGATTATTGTAGTTATTATAATCGTTTTAGTTATGGCTATAGCTTTAGTTATAGTTGTAGTGATAAGTTTGAGAAAGGAAAAGGGTGAGATGTGTTTAGCAGAGTGATAAGTGCGGCTGTATACGGAATTGATGCATATATTGTTAATGTAGAAACAGACGTTGGTTTTGGACTTCCGACATTTGATATGAGTGGAGCACTTGGGTCTAAGGTAAGAGAGGCGAAAGACAGGGTCAGGGTGGCGATTAAGAATTCGGGTATTGAACTTACACCGCAGAAGATAGTTATTAATATATCGCCAGCCAATATAAGAAAGGAGGGCACAATATACGACCTTCCAATTGCAATAGGGATACTGGCGGCAAATGGCTGTTTTGATTTAAAGATATTGGAAAATGTATTGATTATAGGCGAGGTAAGTCTTGACGGAAGCATTAATCCGGTTAAAGGAGTGCTTCCTATGGTATGTGCGGCTAAAGAGGCAGGAATTGACAACTGCATAATTCCGAAGGCTAATATAGCAGAGGGCAGAATTATGAATAATATTAATATATATGGAGTTGAAACGCTAAGCCAGACTATAGAGATATTAAAGAATATAGCCGTAATAGATGGAAGTAGAAAGAATATAAAGCAGGCTGATGTGAAATCTGGTGAATGTAATAAGTCAGATGGCAACATTAATAATGATACTTATAATGTATTGGAACGCTCGCGGGTTAAGTTTACATATGGTTCAGAAGTGAAAAATAATAATCACTCGTGCAGTTATAATATTGATTATAGTGATATATCAGGGCAGGAAGCTGCAAAGCGTGCAACGATGATAGCTGTATCAGGTATGCATAATATAATGTATATAGGTCCACCAGGGAGCGGCAAGACAATGCTTGCCCAGAGAATACCGACAATAATGCCGGATATGGATTATGAGGAGCAGTTAAGGCTTACGAAGATATATAGTGTCGCAGGACTGCTGGATAGTGAGGGTGGAATTATGGTAAAAAGACCATTTAGAAATCCACACCATACAATAACACAGGCGGCGTTGCTTGGAGGAGGAGCTGTGCCAAGACCGGGAGAAATAACGTTATCGGAGGGTGGTGTGTTATTTTTGGATGAGATGACGGAATTTAATCAGGTTATTATGGAAGCGTTAAGACAGCCTTTGGAGGATAAGGTTATAACGCTTGTAAGGGTTAATGCAGCGTATACATATCCAGCACATTTTATGCTTGCAGCAGCTATCAATCCGTGTAAATGCGGCTATTATCCTGACAGGAACAGGTGCCATTGTTCGGAATATGACATAAGAAGATATATAGGAAGAATAAGCAATCCTATGTGGGACAGATTTGATATGTGTGTTAAGGTTGATGAGGTATCCTATGAAGTTATGAGGAATAAGGGAAATGTGGATACTATATATAATTCTACCGATATGAAAAATAAAGTTGAAGCCGCAAGACAAATGCAAAAGGACAGATTCAAAAAGCTTGATATTAATTATAATTCGCAGATGGGAGTGAGGGAAATACATAAATACTGTACATTGAATGTGGAGTGCAATGAGCTTATGGAGAGAATGTATAAGCAGCACAATATGAGTGCCAGGGCATATAATAAAGTTCTAAAGACAGCAAGGACAATCGCTGATCTGAAGGGAAGTGTTAATATAGAAAAAGAGCACCTTACGGAAGCATTATTCTATAAGAACTGTGAGGTGAAAAGTTGATAAAATATGATGAATTTCTTGAAGAATATTACTGGTATTGGCTTAATAATATTAGAAACATAGGAAGAAGAAAGATTAGTAAGCTGTTGAAAAGATTCGATTCCCCTAAGGAAATATATAACGCTGGCTCAGAATATTTAAAATGCTGCGGATTGTCTTGCAAAGATGCAGAAAATATAATCAGCTCAGTTAAAGATGAACAGATATATAGGGATTATAATGCCTTAGTGAAAAGCAGTATTAAATTCACACATCCGGGGAAAGCGGACTATCCTGCACAGCTTATGGAAATATATGATTATCCATATGGACTATATTATAATGGAAAGCTTCCTGACAGTGATAAGCCTTCAGTGGCAATTGTAGGTTCGAGGCAGGCAAGTCAATATGGAATGATGGTAGCGGCCAGGCTGGCATATGAGATGTCTTCATATGGAATACAGATTATAAGTGGCATGGCTGTTGGGATAGATACTGCCGCACATAAAGGAACACTTGATAATTCAGGATATACTTGTGCAGTATTAGGAAGTGGAGTTGACATTTGTTATCCAGCTTGTAATATAGGGCTGTTTACTGATATAAAAAAGACTGGTGGTGTAATGTCAGAATATCCGGCAGGAGTAAAACCGGTCTGTGGACAGTTTCCGGAAAGAAACAGATTAATAAGCGGTCTGTCTGATGCAGTTGTAGTTGTTGAGGCAAGGGCAAAGAGTGGTTCGTTAATAACTGTAGACCAGGCGTTAGAGCAGAATAAGGATGTATATGTTATACCGGGGAGAGTTGGAGATTCATTAAGTGAGGGCTGTAATGAACTTATAAAATCAGGAGCTTATATAATGACTAAAGCTGAGGATATATTAGAGTGTGACAGGATAAAAAATAAGCTGTCAGGCATTAACGGTATACCGGAATATCTGCAAAAGTTGGAATCTGTATCACAATTTGAACTTGCAACACCTAAAAATATGGTGTATAGTTGTGTGGATTTGTATCCAGTGGGTATTAATGAACTAATTAATAAGACAGGATTATCATTACAGACAGTAAGCGGTGCCTTAGTTGAATTGGAATTAGAGGGTAAAATCAAAGAGACTGCACATAATTGTTATGCAAGAGTGTAGCTTTTGGTTAATACTAAAAGACAGTAGAATATATTGTTTTGTTAGAGATTAGGCATTGTGGTAGCATATATTAAAGGAGTTAATATTAATGGCAAAGTATCTTGTAATAGTGGAATCACCAGCAAAGGTGAAGACAATTAAAAAGTTTTTGGGTTCTAATTATGAAGTTATGGCATCTCAAGGGCATGTAAGAGATCTTCCGAAAAGCCAGATGGGAATAGATGTAGAGAATGATTTTGAGCCTAAATATATTACAATCCGTGGTAAAGGCGAGATACTTGCCGCACTTCGTAAGGAAGCCAAGAAGGCTGATAAAGTATATCTTGCAACCGATCCCGATAGAGAGGGGGAAGCTATATCGTGGCATTTGTCTAAGGCGTTAAAGTTGGAAGATAAGGATATATACAGAATAACATTTAACGAAATTACTAAGACAGCAGTTAAAGCAGCTATAAAAGATGCAAGAAAGATAGATATGAATCTTGTTGATGCACAGCAGGCAAGAAGGGCTCTTGACAGAGTTGTTGGCTACAGTATAAGCCCTGTACTCTGGGCTAAAATAAAGAGAGGTCTTAGTGCAGGACGAGTACAGTCTGTGGCATTGAGAATAATATGTGACAGGGAGAATGAAATAGATGCTTTTATTCCAGAAGAATACTGGACAATGGATGCAGTCTTAGACGTAGAGGGAGAGAAAAAGCCAGTAACTGCCAAGTTCTATGGTGATGTCAATGGAAAGATTGATATCAAGAATAAAGAACAGATGGAAGATATCAAGAAAAAGCTTGAAGGCTGTGAGTACAGCGTTGACAGCATAAAGAGAGGGGAGAAGATTAAGAAGTCCCCACTTCCATTTACAACAAGTACATTACAGCAGGAGGCTTCAAAGACACTTAACTTTGCTACAGCCAAGACTATGCGTATTGCACAGCAGTTATATGAAGGCGTTGATATTGCCGGCAAGGGAACTATTGGTGTCATAACATATTTAAGAACTGATTCTACAAGAGTTGCAGAGGAAGCACAGGCAGCTTCAAAGGAATATATTGAAGCTAATTATGGTGCAGAGTATCTTATGAAAGATGACCTTAAGAAAAAAGAAGATAAAAAGATACAGGATGCCCATGAAGCGATAAGACCAACTGATATTACACTTACTCCAGTTGTTATTAAAGAGTCGTTATCAAGGGATCAGTTCAGATTATATCAGCTTATATGGAAAAGATTTGTTGCAAGCCAGATGGCACAGGCTGTATATGAGACAACTTCTGTTAAGATAGCTGCTGGTGATTACCGCTTTAATATATCAGCTTCAAAGCTCTCATTTGATGGTTTTATGTCTGTATACAAGAGTGATGATGACAAGGAAGAGGCTAATGCTTTAGTAAAATGTATTGATGAGAATTCAAAGCTTTCTTTGGAAGAACTTAAGGAAGTACAGCATTTTACACAGCCACCAGCACATTTTACGGAAGCTTCATTAGTAAAGGCTCTTGAGGAGCTTGGAATAGGAAGACCAAGTACTTATGCTCCTACAATATCAACTATAATTGCAAGACATTACATCGCTAAGGAACAGAAAAATCTTTATGTAACAGAGCTTGGAAAGGCTGTTAATGACTCAATGATGAAAGCATTTCCGCAGATAGTTGATGTCAACTTTACAGCTAATATGGAGTCGCTTCTTGATGGAGTTGCTGACGGAGATGTTAAGTGGAAAGAGCTTATAAAGAATTTCTATCCAGATTTAAAGGAGTCTGTTGATAAGGCAGAAAAGGATCTTGAAAATGTAAAGATAGAAGATGAAGTTACAGATGTAATATGTGACCAATGTGGACGTAATATGGTTATAAAATATGGTCCACATGGCAAGTTCTTAGGGTGTCCTGGATTTCCAGAGTGCCACAATACCAAGCCATATCTTGAAAAGATTGGTGTTGCCTGCCCAAAGTGTGGTAAGGATATAATTCTTAAGAAGACTAAGAAAGGAAGGATGTTCTATGGTTGTGAGGGATATCCGGAATGTGATTTTATGAGCTGGCAGAGACCATCGGATAAGAAGTGTCCTAAGTGCGGTGGCATAATGCTAATAAAAGGCAACAAGCTTGTATGTGCCAATGAAGAGTGCGGTTATATATTAGATACTGCTAAAAAATGATAATTGATATGTAACATATATCAAATTAAAAAGTGATAATGAACAATTTGGGTATGTTTTACAGAGAATTGTCAGATAAAATGTGGTAAATTAGTTGAAAATTCAAAAGTTGTGTGATAGTATTTGATTATACAGATGTTTATCGGTGTAATTTAATATATGGAGGAATAAAAGATGAGTGTACAACTTTTGGATAAGACAAGAAAAATTAATAAGCTTCTGCATAACAATCATTCTGCAAGAGTTGAATTCAATGATATGTGTGCAGTGTTAAGCGGTATACTTGAGTCTAATATTCTTGTTATAAGCAGAAAAGGTAAAGTCCTTGGCACTGGATACTATGAGGGTGTTGAAGTAATCAGTGAGCTTGTATATGATAAGGTAGGCGGCTTTGTTGATGAGATGCTTAACGAAAGATTGTTAAGTGTATTGTCAACCAAGGAGAATGTTAATCTTTCAACATTAGGATTTACAATTGAGAATGTAAAGAAGTTTCAGGCGTTAATTGCTCCTGTGGAGATAGCTGGAGAGAGGCTTGGAACATTATTTATGTATAAGAGTGACAGCTCATATGAAATAGACGATATTATTTTAAGCGAGTATGGCACGACAGTAGTTGGACTTGAGATGATGCGTTCAGTTAATGAAGAGACTGCAGAGGAAAGCAGAAAGAAGAAGATAGTAAGATCAGCTATTGATACACTGTCAACATCTGAACTTGATGCTATTAAGAGTATATTTAAAGAACTTGATGGTAATGAAGGAACGCTTGTCGCAAGTAAGATTGCTGATAATGTCGGCATAACAAGATCAGTAATTGTCAATGCTTTAAGAAAATTTGAGAGTGCGGGTGTTATTGACTGCAAGTCATCAGGAATGAAAGGAACATATATAAAAGTCGTTAATGAATATGTGTTTGAAGAGCTTTCTAAACTTGATGATTAATTATGTATGATATATGTGGATGGGTAATTGCATATATAAAGCAATTATTAATGAATTGTTTGTATGGTTATAGAGGGAGAGAGCTGTTGTCAGCTCTTCCTTTTTTATTTTAGTAATAAAATATTAAGTGTTTTTGTAAAAATACAGCAAAATATTCAAAAAGATTAAAAAAAACTTGTTTTTTTGTCGTAAATTATTATAATGGTAGTTAGTGTAATTATGTTTAATGTCCATAATTGGAAAGGGGTATATATGAGCTCGGGAATGTTTGGTTATGTAGATGTATTAAAGACCGCAGCTGATGCAAGCTGGGCGAGAGAGGAAGTATTGACTAATAATATAGCTAATGTTGATACACCTAATTACAAAAGACAGGATGTGGAATTTACTACTTATTTAAAGTCTGCATTGAGCCGTTCAGGAGGAGATTCAACATCTCTTACTAACAGAGTTAACAATATTAATTATAATGATGTTACTATGAGAACTTATACTGATAATTCTACTTTATCATACAGATTAGATGGTAATAATGTGGATTTATCAACAGAGAATGTTGAACTTGCATCAGAACAGCTTAATTATAATGGCTTGATTGACAGTATGAATAATGAATTTACACGTTTTAAAGCGGTACTTAAGTAATAAGACTGGTTAGTTTACTAAAGAAGTTAATATTTATTTAAAGCGGGATTGGAGGATTATTGATATGTCAATGTTTGCGGCATTTAATATAAGTGCATCAGGAATGACAGCACAGCAGTTAAGAACAGATGTTATTTCACAGAATATAGCTAATGCTAATACTACAAGAACAAGTGACGGAACAGCATATGTTAAGAAGTCGGTTGTATTTACAGAAAAGACTGTTACATCAGGTATGGCTGGAAGGTCAGTTTATTCATCATCAGGAACAACATTTGCAGATGCGTTAAGAGCAGCTAATGGTGGAGTAGTGGGCAGCGGTGTTAAAGTTACATCTATATATGATGATACTTCTACAGATATGAATATGGTATATGACCCATCTCATCCGGATGCAGATGAGAATGGATATGTTACATATCCTAATGTTAATGTTGTTCAGGAGATGACAGACCTTATAGATGCATCAAGGTCATATGAAGCTAATATTTCAGCATTTAACTCAAGTAAAGATATGGCATCAAAGGGACTTACTATCGGACAGTCATAATTCAGGGATTGAATTATATCATCAGATAAAAGATTAATTAATATAGATTGGATGGAGGAATTGTGATATGGATTTAACAACAGCAGTTAATTCGCTTGGGAGTGATTATGTTAATAAGGTGTCTGACCTTTTAACTAATAAGACTAATACAGCTTCAGGCACAACAGATGACTCATCATTTGATTCAGTATTTAATGCTGTTTCGGGACTATTGGATAGTACCAATTCATATATTCAGCAGGCACAGCAGGCGGAAGTTGATTATGCACTTGGTAATATGACTAATACACACGAGTTAGGAGTGTATCAGCAGAAAGCTAATATTGCCCTGCAATATACAGTTGCAATAAGAGATAAAGCACTTGAGGCATATAAAGAAATAATGAATATGCAGATATAATTACTTAGGAGTTAATAATGGCAGATAAATTGAAACAGATCCCTCAGAAGTTATTAGACATCTGGAAGAGTTGGTCAGTAAAACAAAGAGTATTAATAATAGGTTCAATCGTTGCTTTTATAGCGGTTGTGAGCATAGTGGCAATTGTGCTTACAAGACCTAAGTATGAGGTACTTGTAACGTGTGAAGATTATACAGAGATGAATTCGGTAACTACACTGCTTACGGACAATAATCACAAATATAAAATTAATAATATGGTAGTAAGTGTTAATTCCAAAGAGCTTACAGCCTGTAAAATGCTTCTTGCAAGCCAGAATATACAGTCAGATGGCTATACATTTGAAGATGCTATGAAGAGAAGCTTTACAACAACAGATTCGGACAGTACCAAGCAGTATGCCCATTATCTTGAGACTAAGCTAGAGGGCGATCTTAAGGATATGGACGGAGTTAAGGATGCTTCCGTTACAATTAATATGCCTGAGAAGACTAATTCATTTTATCAGGCAGCATCAGATGCTACAGTAGCAGTTAAACTCGTTACAACAAAGGATATTAATGAAGATGCAGCTGAGAGTATGGCTTCGCTTCTTGCTATGGCGGTTGGCAATGATTCAACTAAGAGCATTACTATTATAGATAACAAAGGTAATACATTATTTAATGGAGCTGCTGGTAATAATTCAACATCAGGTGTGGGAATGAACAGCAAGTTAAAGTACAAATCACAGATTGAAGCTACAACAAGCAGTTCGCTTCTTAGAAATATTGTTTCAACAGGATTATATGATGATGCTGTTATAACACTTAATTATGAACTTGACTGGAATACAGTTAATACAATTGCAAAAGAATATACAGCACAGGAAGGAAGAGAAGAAGGGTTATACAGTCATTCTTATGAACAGGAGTCTGTAGGTACTAATGGTGCAAGTGGTACACCTGGTACAACAAGTAACAGTGGAACAACATATGATATTACAGATGGTACAACATCAACATCTACATATACTGTTAAGGAATATGATTATCTTCCTAACGAGCTTGTAACAACAACTAATACAGACCCAGGTGCTATAGTGAAAAATGGTTCATCTATAGCTGTAACACTTATTAAGAATGTTACATATGAAGAGACACAGGCTAAGAAGCTTGGTTATCTTGATGGAAAAGACTGGGATACATTTAAGAGTGAGAATTCTGAACCAGTAACACTTAATGTTGATAATTCGTGGGTGGATATTATATCAAAGGGTACAGGTATTGACCCGGCTAATATATCAGTAGTGGCTTACCAGAAGAATTCATTCCAGGATAAGGCTTCAAGCAATATATTAAGCAAGGCATCGTTCTGGGTACAGATTGTACTTGCAGCTGCAATACTTGGAATCCTTGTGCTTGTGATTATTAGAAGTGCAAGACCTCTTACAGTGGAAGAAAAAGAACCAGAGCTTTCTGTTGAGGAAATGCTTGCTTCTACGAGAGAGAACCAGCCATCAGTTGACGATATTGACTTACAGGAGAAGTCAGAGACGAGAAAGGCAATCGAGAAGTTCGTGGACGAGAATCCAGAAGCTGTTGCATTGCTATTGCGTAACTGGCTTAATGAAGATTGGAATTAATGATTTGATTTGGGAGTGAGGATAAATGGCACGACAGAACGCTAACGGCGAAAAAAATATGGATGGAGTTGAAAAGGCTGCGATACTTCTTATAGCACTTGGACCTGAGAAATCAGCACAGATTTTCAAGCATCTTAAAGAAGACGAAATAGAACAGCTTACACTTGAAATTGCTAATACTAGCAGTGTATCTCCACAGACAAAAGAGCAGGTGCTCAATGATTTCTATGAAGTGTGTCTTGCACAGCAGTATATTGCAGAAGGTGGTATCGGATACGCTAAAGAGCTTCTTGAGAAGTCTTTAGGAGAAGAAAAGGCAAAGGCTGTTATAGGAAAACTTACAGCAAGCCTTCAGGTACGTCCATTCGAATTTATCAGAAGAACAGATTCTTCACAGCTGCTCAACTTTATACAGGATGAGCATCCACAGACTATTGCTCTTATATTATCATACCTTCCACCTTCACAGGCATCGGCAGTTATATCATCTTTGCCACCTGAAAAGCAGGCAGATGTTGCAAGGAGAATAGCCCAGATGGATAGAACATCACCAGATGTTATCAAGCAGGTTGAAAAGGTACTTGAGAAGAAGCTTGCTTCTTTAGTAAATCAGGATTACACAATTGTTGGTGGTGTAGATGCCATTGTTGAAATCCTCAATTCTGTTGACAGAGGAACAGAAAGACATATTATGGAAACTCTCGAAGTCGAAGAGCCAGAGCTTGCTGATGAAATCCGTAAGAAAATGTTCGTATTTGAAGATATTCTTTCGCTTGATGACAGAGCAATCCAGAGAGTTCTTAGAGATGTTGATAATGGAGATCTTGCTCTTGCCCTTAAGGGAGCTGCAGAAGAAGTTCAGAATGTTATTCTTAATAATCTTTCAAAGCGTCTTGCTGTTATGATAAAGGAAGATATGGAATATATGGGACCTGTTCGTATGAAGGATGTTGAAGAGGCACAGCAGAAGATTGTTAATATTATAAGAAAGCTTGAAGATTCAGCAGAGATTGTTATTGCAAGAGGCGGAGGTGACGAGATAATTGTCTAATCTGTTAAAAAGAGGCACTACAGTAAGTAGTGATGAGAGAGTTATAGATTATAACGACCTTGTTAAAAGTAAGTTAAAGCATATTATAGAAATTCAGAATAACAAAGATAATGTTGATGCAGACGGTTTTGTTAATGGACTTAAGGCAGATGTTGTAGAACAGCTGCTCACAGGTTCAGAAGACGATATGAATGAAGAAGCGGCAACTGATGCCAGTTATGAAGCACAAGCTGCTTCAATAATAGAGAATGCCAGCAACGAAGCACAGAGTATCAAGGATGAGGCTAATGAAATTCTTGCACAGGCACATATGGAGGCGGACAGGCTTTTACAAGAAGCTAAGAAGCAAGGATACCAACAAGGTGCAGAAGGTGCAAGACAGGAATACGAAGATAAGGCGGCTCAGCTTGCAAGAGATTATGAAGCAAAGGCTGAACAGTTAACAAATGAATATGAACAGCTTAAAGCAGCTATTGAGCCAGAGCTTGTTAATACAATAACTGATGTATTCAGAAAAGTTACAAGAGTTGTATCTGATGATAATCAGGATATAATACTTGGCCTTATCGGTAATGTCCTTAAGAATGCAGAGACAAGCAATGATTTTGTTATTAAGGTTTCACCAGAAGATTATAAGTTCTTAACAAATAATCAGGGCAAGATATATTGTGCGGTATCTAAAGAGATTAATCTTGATATTGTTGCAGATACAACAATGAAGAAGAATGAATGTATAATAGAGACAGATGCAGGTGTATTTGACTGTAGCCTTGATATAGAACTTAACAATCTTATTAAGGATATTAAGTTGTTAAGCTGTATGTAAGTTATAAAGCTATATAAAATGATAATTATATGGCAGGTACTCTGGCATATTGTTATACAGATACAGGGAGGAAGAAGATTTGTCACTACTAAATATAGATAAATATTATTCTTTGACAGAGAAATCTTTCTATAAGAAGCTTGGAAAGGTTACTAAGATTGTAGGTCTTACAATAGAGTCAATAGGACCGGATGCCAAGCTTAATGATTTATGTAAAATTTACTCAGCTGACAGAAGTCAGGTGTTATTTGCAGAGGTGGTAGGATTTAAGGATTCTAGAGTTCTTCTTATGCCATTTGATGTTGTTGATGGAATTGGACCTGGAAGTATTGTTGAGAATACTGAAAAACCATTAGAGGTTAAGGTTGGAGATGATATTTTAGGACATACTTTAGATGGACTTGGCAATCCTACAGACGGTGCAGAGCTTAACCTTGAGAGTGCTTATTCGGTAGAAGCTGCACCACCAGATCCTATGGAAAGAGAGATTATCAGTGAAATTCTTCCACTTGGAGTTAAGGCAGTTGATGGCCTGCTTACAGTAGGTAAAGGACAGAGAATTGGCATATTTGCAGGTAGTGGTGTAGGTAAGAGTACATTGCTAGGTATGTTTGCAAGAAATACAAAGGCAGATATTAATGTTATTGCACTTATAGGCGAGCGAGGCAGGGAAGTAAGAGAATTTGTTGAGAGGGATTTAGGTCCTGAAGGTATGAAACGAAGTGTTCTTGTAGTTGCTACATCAGATAAGCCGGCACTTATAAGAAATAAGGCTGCTAAGACAGCGACAGCTATTGCAGAATATTTCAGGGATCAGGGAAAAGATGTTCTTCTTATGATGGATTCATTGACACGTTTCTCTATGGCACAAAGAGAGATTGGACTTGCATCTGGTGAACCACCTGTTACAAGAGGTTATCCACCGAGTGTATATAGTGAGATGCCTAAGCTGCTTGAGAGAGCAGGTATGTCAGATAAAGGCTCAATTACAGGTCTGTATACAGTTCTTGTTGATGGTGATGATTTTAATGAACCTATTACAGATACGGCAAGAAGTATCCTTGATGGTCATATAATGCTTTCAAGAAAGTTAGGACATAAGAATCATTATCCTGCTATTGATGTGCTTCAAAGTATATCAAGATGTATGAGCCAGATAGTATCCAAGGAACATAAGAAAGCAGCAGGCAGGTTAAAGACAGTGCTTGCTACATATAATGAAGCGGAAGACCTTATTAATATTGGGGCTTATAAGAGCGGCTCGAACAGGAATATTGATTATGCGATATCCAAGATAGATGCTGTTAACAGATTTCTTATGCAGCAGACAGATGAGAAGTTCTCACTGGATGAAGAATTGAATGCTTTATATGATTTGTTCAGTGATTATGAGGATTTTGAGAATGGAAGCCTGAAGCTTGGCGAACAGCCAAAAGCACCACAGAGAGCACAGGCAAGACGATAAATGTTGAAATCTTAATATATCTAATGTAAATATATACCAATTATCGATAAGTTGTGATAAAATATAACAGGTATGAGGGCTGATATAATATGGCAAAATTCATATATAGTATGCAGAATGTACTTAACATAAAAGAAAGAATGGAGACACAGGCTAAGACAGAATATGCCCAGATGCTTGGAGCACTTCATGATGAGGAAGTGAAGATGCACAATATTATGTCAACACTTAATTCGTATAAGGTACAGGCTTCGCAGCTATCTATAGGAAAGCTTGATATAGCTAAGATCAGAAGATGTAATGAAGCTATTAAGATTACAGAAGATATGGCAAAGAACCAGGCTGTAATGGTTAAGCTGGCGGAAAGAAATGTTGAGGCTTCAATGAAGCGTCTTGCAGATGCAGTTAAGGAAAGAAAGGTTCAGGAAAAGCTGAAAGAAAAGGCTTTTGAGCAGTTCCTACAGGAGCTTAATGCACAGGAGATGAAAGAGATTGA
Organism: [Lactobacillus] rogosae; assembly: GCA_900112995.1. Classification (GTDB taxonomy): domain Bacteria; phylum Bacillota; class Clostridia; order Lachnospirales; family Lachnospiraceae; genus Lachnospira; species Lachnospira rogosae. The sequence continues at coordinate 51,050 of FONU01000006.1, read as the reverse complement.
TGAAGTTGTAAGCTTTAATTATAATGATAGAGAAGAAGACGAATAAACGGAGAGCAGATTACTATGGCAAAGAAGAAATCCAAGGAAGAATTAGATATTGATGACAGCTTAGATCTGAATGATGAAGAAGAAAGTTCAGGCGGCAATAAGCTTCTTAACGCATTTATTGTAGTGGTTGTAATTGCTATATGGCTTGTCATATTTGGCTTGTTGATAAAGATGAATGTCGGTGGAATAGGAAGTATGCTAAGACCATTCCTTAAGAATGTTCCAGTTATCAACAGAATTCTTCCAGAGGCAACAGATGAAGAGATAGCTGAAGAGACAGGAAGCAAGTATAAGAATCTTGCTGAGGCAATAGACAGAATTAATGAACTCGAAGCAGAACTTGCACAGTATAAGGATGCAGGAACAGCTGATTCATCAACAATTGCTGATTTACAGGCAGAGATTGCCAGATTAAAAGTATTTGAAGATAACGCACAGTATTATCAGGATTTAAAGGATAAGTTCGACAGGGAAGTTGTCTATACAGATAATGCACCAGATATATCCAATTACAAATCGTGGTATGAGTCTATAGATGCAGATAATGCGGCAGAATTATATAAGCAGGTTATAAAAGATCTTGAGTATTCTCAGAAGATTAAGGACTGGGCAGAGGCATATGCTAAGATGGATGCAGCCAGTGCCGCTGCAATTCTTGAAGAGATGACAGGTGATACGAACCTTGTATCACAGATATTACAGTGTATGACATCTAAGCAGAGAGCAGCTGTACTTGCAGAGATGGATCCGGTATATGCAGCTAAGATTACAAAGATTACTCATCCATAATATTTTGGTAATCAGACATAATGTCTTATTACATATAATCATTACAAGAAAGGAGGAATACATATGGTTAGTCCAGCAGTAGTTGGAACAGGCAGCACCAATAAGGTGTCTGGAACTGCACAGACTAAGGCATCAGCTAAGAAATCGGGCGATTTCAAGTCAGTGATGGCAGATTCTCTTGCAAATGGGGCAACTAATGGTAATATTGGCAAGACTAATATCAAAGATAACCTTATTAATGTTCAGAATACTAACACTAATAAGATATCTGCAAAGAATAATACATCAGAAGATAAGAGCAGTGTTACAGGTTCGGCTGAGAATGCTGATACATCTAGTATATCAGATGTTAATTCCAAGGCAGATAATAAAGATGTCACAGATACAGTAAAAGAAGTGTGCGAAGATATTAAAGATGCTATTAAAGAAGAATTCGATGTATCAGATGAAGACATCAAAGTGGCTATGGAGTTACTTGGGCTTACAGCACTGGATCTTCTTTCAACTGCCAAAGTAGCAGAGCTTATTGAACAGCTTACAGGAACAGATGCACTTACACTAATAACTAATGAGGATATGATGCAGAGCTTTAATAACATTATCAATGTTGTGGATGAAGCTAATGCTGATATAGCAGGTATGCTTGGAGTTAAGACAGAAGAAGTTGGAATTGTTCTTGGACAGAACGATATAGCACCTGTAGTTAATTCAGAAGATACAGCTAAGCAGGATAATGTTAAAGAATCAGATGCTAAGAATGCAGATGATAATATTAACCAGACAGTAGATAATCAGGAAAGCTTAAGTGAAGTTCTTGCTAAGAAGATTACAACAGAAAGCGATGGCAAGGCAAAGAATAATATGTCGGAGTCTAACGAAGCCAACAACAAAGTTACATATGCTGATGTTGCGGATAATATGATATCTAATATTACAGATACATTTGCTGACATTATAACAGAAGATATTTCAACGGTTAAAGAAGCCGACATCGTCAATCAGGTTATAGACAGTGTAAAGCTTATGGCATCAAGAGAACTTACAAGTATGGAAGTTATGCTTAATCCAGAACATCTTGGAAGCGTGCACATTACAGTTACAGCCCGCAACGGAATTGTCTCTGCACAGATTGCAGCTCAGAATGAGCAGGTAAAGACAGCACTTGAGAACCAGATGGTTACATTAAGGGAGCAGTTTGAAAGTCAGGGACTTAAAGTTGATGCTGTGGAGATTACAGTTATGGCACATAGCTTTGAAGCAGGCCAGAATTTCGGACAGAGTGAATCTGAAAGAAAGCAGGGCGAAAGCAAGGTGCATAGAAAGCTTGATCTTTCTTCATTTGATGATGAATTAGAAGAAGATTTAGAGAGTACAGCTCCAGCACCTAAGGCAGAGGGAAGCAGTGTTGAATATCTTGCATAGAACAAAGACATGTATTAAATTACTATTTTAATTGAATAAAGAAAGGAGAACACATATGGCAGTAGATTCATCTAATGCAGTATCGCAAAGCCAGATTATCAGTTCTACATCTAAGACAACGAATACTAAGAAGTCTAACACACTTAATATGGAGAACTTCTTGAGCCTTTTAGTAGCAGAAATGCAGAATCAGGATCCGCTTGAACCAACAAGTAATTCAGATTATATGGCTCAGATGGCAACATTCTCACAGGTAGAAGCTACAACAGAGATGAATGAAAAAGTGCTTAGCCAGACAGCATCTAATCTTATTGGTAAAGCTGTTATTGTAAAGACAGATATGAATACATCTGGCTATGCTGGTGGTGTGGTTAATGGCTGGCAGGAGATTGATGGTATAATATATCTTGGTATTAACGGCGGTCTTTATGATATTAATGATGTTGATCAGGTGATTGACAAAGATTACTATGAAAAATGGAATGCATCTAATGGTTCTAATAGTTCATCTGGAAGTACAGACAGCACAACAGGCAGTACTGATTCAACAGATGATAAAAAGGACAGCACAGATTCTACTGATAAGTCAGAAGCAGCTGGGTCAGAAGAATAGAATTCGTACAGGAAAGGGATTGAATGTACATAATGCTTTAATTTAATTGATGTAAGATGGGAGATGTCTATGAATAATATACTCAATGGCAGCGTTACTTCAATTGAAAGAATGGCAGAGGTTATCAGTAAGAGAAAGAAACAGGATGTTAATGCCACATATGATGGCCCTTCATTTACTGAAATATTAAGTCGTCAGCAGTCAATTGATGAGCTTGTCGCAGACAGAACTTCAGGTGTAGCATATGGGCTTAAATTCACTAAACATGCAGATGCAAGACTTGAACAGAGAGATATAAGACTAACTGACGAACAGATGATAAGGCTTGAAGAGGGAACGAAGAAGGCATATAGCAAAGGAATCAAAGAGTCTTTGGTTCTTGTTGATAATCTTGCGTTCATAGTCAATACTGATAAGAAGACAGTAATAACAGCTATTGACCAGAATTCAAGTGATGACAACATTTATACCAATATTGATGGCGCAGTAGTTATGTAACAGGACCGGTAAGGATGTTATTCATCTCTGACTGACAGATGAGATGATACGCCTCAATGTTTAATAAGAATATTAAATAACGCGGTTACGCAGTATGGAGGAATAATATTATGATGAGAGCATTGTTCTCTGGTGTGTCAGGCTTAAAATCACATCAGACAAGAATGGATGTTATAGGTAATAACATTGCAAATGTTAATACAGTAGCTTACAAATCACAGTCGATGACATTTAGTGAAGTGTTTTATCAGACAACACAGACAGCTACAGGACCTAATGCCGATACAGGTAAAGGTGGTACTAATGCTATGCAGATTGGTCTTGGCTCTTCAGTGGGTTCTATATCAACAGCAATGACAACAGAAGGTGCAACAGAGAGAACAGATAATGCAACTGATCTCGCTATTACAGGCTGTAACGCATTCTTTATTGTAAGCAGCGGTGGTAATACATATTTTACAAGAGCTGGTAACTTTACAAAGGATGAGTCAGGTGCATTGGTTACACAGTCTGGTGCAAGCGTACTTGGATGGCAGGTTGACAGCGAGACTGGTGAGATATTAAAGGATAAGGTATCACCTCTTTATCTTGAAAGTGATGCTGTTAAATATACATTACCAGAAAGAACAACAGGACTTACACTTGCTGGTAATATTAATTCAACAGAGTCTGATGATGTAACAACAACGCTTAACTTCTATGACAGCCTTGGTAGTTTATATCAGGCAACAGTAGTTCTTCATAAGGAAGGACAGACAGGTAATGATGTTACATACTCAATAACAGCATCTTCAATAACAAAGGATGGCGAAAAGACAGACCTTACACTTACAACAAGTAACACACTTGTGTTTAATTCAGTTACAGGTCTTTCTAATGAAGCTAATGCTAATATTGAATTTACAGTTGAGAGTCCAACAGCTAATGATCCACAGCTTGATAATATTGGTGCTGAAGGAACTCATATATTAACTGTTGATATGTCAGGAATTAAGATGATAGCAGATAAGTCATCAATCAAACAGACATATGGTATCAAGGATGCAACAACTGGCAATTATATTGGTGGTGGTAAGGCTGTTGGTACAATGACATCTTACGGTATTGATACAATGGGTAGAATTAATGCAAGCTATAGCAATGGTGATGTTAAGACTATTGGACAGATAGCTGTAACAGAATTCACTAACCCTGGTGGTCTTGAGAAGGTTGGGGAGAACTTATACGCTGCAACACTTAACTCAGGTGAGTTCGATGGAATAGGAAAAGATATATCAGCTACAAAGGGTAAGATCCAGTCGGGAGTATTAGAGATGTCTAATGTGGATCTTGCACAGGAATTCACTACAATGATAACAACTCAGAGAGGCTATCAGGCTAACTCAAGGATTATTACAGTATCAGATACTTTGCTTGAGGAGCTTATTAATCTTAAGAGATAATTAAGGTTATCATAACAAAGCGATTCATATTTATGGAACGCTACAGAAGAGTATTCTGCCGCGTTCCATTATTTTATTGAAAGGATAGAATGTTTCAGAATTTTATTCTATAAGTTATGCAGACAAAAGATATAAAGAAATATTTCGTTATTATTTGTCGGATTAATTAAGAAAATATGTAGAAAAATGGCAGTATTATATTGCAATAATTTGTCATTGGTGTTTTAATATATATAGTTTAATTATGGGGGTGTTGTATATATATAATATAAGTGTGCCCCAATATGAAAGAATGGATGGTGTCTTTGATGGATTTAGCTTCAATTATAGGTATTGTCTTAGGTGCGGTAATGGTTGTATTCGGTATTCTGTGGGGCAATGGTGTATCAGCTTTGCAGAATTTCGTCGATGTTCCTTCAATTATTATTACACTTGGAGGTTCTTTAGCAGGTCTTATTGCGTCGAATACTCTTAAAGATTTCCTTAATAATTTTAAAGGTGTGGGTCTTGCGTTTAAAGATCCGAAGTATGACAATGGTTCAACAATAGCCAAGATTATAGAATTGTCAAATGTAGCAAGAAAGGAAGGCCTTCTTGCACTTGAAGAGGTGGCACAGAATCTTGATGATGAATTTATGAAGAAAGGTATTCTGCTTATTGTTGATGGTACAGAGCCAGAGCTTGTAAGAGGAATACTTGAAACAGAACTTATGAATATGGATGAACGACACAGAAGTGTGGCTGGGTTCTTTGAGACATGGGCAGCACTTGGTCCTGCCTGGGGTATGATTGGTACTCTTATAGGTCTTGTTAATATGTTAAAGGATTTGCAGGATTCATCAGCAATTGGACCATCGATGGCAACAGCCCTTCTTACAACACTTTATGGTTCGTTGATAGCTAACTGGTTCTGTACACCAATTGCTAATAAATTAAAAGAGCAGAATTCTATAGAATATCAGCTCAAAGAAATAGTTATTGAGGGTCTGCTTTCTATTCAGGCAGGTGAGAACCCACGAGTAATTGAAGAAAAGCTTAAGTCATTCCTTGCACCAGCATCAAGAAATGCATTGTCTACCGAAGAAGGAGGAGGTGAAGCTTAATGGCTAAGAGGAAACCTCAGGACCAGCCAGCCGGATCTCCAGCGTGGATGTCGACTTTCAGTGATTTGATGAATTTGTTATTATGTTTCTTCGTTTTACTGTTTTCGATGTCATCAGTAGATGCAGAAAAGTTTGAAAAGGTTGCGGCTTCCCTGTCAGCGAGCTTTAGTATATTTCCATCAGGAGGTTCAGCATTATCTGATGAGGGTATTCTTGTGGGAAGTGGAGCAACACAGCTTAATGATCTTAGTTCATATTATAATAATATGGGTCTTAATACAGACGGTGAATTTACCGAAGAGGTAAAGACAGCTAAGGAACAGATGGATAAAGAAGGACTTAAAGAGTCTGAAAGTATGGCAGATGAAATAGAATCGGCTCTTAAAGCTGCTAATGTTGATAATCAGGTTGAGATAACAGCTACTAATAAATATGTAATGCTTAATATGAATGGTGGTATATTGTTTAATTCAGGTGAAGCTGATCTGACACCTGAAGCGGTGAGTCTGTTAGATTCAGTGGCTGGAGCAATATACCAGTATAATGACAATTATATAACAATAGAGGGACATACAGATAGTAATCCGATTAATACTGCCAAGTTCCCAGATAATATGATGCTTTCTGTGCATAGAGCACATAGCGTATATAATTATCTTGTTAATAATAAAGGCTTTGATGCCAAGACTATGACATCTTCAGGTCGTGGAGAGAATGTTCCGATAGCTGATAATACAACGGCAGAGGGACGTGCCCAGAACCGTAGGGTTGAGATAAAGATATATAATAATCTTAACAGTGATATACAGTAGATTTTCATTAAAGTATTTTGCTATAGACATAATCAGCATATATTAGATACATATCAGGAGGAAAGTTTATGAAGAAAAGTATGTTAAATGTTATAACACTTGCACTAGTTCTTGTGAATCTTGTGCTTACTGTTATACTTACATTTTCACTTGTATCAACTAACAACAAGACTAATAAGCTTGTGACTAAGGTTTCGGAGATTATTGACCTGGATGTTGCAGGTGTTGATAACAGCAGTAAGTCAACATCAGCTGGCACAAGCATAGAAGATGTAGCTTATGTAGATGTAAGCAATAATGGTTCTAATGATATTATGATATCTTACACAGATGGTGGTAAGACACATTATGCAATTGTTAATGTAACTCTTGGACTTAACACTAAGGCTAAGGATTATGCATCTAAGAGCACAACTATTAACAATGGTATGAAAGTAATTGTAAACGCAGTCCAGACAGAGGCTATGAAATATACATATAGTACAATAGCAGCAAGCAAGACAACAGTGGAATCTAATCTTTTAGCAACACTTCAAGATACATTCCAGACTGAGTGTATAACATCTGTTATTGTATCAGTAGTAGTCCAGTAATATAGGGGAATGTGTTTAATGTTAAAGATTAATTATGAATACAAGGAGGTGAGGAAGACATGGGAGAGGTCTTATCGCAAAGCGAGATAGATGATCTTCTAAAGGCGTTAAGCAGTGGTGAACTTGATGTTGATGAGATGAAGAATGGCGAAGAGAAACAGGTGAAGAACTATGACTTTGCAAGACCATCTAAGTTCTCAAAGGAACATTTAAGAACATTGGAGATTATATTCGAGCATTTTGGAAGACTTCTGGCAACCAATCTTCCAGCCTATTTAAGAAAAGCAGTCAGTGTTGACGTAGTCAATTCGGAAGTAGTAATCTATTCAGAATTCTCAAATGCCTTGTCAAATCCAGTTCTGCTTGGAGTAGTAAGTATGGCTCCGCTATCAGGTAATATGGTTATGGAGATTGCTTCTAATCTGGGATTTGCATTTGTAGACAGATTGTTAGGTGGAGCAGGAGCAGCTCTTGATAAAGAAAGAGAATTCTCGGAGATTGAGCTTTCGATAATAGAAAGAATATTCTCAATATGCGTTAATCTTTTAAGAGAGCCTTGGGAAAATGTTATTAAAGTAACTCCGCGATTGGAAAGAATAGAGACAAATTCTCAGTTTGCACAGATAATATCACCAACTGAAACAATAGCAATTATAACTATTAATCTCAAGATAGGTGATGTTGAAGGTCTTGTTAATGTATGTCTTCCATTTACATTATTAGAGCCAGTTATGGACAAGCTTAATACGAAGTTCTGGTTTGCTAATATGCAGGAAAAAGATCCTAAGCTTTATGGAGATGTTATTGAATCGACAATCAGCAGGACTAAAGTACCTGTTAAGACATTGCTTGGTGAATCCAAGATTAATGTATCTGATTTCATTAACCTTCAGGTGGGGGACATTATTAAAATTGATAAAAAAGTTGATCAGGAACTCGATGTTTATGTTGGCAACATCAAGAAGTTTAAAGCATTACCTGGTTACTTTGAAGATAAATACGCAGTTAGAATAACGGACGTAATTAGAGAGGAGAGTGAGTAAAAGATGGATGGTATGTTATCACAGGATGAAATCAATGCATTATTGAATGGAATGTCTGCTGATGATAGTGCTGACAATGAAACATCGGAGACACCACAGGAAAGTAATGAGTCTGCAAGTGATAATACTCCGAACACCGATAAACCAGAGGCCCTTTCTGATACTGAGAAAGATGCAGTTGGCGAGATATCTAATATAAGTATGGGTACAGCAGCGACAACACTTAGTTCACTGCTTAACCAGAAGGTTAATATAACGACTCCTAGGGTTGAGGTAGCAGATTGGGATAAGCTTTCTAGAAAGTATGACAGACCTTGTGTAATGCTTCAGATTAGATATAAGGAAGGTATAGATGGCAATAATGTACTTATTCTTAAGGAGAGAGATGTTAAGATAATTACTGACCTTATGATGGGAGGCACAGGAAATGTAGATGATGGAGAAGAACTTACAGATCTGCATCTTAGTGCAATAGGTGAGGCTATGAACCAGATGATGGGTTCAGCAGCTACCTCTCTTTCATCAATGTTTAACAGGAAGATAGATATAAGTCCTCCAATTGCTAATATTGTTGAAACATATAATGAGATGGATGAAACACTTCCACAGTTTTTAAATGACAATTTTGTAATTGTTGCATTTAAGATGCAGATAGGGGATTTAATTGATAGTGAGATTATGCAGTTATATCCTATTGATTTTGCTAAGGAACTTTTAACAATGTTCTCAATTGATCAGGAAGCACAGTCAGATAACAGTTCAGCAAGCACAGAACCAACACCCGCTGAACAGACGGCAGCACCGCAGCCACAGGCAGCTACAGCACCACAGGCAGCTACAGTACCACAGCAGCCAATGCCAGATATGTCACAGCAGGGTATGATGCAGCAGGGAATGCCAATGCAGGGTATGCCTTACGGATATGGAATGCCAATGCAAGGTATGCCTTATGGATACGGAATGCCAATGCAGCAGGCACCTGTGAAGGATGTTAATGTTTCACCGGCATCATTTCAGCCGTTTCAGGCTGATGTTAATCCACTTGTTCAGCAGGAGAACATCGATTTGATTATGGATGTGCCTCTTGAAGTAACAGTTGAACTTGGAAGAGTATCAAAGTCAATTAAAGACATTCTTGATTTCGCACCGGGAACAATCGTTGAACTTAACAAGATTGCAGGAGAAGCAGTTGATGTATTAGTTAATGGCAAATATGTTGCCAAAGGTGAAGTTGTTGTAATCGAAGAGAACTTCGGTGTAAGAATTACAGAAATTATCAAGTAATAATTTATTGTTTTTTAATAAAAAGATATATCAAAATTGGACTTGATGATGTATAATACTTACGGATTTTTATTTAGTGAATAATTTATATTTTAGTTAAGATAGGAGATTCATATGGCTAAGAATATTTTAATTTGTGATGATGCAGCATTTATGAGAATGATGATTAAGGATATACTCACAAAGAATGGTTACAATATCGCAGGAGAGGCTGAGAATGGTGCTAAGGCTGTTGAGAAATATGCAGAATTAAAGCCAGACCTCGTACTTATGGATATTACAATGCCTGAGATGGACGGAATTGAAGCACTTAAGAAGATTAAAGAAACAGATCCTAACGCAGCTGTAATTATGTGTTCAGCTATGGGTCAGCAGGCAATGGTAATTGAATCAATTCAGTCAGGAGCTAAGGATTTTATCGTAAAGCCATTCCAGGCAGATAGAGTATTAGAGGCTGTTCAGAAAGTTGTTGGATAATGACAGTTGCACTTATGAGCAGCAGGCTTGAAGCATTTGCACAGCTTTTTACTCTTCTTATTGTATTTATATTTGTATTGGCAGCTACATATTTTGCAACCCGTTTTGTTGGTAATTACCAGAAGAATAAGCTTTCCGGAAGTAATATACAGATATTAGAGACTATGCGTATATCTAATACAAAGTATATTCAGGTTATTAAGGTTGGCGGGAAGTGTTTTGCAATAGCTGTTACTAAAGATAATGTGAGTTTTCTTTGTGAATTGAATGAAGATGAGCTTATATATAATTCTTCTAGTGATACAGGTACAATTAATAAGGAGAGTTTTAAGGCTGTTTTGGAGAAATTTAAAAAGGACAAGCCAGAAGGTTAGGCGGGTTTATTGTATGTTACATTGGTTGAGAAAGCATAAAAAGTCATGCATAAGAGGATTTGCAGCAGTCAGTGCAGTATTTGGTGTGATGTGTGGCGTTACAGCTAAGGTTCTTGCTGCGGAAGGTGATGACAATCTTATAAGCATAGGCATATCGGCAGGTGATGGCAGTGATATGGCAAGCGTTTTACAGATGTTGATTGTATTGACAGTAATATCGTTAGCACCATCAATACTTATTATGCTTACTTCGTTTACCAGAATTGTTATAGTGTTGCATTTTACAAGAGCAGCTATAGGTACACAGACTGTTCCACCTAATCAGATAATTATAGGATTATCATTGTTTTTGACGGTGTTTGTTATGGCACCAACATTTACAGAGATATATGATAATGCCATAACGCCGCTATCTAATAATGAGATGACGGCAGAGGAGGCATTTGATGAAGGTATTAAGCCGCTAAGAACATTTATGTTAAAGCAGACTTCTACCAAGGATCTGGATACATTCCTTAAAATTGCAGGATATGAAGAAGGTTCAGTCAAATCAGAAGATGATATAACATTAAGGGTTTTAATTCCATCATTTATAATAAGTGAATTGAGAATTGCATTTATTATTGGTTTCCTTATATATCTTCCATTTATTGTTATTGATATGGTAGTATCTTCAACGCTTATGTCAATGGGTATGATGATGCTCCCACCAACAACAATATCTACACCGTTTAAGATACTTCTGTTTGTTATGGCAGATGGATGGAACTTGATTATTGGTAATTTAATGATGACATTCAAATAATAAAGGTGGGACTGATATATGGATACTGGTACAGTTATTAATATTGCAAGGCAGACAGTATGGATTATAGTAAAAACAGCTGTTCCTGTACTTCTTGTTTCAATGATTGTTGGTTTGGTTATAAGTCTTTTTCAGACACTTACATCTATTCAGGAGCAGACTTTGACATTTGTGCCGAAGCTTATTGCAATTCTTTTAACATTAATGCTTTTGGGGGCATGGATGTTAAATCAGATTACAGGATTTATGGGGAATTTGTGGAATTTCTCACAGTATATTTAATTAAAGGATTAAGATATAATGATTAATTATGAGGTTGCGCTTGGACAATTTGAGCTATTTGTTTTAATATTAATTCGATTAGCTTCATTTGTTTATGCCGCACCTTTTTTTAATACTGCCAATGTTCCACGAAAGTTTAAAGTTGGTTTTGCAATTGCACTTAGTGTGATTGTTTATGCTATTCATCCAGATATGTCGGTAGAATATGATAATATGATTGATTATTGTATAATTGCACTGCAAGAAGTAATAGTAGGAGTAATACTTGGTGCGGCGAGTTTTTTTTGTGTTCAGATTATACAGTTCTCAGGTAAGATAATTGATATGGATATAGGTATATCTATGGCACAGTTATATGATCCTACAACAAGAATGCAGGTGGGTATTATGGGCAACTTCTATTACTATATGTTAATGCTTTTGCTTATAATATCAGGTATGCACAGATTTCTTATAGAAGCTATCGTTGAGACATATAATGTTATACCTATAGGTGGAGTCAAATTCAGCGGTGCGATATATTCGACTGTTATACAGTTTATGACAGATTATTTTGTTATAGGTTTCAGAATAGCACTGCCGGTGTTTGCCACAACACTTCTTCTTAACTGTATTCTTGCCATACTTGCAAGGATAGCACCACAGATGAATATGTTCGTTGTTGGTATGCAGCTTAAGATATTTGTTGGAATATTTGTAATTCTTTTTACAATAGGTATGCTTCCAGCTGTTTCTAATTTCATACTGGAAGAAATTCAAAGCATATTTACAGCATTGGTAAGGGGTATGAGCTGATATGGAGAATGAACTTATATTAAGGCTGAACCTTCAGTTTTTTGCTAAAGATGGTCCCGGAGGGGAAAAGACAGAGCCGGCTACAAGTAAGAAGCTTAATGATGTAAGAAAAGAAGGACAGGTAGCTAAAAGTAAAGAGATAATAACAGCCATTTCTTTGATGTCATTGTTTATTATCCTAAAGATTTATGTTGGAAGACTTGGCACTGGATTTATAGATGTATTTAAGAATATATATGGGGCAATTGTAGTAATAGGCAATGACAGCGGTGATGGCTTATCCACCGGCTGGGCAGTAGCAACATTAAGACAGCTTGCAACAGAGGTTATTACGCTTGCAATTCCAATACTTCTTGTAGCTGTGATAATAGCGATACTTGGTAATGTGTTACAGCAGAAGTGGATGATAACAGCAAAGCCTATGCAGCCCAAATTAAGCAAGATTAGTCCGTTGAGTGGCTTTAAGAGAATGTTCTCTGTAAGACAGTTATTAGAGCTGCTAAAATCAATAGTGATGATTACAATTATAATTGCTGTTGTATATTCAACGATAAAAGATAAAATGAATGTTCTTCTTACATTCTATGATATTAGTCTTAATACAGCACTTTCAACAGTAGGAGATATAATTATAGGTCTTGGCATTAAGATAAGTGCGATATTTCTGATAGTCGGATTTGCTGACCTTGTGTATCAGAGACACAAGTTTAAGAATGATAATATGATGACTAAGCAGGAAGTTAAAGATGAATATAAGAATTCCGAGGGTGATCCTCAGGTTAAGGGACAGATCAGAAAGCGTATGCAGGAAGTATCAAGAAGAAGAATGATGCAGCAGCTTCCAGAGGCGGATGTAGTTATTACTAACCCAACACATTTTGCAGTCGCCCTTAAATACGAACCTAATGAGGGCAGGGCACCAGTAGTAATTGCAAAGGGTGCTGATTATCTTGCATTTCAGATAAAGGATAAAGCTAAGGAATATAATATTGCTATTGTGGAGAATAAACCACTAGCGAGAATTCTATATCATAATATAGATGTTGGTATGGAGATACCACCGGAATTATATCAGGCAGTTGCAGAAATTCTTGCCGCAGTTATGAAAACAAATAATAGATTATAATATAAATATGTGTTATTATTAATATTACAATATTGTGATATTAAGATATGAAAAGATATGGGAAGGAGAAATAAAGTGAAGCTAAAGAGAAATGACTTATTCATTGGAATATATATTCTTTCAGCAGTATTATTCTTTATTATTTCAATTCCTTCATGGTTACTTGATATTTTGCTTGCATTTAATATAATGGTGGCTTTAGTTATATTATTTAACTCATTGTTTGCTAAAGAAGTATTGGATATGGCATCATTCCCAACAATGCTCTTATTTACAACAATTTTTAGAATTTCTCTTAACGTATCATCAACTAAGATGATATTAAGAGATGGTTATGCAGGTCACGTGGTTTCTGTGTTTGGACAATTCGTAGGTGGTGGTAATCTTGTAATTGGTACCATCATATTCATAGTATTGATTATTGTACAGTTTATAGTTATCAATAAAGGTTCTGAGAGAGTATCAGAAGTAACAGCAAGATTTACTCTTGATGCTATGGCTGGTAAGCAGATGGCTATTGATTCAGATCTTAATACAGGTGCTATTACTGATAAGGAAGCGGCAGAGAGAAGAAAGAAGTTACAGCAGGAGAACAGCTTCTTTGGTTCTATGGATGGTGCTACCAAGTACGTTAAGGGAGATGCAACAGCAGGTCTTATTATCACAGCAATCAACCTTGTTGGTGGTATTGCAATGGGTATGCTCTATAATGGAATGTCCATTAATGATGCACTTTCTACATATTCAATCCTTACAATTGGTGATGGTCTTTGCTCACAGATACCTTCACTTCTTATATCTTTGTCAACAGGTATATTAGTTACTAAGGCATCAAGCGAGGGTGAACTTGGTGACGAGATGGTTGGACAGTTGTTCTCAATGGACAGGGTCCTTATTATGGTAGGTGCAGCACTTATATTATTAGGTGTAGGAACACCACTTCCATTTTACATATTTGTGCCACTTGGTGTAGCACTTATTATCTATGGAAGAAAGTTAAAGGATAAGACAGGCGAGGCAACTATCGAGGAGATGGCAGAGGCAGAAGAAAATGAGGCTCAGGAAATCAGAAAGCCGGAAAATGTTGTTTCTTTGCTTAATGTAGACCCAATCGAATTAGAGTTTGGTTATGGTATTATACCTTTAGCCGATGTTAATCAGGGGGGTGATCTTCTTGACCGAGTTGTAATGATCAGACGACAGATAGCTCTTGAACTTGGTGCGGTAGTACCAATTATCAGATTAAGAGATAATATACAGCTTAATCCTAACCAGTATGTAATTAAGATTAAAGGCATACAGGTAAGTGAGGGCGAGATACTTTTTGACCATTATATGGCGATGAACCCGGGTTATGTAGAAGAAGAGATAACAGGTATTCCAACATTTGAACCATCTTTCCATCTTCCAGCCATATGGATTACTGAAAGCCAGAGAGAAAGAGCAGAATCTATGGGATATACTGTTGTTGACCCACCATCAATAATGGCTACACATCTTACTGAAGTAATAAGACAGCATATTGCAGAACTTCTTACAAGACAGGATGTTCAGAATCTTATTAACAATATTAAAGATAATAACCAGGCACTTATTGATGAGCTTGTACCTAAGCTTATCGGTATTGGTGAGATACAGAAGGTGTTACAGAACCTTTTATCAGAAGGCATATCAATCAGGGATCTTGTAACTATATTTGAAACACTTGCTGATCACGCGGCAGTCACAAGAGATACAGATATATTAACTGAATATGTAAGACAGAGCCTTAAGCGTGCTATTTCTGGCAAGTATTTTCCACCTAACGAGGTTACTAATGTTATTACTCTTGACCCTAAGGTTGAACAGGAGATTATGGCGGCTGTTAAGAATACAGAACAGGGAGCTTATCTGTCACTTGACCCTGCCCGTACTAAAGCTATTATGGATTCTTTAGGTGAAGAATTAAAGAAGCTTGAAGATATGGGAAAGAATCCGATTGTTATAACTTCGCCTATAGTCAGATTGTATTTTAAGAAGTTAGCATCTGATTACTATAAAGATATAATTGTGATTTCATATAATGAAGTGGAATCAAATGTTGAATTACAGTCAGTTGGGATGGTGACAGCATAATGATAGTTAAGAAATTTCAAGCGCCTACAGAAAGAGAGGCAATAATAAAAGCTCAGGAAGAATTAGGAAGCACAGCAGTTGTGCTTAATGTTAAGACAATTAAGCAGAGAGGCTTTGCAAAGCTTTTTAAGAAAGATGCTGTAGAAGTTACGGCAGCTCTTGAGGAAAAAGATTTTGTTGATGGAATTAACAAGTCAAGACCATCATTTGATAATACAATGAATAAAGAACAGATGATTAACAGAAGTATGGTTTCAACAGGAAGCCTTCCATCGATTAATCTTGTGGCTGATGATTCAGTTAATCTGTCGTCATCTTCGACGGCTTCTGCGATAGAGCAGAAGCTTGACTCGCTGCACGATCTTTTACAGAACCAGAGTTTTAATAAGCCGGCTGATGTGCAGGGAACAGTGTCTAATCCTTATTCAGGGGTGGCAGGCAGCGTAAGAAGCTTGTATAATGATGATACAGATATTAAGCCTGCATCATCTGATAATACTGAAAGACAGCAGGTTAAGCAGAGAGAAAATGCTAACTACAAATCATTACAGTTAATCTATAAGAAGCTTATTGATAATGAAGTTGACAGCAGATATGCAGATGAAATTATTGGTGAGATTGAGAACTCATTAAAGAAAGAGTCTAACATAGACAGTATTCTTTCTGCAGTATACCAGAAGATTATATTAAAGCTTGGAAAGCCTAGGGCTATTACATTATCAGATAAGGCGAAGGTCGTATTCTTCATAGGACCTACAGGAGTAGGAAAGACTACTACAATTGCCAAGATAGCTTCAAGCTTTAAGTTAGAGCATGAGGCAAAAGTTGCATTTATTACAGCAGATACATATAGAATAGCGGCTGTAGAGCAGCTTAATACATATGCTTCTATTATAGATTGCCCTGTAAGTGTTGTGTATTCTGTTGAGGATATGGATAAGAGCCTTACAGATTATAAGGATTATGACTTAATACTTATTGATACAGCAGGACGTTCGCATAAAGCAGACGACCAGATGGATGAATTAAAGTCATTTATAGAGCAGGTTGTCCAAAGAAAAGATGAGTTTGATTTTGAAAGCTATCTTACATTAAGTGTAACAACTAAATATAAAGATCTTAAGAGTATAGCGGACAAATATGATGATGTAGACTGGTCAATTATTTTTACTAAATTAGATGAAACTTGTTCACTTGGCAACATCCTTAATCTGAGAATGTTGACAGACAGACCACTTGCTTATACGACATCAGGACAGAATGTTCCTAATGACATTGAAGTAATCAATGAGCAGTGGATTGCCAAACAGCTTTTAGGAGGCGGCGAATGATGATGGATCAGGCAGAAAATCTGCGTAATATAATTAGACAACAAAATCAGAACAGCATTACCAATGCCAGAGTTATCGCTGTAACAAGCGGAAAGGGAGGTGTTGGCAAGTCTAATCTTTCGGTCAATCTTGCACTTGAATTTACAAGAATGGGCAAGAAAGTAATAATACTTGATGCAGATTTTGGTCTGGCTAATGTTGAAGTTATGTTCGGTGTTATACCAGAATATAACTTAAGCGACCTTATGTTTAAGGGCAAGGAGATTAAAGATATTATAACAGAAGGACCAGAGGGAGTTGGATTTATTTCTGGAGGTTCTGGGATAGCTAATCTTGTTAATCTTGACCAGGAACAGATTAAAAGACTGGTTAATAAGCTGTCAGACCTTGAGGCACTGGCAGATATAATAATAATAGATACAGGAGCTGGAATATCACCTAGTGTTATGGAATTCCTGTTATCAAGTCCTGAGACAATCATAGTTACTACACCTGAACCGACATCTGTAACCGATTCATATGCACTTCTTAAAGCACTCAGTATGAATGAGAATTACAAGAGCGAAGAGTGTACAATAAGAATGGTAGCTAACAGAGTTGATTCAGAGAGTGAAGGAAAGAATCTTTATGACAAGCTTAATGCAGTTGTAACACAGTTCCTAGGGATTAATATGGAATATCTTGGAAGTGTTCCGCAGGATTCAACTGTAAGGAAGGCAGTTATGAAGCAGAAGCCTGTTACAATAGTATACCCTAATTCTTTTGCAGCCAGGCATTTTAGGTATATAGCTGAGGAATTGTTAGGAAATGAAGGGGATGCTCCAATGCATAAAAAGGGAATTAGAAGTTATTTTAAAAATGTATTTTCACGCAAGATGTAATTACCTTGTAAAGTGATAATCTATGTGTATGGAGGTGTCAGTAATGTTCAAACCACTTGTAATAGGAAGCAGAATGGAATTAGTGTCAAAGAAGTCACTAAGAAATAACGAAGAAAGAATAGTATATGCAAGCCAGATATTAGATTTTAATGATGACAGCATTGTGTGTGCTATGCCAATATATGAAGGACGTATTGTGCCACTTGAGGCAGGGAAAAGATTTGATGCATATTTCTATGTAGGAACTAAGATATTCAGAGCTGACTGCACTGCAATTGACAGAGGCAGGGATAACAATATCCATACAGTTACGATACAGCTAGATTCAGAACTTCTTAAGTTCCAGAGAAGAGAATATTTCAGACTCAGTTGTGTTCTTCCGGTGAGTGTGAAAAAGGTTATAACGCTCAATGTAAAAGCAGATGAAGAAGCTGTCACAAATACAAAGTCAGAAGAAAAGACTGCATGCAAAGAACAGGAAGATATAGATAACTGCAAGATTGTTGATATAAGCGGTGGTGGAATAAGACTTCAGTCAAAGAAGAAATATCAGAAGGATGATTATATGATGTTAGATTTTGACTTAGATATTGATGGTTCAATATCACATAAAAGCATTATTGGCAAGGTTGTAGAATCAAGAGCTAATGATAATGATGGAACATTATTTGCTAATAGACTTCAATTTGTCGATATTGACAGACTCGACAGAGAGGAGATTATTAAATATATATTTGGACAGCAAAGAAATATCTTAAAAAAGGAGTTGAGTAGTAATGGCTAAAAAAATATTGGTTATAGATGACTCTGCACTTATGAGAAGGGTAATATCTGATATAATCAACGAAAGCAATGAATACGAAGTTGCGGCTATTGCCAAGGATGGACTTGAGGGATTAGATATGATTGTTTCTAATCCTTACGAATACAGTGCAGTCATTCTTGATATCAATATGCCAAAGCTAAATGGATTGGAACTCCTGCAAAGATTACAGAAGGATCATATTGAACAGACTGTAATTGTAGTAAGTACTGTTGCCAGGGAAGGTGCTAAAGAGACTATTCAGGCTCTTGAATATGGAGCATTTGATTTTGTCACTAAGCCTGAGAATTATCTTGAAACTAAGAGCGTTGAATTCAAGAATAGAATATTCGAGATGCTCAATGTTGCAACTAATTCCAAGGCATCTATAAGACGTACATCAATGTCAAAGACAATAGCTCCGGTAAAGAAAGACTTAAAGAGCGGCAGAACTTTAACATCGGTCATAGCCCGTACAGAAAGAACAAGAAGTACAGGTATTACTCCAGCACCAGTAAGAACAGTTGTACATACACCAGCCAAGAAGGTTGATGGAAGTATGTTTACAAGTGTTAAGACTGGAAAGAAGAAGATTGTCGCACTTGCTTGTTCAACAGGAGGCCCTAAATCATTGCAGCAGGTTATACCTATGCTTCCGGCAAAGCTTGATGCAGGGGTAGTTCTTGTTCAGCATATGCCGGCAGGTTTTACAGCGTCACTTGCAGCAAGACTTAACGAGATGAGTGATATTAATGTTAAGGAAGCCGCAGATGGTGATGTAATAAAGAAAGGCTGGGTATATATAGCACCAGGTGGTAAGCACATACGAATTGAGAAGAAAGGAACTGACTCAGTTATAAAGTTAAGCACAGAACCACCAATAGAAGGCTTAAGACCGTGTGCTAATGTGATGTATGAATCACTTACATCAAGTAATTATGATGAGATTACATGTGTAGTCCTTACGGGTATGGGAGCAGATGGTACCAATGGTATTAAGGCTCTTAACAAGAATCATAAGAACATATATGTTATAGCTCAGGATGAAGAGACCAGTGTAGTATATGGAATGCCAAAGGCAATAGCTGGCACGGGACTGGTCAATGAAGTAGTTCCATTAAACCGTGTAGCTGAAGCAATTACAAAAAACGTGGGGGTGTCTTAAAATGGATGTTAGCCAGTATTTAGAGATTTTTATTGATGAATCAAATGAACATTTACAGTCTCTTAGTGATCAGTTATTAATTCTTGAGAAAGAACCAGAGAATAGTGATACTATTAATGAAATATTCAGAGCAGCACATTCTTTAAAGGGTATGGCTGGTACTATGGGATATAAGAGAATGCAGAATCTTACACACGATATGGAAAATGTATTCTCAGAAGTACGTAATGGTAATATTAAAGTTACATCAGATATGTGTGATGTATTGTTCAAGTGCCTTGATGCACTTGAGAGTTATGTTTCCAATATCCAGAATACACAGGATGAAGGAACCGATGATAATGAACCTATAATAAAAGCACTTAATTCATTCATTGGCGGTAATGAAGTAGAGGAGAAGAAAGAAGCTTCAGCCAGCCAGCCAGCAGAAGAAGCAGCACAGGGAACAACATCTGAGCTTGTTTTTGCAGACTTTGAGATGAATGCAGTTAATGAAGCATTAAAGAAGGGTCTTGGAGTATATGAGATAGTAGTAACAGTTGATGAGAATTGTATACTTAAGGCAGCAAGGGCATTTCTTGTATTTAAGAATCTTGAAGGACATTGCGATGTTATCAAATCAGAGCCATCAACACAGGATATAGAAGATGAGAAGTTTGAGAAAGATTTCACAATAGTTGTTGTATCTCACGAAAGCCTTGATGAAGTAATATCTATTATTAAGAGTGTATCAGAGATTAAGACAGCAGAAGGAAAGGCAATAACAGTTCCATTTCAAGAAGTTAATGATGCACCAGCAGAAGAAGAGAAGAAGGAAGAAGTTAAGAAACAGCCAGCTGTTACAGAGCCAGCCAAGAAGGAAGAAGCTAAGAAGACAGCGGCTGCATCGCCAGCTAAGAAGGCGGCAACAGCTAATAACAAGGCTGTAAGTCATACAGTACGAGTTGATATAGATAAGCTTGATGTCCTTATGAACCTTGTCAGCGAGCTTATTATTGCTAAGAATGGTCTTGTATCAGCAAGTATTTCTTCAGACGAAGCAGCAACAACTAATAATCAGAAGTTTACAGAACAGATTGAATACCTTGAAAGAGTAACAACTAACCTTCACGAATCAGTTATGAAGGTACGAATGATGCCTATTGAAGGTGTAATCAGTAAGTTCCCTCGTATGATCAGAGATCTTAATAAGAAGCTCAATAAGAAAATGGAGCTTTATATCACTGGTGAAGAGACAGAGCTTGATAGAACTGTCCTTGATGAAATTGGTGATCCTATTATGCACCTTTTAAGAAATTCTGCTGACCATGGACTTGAAAGTGCTGAGGTAAGAGCAGAAAGAGGTAAGCCGGAAGTTGGTTCTATTTACCTTAATGCATTCCAGGAAGGTAATAATGTTGTTATCGAAGTATCTGATGATGGTAATGGTATAGATATAGAGAGAGTTAAGGCAAAGGCTGTCGAGAAGGGTACAGTTACTCAGGAACAGGCTGATGCTATGACAGAGAAAGAAGCAATTGACCTCTTATTCAGACCAAGCTTTTCAACATCAGAGAAGATTACAGATGTATCAGGTCGAGGTGTTGGTCTTGATGTTGTTAAGTCTAAGATTGAAGCACTTGGTGGAGATGTAGAAGTTAAGACAAAGTATGGCGAAGGAAGTACATTCAGTATCAGACTTCCACTTACACTTGCTATTATTCAAGCTCTTATGGTTAAGCTTGGAGATGAGAAATATGCTATATCACTTGGTGCTATTGAAACAATTGAAGATGTTCCAGTAACTGATATCAAGTATATACATGCTAAAGAGGTAATCAACTTAAGAGGAAGCGTAATACCTCTTATAAGATTAAGAGATATTCTTGATGTTCCGGGTGAACAGGAAGAGTCAGATACAATTACAGTTGTAATTGTAAGAAAGGGTGACAAGCTCGCAGGTCTTGTTGTTGATAGTCTTATTGGTCAGATGGAAATCGTAATTAAGTCACTTGGCAAGTATATTAATATTAATAGAATGATAAGTGGAGCAACTATTCTTGGTGATGGTTCAGTAGCTTTAATTATCGATGCGAACACATTAGTATAGGAGGTGGCATTAGTTATGGAGAATGTTAATGCAATAGAAGAAAAGAAAGAAGAAGTTTCAACAACTGTACAGTATATAGTAGTTAAGATTGGTAATGAGCAGTATGGTATCAATATCAAATATATTGATAACATTGTAAGAAAGCAGGATATTACAAGAGTACCTAAGACTCAGCATTATTATAAGGGAGTAATCAATTTAAGAGGTGAGATTATCCCGGTAATGAGTGTAAGATTAAAGCTTGGCTTAGAGGATGATGTATACACAGATAAGACAAGATATATAATTGTCAAGGTTGAAGGTGCTACAATTGGTATTATTGTTGACGAGGTTAGAGAAGTTGTTACACTTAATAGTGATGACACAGAAAGTGTTAACCGTTCAGCAGGTGATGAAGTTACTAATAATTATATAAGTGCAATCGGAAAGCATGGCGGAGAGCTTATTTCATTGTTAGACATAGTCAGCCTTATTGTAGAGAATAAATAAAATATAAATGTTAGGAATTGAGGTTTAATATGTCAGACGTAGATTTAGAACAGCTCAATGATATGCAGTTAGATGTATTAAAGGAAATCGGTAACATAGGTGCAGGCAATGCTACAACAGCATTGTCTACAATGCTTAACGTAAAGATGGATATGTCTGTACCTAATGTTGCTTTAATACAGTTCAAGGATATATCAACAATTATAGGAAGTGAAGATCAGACTGTTGTTGGAATTCTTTTGGGATTAGAGGGCGATATCGATGGTATGATGTTATTCATATTTGATACTAAGTCGGCACATCACCTTGTTAACAGCCTTATGTTACAGAATGATGATGTTGTTGATGAGAGTGCAGATTTTACTGATATGGAAATGTCGGCATTGAATGAAATTGGTAATATAGCATCAGGTTCATATCTTACTGCTATATCATCACTTACAAAGCTTAATATTATAGCGACTGTTCCGCAGATGACTATAGATATGATTGGAGCACTTTTAAGTGTTCCGGCATCAGAATTTGGTAAGTATGGTGATAAGTTATTATTAATTCAGACACAGTTTGGCGAATTAGATTTTGTTAAAGGATATTTTCTTCTTATTCCAGAGCTTGAATCATACGATAAGATTCTTCGTTCATTAGGAGTTATTAGCTGATAATATTCTTGGGATGAGAGTAACATTATGAATTTAGATGAGATGATAAAAGTGGGTATGGCAGATTTAAAAGTAGGTAAGTCACCAGATGTTTTAACAACTCTGGGACTTGGCTCTTGTGTAGGAGTTGCTATATATGATCCAGTTACTAAGATTAGTGGACTTCTGCACTGTATGCTGCCAGACAGTACACAGTTTAGAAATAATTCTAATAAAGCAAAATATGCAGACAGTGGAATAGATGAGCTTGTAGCCCAGATGCTAAAGTTAGGAGCAAGCAAAGTAAGGCTTGTTGCCAAGATAGCTGGAGGTGCTCAGATGTTTGCGATGAATACTAACAACGACACATTAAGAGTGGGTGAACGTAATGTGGCGGCTGTTAAGATGAAGTTATCTGAATTAAATATACGTTTATTATCAGAAGATTGCGGATTGAATTATGGACGTACAGTTGAATTTTATTCAGAGACGGGAGAATATGTAATAAAATCAGTTGGTAAGCCAAGAAAGGTTATATAAGCTTATGAAAAGATTTAGAAATGTTTCTGCTATAGTAACATTGCTTGCTGGATTTATTACTGCTGTTGTTATGATAATCAACAGGTATAGTCTTGTTTCATTCCTGTGGATTCTTATAGGGGTAATGGTGTGTTTTTATGCTGTGAGCAGAATTATATGTTTTATAGTAGACAGAAAGATTACCAAAGCAGAAGAACAGGAAGAAGCTGAAAGACTAGAGAAGGAAAAAGAGAGGCTTGAGGCCGAAGAAAAAGAGGCCACGGAAGGCAAAAATGATGAATCTGACGCTATGAATGGTAATCAGAGAGCTAACAGATAATATACATTATTATTAAGTACGGGGGCATTCTTTGTATGGATGAAGCGGGAAGAAACAGGCTATGGGAAAAGTATATTGCAAGTCACGACAGCGAAATCCGTGAACAGCTCATAGTTGAATATGCACAGCTGGTTAAGCTTGTTGCAGGAAGAATGAATATGTATCTTGGCTATAATGTTGAATATGACGACCTTGTAGGATATGGTGTATTTGGTCTGATTGATGCGATAGACAAGTTCGATAGTGGTAAGAATGTCAAGTTTGAGACATATGCCAGTTTAAGGATAAGAGGTGCGATTCTCGATCAGATTCGTAAAATGGATTGGATTCCAAGGTCCTTAAGGCAGAAACAGAAGAAAATAGATGCTGCTATGGCTAAAATTGAGGCAGATAGCGGCAAAGTAGCAACAGATGATGAACTTGCGTTGGAATTAGGGATTTCAATGGATGAATTAAGCGATTGGCAAGGTCAGATGAAGTCTTCTAATCTTATATCATTGGATGAATATACAGAAGCTGGAAGTGAAGTCAAGATGGAGAGCGTGGGTAACTCACATTTTGAAGAACCAGAAGATGTAGTGGAGAAAGAAGAACTTAAGAAGAAGCTTGTACAGGCAATAGACCTTCTTACAGAGAAGGAGAGAAGTGTTATTGTGTTATACTATTATGAGGATATGACTCTTAAAGAGATAAGTATGACGCTTGATGTTTCAGAATCAAGGGTATCGCAGCTTCATACCAAGGCTCTCAGTAAAATGAAGAAAATAATGGGTGATTATATGTTTCCAGCGTAGACAAAAGCTGTAGTGCAGAAATATAGTGGCAAAAAGCAGAAAGTGAGTCATATATGATTAAAGAATGTATGTCAGGGTATTTTCAATTTTCATCAAAGGAAGATGGATTATATATTACAGTATATCCACCTAAGTCTGGTTATGGAGCAGCCAGCATTGATGATGTAATGTTTTATGTTGATAATAAGAATATAAGCTGTGATAGTGTAAAGCTTATGGAAGCTGTTAAGGCAGGTTCGGCGGCAGAGACAACTGTTAAGGTGTCAGAAGAAAGTCAGCTGGAATGTAGTGAATTTGCTGATTACAGAATAAGCAGTGATTGTATGAGGGTGGAAGCTTGTTTCTATCCTCCTTTTGAGAATGGTGGAATGTTAGATAAAGATGAGATTATAAGGGATTTACAGCATATCGGTGTTACTTATGGTGTGGATGAAGAAGTTATAGACTCGTTTTTAAAAGACAGGCATTACGGCAAAGCCTATACAGTGGCTAAAGGAACTGAGCCGGTAAGCGGCAGGGAAGGTTATGTTGAATATAAGTTCAATACAGAATTAAAGCCAAGACCAAAGATGAACGAGGATGGCACAGTAGATTTCCATACATTAGAGAATGTTAATCATGTAACCAAGGGAGATACAGTTGCAGTTCTTCATCCAGAGTATGTTGGTGAAGCTGGAACAGATGTACTTAACAGAAGTGTTAATCCAGATAAGGTAAAGCACGTTGTGTTCAGATTTGGGCGTAATCTTGTAATATCGGAAGATGGCAAAGAATTAATTACACTGGTAAGCGGACACGTAGTACTTGAGTCTGATAAAGTGTTTGTATCTAATGTGCTTGAGCTTGTTGATGTAGATAACTCAACTGGTGATATAGATTACAATGGTGATGTCAGTATTAAAGGAAATGTACTTGCAGGCTTTACTGTTAAGGCATCGGGCAATGTAGTAGTTACAGGTGTGGTTGAAGGTGCAACAGTAATAGCTGGTGGAGATATCACTTTAAACAGAGGAGTTCAGGGAATGAACAAGGCTGTTATAAAGGCAGGCGGTAAAATTGTATCCAAGTTCATAGAAAGCGTACAGCTTGTTGAGGCAGGCGGTAATATTGAAGCAGATTCTATTCTTCATAGCAAGGTAGTAGCTAAAGGTGTTATCAATGCCAATGGAAAGAATGGTCTTATAATAGGTGGCGATGTTAAATCAACAGTTATGATACAGGCAAAGACCATAGGTAATGAAATGGGTACAGCTACAGTTGTAGGAGTTGGTGTTGACCCTACAATGAAGAAGCGGATGGATGAGCTTAAGAAGGGCCTGAGTAAGATGGGGGATGAGAAAATCCAGCTTGCACAGCTTATGACAGCACTTAGAAAGAAACAGGATGCAGAAGGAACACTTAGTCCTGAGAAGCAGGAGATGCTCTCAAAGACTATGCGTAACCTTTTGGTTATGGATCAGCAGCTGGCTAAAGAAAAGAAAGAATACGAAGACATAAGATCCTGCATAGGTGAAGAAAAGAATGCTTGTATAAAGGTAAGCAACAGGGCTTATGTTGGTACTAAGCTTATGTTTGGTGATATATGTATGTTCCTGAAAGAAAAATATGATTATTGCCAGTTCAGAAAAGAAGGAGCTGAAATAAAGAGTCTGCCACTTTAATTATTAAGTGGTTAATTGTGATAAAGAGGTGTTGATATGATAGTAAGACCGATGGAATTTGGTATGATTCAACAGCAGAATACGGTATCACAAGTCAGACATAATGAAGATGTCAGACCTATGGTAGAACAGCAGACGACGGCGGTTCAGTTACAGAAAGATATCCACACAAGAGCTGAACAGGTGAATCATAAAGAAGACCCTAATAACAGACAGAAAAAGTTTGATGCTAAGGATAAAAGTGATAACGAGTATCAGTCTGGACATAAAGAAAGGAAAAATCAGACATCAGAAGACGGTAAAGTGTTTATTAAAGACTTGGAAGATATAGACTTTGACGTCAAAGTATGATTAATGGAGAGATAATGGGAACTGTAGCGATAGTTTTAATAGTTATAGGTATAATATGCGTTATAATAAGCATTATACTTGGAATAACTGATAATAAAGAACAGGCTGATACTGCTTCATATGTATCAGATTATGATTCGGCAAAGCAAGTGTCACAGGTATCAAAGGCTATAGATGACATAATTGAGAAGAAAATGCAGGATATAGAAGAAAAGACTGAGGCAAGCCTTGATAAAATATCCAATACCAAGATTCTTGAAATGAATGAGTATGCAGACAATGTTCTAAAAGAAATCAATCGTAATCATAATGAAGTAATGTTTATGTATGATATGCTTAACGAGAAGGATAAAGAGATTAAGACTACAGTTAAGAGTGTCAATGCAACTAACACACAGGCAAGAGGAATGGGAACAGTAAGGGAAAGACTTATAAAGCTTGATGAAACACAGAAAGCACCACAGAGAATAAGTGTTGATGAATTTCCACTTGATGATAAGTTAGATAAGAATCAGAAGATTATGACCTTATATAATAATGGCTATAACGATATTGATATAGCTAAACGTTTAAAGTTTGGAGTTGGAGAGGTTCGTCTTGTTATCAAGTTATATGTTAATGCAGCAGGCGAATAAAAGTAATTACTGGTTAATGAGGTTAGTGTATAAAGTGATTAATACTGATTGTTATCAGGTGAAATTATGTTAGAATTAAGGAACAGGTGCATTATACAATGAAGTTAAGATATTATTTAAGCGGTCTTGGAAGCGGAATTATTATCGCAGTTCTTATTATGCTTATTGCTGACAAAGTTACAGCGGTTAATAATAATGTTAATGGTTCAAATGTCCCACAGGAGACGACTGGTTCTGTTATAGCCTATACAACACAATCGGATAAAGATAATGAAACAATACAGGCTGAAAGCACAGAACATTCAGAGAATAAGGGTAACGAAGATACAACATCAGCTGACACAGCAAAGAATTCGGTAGTAAAAGCGACGGATAGTTCTACTACAGCTACAACAAGGTATGTATCGGAGGAAGATAAGGTTATAGTTAATATCAATCCTAAGAATATAAAGGTTGCGGCTGATATATCAAAGATACTTAAGAATAAGGGTGTTATAGAAGATGCAGATGCTTTTACACAGTATATGGCAACTTATGGATATTCAAGAATAGTCCAGCAGGGCAACTTTGAATTGATTAAGGGTGATTCATATGAGAATATCGCAAGAATAATAACAAGAAGCGATGTAGATAATAATAATAACACACAGGCTGACTAAGATTATTTGGTCAGCCTGTATTTATCTTTGCTGTTTGTTTTTGTATAAAAAATGCTTGCAATTATTTAATGGTATTGATATAATACATTTCGTGTGAAAAAGCATGCAGGTGGATGGCATAGCGGGTGCCGTTGTACGCAGACGGTGGCTATACGGGATGTGTTGCATAATCCAGGAAGCCTGCAAAAGATAATTTAACCAATGGAGGTATTAAAATGAGCGTAATTTCAATGAAGCAGTTACTTGAAGCAGGTGTTCATTTCGGACATCAGACAAGAAGATGGAATCCTAAGATGGCTGAGTACATCTACACAGAAAGAAATGGTATCCATATCATCGATTTACAGAAGTCAGTAGGAAAGGTTGATGAAGCTTATAAGGCAGTTTCTGATATCGTTGCTGATGGTGGTACAATCCTTTTCGTAGGTACAAAGAAGCAGGCACAGGATGCAATCGCTAATGAAGCTACAAGATGTGGTATGTATTTCGTTAACGAAAGATGGTTAGGTGGTATGCTCACTAACTTCAAGACAATCCAGTCAAGAATTGCAAGACTTAAAGAAATCGAAACAATGCAGGAAGATGGAACATTTGATGTTCTTCCTAAGAAGGAAGTTATTAACTTAAAGAAGGAATTAGAAAAGCTTCAGAAGAACCTTGGTGGTATCAAGGAAATGAAGAGAATTCCAGATGCTATCTTTATCGTAGATCCTAAGAAGGAAAGAATCTGCGTTCAGGAAGCACACGCACTTGGTATCACATTAATCGGTATCGCTGATACTAACTGTGATCCAGATGAATTAGATTATGTTATTCCTGGTAACGATGACGCTATCAGAGCTGTTAACTTAATCGTTTCAAAGATGGCTGACGCTGTTATCGAAGCTAATCAGGGTGAAGAAGCTGTAGCCGCTGATGCAGAAGAAGTAGCTGAGGAAGCTTAATATTTAAGGTTTGACTTAAGTTTATGTATGCTTCAGCCTGTAGTTTCAGGTTGAAGCATTTTTTAAGATTATTTTAAAATATTATAATTTGGAGGAAAGTAAAATGGCAGCAATTACAGCAGCAATGGTTAAAGAACTTAGAGAGTCTACTGGTGCAGGTATGATGGAATGTAAGAAGGCTCTTACAGAGACAGATGGAGATATGGAAGCAGCTGTTGATGTTCTTAGAAAGAGCGGAGCAGCTAAGGTAGAAAAGAAAGCCGGCAGAATCGCAGCAGAAGGTATCACAAGAGTTGCATCAGAAGGCAACACAGCAGTAGTAGTAGAAGTTAACTCAGAGACAGATTTCGTTGCAAAGAACGCTGTATTCCAGGAATTTGTTCAGAACGTAGCTGATAAGGCTCTTAAGGCTTCAGTTGATAAGGCTGGAGATGGCGAAGATGTATGTGCAATTCTTGATATGAAGTCTGAGCTTGAAGAAAAGACTATCGTAATCGGTGAAAAGCTTTCTTTAAGAAGATTTGAAAAGCTTACAGGTGACTGTGTTGCTTCATATGTTCACGGTGGTGGAAGAATTGGCGTTCTTGTTGCAGCAGAAGGTGCTACAGGAGATGCAGTTAAAGAAGCACTTACTAACATTGCTATGCAGATAGCAGCTATGAACCCACAGTATATCAGTAGAAATGATATGTCAGCGGAAGAACTTACTAAGTTAAGAGAAATCATCGAAGAGAGTGCGTTAAATGACCCAGCTACTCTTCCAAAGCCAATCTTAAATAAGTTAATTGATAAGGCTGTTAATGATAAAGTATGGAGCGATGAAGATATTGCAACATATGAAGAACATAAGAGCAATATGCAGTATTTATTCAACTTCCTTTCAAAGGAAGCTGCTTCTCAGTTAGCTGAGCTTGCATTAGCTGACAGAGCTAATATTGCTGCTGATAAGATTTTTAATGGATTAGTAGAAGGCCGTGTGTCTAAGCAGCTTAAGGAAATCTGCCTTATGGATCAGGTATATGTTAAGGCTGAGGATGGAAAGCAGTCAGTATCTAAGTATATTGCAGAAGTAGGCAAGGCAGCTGGTTCACCATTTACTATTAAGAACTTTGTTCGTTTTGAAGTTGGTGAAGGTCTTGAGAAGAAGAATGAAGATTTCGCAGCGGAAGTTGCAGCTCAGCTTCAGTAATTAATAATTATATTTACTAAACCATATCTTGTTAATACAGGATATGGTTTTTTACTTTATAGGAAATTGCATTTCCTATAAAGTAAAAACACTCCGCAAGGATGCGACCCATGTGGAGATGAAGATGCACTTGCGTGCCCACATGGGCGCGCAAAGAGTCACAAAGTGACTCTTTGTTCTGAATAGTATTTAATGAAATTTAATAATTTCTATTGAAATATAAAAGAGTGATTGATATAATAAATTTAAGTTATATATGAGACGTGTTAATCTTGAATAATAATTGTTGGAAAATTGGATTTATTATGTCATATTAAAAGAACCATCTAATGCTGTGAAGTATATATTAGTATGTTATATATCAGGATATAAAATATCAGCATATGACAATTAATATATGCGGGGTATAATATTATGTGTATTTTATGCACGCCTTGTATGAAACAAAAAAGTTACATAAAAAGGAGAAAGATATGAATGTAAAAGATTCGATTAGAAAAAGGTTGAACAAGAGCTTTACTATAATTTCTCTTGTATGCAGTATTGGTCTTGTTATATGTGGTATTTCATTATTTGCAATAAGCAGCCAGTATCATAATGCACTTACTAATTATGGATTTGCCCAGGGAGATATTGGTAAGGCTATGACAACATTCTCTGAGGCAAGAAGTTCGTTAAGAGCTGTAATTGGTTATACAGATATGAATGAGATTGCTGATGAACAGAAGGATTATGAGACTAAGAAGTCAGCAATTGAAGGTTATATGGCAGATGTTGAGAAGACAATAGTAACTAAGGCCGGTAAAGATGCTTATGCACAGGTTGAATCAGCACTTAATGGTTACTGGACCAAGGCTGACAGCATTTTAAAGCAGGGTGCTACAACAGATAATGGAGCTTCTGGTGCAGCTCAGAAGAAAGAGATTGAAGAGCTTTCACCTATGTACGATAATGTATATGCTGCATTAAAGAATATAATGGATATCAATGTTACTAAGGGTGATGAAGTACAGAATACATTGAATGTTCTTATGTATATATTAATTGTTTTAGTTGTTGCAATTATTGCATTTAGTGTATATATGTCAACACACCTTGGAAGAAGAATTGCTGATAATATTGAGAAGCCAGTAGAAGCATTGGCTGAAAGACTTAAGAAGTTCGCAGCAGGTGATCTTGACAGCGAATTCCCAGAAAGTGAGATTGATGATGAGATAGCTTATATGAATAATGTAGCTAAGGAGATGGCTGCTGACCTTAATCTTATCATCAGCGACTTAAGCAGACTTATGGATGAGATGGCAGCCGGTAACTTTAAGATTAAGACAGATATCGAAGATAAATATGTTGGTAAATTTGTTAATCTTAAAGATGCAATTCGTAATATGAATAGAAAGATGGATGCTACACTTAAGAGTGTTGATGAATCATCACAGCAGGTAACAGTAGGTTCAGAGAACCTTGCACAGTCTGCACAGGAATTAGCAGAAGGCGCTACAGAACAGGCTGGAGCTGTTGAAGAGCTTCAGGCTACAATAGCAACTCTTACTGAGCAGATTGCAGATACAGCAGATAATTTACAAAAGACAAGTGACAAGGCTGTAGACCATGCGAAGAATGCTGATGCCAGCAAGGTAGAGATGCACTCACTTATGGAAGCTATGCAGCGTATTAGTGATACATCTAAGAAGATTGAGAATATCATTTCTGATATTGAAAGTATTGCAAGCCAGACTAATCTTCTTTCTCTTAATGCAGCTATTGAGGCAGCAAGAGCAGGTGAGGCTGGTAAGGGCTTTGCAGTTGTTGCTGAGCAGATTAGAATGCTTGCTGACCAGAGTGCCCAGTCAGCCGTTGATACAAGAACTCTTATTGAAGGTGCATTAAATGAAATAGAAGAAGGTAATACAGTAGCTATGAAGGTTGCTGAATCAATGGATTCAGTTGTTCAGGGAATCAATGATATTGCTGATGTATCTAAGCAGCTTAGCGAGAACTCTAATGTTCAGATTGCAGCTATGAGAGAGGCTGAAAAGGGAATCGACCAGATTTCAGAAGTTGTACAGTCTAACTCAGCAGCATCAGAAGAGTGTTCTGCTACAAGTGAAGAGCTTTCTGCACAGGCAGAAGCTATGAATGAATTAATTTCACAGTTCACACTTAGAGATTAATTAATATTGAAGAATATAATGTATTGTGTTATAATTAATCGGATAATGATTGTTATAATGCAATACATTTTTTTGGCTGGTTTGCATTATAAGACAGGCTTGAATTATGGTTATAATCAGTGCTGGTTATAATGGACAATATTTTATATATATCAGACTAATGGAGGATTAAGATGGGCTTATTTGGCAGTAAATCTGATGATAATTCTAAAGATGTATTCAGCAGACTTGGAAAAGAAGTTAAAGAAGATATGATGGTCAATACATTAGAAGATAATGATCTGGCTAAGTTAGCAGCTGGAATGAAAAGTGAGCTTACAGGCTCAGAGAGCAGAGAGTCTATTACAGATAAGCTTGAGGCAGAGCTTAATAATGAGAGCGAAGCTATAGAGACGTTCAGTGACAGTGTTGCACAAGATGAACCAAGATCGGAGTTAGAGCAGATGGCAGAGGAGACAGCGGTTATAACAGCAGGTCTTGTTGTCAGCGGTGATTTGGACTCAGTAGGTTCTATAGATGTATTTGGAACTGTTGAAGGTAATGTTGCCTGCTGTGGAAAGCTTACAGTAAGCGGTACAATAGAAGGAGCGATTATGGCTAATGAAGTGTTTGCTAATAATGCAAAGATTTCAGGAGATATACAGTCTAAGGGTTCAGCTAAGATAGGGCAGGGTACAGTTGTTATAGGTAATATAACAGCAACATCTGCCGTTATAGCTGGTGCTGTTAAAGGTAATGTGGACATTAATGGCCCGGTTGTCATAGACTCATCCGCTGTAATAGTTGGTGATATTAAGTCTAAGTCAGTTCAGATTAATAATGGAGCTACAATAGATGGAAGATGTTCGCAGTGCTATGCCGATGTTGATACATCTTCAATATTTGATATAAAGGCAGTTGGAAAGCATAACAAAGACGAGATTAAGAGTAGTGTCAATAAAGAGACAGCAGGGTTAGACAGCAAGTCAGCAGATAGCAAGTCAGTTAACGACAGAGCAGTCGATGGCAAAGAAGCAGATAGTAAGTCAGCTAACGACAGAGCGGTCGATGGCAAAGCAGCAGATAATATGTCAGCTGATAACAGTACAGCCGGCAGCAGGCCAGCGAATTAACAGATATTATAGATAATAAAGAAATAACAGTTAATAATCGGTAAAGATAATAGTTAGTACTCTGATAAAATACAATATATATAAAGAATGGAGAAATAATATGAACGACATTAAAAGAGTAATTCTTAAGTTAAGTGGAGAAGCTTTATCAGGTGATAAGAAGTCAGGCTATGATGATGAATTAATTATGGATATAGCAGGACAGGTAAAGCAGATTATAGACAAAGGCATTAATGTAGGTGTTGTAATTGGTGGTGGTAACTACTGGAGAGGACGTTCTAATGATAATATCGACAGAACAAAGGCTGACCAGATTGGTATGCTTGCAACCATTATGAACTGCATATATGTATCAGAAATATTCAGATCACAGGGACTTAAGACTAATATACTTACACCATTTGAGTGTGGAAGTATGACAAAGCTTTTCTCTAAGGATAGAGCTAATAAGTATTTTGAAAAGGGGATGGTTGTATTCTTTGCAGGTGGAACAGGACATCCATATTTCTCAACAGATACAGGTATAGTGCTTAGAGCCATTGAATTAGATGCAGATGCTATACTTTTAGCTAAGGCAATTGATGGCGTATATGACAGCGACCCTAAGATCAATCCAAAAGCTAAGAAGTATGATAAAATATCCATTACAGATGTTGTTGATAAGCATCTTGGCGTAATTGATATGACGGCTTCTGTTATGTGTATGGAGAATAAGATGCCGCTTATGGTATTTGGACTTAATGAGAAAGACAGCATTGTTAATGCACTTTCAGGTAAATTTAATGGAACAATTGTAACTGTTGATTAATTTGCCGATTTATTGTAATATTCAGTTATATAATAAAAGATATTAAGAAAGAGAGAAATATAATGAGTGACATTAAAGAATACGAAGATAAAATGAAGAAATCAGTAGACTCATTAAAAGAGGACTACACAACAATAAGAGCAGGAAGAGCTAACCCACATATATTAGATAAAATTAAGGTTGATTATTATGGAACACCTACTTCACTTCAGCAGGTGGCTAATATCTCTGTTCCAGAAGCAAGAATGATTCAGATTCAGCCTTGGGAAGCAAGCCTTATTAAAGATATTGAAAAGGCTATTCTTGTATCAGACCTTGGACTTACACCTAATAATGATGGTAAGGTAATAAGACTTATATTCCCTGAACTTACAGAGGAAAGACGTAAAGAACTTGCTAAGGACGTAAAGAAGAAGGGTGACAATGCTAAGGTTGCCATAAGAAATGTAAGAAGAGATGCTAATGATACTGTTAAGAAAGAGAACAAGGCAGGAGAGCTTTCAGATGATGAAGCTAAGAATCTTGAAGATGATGTTCAGAAGCTTACAGATAAATATATAGCTTTAATAGATAAGGCAATAGAAGAAAAGACTTCTGAGATACTTACAGTATAATGAATAATATATGGGGAGGCTGTTGGTTTATAGCAACAGCCTCCTAATAAGTTATATGGATAATATTATATATACATTAATATAATGATGCTATCTGGCATATAAAAATATAATAATATATGAAATGATAAATGTATCTAAATATGAAGTTATAAGGATACCGATATATGAAACTATAAAATATTGACTGTGGGGTAATGTATGGATAAATATAATGAGGAATTAGGGCTTAAGATACCTGCTCATGTTGCTGTCATACTTGATGGTAATGGACGCTGGGCTAAAAAGAAGCATATGCCAAGAACATATGGACATATGCAGGGAAGTAAAGTTGTAGAAGATATGTTGTATGTTGCAGATGACCTTGGCATACAATATTTTACAGTATATGCTTTTTCAACAGAGAACTGGAAGCGTTCAGAAGAAGAAGTAGGCACTCTTATGAGCATTTTAAGAAAGTATCTTAAAGATTGTGTCAAGAAGTCTATGAAGAACAATGTAAGGTGCCGTGTTATAGGACGCAGGGAAGAATTAAGTGATGATATAGTTGAGAGTATTAATAATCTTGAAGAAAAGACTAAGAATAATACAGGACTCAATTTCACAATAGCAATCAATTATGGTGGCAGAGATGAGATTGTAAGAGCCGTCCAGAAGATTGCACAGGATGTTAAAGAGGGAAAGATTGCACCAGAGGCTATAGATGAGGCTATGATAAATGCTAATCTTGACACAAAGGATATTCCTGACCCGGATCTTTTGATAAGAACTAGTGGCGAGCAAAGACTTTCTAATTATCTTCCATGGCAGCTTGCATATACAGAATTCTACTTTACAGATGTATTCTGGCCGGATTTTAATAGGGAAGAACTTATTAAGGCTTGTGAGAAATATAATAAAAGAGACAGAAGATATGGCGGAGTTAAGGAGGAATAGAATTTGTTAAAGAGGATAATAAGCGGAATATGCCTTGTGGCAATTGCCGTTCCATCATTGTATTTTGGTGGCTGGCTGTTATATGCGGTATGTCTTATGGTAGCACTTATAGGTAATTTTGAATTGTTAAGGGTCACCAATCTTCAAAAGACACCATTGGGAATATGTGCATATGCGGCAACAATAGCATATTTTATAAGCCTTAACATAGCAGAGCATAGATATACTACGCTAATTCTTGTAGTAACATTTCTTGTTATGATGAGCGTGTATGTATTCACGTTTCCAAAGTATAAGGCGGAAAATGTTATGTGGGCATTCTTTGGAATCATATATGTAACCGTGATGATAGCTTATATATATGAAACAAGAATGTCAGATAATGGAATATTTATTGTGTGGCTTATATTTATTGCTTCGTGGGGAAATGATACATTTGCTTATTTCACAGGAGTGTGCATAGGAAAGCACAAAATGGCACCTGTGTTATCACCTAAGAAGTCGGTTGAAGGTGCAATAGGCGGAGTGATTGGTGCAACAATACTCGGTGCGGTATACGGAGCTTTAGTAAGTTCTAAAATGGCAGGTGTTATTGATAATTCGTCTGTGGCATTTGCAGTAGCAAGCCTTGCAGGGGCGTTATTGTCAATAGTTGGTGACTTGGCGGCATCTGCAATTAAGAGAAATTATAATGTTAAAGATTATGGTACATTAATTCCGGGACATGGTGGAATTATGGATAGATTTGACAGCGTAATATTCACAGCACCGGTTGTATACTGGGCGATAATACTGCTTAACAGTATAGGACTTTAAAGTTACTATAGTATAGATTAGGAAAGGGTGTAGATAATGAGAGGAATATCAGTTCTAGGTTCGACTGGTTCAATAGGAACTCAGACTTTAGATGTTATTAGAAGAAATAAAGATATAAAGGTTGTTGCACTTGCAGCAGGAACAAGAGTGAAAGAATTAGCAGAACAGGTAAGGGAATTCAGACCATCTTTGGTATGTATTGGAACTGAAAAGCTTGCGGGCGAGTTAAAGCTTCTGCTTTCAGATATTGATGTAAAGATAGTGTATGGTGATGAGGGACTTATAGAAGCGGCAACACATAAAGAAGCTGATATTGTTCTTACGGCCGTTGTTGGAATGATGGGCATTGTTCCAACGATTAAAGCAATTGAAGCACATAAGGATATTGCACTTGCCAATAAGGAGACACTTGTAACAGCAGGACATATTATAATGAAGCTTGCTAAGGACAATAATGTTAATATATATCCTGTAGACAGCGAACATTCAGCGATATTTCAGTCACTTAACGGCGAATATCCTAAGGAGGTTGAAAGAATACTTCTTACAGCATCAGGTGGTCCATTCAGAGGAAAGAAAAGAGCTGACCTTGTAAATGTGACAGTTGAGGATGCACTTAACCACCCTAACTGGGCTATGGGAAGAAAGATAACGATAGACTCATCAACTATGGTTAATAAAGGCCTTGAGGTAATGGAAGCACAGTGGTTATTCAATGTTCCATCATCTAAGGTCACAGTGGTTGTACAGCCACAGAGCATAATACATTCTATGGTTGAATTCATTGACGGAGGAATAATGGCACAGCTTGGAAGTCCTGATATGCGCCTTCCTATACAGTATGCCCTCTATTATCCTCATAGAAGAGAGCTTAACACTAAGAGAGTGGATTTCTTTGAACTTGGCAATATTACATTTGAAAAGCCTGATATGGATACATTTAAAGGACTTAAGCTTGCTTATACAGCTTCTGATAAGGGCGGTAACATTCCAACAGCATTTAATGCGGCAAATGAGCTTGCAGTTGCAAAGTTCCTTGACAGAAAGATAAAGTATCTTGATATACCTGATATTATAGAGTATGCAATGAATGAAGTACGTTATATTGATAATCCGTCTGTAGACGAAATATTAGAAACAGAACAGACAGTCTATGAAATGATAGAAAACCGTTTGAAGAATGGAGGAGCAGAGTGGTTATAAATATAATATTAGCGATACTTGTATTAAGCATAATCATAATTATACACGAGTTTGGACATTTTATTGTAGCTAAGGCAAATGGAATTACAGTTGTGGAATTCTCACTTGGATTTGGACCTAAGCTTATACATTTTAAGAAAGGTGAAACAGAATATAGTCTTAAGCTGCTTCCTTTTGGTGGAGCCTGTATAATGCTTGGTGAGGATTTCTTAGAGGCAGATGATGATGAGCAGGAAGATGCAACAGAAGGCAATAATACTGGCAAATCTGGAAGCGAGTTGGATAATGACTTTTGCAATGGTAAAACAGCAGAAGATAATGGCTTTGGAAATGCTTCAAGGTATTCATCTGATAATACATCGGCTGGAAGCTATATGTCTGAGAAGAAAAAGCAGGAAGCACTGGAAGCTGGCTATGATATGTCCAAATCATTTGCTAATAAATCAGTGTGGGCAAGGATTGCAGTTATAGCAGCTGGACCAATATTTAACTTTATACTGGCATTTGTCTGCTCGGTTGTAATTATTGGAAGTATAGGCTATGACCCTTGTATGGTTGATGTTGTATATGATAATTCACCAGCGGTAAGTGCAGGGCTTCAGGAAGGTGACAAGATTATAAAGGTTAATAACCAGAAGATAACATTTTACAGGGATTATTCTTTCTATAGGGTGTACCACGCTGATGATACTATGAATATAACATATGAAAGAGATGGACAGAAATATACAACAACTCTTACTCCTGAATATGTTAAACAGCAGAAGTACCAGATGGGTGTTACTTTAGAGCAGAATGGGACAATAGCAGGCGTATCTGACGGAACACCAGCACAGAAGGCTGGGATTAAGAAGGGTGATATAATAACAGCGGTTAATGGCGTTGCAGTTGACGGAAGTACCAAGATTATTGAGCTTGTAGGACAGTGTAATGGCGAGAGTGTTGATATTACAATAAACAGAGATGGTAGTACAATGCAGTTAAATGTGACACCGGATTCTGTAGAGAATGAATATTACTATACAGGCTTTGCAAGTTATGGGGCAAGACAGAAGGTTTCGCCTATATCAGTAATCGGCTATGCATTTAAGGAAGTTGGATATAGTGTTAATACTGTAGTTAAGAGCCTTGGAATGATGTTTACAGGACAGGTGGGGATTAATGATCTTTCTGGTCCTGTCGGAACAGTAAGTGCTATGAGTAATATTGTAGAAGAAAGCAAGGCAGATGGAACATTTTATGTAATCCTTAATCTTTTAAATCTTGCAGGACTTATAAGTGCCAACCTTGGCGTTATGAACCTTCTTCCAATACCGGCACTTGATGGCGGAAGACTTGTATTTCTTATACTTGAAGTATTAAGAGGCAAGCCGGTCAAGAAAGAACACGAGGGTATGGTGCATTTTGTTGGTATGATATTCTTATTTGTTCTTATGATATATGTTATGTTTAAAGATATAAGAGGACTTTTTTAATTAAGAAATGAGGCTTAATATGTATAGAGATAATACAAAGGTTGTAAAAATAGGCAATAAGTTAATCGGTGGCGGCAATCCTATAATGATTCAGTCTATGACTAACACAAGAACTGATGATGTTGAGGCAACTGTCAGCCAGATACTGGCTTTAGAGAAAGCAGGCTGTGATATTATAAGATGTACAGTTCCAGATATTAATGCCGCTAAAGCAATCAAGGAGATTAAGAAGCATATTCATATTCCATTGGTTGCAGATATACATTTTGATTACAGAATGGCAATAGAGGCAATTAATAATGGTGCTGACAAGATAAGAATTAATCCAGGCAATATCGGTGGAACAGATAAGATTAAGGCTGTTGTAGATGCTGCCAGGGCTAAGAATATCCCTATAAGAGTAGGGGTCAACAGTGGTTCACTTGAGAAAGACCTTATAGAGAAATATGGCGGTGTTACAGCCGAAGGACTTGTTGAGAGTGCACTTGATAAAGTAAAGATTATAGAAGATCTTGGTTATGATAATCTTGTTATAAGCATTAAATCGTCAGATGTAATGATGTGTGTTAAGGCACACGAACTTATAGCAAGGAAGACTAATTATCCGCTTCACGTTGGAATTACCGAGTCGGGTACGTTATTCAGCGGAAGCATTAAGTCATCAATAGGTCTTGGGCTTATATTAGGACAGGGCATAGGTGATACAATAAGAGTTTCACTTACAGATGACCCTGTAAAGGAGATAGAGGCAGCTAAGCTTATTCTTAGGACACTTGGTTTAAGAAAAGGTGGTATTGAGGTTGTATCTTGTCCTACCTGTGGAAGAACTAAAATTGACCTTATCGGTCTTGCCTCAAAGGTTGAGGAGCTTGTTAGAAACTATGACCTTGATATTAAGATAGCTGTTATGGGCTGTGTTGTAAATGGCCCTGGAGAAGCTAAGGAGGCTGATATAGGAATAGCAGGTGGTGACGGCTGTGGTGTTCTTATAAAGCATGGCGAAATAATTAAGAAGTTTGAAGAAGATAAACTGTTAGCAGTGCTGAAGGACGAATTAGATAATTGGAAAGACTGATTATTATTATCCTTTGGCAGAAGGTGTTGGTTAAAGATGCGTAGATTTTTTGAAGTATTTAAGACATTAAAACTGCCAGAGGATATTGGTATGTATATGGAAAATGTTGAGGTTACGAGAGTATCCAAGACATCAACGAACTCATTGGCGAGAGTATACATAAAGAATGACAGGGTTATAAGCAAGAAGATAATATACAGGGTAGAAGATGCCCTTAAAAAGCAGATATTCCGTATACAGAATATGGATGTAAGAATTATAGACAGATATAATCTGTCAAAGCAGTATACGCCACAGACAATAATGGATGTGTATTATGACAGCATATTATTTGAATTGGAGAAATACTGGACACTTGAGTATAATCTTTTAAAGAATTCAACGTGGGAGTTTGAAAAGGATGACCTGCTTGTGCTTACATTAGAGGACGGATTTCTTGCAAGAACCTATGCAGATGACCTTAAGGAATATTTTCAGCTTATATTTCTTAACCGTTTTGGCTTTGAGATAGATGTTGAATATAAGTATGTTGCCAAGCTTGAGAAGCGTTATGAGAAAGAAAATGAACATAAGCTTAATCTTAGAATTAAGCAGATTGAAGATAACTTTATGGCAGCAGGCGAAGAAGCCAAGAGCGATAATGGGGCAGAGAAGAACAAAAAGTATGCCGAACAGAAAGCTAAAGCCGCTGCATTTTTTAATGAAAGAGGAGCTTCTGGAAAAGATCTTACACGTTATAGAAAGCCAGCTAATACAGATATATTATATGGAAGGGACTTTGACGATGAAGTTACTGCCATAGAACAGATAGAATCGCCAATAGGTGAAGTTGTCATAAATGGTATGATAAGAAGCATAGAAACAAGAGAGATAAGAAACGAAAGAACTATATTATCTATCGTTGTTACAGATTTTACAGACAGCATTGTAGTGAAAATGTTTGCAAGAAATGAACAGCTTCCAGATCTTTATGAATTCATTAAAAAGGGTAATTTTCTTAAGATAAAAGGCATAGCTTCAATGGATAAGTATGATCAGGAGATTACTATAGCCAATGTGTCAGGAATACGAAAAGGAAGTGATAACAGGTCAGTAAGAAATGACTTATCACTTCATAAGAGGGTAGAGCTTCACTGCCATACCAAGATGAGTGATATGGATGGTGTATCTTATGCCAAGGATATAATAAAGCAGGCGATAAGCTGGGGACACAAGGCAATTGCGATTACTGACCACGGAGTTGTGCAGGCATTCACGGAAGCTTATCACACTATGCAGGATCTGG
Organism: [Lactobacillus] rogosae; assembly: GCA_900112995.1. Taxonomy (GTDB): domain Bacteria; phylum Bacillota; class Clostridia; order Lachnospirales; family Lachnospiraceae; genus Lachnospira; species Lachnospira rogosae. The sequence goes on along the minus strand of FONU01000006.1, from coordinate 9,447 downwards.
AGTTTAAGTATAATAAAAAGGGTGAGAAGTTAGATTTTAAGGTTATATATGGTGTTGAGGCATATCTTGTCGATGATACCAGGAAGATAGTAATTAATCCGGCTGGACAGGACTTTAAAGGGGAATTCGTTGTATTTGATCTGGAAACAACGGGATTTTCGGCTTTGGTAGACAGGGTAATAGAGATAGGTGCGGTAAAGATTAAGAATAATGAGATTGTAGACAGATTTTCAACATTTGTTAATCCACAGATACCTATATCTTTTAGAATTGAGAATTTAACAGGTATTAATGACCAGATGGTTATGAATTCAGGAACTATCGAGCAGATACTGCCTGATTTTATAGAATTCTGTAAGGGTTGTGTTATGGTAGCCCACAATGCGGAATTTGATATGAGTTTTATAATTAATAATGCTGAGAAAATGGGGATAGAATTTGCACCTACTTATATAGATACAGTGCTTTTGTCACAGTTCCTTATACCGGCATTACATAATTATAAGCTTGATACATTAACCAAGCATCTTAATGTTGTGCTTGATAACCACCACAGGGCGGTTGATGATGCAGAGGCAACAGCACATATATTCTTAAAGCTTGTGCAGATGCTTTATGAGAGGGATATATATACACTTGATAAGCTTAATGAAGAGGGAACGCTTGATGATGAGTCAATTAAGAAGCTTCACCAGTACCACTGTATAATACTTGCCTCTAATGAGATGGGAAGAATTAATCTGTACAGGCTTGTGTCGGCTTCACATCTGCAGTATTTTAACAGATTTCCCAAGATACCAAAGAGCCTTGTTAATAAGTACAGGGAAGGTCTTATAATAGGAAGTGCGTGTGAGGCAGGAGAGTTGTTCCGTGCTATGGTAAATGGACGATCAGATGCGGAGATTGCAAGAATAGTTAATTTCTATGATTATCTTGAGGTGCAGCCAATCGGTAATAACAGTTTTATGATTGAGAAGGAAGATTATTACGTTAAAGACGAGGAGGACTTAAGAGATCTTAACAGAAGAGTCATATCTTTAGGTGAAAAGTTCGACAAGCCTGTAGTTGCAACGTGTGATGTGCATTTTCTTAATCCAGAAGATGAAATATACCGTAGAATAATTATGGCAGGAAAAGGCTTTGACGATGCGGATAACCAGCCACCACTGTATCTGCATACTACAGAGGAAATGCTTTCTGAGTTCGATTATCTTGGAAATGATAAGGCATATGAGATAGTTGTAACTAACACGAATAAGATAATGGATATGTGCGAGAAGATTAGTCCGGTACGTCCTGATAAACGTCCTCCTGTAATTGAGAATTCAGATCAGATGTTAAGGAATATATGCCATAACAGGGCACACGAAATATATGGACCAGAACTTCCACAGATTGTTACAGAAAGACTTGAGCGTGAGCTTAATTCAATTATATCTAATGGTTACTCCGTTATGTATATTATTGCACAGAAGCTTGTATGGAAGTCAAATGATGATGGATACCTTGTAGGTTCAAGAGGTTCTGTTGGTTCATCTTTAGCGGCAACTATGGCTGGTATTACAGAGGTTAATCCGCTTAGTCCGCATTATCTTTGTCCAGAGTGCTTTTATGTTGACTTTGATTCAGAGGAAGTTAAGAAGTTCGCTGGTGGTGCAGGCTGTGATATGCCAGATAAGGTGTGTCCTAATTGTGGTCATAAGTTAAATAAATTAGGTTTTGATATACCATTTGAAACATTCTTAGGATTTAAGGGTAACAAAGAGCCTGATATCGATCTTAACTTTTCTAATGAATACCAGAGTAAGGCACATGCTTATACAGAGGTTATATTTGGAAAGGGACAGACATTCAAGGCTGGTACAATCGGTACTGTTGCCGAAAAGACAGCGTATGGATATGTTCTTAAATATCTTGAGGAAAGAGGCAAGGTTAAACGCCGTTGTGAAATAGAACGTATTGCTGAGGGTTGTATAGATATAAGAAGAACAACAGGACAGCATCCAGGAGGAATTGTAGTTCTTCCTATTGGTGATGAGATACATTCATTTACACCGGTACAGCACCCTGCTAATGATGTAAAGAGTGGAATTGTAACAACACATTTCGATTACCATAGTATCGACCACAACTTGTTAAAGCTTGATATTCTTGGACATCTTGACCCTACTATGATTAGAATGCTGCAGGATTTAACAGGTATTGACCCGCTGGAAATACCACTGGATTCAAGAGAAGTAATGTCTTTATTCAAGGATACTTCGGCACTTGGAATTACACCTGAGGATATTGGCGGTTGTAAGCTTGGTGCACTTGGAATACCAGAGTTTGGTACAGATTTTGCTATGCAGATGCTTATTGATACTAAGCCACAGTATTTTTCTGACCTTGTAAGAATTGCAGGGCTTTCACACGGAACTGATGTATGGCTTGGTAACGCACAGACACTTCTTAAAGAGGGCAAGGCAACCATATCTACGGCGATATGTACACGAGATGACATTATGATATACCTTATCCAGAAAGGACTTGAAAGTGAGCTTGCATTTACAATAATGGAGAAGGTAAGAAAAGGTAAGGGACTTACACCTGAATGGGAGCAGATTATGAGGGAACACGGTGTTCCAGACTGGTATATATGGTCTTGTAATAAAATCCAGTATATGTTCCCGAAGGCACATGCCGCAGCTTACGTTATGATGGCATGGCGAGTAGCTTACTGCAAGGTGTTCTATCCGCTGGCTTACTACTGTGCATATTACAGTATAAGAGCCAATGCCTTTGATTATGAAAAAATGGCAATGGGAAGGGAACGATTAGAGTATTATATTAATGACTACAAAGCTAAGAAAGCAGACGGCACGATATCCAATGTTGAAGATGATGAGCTTAAGGATATGCGTATTGTTCAGGAAATGTATGCAAGAGGCTTTGAGTTCGTACCTATTGACATATACAAGGCAAAGGCAAGGTCATTTCAGATAATAGATGGAAAGATTATGCCATCATTTAAGGTAATATCCAAGGTTGGTGAGTCTGCTGGAGAATCAATAGAGATAGCCGCAAGGGATGGTGAGTTCTTATCAAAGGACGACCTGCGCCAGAGAGCCAGGATTGGACAGACGGTTATAGAGAAGCTTGGCGAGCTTGGACTTCTTGATGGAATGGCAGAGAGCAACCAGTTATCATTATTTGATGTTATATAGTATTGCATATACATATATAAGTGTGTTATCATCATATAATATATGCGGTTAGAATACGATTATAAAGATGCAGTATATATGTTTAATTAATTAGATGAGGTGAAAAATGTTAAAAAAATATCTTATATGTTTTCTTGTATCAATGGTACCTATTGTTGAACTTAGAGGAGCAATTCCTATATCACAGGGAATGCAGCTTCCATTATTACAGTCATATATAATATGTGTAATAGGTAATATGCTTCCGGTTCCGGTTATATATCTTTTTGCAAGACGTGTTCTTGAATGGGGTGCAGACAAGAAATATATCGGAAAGTTCTTTACATTTTGTATTGAAAAGGGTCACAAAGGTGGAGAAAAGTTAAAGCAGAAGGCTGGGAATGGTCTTTTTATAGCACTTTTATTATTCGTTGGTATTCCAATACCTGGTACAGGTGCGTGGACAGGAACACTTGCAGCAAGCTTCCTTGATATGGGCTTTAAGAAGAGTGTAATTGCTGTTCTTGGAGGAGTATTGCTTGCAGGTATAATAATGGGTATTGCTTCAGCAGGAGTATTTACAGCGATATTCAGTTTTGCATAAGCATAATGTATAATAATTAAAGAATATAATTAATAAATGCCGCATATATTCTACAGATTAATGCGTATCCGGTTATGGGACATAAAAGTTGTAGAATATATGCGGTATTATATTTTGTGTAATAGTAAATTCTTTTTATTGCGGTTTGAGATTACTTGTTAATATGTTGCAGATTTTCTTGGTGTCTTTGGTAGAGCGGGTCTTGTTATAGGCTATTCCGTATTGTATTTCACGCTGGTCTGTAATGGGCAGGATGCGGCAGTTATCAAGCGGGGTATCAATGCAGAATTCAGGCAGTATTGCAATGCCATAGCCACATTGTGCAAGAAGCTCACTTGTCTGGCTGTTCTCACATATAAAGTGATAATTATCCTGTGAATGAAGCACGAGCTTTTCCTGTAAAAGATTTCCCTGTGTGAAAGGAATTAAACGCTGGTTAAGCAGTAAAAGGCAGTGTCCTTTTAAGTCATCAAAGGAAATAGCTGACATTGAATGTAAGTCTTTATTATCCTCAGTAGTCTTATTATAGTCGTCAGATATCAAGGCATAGCTTTTCATATTCTTTATAGGCTTGAAAGTGCAATCGGTATTTTCAATCATATCTTTAGTAACGAGCATTATATCTATATGTCCGCTTTCAAACATAGTCTTAAGGCGTGAGTAGTCACGCAGAAACAGCATAGGATATATATCGGGCATACATTTTCTTAGTTCTTTTAATGCTGGTTTAAGTGCCTTTAATTCTGCATTGCTTGTACAGCCAATTCTTATATAGGACAATGACTGGGATACCACATTGGCAATCTTCTTGCTTGAAAGATTAATTCTATTAAGGATATCCTTTGCATCTCCATAGAATTCAGCACCGGCATCGGTAAGCTGTACCATTTTCGGTGTTCTTATAAAAAGTGTTGCACCCAGTTCTTCCTCAAGGCTTTTAATATGGTGTGTGACAGTTGGGGTTGTAAGAAACATTTCCTGTGCAGCTTTTGTAAAATTAAGCTTGTCGGCAACTCTTATAAAACATTCTAACTGCTGTGTAGTCATAAAAACCTCCTTAATTATATTAAATAATCTGCATAATTGATTATAGTTCATAATATATTAATATTTCAAGAGTGCATTAGAAAAAATCTAATGGTGTTGTATTTTTACAAATTCCATTTTTTTAATAATAGTGTTAAAATCGTTCACGCTGATAGGATTAATTTGTCTGTGTACACCAGATGATAATAATTAAGAATAGCAATGTTAATTGGGGAAGATATTCAGCCAGTAACATATGTATAGTAGCAATTGTGTACAGAAAAGAGGAATGATATGGACATTATTAAAAAGCTTTCCCGTTCAATAAGGGAATATAAAATGGTATCAATTATGACACCAGTGTGTATCGTATTTGAGGTAATATTTGAAATACTTATCCCATTTATGATGGCAAAGATGATTGATTCAGGAATAAGTTCAGGTAATGAAAGTGCACTTGTTAAATATGGGACTTTGCTTATACTCTGCGTAATGGCAGGTCTTGTATTTGGTATCCTTTCAGGAGGTCTATGTGCCACAGCTTCGGCAGGCTTTGCAAAGAATTTAAGAAAGGATATGTATTACAAAATTCAGGAGTATTCATTTGCGAATATTGACAAGTTCTCATCATCAAGTATTGTGACACGTCTTACAACAGATGTAACTAATGTGCAGAATGCTTATATGATGATTATCAGAATTGCGGTAAGAGCACCATTTATGCTTATATTCGCACTTATTGCGGCATTTATGACAAGTACTAAGCTTTCATTAATATTTCTTATTGCAATTCCAGTGCTTGGTATTGGACTTTATATAATAGTAAGCAGATCGCATATATATTTCGAGAGAGTATTTAAGATATACGATAATCTTAATGAAGTAGTAGAAGAAAATCTTACAGGTATGAGAGTAGTTAAGTCCTTTGTCCGTGAAGATTTTGAAGAAAAGAAGTTCACTAAGGTATCAGAAGCGATATATAAAATGTTCTTAAAGGCTGAAGGTATTGTTGCATACAATATGCCGCTTATGCAGTTCTGCATATATTCGTGTATGCTTTTCTTATGCTGGTTCGGTGCAAGAATGATAATTACATCAGGAGCTACAGCACTTACAACTGGTGAGCTTACAAGTCTTATAGCTTATGCTATGACAATTCTTAACTGCCTTATGATGTTATCAATGGTTATGGTTATGATTAATATGGCGAGAGCTTCGGCTGAGCGTATTGTTGAAATTCTTGACGAGGAAAGTACACTTCACAACTGTGACAATCCAGAGGATAAGGTAAATGACGGCTCAATCCAGTTTGATAATGTAAGCTTTAGTTATATAGATGATAAAGAAAAAGAATGTCTTAAAAATATTAACCTCAATATTCCAAGCGGTTCAACACTAGGAATTATAGGTGGAACAGGAAGCGGTAAGAGCTCATTAGTGCAGCTTATACCAAGACTTTACGATGTAACAGAGGGAAGCGTTAAGATTGGCGGTGTTGATGTAAGGGATATAGATATCTATACATTAAGAAATGAAGTTGCAATGGTGCTTCAGAAAAATGTATTATTCTCCGGAACTATTAAAGAAAATTTACGCTGGGGTAATAAAGAGGCAACAGATGAAGAGATAATACACGCCTGTGAACTTGCACAGGCAGATCCATTTGTCCAGACATTCCCTAAGAAATATAATACATATATCGAACAGGGTGGTACTAACGTATCAGGCGGACAGAAGCAGAGATTATGTATAGCAAGAGCACTTCTTAAAAAGCCTAAAATCCTTATTCTTGACGATTCTACAAGTGCCGTTGATACTAAGACAGATGCTTTAATAAGAAAAGCATTTAAAGATGAAATACCAGATACAACTAAGATAATAATAGCACAGAGAATATCATCAGTTCAGGATGCAGACTGCATTATTGTAATGGAGGGCGGAAAGATTGATGGCTGTGGAACACACGAGCAGTTATTAAAAGAAAATGCTATATATAAAGAAATATATGAATCACAGACGAAAGGAGATGAGCAGTAATGGCAGGTAATGAGAAAAAGGCTGATATCAGTATGACTGGTAATAAATCAGGGAAGCCATCAATAGATGGAAAGACATTAAAAAGACTTATGTCATATATTGTAGGCAGACATAAACTGACATTTTTTATGGTTGTTGTATGTATACTTATTAGTTCCTGTACAGTAGTAGTAAGTTCATTATTCTTACAGATACTTATAGATAACTATATAACACCTATGTTATCAGAAGTTAATCCATCATTTGCACCATTATTAAAGACAATAATTATGCTTGGATGTCTGTATCTTGTTGGTGTATTATCAACATTTGCATACAACAAAATGATGATTAAAATATCACAGGGAACTTTAAAAGCAATCCGTGATGATATGTTTACACATATGCAGACACTTCCAATAAGATATTTCGATACTCATACACATGGTGATGTAATGAGCCATTATACTAATGATACTGATACATTAAGACAGTTCATATCGCAGGCTCTTCCACAGTTCATCTCAGCAGTTGTGACAATAGTAGTTGTTATTGTGTCTATGATTGTCAACAGTATACCGCTTACAATACTTGTATTAGCAGTAACCTGCATTATGCAGATTGTTTCTAAGAAGATTGGCGGGGCAAGTGCCAGATATTTTATAAGACAGCAGATAACAATAGGTAAGGTTACAGGTTTCATCGAGGAGATGATTAATGGACAGAAGGTTATTAAAGTATTCTGTCACGAGGATGAGGCAAAGTACGATTTTGATAAGAATAACGAAATGCTTTGCAGTGATGCAACTAATGCCAATAAATACGGTAACATACTTATGCCGGCAATCTCACAGCTTGGTAACTTACAGTATGTTCTCATTGCTCTTATCGGAGGATTTCTTGCATTAAGAGGGGTTGGTGGAATTACTGTCGGAATGATAGTAGCATTTCTTAACCTTTCTAAGACATTCTGTATGCCAGTATCGCAGATAGCACAGCAGATTAGTATGATAGCTATGGCGTTGGCAGGAGCAGAAAGAATATTCGGACTTATTGATGAAAAGCCTGAAGAAGATGAAGGTGATGTTACTTTAGTACGCGTAAAGTGTGATGATAAAGAGCTTAATAACAAAGAAGCCGACAATAAAGATGCCAGAATGGTATTTATAGCAGGTGAAGTTACAGAAACAACTGACAAAGACGGCAGATGGGCCTGGAAGTGTAGGAAAGCTGATAATACAACAGGTTATATACTTCTTAGGGGAAAGGTCGTATTTGATGATGTAATATTTGGATATAATGAGAATAAGATTATACTTAATAATATTAATCTATGGGCTAAATCAGGACAGAAGATAGCATTTGTTGGTGCAACAGGTGCAGGAAAGACGACTATAACTAACCTGATTAACAGATTTTATGATATTAATTCAGGAAATATATTCTATGACGGAATAAGCATTGATAGAATTAAGAAAGACGATTTAAGGCATTCACTTGGCATTGTATTACAGGACGTTAATCTGTTCACAGGAACTATTATGGATAATATAAGATATGGTAACCTTTTGGCGACCGATGAGGAATGTATTAAAGCCGCTAAGCTTGCCAATGCAGATGACTTTATAACAAGACTTCCAGACGGCTATCAGACAGTACTTACACAGAACGGTGCAAGTCTTTCACAGGGACAAAGACAGCTTATATCAATTGCAAGGGCAGCAGTTGCCAACCCACCAGTAATGATTCTTGATGAGGCGACATCTTCAATTGATACAAGAACAGAAGCACTTGTCCAGAGAGGTATGGATAACTTAATGAAGGGCAGAACAGTATTTGTAATAGCACACAGACTTTCAACTGTCCGCAATTCAGATGCCATAATGGTACTTGACCACGGCAATATAATTGAGCGAGGCTCACACGATGAACTTATTGCCGGCAAGGGAACATATTACAGCTTGTATACAGGGGCATTTGAGTTGTCATAATATTAAGTTTGCTGTGAGAAATGTATTACCAAGGCTGGCGGTTATAATTAAGTGAATATTTTATATTTAAGAGGCGTTAAGCCTCTTTTTTAGTGTATTGCGGCTACAGGGATACTGTAGCTGTTAGGTTGTTTATTTGAGAAGATACAGCCTTGAGGAACTTGAAGAGATGTGTCCGAATGGTATAAGGTTGTTTGTAAGATTAAAGAAGTTGAAATAGGGCTACCGCAATCCCACTGGCTTTAGACGGTGGGTTAAGGTAGCCGGAAGCGGAGGGGTGTGCTATACTTGCGTTATGGGAACGTGGAAATCAAAAAACAGACACAAATATTTGTTACAGTATCATATTATTTTCGTATGCAAGTATAGAAAGAAATTGCTGATGTCAAAACAAATATCAGATGATATAAAGCAGTTTTCTTATGAGATATGTCAAAAGCATAAAGTCATTATCAGATATATGGAGACAGATAAAGAACATACTTTTTGGACGGACGGATATTTTGTATGCAGTGTAGGAAATGTTTCAGAAGAGATGCCACGAAAATATATAGAAAATCAAGGGTAGGAAGGTGGCGACAGTAGGTGTTAAAAGCATATAAATACAGGATATATCCTAATAGCG
>FONU01000027.1 GCA_900112995.1 [Lactobacillus] rogosae | reverse complement strand
ATAAGTGATGTATCATGGTATGAGCTGACAAGACAGTTAGAGTATAAGGCAAAATGGAATGGCAGGAAATACATCAAAATAGATACATTTTATGCTAGTAGTCAATTATGTTCTGTTTGCGGGTATCAGAATCCAGATACAAAAGATTTGTCAGTGAGGACATGGATATGTCCGAAATGCGGAGCAGAACATGACAGGGATATCAATGCCGCAAAAAATATACTGACAGAAGGATTAAGACAAATAGCATAAAGAAATATATAGGGCAGGGACTGCCCAAATTAACGCCTGTGGAGATAGTAGGTTACGAGGTCGATGAAGCAGGAAGCCTATTGGCTTAAGACAATGGGTAGTTCACAATAATAAATTGTTGTATTATGATGTTGATAATAAAATATGGAGGTGTATTATGAAAGCACATAAATATTGGTCAATTGGAGCAATAGTTACAATGGTTGGAACTTTTTATACAGGATATAAAGGGTTAAAAGCAGCACACAAATACTTTGCGTTTGGCTCTCTGATATGCTTGATTATGGCAGTCTATTCTGGTCAAAAAATGATTTCTGGCAATAAGACGACAAGAAAACAGATGGAATTGAAAGAAGTGGAGGAATAAAATATGTTAGAAGTAGGAAAAAAAGCACCGGACTTTGAATTGCCGGATCAGAATGGAGAAATGCATAAATTAAGCGATTATGCAGGAAAAAAAGTGATCTTATATTTTTATCCAAAGGATAATACACCAGGATGTACGAAGCAGGCATGTGGCTTTTCTGAGCGTTATCCACAGTTTACTGAGAAGGGAGCTGTTATTCTCGGAGTAAGCAAGGACTCTGTAGCGTCTCACAAGAGATTTGAAGAAAAATATGGACTGGCATTTACGTTATTAGCAGATCCGGAGCGCAAAGTTATTGAAGCATATGATGTCTGGAAAGAAAAGAAAAATTATGGAAAAGTATCTATGGGTGTAGTAAGAACTACATATCTTATTGATGAGCAGGGAATCATTATAAAGGCAAATGATAAAGTCAAGGCGGCAGATGATCCTGAAAATATGCTTAAGGAATTGGCATAATGAAGATTATTTTATCACCTGCAAAAAAGATGATTGTAGATACCGATAACTTAGCACCGGTTGAACTGCCTGTCTATATTGATAAGACAGCAGAAGTATTAAACTGGATGAAAAGCAAATCAAAAGAAGAACTGAAAGCTATCTGGAAATGTAATGACAAGATTGCAGAGCAGAACTTTAACAGATTGGAAAATATGGATCTTTATAACGGGCTTACTCCGGCTGTTTTAGCATATGAAGGGATTGCATTTCAATATATGGCACCATCTGTGTTTGAAATCCAGCAGTTTGAGTATTTGCAAAATCATTTAAGAATCCTGTCTGCGTTTTATGGCATTTTAAAACCAATGGATGGTGTGACTCCTTATCGTCTTGAAATGCAGGCAAAGGTTGGAATTGGAGATGCAAAAAATCTGTATGAGTACTGGAGAGACTTGTTATACCGCTCAGTAATCGATGACAGTAGGATTATCATTAATCTTGCATCAAAAGAATACTCAAAATGTATAGAAAAGTATCTGACACCACAGGACAGATATATTACGATTGTATTTTGTGAGTTATCCGGAGATAAATTGGTAACAAAAGGTACCTATGCCAAGATGGCTCGTGGTGAAATGGTCAGATTCATAGCGGAAAATAATATTGAAAATCCGGTGGAGATTCAGAAATTTGACAGACTCGGATATTCGTTTAGGTCTGATTTATCTTCAGATTCAGAATATGTATTTGAATGTAAAATAAAATAGTTATTCAGGTAAAAGATGCTCAGTTTGGAAATTTTTATAATAATGAGAATTATTACTATTTTCATTGACAACAGGATAATGGTGGTATATAATCCTTATTAAGAACTAATCCTAACAAGGAGGACAGATGACAAGTAGGAGAAATACCATTCAAAAAGATTTAGTACGAAACGCTGTGTATGAGATGAAAAGACACGTTACGGCAAATGAAGTGTATGAATTTATAAAAGAAGAATATCCAACAATTGGAAAAGGAACTGTATATAGAAATCTTGATATATTGGTAGAGGAAGGTGCATTAAGAAAGGTTGAAGTTCCGGATGGACCAAACCGATTTGATTTTACATTGAAAAATCATTACCATGTAAGATGTATAAAGTGCGGTGAAATTTTTGATGTGGATATGGATCAAATACCGGATTTGCTGGAAAGAATTCATAACACTCATGGAATTGAATTTGTGGATTATGATATTTCATTTAAAGGTATTTGCCCGAAATGCAGGGAGAAGGTAAAGGAGGAACAGTATGGATAGGAAAGCAATGTATAAGTTGAGTTATGGACTGTTTATATTGACCGCTAAAGAAGCATAAATGTATTAAGATAGGATTATACCAATGAAAGAAGAACTAAGTATAGATATCATCGGACTTGTAGGAGCCTGTTCTTATGCTTTGGACTGTATAGAAGCAGAGTTTGTAAATATCAAAAACAAACATGGAAAAAGAGTGGCTTATATAAGTATACGTATGGCAGAATATTGGAAAATTCAAGGTGATGAGTTACAAGATTTAGCCATGTGTGCTTTACTGCATGATAATGCTTTGACACAATATATTTCGGAAGAACTGAAAAAGGATTCCGTCATTAATTGTAAAAAAGATTTATCCGAGAAAAAAACAAATCTTCATTGTATTTATGGAGAAAAAAATATTACTAAAATTCCATTTAAAACAGATGTGTCAAATGTGATTTTGTATCATCATGAACATGCCGATGGAACAGGTCCTTTTCAAAAAAAGTGGAATGAAATTCCGTTGTTTGCAAGGATTATTCATCTTGCAGATACCATTGATATTATAGGAAATAACACAGGATCTGGAAATAACAGTTGGAATTTTATATGTCAGTTTCTTTTGAAAAATAAGGATGGATTATTCGATTCAGAATGTGTGAATGCCTTTTTTCATGCATTCACACATTTCGAATCTTTTACGTGTTTAAGTGATAATTCTTTTGAAATGAAGCTATGGGAGATTATCCCAAGACAAAAACAGGTTTTCGATTGGAAAACGTGTAAAAATGTCGCAGATTTTTTTGCAAAGATTGTAGATTATAAATCTTCTTTTACAAGCAGACATTCTATAGGAGTGGCTGAAAAAGCAGCTCTTTTTGCTCAATATATAGGATTTGATTCTATTAATGTGCAAAAAATGTATCTGGCTGGTGCACTGCATGATATTGGGAAAATGGCAGTAGACAATGAAATTTTAGAAAAACCGGATAAGCTTACGGATGATGAATTTTCAAAAATGAAAAATCATGCTGGTTATACATATATTATATTATCAGAAGTTGAAGATTTTGAAGAAATACGAGATTGGGCGTCTTTCCATCATGAAAAATTAAATGGAAAAGGGTATCCTTTTGGAAAAACCGCAGCTGAATTAAATGAACCGGAACGTATTATGGCATGTATTGATATTTATCAGGCATTAACCGAGGACAGACCATATAAGAAAGGTTTATCGCACGAAAAAACGTGTGAGATGCTCGATGACATGGCACAGAAAGGTTTTGTTGATTTTGATATTTCCAAGAAAATTAGGGAATGTTTTGGTGGAATCTAACATTAAAAACGAGAAAATATAGGAAATTCATGAGAAATGCTTTTGCCTATTATGATCAGATAGTATAGAACAGGTTCATAAAACAAATAAAACTGAAAGTAGAATTAATTTATGTATGAAATGAAACCAGAATAATATTTATGAATTAGGCTGAACGCATGGATGCTATCCTGTATTGCACAGGTGGCATCCATTTTGTCTTTGCCTGAATTCTTTTATTATTGTAGTAATCTATATATTCTTCAACAGCTTTTGAAAAGTGAGCACTAAATAAAATAGTATTGTTGATGCAATAAGAGACACTCTTGATTGCAATCCGGTATTTTAGGGAAATGTGGTAAGTGTAAATCAGATGATTGGCATTATGCTGGGAAGTATAGCTGTATTTGGAATTATTTATTATTTCGTGCCATTTGTTACAAAAAGCCGTGACAAGATAAATGTATCTTGATATAATTAAAGAAATAATTGTTGTAAAAAGCAGAGTATAGAGATTTGCGTTAAGTAATTTATTAAGTATCATTTTATAAAAGCGTGATTTTTACAGAATGGAGATAAAAGTATGATGTTAGAAAAAGGGCTGGAGAAAGATAAAATAGAAGCTGAAGCACTCTCTGAAAAAATGAAGCGATATTAATGAAGATAATTACATATCAGTGCCAAACAAATAACCTGAATTAATAAAGAATAGGTGGATAACAAAGTGAACATAACAGTGTATTTAGGAGCTAACAAAGGCATAGATGATACATTTTCAATAGCTGTAAGGGAACTTGGAAAATGGATAGGAGCAAATGGACACACTTTAATATATGGTGGTTCTAAGACAGGGCTTATGGGCGAACTTGCAGAAAGTGTGCTTATGGAAGGTGGCAGAGTAACCGGCGTTGAGCCACAGTTCTTTGTAGAGGCAGAAGTTCAGTATGACGAGATAACAGAACTGATTGTAACTAAAGATATGACAGAGAGAAAGACAAAGATGATAGAACTTGGTGATGCTTTTATAGCATTTCCGGGTGGAACAGGTACGCTTGAAGAGATAACTGAAGTTATGTCAAAGTTATCTCTTAACCAGCTTTCAGCACCGTGCATATTCTACAATCTTAATGGATATTATGACAGTATTAAAGAATTTCTGTCTCATATGATTGCAATGGGATTGTCAACTAATGAACGTCAGAAAGATATATATTTTGCATCTGACTTAACAGAAGTCGTGGCTGTTTTATCCCATTTTTAGAAAGGTTTGCTGATATATAAGAACTGGTATTATTAAAACATAAGAAATGCACAGTTTGAGTAACCAGCAATAAAATATTATTATGGTATTGCATTAAAATAGCGTGGCAGAGTATAGTATTAAGCATAATACATAAGGAGACAGATGTAATGGAGAACAGTTACAGGTATTTTAAGAATGACCAGTGTAAGTATTACCCTTGCCATAAGATAGAAGAAGGGCAGGATTTTAACTGCCTTTTTTGTTATTGTCCTATGAATTGTTATACTGATTGTCTGGGAACGCCGAATTATATAACAAGAGCAAGTGGAAAGCGTATCAAGGATTGTACCAATTGTACATTTCCGCATATTCCTGAGAATTATGATCATATAATACAATTTTTATCAAAGAAGATGAGATAAAGGATAAGAAATACGATGAAGAAAGCTATTTTAATTGTAAGTTTTGGAACAACTTATACAGATACAAGAACTAAGAATATTACAGCTATTAAGCAACAGGTAAGTATGCTTTATCCGGATACAATTGTAGAAGAGGCAGTATCAAGCACAATTGTAAGAAAGCATATGCAGGAGAAGGAACATATTAATGCGAAAAGTCCGCTTGAGGCACTTATAAGCTTAAAAGAGCAGGACGTAACACAGGTTGTTGTATTTCCAACACACGTAATAGACGGAATTGAGAATAACCAGATGAAAAATGCAGTAGAGGAGTGCAGGCATTTATTTAATAAGGTAGTTGTAGCTGATGCACTTTTGGCAAATGCTGATGATTATACAGATGTTGCCAAGGCTTTGTGGGAGTCGTTAAAAGAGCTTACTGGTAATTCAGTATTGATATTTATGGGACACGGAACAGAGCATATGGCTGACAGCAGTTACAGGGTAATGGAACAGGCGTTAAGGGAATACGCAGGAAAGCCTGTATATATCGCAACAGTTGAGGGAAAGAGAACAATTGAAGATGTAATTAGCGATATGAGAGAAGAAGGAATTGTCAACACGGGTGTTCTTCTTGCACCGCTTATGTTAGTTGCAGGCGACCACGCTAATAATGATATGGCAGGAGATGACGAGTCCTTTGCCACTATATTAAAAGCTAATGGATACACACCACAATGTGTTATAAAGGGTATAGGTGAATATCCAGCAGTACGTCAGGTGTATTTATCACATTTGCAAAAGGCAGTGAAAGCATTAGAAAATGTATCAGATACAGATAATTTGCCTGATAAAAAGAGTGGAATATTATATGGCATTGGAGTGGGTACAGGCAATCCTAAGCAGATGACATTACAGGAACTGGAAGTGATTAAGTCGTGCGATTTAATAGTTATTCCAGCAGTATCCAAGGAAGAATGTTATGCGTACCGCATAGCAGAGCAGGCTTGTAGTGAAATTTCCACGAAGCCAGTTTTGTGTATGCCGTTTCCTATGATTAAGGATGAAGGAAAGCTTGAAATTTCACATAATAAGATATATGAAGCAATTGAAGAATATCTTTATCAGGGTAAGAAGATTGGAATGATTACAATCGGAGACCCAAGCATATATTCTACATATATGTATATGCATAAGCGTGCGAGGGCTAATGGATGGAGGGCTGAGATAGTAAGCGGAGTTCCGTCATTTTGTGCTGTTGCGGCAAGGCTTGGCATATCTTTAGGCGAGAAGGGCGAAGAGATACATATTATTCCATCATCAGATAATATAGAGAATACATTTTCATATAACGGAACACTTATATATATGAAGTCAGGAAGAGGTCTTAAGCAGTTAGTTAAGGCACTGCGCGCACGACAGGAAGCAGGAGAAATGTATGAGATAAATGCAGTATCTAACTGTGGAATGGATAGTGAAAAGATATATCACAGCCTTGAAGAACTTGAAAATGCTGATGTATATCTCACAACCGTTATAGTAAAAAGAAAAAAGAAAAACAATTGAAATTAATAATTGCATTTCTAGTAATAATATGAAATAATGAACGCTGGATATAAATCCAGATGATAACGAAATAATCACTGTAAGCGAAGTACGATAAGTATTTCAGGGAATCAGGTGTGAATCCTGAACAGTTCCGCTGCTGTATACAGGGAGGCGATATCCATATATGCCACTGGAATAAGCTTTATATAAGCTGTTCTGGGAAGGCGGATATTGCTTATGATCTGTGAGTCAGAAGACCGGCTTACAGGCAGAGTTATAATAGTCGTTGCGAGAACAACAGACTATTGTTTTTTATGCAATAGGAAATCCTCTGGAATTTCCTATTGCATAAAAAGCCCTCCGGGCAGGTTCGTACTGCGGCGGTAATGTAGATGCCGCTAAAGCGTCCCGCCGCAGGCGGAGAATCCTGCGAAGCAGGATTCTTTCTTAGGCAATTAGGAAGTTTTATTCCGGATTGTGCAAGACACATATGTGTCTGTTCCTTTTCTGCTGATAATAACGTAATCATCAAAGTACTTCATAAGAAAAGAAAAGGAGAACGAAAATGAAGAAAAAAAGATTTCTGTCACTTCTGCTCACAATCGTAATGCTTGTGTCTACACTTGCAATGAGTGGATGTGGTACACAGAACCAGTCAGCTAATGGTAACTATGATGGAGAACTTGTGTATGACCATTCAATGGAATTACAGTATGCAAAGCTTTTCTCTGTAGATTATTACAAGGGCGGTTATAAGCTTATTACAATAACTAACAGAGATGAAGATACGGCAATTGTATCTAAGCAGTCAAAGCTTTTACTTGTTCCAGAGGGAATGTCTACACCATCAGGAATCGATTCTGACACTGTAGTATTAAATGCACCTGTAACTAATATGCTTGTATCATCTACACCAGTAACATCACTTATGAGCGCAAGTGATTGTCTTGACAGCATAAGCCAGGTTACTTACGAAAAGAAATCGTGGTATATAGATGCAGTTAAGCAGGCATTTGATGATGGAAAGCTTACTTATGTTGGCGATTACAAAGCACCTGATTATGAAACAATAATAGCAGGAGCACCAACACTTGCAATATTCTCAACAATGCTTACAAGTGTTCCAGATGTAGCAGAGAAGTTAAAGGAATTAGGAATTAACTATATATTGGACCAGTCTACATATGAAGATCATCCATTAGGAAGAGTAGAATGGGCTAAGCTTTATGCGGCACTTTGTGATAAAGAAGAGTCTGCAACACAGATGTATAATGCACAGGCAGCATATGTAGATACTCTTTCAAAGGCTGAAAATACAGGTAAGTCAGTTGCAGTATTCTACATTACATCTAAGGGCAAGCTTTATGTAAGAAATGCAGGAGATTATCTTGCACAGATGGTAAATATAGCAGGTGGTAATTATGTGTTCTCTGACCTTAATACAGATAAGACAGGAACACAGGAGATGGGTATCGAAAGCTTTTATGAGAAAGCCAAAGATGCAGATTATGTAATCTATGTATGGAATCTTGGCGGTAAGCCATCAACACTTAGTGATTTCACAGGTTATAACAGTGTTCTTTCTGATTTAAAGGCTGTTAAGGATGGAAATGTATGGTGTACAACACCAGATTTCTTCCAGATTGCAGATACAATCGGAAGTATGATTAACGATATCAACCTTATGTTAAATGCTGATTCCAATACAACAGAGCTTACATATTTAAAGAAGTTAAAATAAAATGATGAGTGAGGGACATTCACCTCATAAAATCTGTTTGTAAAAGTGACTGTCACATTAAGTTATAATATGACTACTTCGTAGTCACTTAGAAGTTTCTTCGAAACTTCGGATGCGTGGAAAATCAACGCAGGGCATATGATATAATATGACTACTTTGTAGCCACAATGCACTGAAAACCGTGCAGAGCATATGGTATTATACTTAATGGGGCAGTCATTTTGCAATAATATTAAAAATGCAATGATATTAGAATTACAATAATATTAGAAATGCAATAATATTAAAAATTACAATAATAACGCAAATTGCAGTAATTATCAGAATGGAGAAAATATGCAGATAAAACAGATACTCCGCTACCAGCTTGTATATATACTGCTTGCAGTATTACTTGTTGTGGCGGTTATATTAAATATTAATACAGGTAATATCCATATATCTCCTGCGAGAATTTTCAGAATTATATTTTTAAAGGGTGATATGGGAACACCTGAATACAATATTATCTGGAAAATACGACTTCCACGATTATGTATGGCGGCTATTTTGGGCGGTGCTTTGTCATTGTCAGGATTTCTGTTACAGACATTTTTCAGAAATCCAATAGCAGGACCATTCGTGCTTGGGATTTCATCTGGTGCGAAAATGTTTGTTGCAATCACAATGATATTTCTTTTAAAGTATGTATCAGGTATGCCGCTCTGGGCACAGGTTGCGGCGGCATTTGTCGGTTCACTGCTTGCAATGCTTTATGTACTTATATTTGCTAATAAAGTTAAGAGCATGTCTATGCTCCTGGTTGTGGGAATTATGATTAGCTATATATGTTCTGCAATAACAGACCTTTGTATTACATTTGCGAATGATTCAGACATTGCCAATCTCACACACTGGGCTATGGGAAGCTTTTCAGGAAGTTCGTGGCCAACAGTAAAGCTTGCGGCTGTAGTTGTATTTCCAACAGCAGTTATTACATTTCTTTTTTCTAAGCCAATCAGCGCTTATCTTTTAGGTGAGGGATATGCGCAGAGTATGGGAATTAATATAAAGTTCTTCAGGGTATGTATTGTACTGCTTTCGAGCCTCCTTTCAGCTTGTGTTACAGCACTGGCGGGTCCTATATCGTTCGTTGGAATTGCAGTTCCACATATTACAAGATTATCACTTAAGACAACAAAGCCGATTGTTACAATTCCTGCAATATTCTTATGCGGTTCGGTGTTTTGTATGTTCTGTGACCTTATTGCAAGAACAATATTCTCACCATCAGAGCTTGCGATAGGAACAGTCACAGCAGTATTTGGTGCACCGGTTGTTATATGGCTTATGGTAAAGCAGAAGAGATAATTGTTGTAAGGAAATGGAAAGTTGAGAAATATATGGAACAGATATATGTACAGACAGAGGATTTAAGTGTAGGTTATCACGGAAAAGTGCTTCTGTCAGATATAGCACTTAAGGTTAATAAAGGTGAAATCCTCGTATTAATCGGACCTAATGGTGCAGGAAAGTCTACAATAATAAAGAATCTTATAAAGGAAATGAGTCCTATAGGTGGCAATATATATATAAAAGGCAGGAAAATAAGCAATTACACAAGTAAAGAATACGCTAAGACTATGTCTGTTGTGCTTACAGAAAAGATTAAGACCGAGATGATGACGTGCCGTGATGTTGTCGCAATGGGAAGATATCCGTACACTAATTATTTTGGCAGACTTACCAAAGAAGATGAACAGATAGTAAATGAATCATTAAAGAAGGTATCAGCAATTGATATAGCAGATAATGATTTTTCACAGATTAGTGATGGACAGCGCCAGAGAATTATGCTTGCAAGGGCAATATGCCAGAAGCCTGAGGTCATAGTGCTTGATGAGCCGACTTCATTTCTTGACATAAGACATAAAATTGAGCTTCTGGATATACTGCAGGAGATGGCTGTTAATGATAATGTCGCCGTTATTGTATCTTTACACGAAATAGAACTTGCGGCTAAGATAGCAGACTATGTTATGTGTGTTGGTGCAGATAGAAAGATAGAATTTGGAAGACCAGAAAAGATATTTACAGATGAACGCATAAGCAGCCTTTACGGAATTACACACGGAACGTATAATTGCATGTATGGAAGTACAGAATTAAAGAAGCCGGAGGGCACACCGAAGGTATTCGTAGCTGGCGGTGCTGGAACTGGAATATTAATATACAGGGAATTACAGCGTATTGGTATTGCATTTACAGCAGGGATTCTTTATGAAAATGACTGTGATTATCCGATAGCCAAAGCACTGGCGGCAGATATTGTCACAGAGAAAATGTTTGAGCCTATAGGAAAAGAGACATTAGATAAAGCCTGTAAAAGAATTGATGAGGCAGATTATGTTATAGATACAGGCTGTCCAATCGGCAGTATTAACAGTGCAATGAAAGAATTATTAGATTACGCAGAAAAGAAGAATAAGAGAATTCTTACAAAGCCAGACATAGATACAATGAAATCATTATTCTAAGGAGAATAGATATTATGAAACCAATGGATATTGAAAAAGAGTCATTTGCAATAATCGAGAAAGAACTGACAACTGATATTCCAGCTGAATATAAGCCGGTTGTCAAACGTGTTATTCATACAACGGCGGACTTCTCATACGAAACAAGTATGACATTTTCCAAAGGAGTTATAGAGGAAGCACTTAAAGCTATTAGAGAGGGCGTGGATATTGTTACTGATACCAATATGGCAAAGTCAGGAATAAGCCATAAAATGGCAGAGAAGTTTTCCTGTTCGCTTAATTGCTATATGGCAGACAGTGATGTTGCAAGTGAAGCTGCAAAGCGTGAGGTTACAAGGGCGACAGTCAGTGTGGAGAAGGCGGCAAAGGATAATCCAGACTGTATTATGGTTGTAGGTAATGCACCAACAGCACTTATGAGAATAAGAGAGCTTTATGATGAGGGCATATTTGTGCCAAGACTTGTTATTGGAGTTCCGGTTGGTTTCGTAAATGTAGCCAGTGCAAAGGAAGAGATTATAGAAAGCGGAATGTCATATATAGTTGCAAGAGGCAGAAAGGGCGGAAGCAATGTTGCCGCCGCCATTATGAATGCACTGTTCTATATGGCGGCAGATGATGATAAAGAGTGGCGCAGATGTTAGAAAGATATGTATACAAAAATCAAAAGAAAATGCGCTGCGGATATACAACAGGAACCTGTGCCTGTGCCGCCGCCAAAGCTGCGGCATATATGCTTCTGTCAGGCAGGGAAGTAAAAGAGATTAAAGTGATAACTCCTATGGGAGTATCACTTACACTTCCGGTTATTGACATAGATATTAAAGAGGATAAGGTAATATGTGCAATTAAGAAAGACAGTGGGGATGACCCTGATGTGACCAATGGAATAAAGATATATGCACAGGTTACTTATGTTAAAGAAGATATAATGAGAACTATAAATACTGACGGGGTAATTGTAGATGGTGGAATAGGAGTAGGACGTGTTACTAAGAAGGGCTTGAAATGTGCTGTTGGAGAAGCGGCAATCAATCCAGTACCTCTTAAGATGATTAAAGAGGCGGTAGCAGAGGCAGCAGAAAGTTATTCTTATGAGGGAAGCCTTAAAGTTATAATATCATCACCCAAAGGAGTTGATATTGCCAAGAAGACGTTTAATCCGAACCTTGGAATTACAGGGGGCATATCAATTCTTGGAACAACAGGAATTGTAGAGCCTATGAGTGAACAGGCACTTATTGATACAATTAAGACAGAGATTAATATGCACATAGCACAGGGAGAGAAAGTGCTTCTTGTTGCACCGGGTAATTATGGACAGGATTTTCTGCTTAATACACTTAATATTGAGCTGAAAAGAAGCATAAAATGCAGTAATTATATTGGCGATACAATAGATATGGTGTGTGATGCAGGTGCTAAGGCAATGCTTCTTGTGGGGCATATAGGAAAGCTTGTAAAATTAGGTGCAGGAATAATGAATACACATTCCAAAGTGGCAGACGGACGAATGGAAGTTCTGTCAGCCTGTGCAATAAGGGCAGGTGCAGATAATGATACAGCATTAAAGATACTTGATTGTATTACGACAGAGGCGGCACTTGAAATTTTGAAGAAATCAGACATACTAGAGAAGACTATGTATCAGCTTACGCTTCGTATAGAAGATGTATTGCAAAGAAGAAGCAGTGGCAAGATAGTAATTGGAGCAATTGTATTTTCAAATGAATATGGAATATTAGGGAAAACACCGGCGGCAGATAAGCTGTTGGAACTTATAAAAAGCAGTTAAAAATCATAAAAAGCAGTTAAATTGTGAATTATGTATGATAGACATAAATTATGAATTAATATAGAGCAGACACAGGAGAATAAATATGGTAAAAATAGTCGGAGCAGGACCGGGAGCGAAGGATTTAATTACAGTCAGAGGTATGCGTATGCTTAATGAAGCGGATGTAATTATATACGCAGGTTCACTTGTAAATGAGGAATTATTAGAGTATGCAAAGAAGGATTGTGAGATATATAACAGTGCATATATGAACCTCAGGGAAGTTATTGATGTGATTGTAAAAGCAGAGGGCGAGGGAAAGAATATAGTGCGCCTTCATACAGGAGATCCGTCATTATATGGTGCAATAAGAGAGCAGATTGAAGAACTTGCCAAATACGGAATTACCTGTGAGATATGTCCTGGAGTGAGCAGTTTCCTTGCAGCTGCATCGGCAGTTAAATGTGAGTATACAGTTCCAGATGTAGCACAGACAGTAATTATTACAAGAATGCCGGGCAGAACCCCGGTTCCAGATAATGAGAGCATAGCAAAGCTTGCACAGCACGGTACATCAATGGCTGTATTCTTAAGCTCATCACATTTAGAGGAACTTAAAGAAGAATTATATAAAGGAGCATTTACACCAGACACGCCTTGTGCGTTATGTTATAAGGTAAGCTGGGAAGATGAGAAATGCATACGCACAACATTGAAAGATCTTGACAGTGAAGCAAGGAAAGCAGGCATTACAAGAACTGCACTTGTATTGGTCGGGGAATTTCTTGGGGACAAATATAGTTTTTCTAAATTGTATGACCCAGAGTTCACTACGGAGTATAGAAAATGAGAACAATTATAATAACCTTCACACACGAGGGGATGAAGGTAGCAAAGAAAGCCAGTGAGGCAATGGACGGTGAAGTAATAATATACTGTCACCAAAGATGTGCAGATACTTATAAGAATGAGGCAGTACCATTTGTGGCAGTTGGAAGTGTTATAAAGAGCGAGTTTGCAGTAAGTGACAGAATATTATTTGTGTGTGCTGTTGCAATAGCTGTAAGAACTATAGCACCATACCTTAAAAGCAAGGTTACAGACCCGGCGGTGCTTGTTGCAGATGAGGGCGGAAAGTATCTTATATCACTTCTATCAGGTCATATTGGCAGAGCTAATGAGTGGTGCAGTAAGCTTGCTGTCAGGATAGGTGCAATGCCGGTAATTACTACAGCGACCGATGCAAGAGGAATGTTTGCAGTTGATATATTTGCCACGGAACATAATATGAGAATAGTTAATCCGGTTATGATAAAAGACATATCAGGCAGGATATTAAATAATGAGCCTGTTGGAATAACAGGCAATGATAAATATAAGAACCTGTTAAAAGTAACAGAAGAACGCTGGAACGGACAGATTAAATATACTGATAATAGTAATAATGAGTATGAAAGCGGTGTACAGATAATTACAGGCAAAGACGATAAAATAGTATTTAAGCGCACATTAAAGCTTGTACCACAGGAGCTTGCTGTAGGAATTGGCTGTAAAAAAGGCAAGTCAGCACATGAAATAGAGCGGGCTGTCAAGAAAACATTTGATAAAGCAGGGCTTTTGCTGGAAGCAATTGCTGTTGTGGCTTCGGTTGACAGAAAAGCAGATGAAGCAGGAATAATTGAATTTGCAAGAAAATGTAAAGTGCCATATAAGACATATACGCCTGAATATTTAAGAGATGTTGAAGGTGACTTTGTATCTTCAGCTTTTGTTGAAGAACAGATAGGTGTAGGAAATGTATGTGAACGCAGTGCGGGTGCCGCGTCTTCTGGTGGAGAAAAGCTTGTAGGAAAGACAGCAGATAACGGAGTTACAGTAGCTATTTACAGAGTGGCACAGAAAAATAAGGAGTAGATTATGCTTAAGATAGTAGGTTTTGGAAGCGGAGCAAAAGATAATATGACACTGGAGGCATCAGCCGCAATAGCTGGTGCTGACCTGATAGTTGGATATACTACATATGTTGATATATTAAAGCAGTATTTTCCTGATAAAGAGTACTATTCAACTAATATGATGCAGGAAAAGGAACGCTGTCAGTATGCAATAGATACAGCTAAAGAAGGAAAAGAGGTAGTGCTTGTATGCAGTGGAGATAGCGGTATATATGGTATGGCAAGCCTTGTATATGAGCTTGCAGAGGATAATCTGGATATTAAGGTTATATCAGGTGTAACAGCCGCAAGCAGTGGTTCAGCCTGCCTTGGTGCACCATTGTCACACGATTTTGCGGTTATCAGCTTAAGTGACTGTATGACACCTTGGGAGCTTATTAAGAAAAGAATAAAGGCGATGGCTGACAGCGATATGGTAATGTGCATATATAACCCATCAAGCCGCAGAAGAAGCGGATATTTAAAGGAAGCCTGCGATATTGTATTAAAGGTACAGTCACCGGATACAGTGTGCGGTTATGTAAGAAACATAGGAAGAGAGAACGAAACTACAGGAATTCTTACATTAAAGGAGCTTGCGGATTTTAAAGCGGATATGTTTACAACAATATACATAGGCAACAGCCATACTAAGGTAATTAATGGGAAAATGGTTACACCAAGAGGATATAAGGTTGTATGAGAAAGACGATAATGCTTTTTGCGGGGACAACAGAGGGCAGAAAGTTATGTGAATATCTTACAGGAAAGAACTGTGACACTTATGTATATGTAACGACTGAATATGGCAGGGAATTACTGCCGCAGGCTGATAATGTGCATATACATACTGGTAGAATGGATGAGGCTGATATGCTAAAGGAGTTAGAAGCTAAAAAGCCATATATAGTTATTGATGCCACGCACCCATATGCTACACAGGTTACACATAATATTAAAAATGTGTGTGACAGCAAGAACATTTCTTATGTGAGGGTATTAAGGGAAGATAATGACAAAAAGCCAGAGTTTAAGTCAGATAACATTACATATGTTAAGTCAATAAAAGATGTAGTAGAACTACTTAACAGTGAACAGCATAATAGTAAAAATATTCTTATGACGACAGGCAGTAAGAACATACCAGAGTATGTCTATATTACAGATTATAAAGAGAGAGTATATTTAAGGCTTCTTCCTAATCCTGAAATGTTACAGAGTGCAATAGAAGCAGGGATTATGCCGTCACATTTAATAGGTATGCAGGGACCATTTTCACAGGAATTAAATGAGGCAGTAATAAGACAGTTTAATATAGGTGTTCTTGTGACAAAGGAGTCTGGCAGTAATGGCGGATATGAAGAAAAGGTGTCTGCCACAGAGAATACAGGCATTGACTGTATAGTAATAAAACGTCCAGTAGAAGAAAATGGAGTAAGCCTGCCAGAGCTTATTAAATATCTTAAGACAAAAGGGTTATAAAGCCTAAAAGCTATGTGGTTTTAGAGTTATAAAGTTTTAGGAAAATGGCTGTCTATAATGTTAATGAATTAAGGTGGAGTGAATAATGAAAAGGGTAATTATAGCTGGTGTGGGGCCGGGCAGTAAAAGCTGTCTTACAGAGGAAGTAAAGGAAGCAATTGATAATTCAGAGGTGCTGATTGGTTCTAAAAGGCTGATAGAAGAATACACAGATAAGAAGACATTTTATGCAGTAACAGCAAAAGACATAATAGATATTATTGATAATGAAAATGCCAATAACTACGTTGTGCTTATGTCAGGTGATACAGGCTTTTACAGCGGTGCAAAGAAGCTTGCAGAGGCACTTGCTGGAAAGTATGAATACAGCATTATGGCAGGTGTATCTTCTGTAATATATCTTGCGGCAAAGATAGGAAAGTCTTGGGAGAACGCAGCTTTTGTAAGCCTGCACGGTAAGAAACAAAGCTATATACCTGTAGTTTTACAAAATGAATTGACATATTTTCTGACACAGGGAAATGTATCACAGATATGCCAGGAGCTTTATAAGGCAGGACTTGGACAGGCACATATATGGATTGGTGAAAATCTTTCATATGATAATGAGAAGATAACTAATGGAAATGTGTCTGAATTTACTGAATATATTTCAGAAGGACTTACGGTATTGGCAGTTTATAATGAACATTCGCGTGCATTTTCAATAACAGGAATTGCTGACAGCAGTTTTATCCGTTCTGATGTGCCGATGACGAAAAGGGAAATCCGTGCAAGCGTTGTAAGCCGAATGGCGGTATCTAAGAATTCCTGCGTATATGATATAGGTGCAGGAACAGGCTCTGTCACAGTGGAGCTTGCACTTCACGCACTTTACGGAACAGTGTATGCAGTTGAGAGGACAGAAGAGGGCTGTAGTCTTATAGCTAAAAATGCAGAAAAATTCGGACTTAATAATATAGAGATTATACACGGCAATGCGGCGGCTGTTATTGATAGTCTGCCAGTACCCGATAAAGTATTTATTGGTGGAAGCGGTGGAGAGTTAGAATACATTTTCAGCAGTATTCTTAAGAAAAATCCATATGTCCATATTGTGGTTACGGCAGTGACATTAGAAACACTTAACAATACTATTTCATTAATGGAAAAGAATGGTGTGAATGTCCTTGATATAGTCCAGATTGCAGTGACAGAGGTAAAGAAAAGGGGCAGATATCATATGATGTCTGCGAATAATCCAGTATTTATTATAGAAGGAAGAGGTGCAAAGTGAGCCGTATAATGATAGCAGGGACAGGCAGTGGAAGTGGCAAGACAACAATTGTCTGCGGTCTATGCCAGTGTTTTAAAGATATGGGACTTAATATATCAGCGTTAAAATGCGGGCCTGATTATATAGATTCTATGTTTCATTCGCGTGTGTTAAATATGAGCACAGGTAATCTTGACAGCTGGTTTTGTGATAATGCAACAATAAAATATCTGCTTGCAGGTAAAGAGGATAAGAGTGATATAACTATTGTAGAGGGAGTTATGGGCTACTATGACGGACAGGGCTTTAGCACAAAGGGAAGTTCTTATGAGATAGCAGACATTACAGATACGCCGGTTATTCTTATAGTGAACTGCCGTGGAATGAGTAATTCAATCGGCGCAGTTGTAAAGGGTTATCTTGGATATGAAAAGAACAATAATATCAAAGGTGTAATCTTTAATAATCTTTCAGACAGGTTATATGGTAATGCCGCACGCATAGTTAAAGATATGGGGATAGAACCACTAGGCTATATGCCATATAAGAAAAATGCTGTGCTTGAAAGCCGTCATCTTGGTCTTGTGACCTCGGCAGAGGTGGAACATTTTCAGGAAAAAATCAACAGTATTGCAGAGCAGATGAGGGAAAGCGTTGATATAGAAGGAATACTTAGAATTGCAGAAAATGCTTCAAAGCTGGAAGCCATACATAAGAGCATAGATAAAAAAGATGTAAGGATTGCAGTTGCAAAAGATGAAGCTTTCTGTTTTCTTTATGATGATAATATAGATTATCTAAGGCAGTGCGGTTGTGAGATAGTGTATTTTAGTCCACTTGCAGATAATAAGCTTCCGGATAATATAGACGGGTTGTTACTATATGGCGGTTATCCAGAGCTTCACGCCAAAGCGTTGTCAGAAAATGTATCAATGAGGAATGATATTGCAAAGAAGATAAAAGAAGGACTTCCCTGCATAGCAGAATGTGGAGGATTTCTTTATCTGCACGAATACTTAGAAACACCAGAAAAAGATAAATATCCTATGGCGGGAATTATAAAAGGAATGGGATATAATGCAGGAAGACTACAGCGTTTTGGCTATATGACGCTTACGGCAAAGAAAGATACATTGATTGCCTCTGCAAATGAAAGCTTTCGTGCACACGAATTCCATTACTGGAATAGTGACTGCCCTGGTGAAGATTATGAGATAAAGAAAGCTTCAGATAACAGTATAGCATCAGCCGGTTATGGAAGTGATACGTTGTATGCTGGATTTCCACATATATATTTCTATGGCAATGAACAGGTGGCAGATAATTTCATAAATGCCTGTGTCCGCTATAGAAAGAATTATAAAAAATATAATGACAGGCTTGAAGGTCATGATATTAAAAGTTTTATTCCAGAATTAGGTTCTGATATTAAAAGTCTTATTCCAGAACTGTCAAAGATAAAGGCAAGCAGTAAAGATAGTGTACAAAAAGCACGTAGTCATTGGAATGGGATAGCAAAGCCACTGCACGGACTTGGACTTATGGAGGAAATAATAAGCCAGATAGCAGGAATCGAGCATACAGCAGATGTCAATATTGACAGACGTGCTGTTATTGTAATGTGTGCAGACAATGGCATAGTTGAAGAAAGTGTTACCCAGACAGGACAGGAGGTAACCGCGATAGTGAGCTGTAATATGGCAGACGGAATATCAAGTGTATGCAGAATGGCGGCATATGCCAATGCAGATGTTATTCCTGTGAATGTTGGAATTGCCATGGATACGCTTGAGGACGGAACAGATGTAGGAACTTATAAGGGGCTTGTCAATAAGAGGGTTATGTCTGGAACTAATAATTTCCTTAAAGAGCCGGCAATGTCAGAGGAACAGCTTATACAGGCTATATATGCAGGAATTACACAGGTTAAGGAGTGTAAGGAACAGAGGTATAATATTCTTGCAACAGGAGAGATGGGAATAGGCAATACAACCACAAGCACGGCACTTGCCTGCATACTTTTAAATCTTGAGCCACATATGGCAACAGGCAGAGGTGCAGGGCTTGATGATAAAGGTCTTAAGAAAAAGATAGAAGTTATTACCAGAGCTAAAGAAATGTATGGAAGCTGCCAGGACAATCAATTAACCCTTTTACAGAATATAGGCGGACTCGATATTGCAGGGCTTGTCGGAGTATATATTGGTTGTGCACTTTATGGAATACCTGTTGTTATAGATGGTGTTATCTCGGCAGTTGCGGCACTTATTGCAGTAAGGTTGAATAGTCAGATTGGTGATTACATAATAGCTTCACATCAGGGAAAAGAGCCTGCGATGAAAGCTCTGCTTAACGAACTTGGAAGGAAGGCTGTTATACACGGAGAGCTTGCACTTGGAGA
Organism: [Lactobacillus] rogosae; assembly: GCA_900112995.1. Lineage (GTDB taxonomy): Bacteria > Bacillota > Clostridia > Lachnospirales > Lachnospiraceae > Lachnospira > Lachnospira rogosae. The sequence goes on along the minus strand of FONU01000027.1, from coordinate 13,067 downwards.
GGGAACAGGTGCGGTTATGATGTTTCCACTTCTTGATATGGCTTTGCAGGTGTACAGGGAAAATACTACATTTGATGATATACGCATAACTGCCTATGAGGATTACGAAAAATGTTGATTATGGTTACAGGAGTAAGCGGCAGTGGCAAGTCAGAATATGCCGAGCAGATAAGCTGTCAGCTTGCAAAGGACAATAAAAAATATTATGTGGCTACTATGTATCCATATGGAGAAGACGGCAGAAGCAGGGTTAAGAAGCACAAGCTGCAGCGTGATGGCAAAGGCTTTGAAACGATAGAGCAGTATCAGAATATAGGTGGTGCACTTAAAGGATGTAAAAGAGATACAAAACCGGTAGTATTGGTTGAGTGTATGTCTAATCTTCTTGCTAATGAATGCTTTGAAGAAAACGGACATCCAGATAATATATTTGCTGAATGTATGCAGTTGTATTCAGAGTGCAGTCACCTTGTAATTGTGACTAATGAAGTGTTTTCAGACGGGTGTGAATATGATGATAGCACAACTGATTATATAAGACGGCTTGGAGAGCTTAATGTAAAGCTTGCAAAGGCAGCAGACACAGTTGTTGAGGTTGTATACACTATTCCTGTAGTATTAAAGGGGGATATCAGTTATGTCGGTAATTAAATCATTGGTAATTGCATTTTCAATGTATTCTAAAATACCAATGCCGCATTTGGAATTAGAAGAAAAAGATATGAGATATGTAATGGGCTTCTTTCCGTTAGCAGGTCTTGTTATAGGTGCAGTCATATATGGCTGGGTGTATATCAGCGGTCTGCTAAATGTGCCGGATATCAGCAGGACACTTGTTCTTGTAGTAATTCCTGTACTGATAACAGGGGGAATACACATTGACGGCTATATGGATACAAGTGATGCACTTAATTCATATGGCGACAGGGAGAAGAAGCTGGATATATTAAAGGATTCGCATATTGGAGCATTTGCAGTTATAAGATTGCTTATGTATTCTGCGGTATATTATGCGGCGGAATATATTATTGTGCAGAAGCCAGATAATATGAGACTTTTGCTTCTGGCACTTACGTTTTATCTGTCAAGAATTATAAGTGGTCTGGCAGCAGTTAATTTCCGAGGAGCAAGGAACAATGGAATGTTGCATACATTTACAAGTGCAACAGCAGTAAAATGTGTAAATGTAATGCTTGCGGTACAGTTAATTATATGTGTTATACTTATGTGCCTTTGCAGTGTTACAGGTGCTGTTGTAGTTATCGTTGTGGCATTCGTGGTTTTATTGTATTACAGATATATGGCATATAAGCAGTTCGGTGGAGTGACGGGCGACCTTGCAGGGTATCTGCTATGTGTAAGTGAACTGTGTATGACAATAGCTGTTGCTGTTATAGCATTGCTTTAGTGAATAAAAATGTGCACAGAAACGAGGAATAATATGGAATTATATTTTGGCGGAGCTTATCAGGGAAAGCTTGATTATGTATGTGGCAGGAAAAATATAGTTAAAGAATTGTGTGGTAATGCAGAAGATACAATGAGTAATATATATTCAGAAGATGATAAGTGCATTAAAAATAAAATATGCAATAATAATATAGCTGATGGAGCATATTGCAGTATTGAAGATATAAAAAATGCCTGTATATTAAATCATTTTCATCTGCTTATAAAAAGACTGCTTAAAGATGGGAAATGTACAGATACGCTTATAGATACCATTTATGCTGGCAATCCATCAATTATAATAATATGCGATGAGATTGGCAGTGGCATAGTTCCTTTGGAAAAAGAGGACAGAATATACCGTGAAACAGTTGGGCGTATGCTTTGCAGGGCTGTAAAAAAGGCTGACAGGGTAGAGCGTATAGCGTGTGGCATAGGACAATGCCTGAAAGGTGAATAATATGAAGATTGTATTAATCAGACATGGTGCAACAGCAGGTAATATCAAAAAAAGGTATATAGGCATAACTGATGAGGACTTATGTGCTTCTGGGATTGAGAGCATACATAATAATATTAAGGCAGGTTATTACCAAGAGGTACAGGCAGTATATGTAAGTCCTATGAAAAGGTGCAGGCAGACGGCAGAGCTTATATATCCTGAATATAAACAGCATATAGTGCCAGATTTCAGGGAATGTGATTTTGGCATATTTGAAGGAAAGAATTATAAAGAACTTTCTGGCAATGAGCAGTACCAGAGATGGATTGACAGTAATGCAACGATACCATTTCCACAAGGAGAAGATGTTGCGGATTTTAAGAAAAGAAGTGTTAAGGGCTGGTATGATATGATTAAACAATGCCGTTTATTGAATTATTCGGACATTGCATGTGTAATTCACGGCGGCACAATAATGTCAGTAATGTCAGAGATATATGGTGGTGGCTATTATGATTATCATTGTGGCAATGGTGATGGGTATATATGTGATGTGGCTTTAGATGGAAGCATTAATAATTATACAGAACTTTTACGTTGTGAGTAAAAATATGCGTATTCTATGAGTAAAGATATGTATTTATCTTGAGTAAAATATGTGTTTGTTATAAATAAATATGTGTGTCTATTATATGTTAAAGTATGAGTTTATTCTGAGTAATAGCGTGTGAAGGAATGAGGAGTTTATGAATTTATTTATATGTCAGACAATAGCAATTGGCTGTGGTTATATACTTGATCTGCTTATTGGTGACCCTCACTGGCTGTATCATCCGGTACGCCTTATAGGTAATCTTATTTCGTTGTTAGAAAGTATTTTATTAAAAGAAAAAGATACATCTGCTAAGAAGTACAGAAAGGGTATGGTGCTTGCAATATTAACGCCGTTAATAACGGGTATTGTTACTGTATCTATTCTTGTTGTTGGTTATCATATTAATATGATACTTGGCTGCGTAATTGAAACAATAATGTGTTATCAGATACTGGCAGTAAAATCGCTCAAAGTAGAAAGTATGAAGGTATATTATGCTTTGGATAAAGAAGGGTTACAGCAGGCACGTAATGCCGTTGCAATGATAGTCGGCAGGGATACGAAACAGCTTGATGAACACGGCGTTGTAAGGGCAGCTGTTGAAACTGTCGCAGAGAATACATCAGACGGAGTTATTGCACCATTATTTTATATGATGTTATTCGGGGCGGCTGGCGGTTTTGTATATAAGGCTGTTAATACAATGGATTCAATGATAGGTTATAAGAATGATAAATATTTGTACTTTGGAAGATTTGCGGCGAAGTTAGATGATGTTGTGAACTTTATTCCGGCAAGAATAGGCGGCTGTCTTATGGTTGTGTCAGCAGGAATTGCACAGCTTGCAGAAAAATGTAATACAAAGGATAAAACAAATTCACACTATAGTATAGGGAATGCGTGGAAGATATTTAAAAGTGACAGAAAAAAGCACAGCAGTCCTAATGCCGCCCAGACAGAGTCGGCCTGTGCAGGAGCTTTAAAAGTAGCATTATCAGGCGATAATTATTATTTTGGAAAGCTTGTGCATAAGCCACAGATAGGAGAGGCAATACGTCCGCTGGAAGCTGGTGATATAGGAAGAAGTAATATTTTATTATATATTACTGCATTTCTTATGGTAATTATTGTGTTATTAATAAGATTGATAATAATGTTGGCAGTCAGATAATTATATTTTAATCAGATTGGCATATTGATACGGGGATTGCATACTGATAAAGAGATTGTCAGGCAGATGAGAGGTTACAGCTATGGAACAGCAGATACACGGTGGAAATATATATGATAAAAATATATACAACAAAGAAATAACACTTGATTATTCGGTTAATATTAACCCTTTAGGAATGCCGCAGGAAGTGTGTAATGCGATTACGCAGGATATTGGTGGTTATCAGACATATCCAGACATTAAGTATACGGCATTAAGAAATGCAATTGCCAGCAAAGAGAGTATTAATGCAGATAACATTTATAAGGTTAATATTAATGCTAGGAATATACTCTGTGGTAATGGTGCTTCAGAACTTATAATGGCAGTTGTAAGGGCTGTACATCCAGAAAAATGTGCCATTGCTGCACCTTCATTTTCAGGCTATGAGCGTGCAGTTAAGGCGTATGGAGCAGGGATTGTATATTATGAGCTTGACAGTAATAATGGCTTTAGCTATGAATATGTAAGTGGACGATTAGAACAGCTTGATGTCCAGTTATGTTTTATATGCAATCCGAACAATCCAACAGGGAATATTATACCTGAAAATATTCTTATCAATATATTAGACATATGCAGAAGAAGAAATATTATAGTTGTTGCGGATGAGTGCTTTTTAAGATTTAACCGTAATTATGAGAAGATAAGCTGTAAACGTTTTCTAAAAGATTATAATAATCTTGTAATAATAAATGCGTATACCAAGTTCTATGCAATGGCAGGAATAAGGCTTGGATATCTCATGAGTTATAATGATGAATTAATCGACAACATATCTTTACAGCTTCCAGAGTGGAATATATCAACAGTGGCACAGCGTGCAGGAATTGCGGCATTTAAGGATAAAGATTACGAGGGGCACACATATAGGCTTATCGAGAAGGAGCGGGAATTTCTTACAGATAAATTATCGGCTATGGAATGTATCGTATATCCGTCTGTGGCAGACTATATAACCTTCAGGCTTCCGTCAGATAAGGCTGGCTGTCAGCTGCAGGATGAATTATTAAAAAATGGAATTCTTATCCGTTCGTGTCAAAGCTACCGCAATATGCCGCCAGACTGCTACCGCATAGCAGTAAAGAAGCATACAGATAATGAAATTCTTATTGATTTCATAAGCGATATATTGACAAAATGTATAATATAGATTAAGAATAGATAATTGCAAAGTGGCAATATATCCATAGATATCAATAACGGACAAATTATTATATATAAATATTATAATAAAGTTAATTAGGATAGGAATTTAACATAGATAACAGGGAAGGTGCAGTGATTATGGCAAGAAATCTGATGATTCAGGGAACGATGTCCAATGCAGGAAAGAGCATTATAACAGCAGGAATATTAAGAGTGTTAAAACAGGATGGCTACAGTGTAGCACCATTTAAGTCACAGAATATGGCACTTAATTCATATATAACAGCCGATGGTCTGGAGATGGGAAGGGCACAGGTTATGCAGGCAGAGGCAGCTGGGATATCCCCTTGTGTAGAGATGAATCCTATACTTTTAAAACCGACAAGTGATGTTGGTTCTCAGGTAATTGTAAATGGAATACCATTAAAGAATATGCCGGCTAAAGAATATTTCCAGTACAAAAAGCAGCTTATTCCAGATATATTAGAAGCGTATAATAAGCTTGCCAGTGCGTATGACATTATTGTTCTTGAGGGTGCTGGCAGTCCGGCAGAGATTAACCTTAAAAAAGATGATATTGTTAATATGGGAATGGCAAAGCTTGTAGATGCACCTGTTCTGCTTGTAGGTGATATTGACAGAGGTGGTGTATTTGCACAGCTTGTTGGAACAATTATGCTGTTAGAGGAAGAAGAACGCAGGCGTGTAAAAGGTCTTGTTATGAATAAGTTCCGTGGAGATAAGAGAATATTAGAGCCGGGCATAAAACAGTTATATGATATATGTCCAATTCCGGTTGCAGGTGTAATTCCTTATGTTAAGCTTGACATTGATGATGAGGACAGCCTTGCTTCACGGATTGAGCCATCAGTCTACAATGCACATATGTCAGATGAGCAGTTCGACATAGTAGTAATACGTGTGCCTCACATTTCTAATTTTACGGATTTTAATGCACTTGAGCGTATTGAAGAGGTCAATCTGCGTTATGCAGACAAGGCAGAACAGATTGGAAATCCCGACCTCATAATTCTTCCGGGAAGCAAGAATACAATTAATGATTTAAAATGGCTCCGTAAAAATGGAATGGAAGCACAGATTATAAAATGTTCAAGACAGGATATTCCGGTATTTGGAATATGCGGTGGCTTTCAAATGTTAGGAAATGTCATTGATGATTCGTGTGGTGCAGAAACTGGAGAAGTTGTAGCAGGAATGGGACTGCTTCCGGTAACAACCACATTTTCAAAGAATAAACACCGTACAAGAGTGCAGGGGATAACTTGTATACAATCTGGAATGTGGGAAATGCTCGGACAGAAGAAATGTAAAGGCTATGAAATACATATGGGCGAAAGTACAATAAGTGAAGATGGTGCGAATCCATTTGCAAGAATATTCAATACTGTTGATAAGACCGAATATATGGATGGCTGTGTACGGGGCAATACAGCAGGAACTTATATGCACGGGATATTCGATGGACAGGAATTCTGCGACAGCTTAATCAATATGCTCTGTGCAAGGTATGGTATTACATCAAAGAGTGGTGTCAGAATAAGCTTTGATGAATACAAGCAGAGAGAATATGATAAGCTGGCAGATGTGATCCGTGAGAATATGGATATGAAGTATATATATGAGATTATAGGTTAAAGCTAAATTGAATAAAATGTATAATGTTTAATAAAGGTGTATTATTTTGAAGAATTAATACACCTTTTATTGTACATAAGATGCATATACATAGCATCCTGGGCACGGACAGCATTATGTTCTGCGATAGCCTCCGCTATTTCACGATGAGTTTCGATGGTTTCAGTTTTAAGGATGTTGCCGGTTGTTTCAACAAAAAGAGGGATAGAGCTGTTTATTATTGGGATTAATCTTGGGATGACAAGATTCTTGCTTCCCATAGCAATAGCGGTGTGGAATTCTATATCTTTTTGTGTATGGTCTTTTTTTGTTCCATAAGCTCTTCAACCTCATTACATAATCTGTTGATTTTGCTGATGTCATTCTTATCAGCATAGGTTGCTGACATAGCAGCAATAGAAGGTTCGAGTAAAAAACGTATTTCAAGCAGATCCTGCACAAGTTTCTTCTTATCTGATATGAATGTAAAGCCAAAAGGATCGTCTACTATACCAGGTGATGAGGCTACATATGTTCCAGACCCCTGTTTGATAGTTACAATATTGCGGGAGGCAAGGAGCTTCATAGCCTCTCTAAGAGAGCTTCTTCCAATATCAAGCTGGTGTGATAAGTGGCTTCAGGAATTATTTAAAATTGAGTATCGTTTTGGTTATTTGGTATTGACAGTGTATAATGACAAGAGTATAATGCAAAATGACAAAAAAAGTTGTCATTATAGCAATGAAAGTTGTCAGATTAATAATAAAAGTTGTCATATGGAGGTGTAGTATGATACTGCGAAATCGGCTGAAAGAACGCAGAGCTGCGCTGGATGTCAATCAGCAGGAGATGGGAAGACTGTGCGGAGTGTCAAGACAGACAATCAGTCTTATAGAAAGGGGCGATTATTCGCCGTCTGTCACTCTTGCATTAACGATTGCAAAAGTATGCGGCGTTACTGTGGAAGAAGTATTTTATTTACAGGAGGAAGATAATGATGGGAAATGAAGAAATTAAGAAAGCAAACAGAAAGGCATTGCCTAAGTTCATATTGCTTTGTATTGTAGGAGCTTTAATCGGAGGTGTAGCTGGGTATCTTGTTGGAGCAAATGGAATTGATACAATGTCAGGGGATTTTAAAGTGGTAGTTAGTAATTATGTTGAATTAACTGCACCTTGGATTATGCTTGCTATTGCAGTTATAATTCCTATAGTATTAGTGCCATACTACAGGAAGGCTAAGAAGCAGTTATCACAGTGGGATGGTGAAGACGAAGAAGTATCAGATGGTGTCGAAGAGAAGCTTTCTATAATTCAATGGGTTTCAAGTGGAGCACTTATAATTTCATATTTTCTTATTGCGGCATCATATTCAGGTGGTACAGCAATGTTTGAAAGTGTTAACAATATGATAGGATTAACTGTTAGCATTGCAGCATTTTTAGGGATTATGGCAGAGGTTGTTATTATACAACAGAAAAGTGTTGACTGTGTAAAGATAATGAATCCTGAAAAGACGGCATCGGTATATGATATGAAGTTCCAGAAGAAATGGCTTGAAACCTGTGATGAAGCAGAGAAGATTATAGTTGGGAAATGTGCATTTAAAGCATTTAATATAACGAATAGTATGTGCAGTGTACTTGCAGTTATTCTTGCAATCAGTGCACTTATGTTTGAAATTGGTTTTCTTCCTTCATTTGTTGTGTGCCTTATCTGGATAGTTAATATGTCAATATATTGCAAAGAATGTCTGAAATATTCAAAAGTTGGTAACAAGATTATGTAGATAAATATTGTAATGAAATTTCTCACCACCCCCCTTGACTTGGAGTTAAGTCAAAGTATTAAGATAAACACATAAACGATAATACATTTTAGAAAAGGAGCAATGGGAATGTATAATAATACTTTAACACTTAACAATGGAGCGAAAATTCCACAGCTTGGACTTGGTACTTGGTTTATTGACGATGCAAAGGTTGCAGATGCTGTAAAAGAAGCGGTAAAGCTTGGATACAGACATATTGATACAGCACAGGCATATGGCAATGAAAGAGGTGTCGGTGAAGGAGTGCGTAATTGCGGAGTTTCAAGAGAGAAACTTTTTGTAGTATCAAAGGTTGCCGCTGAACATAAGACATACAAGGAAGCTAAAGCTGGTATTGATGAGACACTTGAAAAAATGGGACTTGATTACCTTGATATGATGATTATTCATTCACCACAGCCTTGGTTAGAGGTTAATCAGAGTGATGACAGATATGTAGAAGGTAACAGAGCTGCATGGAGGGCATTGGAAGATGCTTATAAGGAAGGAAAGCTTAAGGCAATTGGTATATCTAATTTCCAGATTGGTGATATTGAAAGTCTTTTAGAAACAGCAGAGGTTAAGCCGATGGTTAACCAGATTCTTCTTCATATAAGCAACACGCCATTAGAACTTGTAGAATACTGCCAGAAGCGGGGAATAGTAGTAGAAGCATATTCACCTATAGCACACGGTGAAATTCTTAACCAGCCAGAGATTAAAGTGATAGCTGATAAATATGGTGTTACCATTCCACAGCTTTGCATCAGATATACATTACAGCTTGGAGCAATAGCACTTCCAAAGACAGCTGATCCTGAGCATATGAAGAGTAATGCAGAAGTAAATTTTGAAATCAGTGCAGAGGATATGGAAGCTCTTAAGAATTTCAAGAAAATTGAAAATTATGGTGAGAGCAGTGGCTTCCCAGTATATGGCGGTAAACTTTAATTAGTGAAATTGGTAAAATTTAATTAGAGAAATATATTAATAGAGGATTGTTATGGATAAAATAGTACAGACAGCAGGAAGAACAGCTTTAGGAGAATATGCTCCACAGTTTGCACATTTTAATGATGATGTGCTTTTTGGTGAGAACTGGAATAATCAGGATATTGATGTAAAGACAAGAAGCATTATAACAGTAGTTTCACTTATGTCTATGGGAATTACAGATTCTTCACTTAAGTTCCATTTACAGAATGCCAAGACACACGGCGTAACTCAGAAGGAAATCGTGGCTGTTATAACACACGTTGCATTTTACGCAGGCTGGCCAAAAGCGTGGGCAGTATTTAATCTTGCCAAGGAAGTATGGAATGTAAATGAAGGTGATTTGCCTTATGAAGATGAAGCTATGAGAGCACACGCAAAAGAAATGGTATTTCCTATCGGAGCACCAAATGAAGCAATACAGCAAGCTTAAATAAAAAATGTAAGGCACGAACCCAGTGTTTTAGCTGCTTTCAGCACATATAAAGATTTATTTTAAATTTTTTTGAAATTTCTTCAAAAAAGTGCTTGACGAATTACACTGGGTCGTGTATTATAATGAAGTGCTTTGCGATAGCAACTAACACAAAGCAAGACTTAAGATATGGCTTATTGGTCAAGTGGTTAAGACGTCGCCCTCTCACGGCGAAGACAGGGGTTCGACTCCCCTATAAGCTATTCTGCGTTATAATTGATTCGAAAGAGTGGGCTTTATGTCCACTCTTTCGTTTTTGCAATATAATTATTGTTTGATTAATGCAGAATGAAAACTGAATATTATTAAAAGAAAGAGGTAGTAATGGGTAAGAGAGAAGATTATGAAGCTAAGACAGAAAAGCTTATAATGCCAATTGTTGAAGCTAATAATGTAGAACTTTTTGATGTGGATTACATTAAAGAGGGTCAGGACTGGTATCTGCGTGTCTACATAGATAAAGAAGGTGGAGTTACAATTGATGACTGTCAGGCTGTAAGCAGAGCTTTTAATGAGATACTTGATAAGGAGAACTATATTACTGACCAGTACATTTTTGAAGTGAGTTCACCGGGACTTACAAGACCTTTAAAGAAAGAGAAGGATTATGCAAAGAGTATTGGGAAACTTATAGATATTAAGCTTTACAAAGCTGTTGAAGGCTTAAAGGAATATACAGGCGTTCTTAAGGAATACGATAAAGACAACATTACAATAGAGGTTGATGATAATCTTATAAAGATTGAGAGAAGCAATCTTGCAATGATTAGATGGGCATATGTTGAATAGATATATAACTAAAGTTGTTAATAATGGAGGATAAGAAGATGAATAAAGAATTGATACTTGCGATTGAAGCCTTAGAAAAAGAAAATGGAATCGACAAAGAGATTATGTTTGATGCTATAGAAAAGTCATTAATGGACGAATATAAGGCTGAATTTGACAAGGCAGATAATGGCAGGGTAGTACTTGACAGAAGAACAGGTGATTTCCACATTTATTCAGACAGAACTGTAGTTGAAGAAGTAGAAGTTCCAGAGTTCCTTGATACTAAGAAAGGAAAGTATGTATCTGGTACAGAAATCGCACTTGCAGATGCAAGAAAGATTAAGCCGGCCTGTCAGCTTGGTGATGTTATTACTATAGAAGTAAAGTCAGAAGAATTCTCAAGAAAGGCAGCTAAGAATGCCAAGAATACAATTGTCCAGACTATAAGAGAACAGGAAAAGAATGCACTCTACAACGAGCTTCACGCTAAGGAGAAGGAAATCGTTACAGGTGTTGTACAGAGAATTAACGACAATGGTGATATGACTATTGATATTGGAAGAACACAGGCGGTTCTTAAGGCAGATGATAACTTTAAGGATAAGCAGTTCAAATGCGGAGACAGAATTAAGGTATATGTTGCAAGCGTAAGCAACAGAGAAAGAAGCGGTTTATCAGTTAAGATTTCAAGAAAGTCACAGGAACTTGTAAAAAAGCTTTTTGAAGAAGAAGTTACAGAGATTAAAGATGGCACAGTTGAGATTATGGCTATCGCAAGAGAAGCAGGTTCAAGAACTAAGATGGCTGTAAGAGCTAATGTTCCTCATGTAGATCCAGTTGGTGCGTGCGTAGGTATTAACGGTGCGAGGGTTAAGAATATTGTTAATGAACTTGGCAATGAACAGATTGATATTGTTGAGTGGGATGACAATCCAGCACAGTTAATCGTTAATGCTTTAAGCCCGGCAAAGGTTGTATCAGCAGTAGCAGATGAAGAAGAGAAGAAGGCTAAGATAATTGTTTCAGAACAGCAGTTATCACTTGCAATCGGTAAGTCAGGACAGAATGTAAGACTTGCAGCTAAGCTTACAGGTTATGGAATTGATATTAAGAGCGAAGCCGATCCAGAAGCATTTGCTGATATGGATAAAGACAACGCAGAAATCGTATATGGTGAAGACAGCGAAGAATATAATGACAATCAGGCAGATGATGTAATGCCATTAGATGAAGACTATAACGAAGATGCAGCCTCTGACACAGAAGTTGTAGAAGAATAATATTATTGGAGAGTGATAGTTTGGCAGCAGTAAAGAAGATTCCGCAAAGACAGTGTATAGGCTGTAATGAGATGAAAGACAAAAAGCAGCTTATACGGATATTAAAGACTCAGGATGAACAGATAATAATAGATACAACAGGCAAGAAGAACGGAAGAGGGGCGTATATATGTCCTGATGCAGAGTGTCTTAAGAAAGCAAGGAAGTCAAGAGGACTTGAAAGAGCTTTTAAGATGGCTGTTGATGCATCTGTTTATGATGAGTTAGAAAAGGAGATGAATAATCTTGGACAATAAAAGAGCATTATCAATGATAGGTCTTGCACAGAAGGCTGGAAAAGTAGCAAGCGGTGAGTTCTCTACTGAAAAGGCTGTAAAAGAGCATAAGGCATATATGGTAATAGTAGCAGATGATTCATCTGATAATACCAAAAAGAATTTTAAGAATATGTGTGAATATTATAAAGTGCCAGTGTATTTCTTTAGCAATAAGGATGACTTAGGGCATGCTATAGGTAAAGAATTCAGAGCATCACTCGCAATCCTTGATGAAGGGTTTAAGAATAGTATTGAGAAACATTTTAAACAAGATTAGAGATAATCGGTGTAAATAATACAGAAATATTATTCCTGTATTGGAAAAGAGGTTAAATGGCAAATATGAGAGTTCATGAGTTGGCGAAAGAATTAAATATTTCATCAAAAGCAATAACTGATATGTTAAGCAATGCTGACAAGAAATATACAGCTATGAGCGGACTTGGTGAAAGTGAAATAAACAGTGTAAAGAGCAAGTTTACAAAAGCAGCTGGAAATACAGCTAATAAATCAGGACCTAAAAAGGCAGAAGAAAAACAAGTGAAATCAGAGGAGAATAAGAATATTAAGGCACAGGATAAGACTGGTAATAAGTCAGAACAGAATACACAGGATACTAAAGCAGCAAACACATCTAAGGATGTAGATAAGAAGCACATTTCTCAGGTGTACTTCCCACAGAACAGCCAGAAGACTGATTCAAGAGATAGAAATAATAATAGAGATAATAACCAGAATAGAAATAACAGAGATGGTTATAGAAATGACCGTAATAATGGCGGTTATAGAAATGATCGAAACAATGACCGCAATGGCAGTTACCAGAACAGGGACAATAACGGTCAGAACAGAGATGGTTATAGAAATGACCGAAACAACGGCGGTTATAGAAATGATAGAAACAATGACCGTTCTGGCAGTTACCAGAACAGGGACAA
>FONU01000004.1 GCA_900112995.1 [Lactobacillus] rogosae | reverse complement strand
GGAGTGGTTGAATGACATTAGAAGAAAGCAAAGAAGTAATTCCCATGATGGAAGCAATGATTACACAGATAGAGGAACAGCAGAATATCATGGCAGAGATGCTTCAGGAGATACAGGAAAAGGACGAGAAGCTGATGTGCTTTCAGGAGCAGGAAGAACGATTGCAGCAATTAGAGAAAGAATTGTCAGAGCTGCTACAAATCTTACCGGATACAGAAGAACTGTTGATGCTTCTGGAAGAAAAGACAGACCAGATACAGAAACTCACAGACGAAAATCAGCAATGGCAGGAATTGGCACAGAAATTAAACAGCGAGAACCGGCTATTGCAGAAACAGAACAGCGAATTACTGAACTTGAACAGCAATTAGAGAAAGGAAGGTTGATTGATGAACGAATTAAGAAACTCAAAGAGCGACGATCAACTGGAAGAACTGCTAATGCTGACGGAGCAGATGCAGGAAGAACTCGACCAGAAAGACAGGACTATCCGGGAACTGAAAATGCAGCTCGACGAATCGCTGACCTTGAACGAGAGGTTAAACAGCGAGAACAGAGCAGGGAACATTCAAGCCTTAAAGAACGACTTGAGGAAAACAAAAGAATTATTGCAGAGCGAGAAAGAGAAAACGCTCACCGCAAAGGACATGATAGAGGAATGTCGCGATAAGCTAAGACAGGCAGAACAGGAACGGGATTATGCACTCTCCCATCAGAAAAAAGTAGAGATACCGGTTGAAAAGTCGGTGCTCTATCAAAAGTGCAGGAATTGTAACCAGACAGCTTATCTGAAAGCGAAGGAAAGGTATGATACGCAGAGAGAAAAAATGGCAGGCAGATATAAAGCAAAAACAGCTATGTATGAAGCATTGATGTTTCTGCTGATATGGTATTCCGCATCAACTACTCTTTTTCAGATGATACAGTCAAAGGTATTTATTTCTGATTGCAGAATATTCTTTGGTGCAATCGGAACTTTCACACAGACTATTGCTGGCTGGATTGCACTGATAGGAAAGAATGTGGCACAGATTAGTAATGGAATATCCAATCCTGTCATTGCCGGAATTATATACTGGCTGATAGGAATATTGATTTGCGGTGGATGTCTGGTGGGTGCGGGAATACTTGTAGCGTTTATAGGGATAAAGATTGCAGGGCTATATAAGAAATACTGTTGGGATATGATTACCATACTGGTAACACTTATAAGCCTGGAAATAGCAATCTACTTTGGAGATTGGATAAAGACAGTCTTGCCGATCAATATGCTATTTCTCTTATTATTGGTGCAACTGGTATATGTTGGAATTAGGTGGTATGTAAAAGGATGGCAAGAAGCCAGAGGATATTATTAAAAAACTATTAGAAACTATTCATATTTACTTTCGTGCTAGGACAGATTATTCTAAAAATTCAGTGATGAGCATGCACATGAAATCTTACTTCGTTTAGGTACGAAAAAGGGCAATGGAAACTTTGTGTTCAGATGAACTCTCACTATCTTGGTAACAACCGCAAGCAGCAGTGGAATATTGACGATGCATTCCGTATATATTCCACACATGGCTAAGCCCGACTAGAATGTGGGTGAAAAATTTCACGAGTGCCAGAGTTTCCTCTGGCACTCATTTTATTTTCGCTGTGCGTTTTTTCTGTACTCCAGTGGCAACAATCCAGTGCTTTTACGGAATAATTCTGCAAATCGGCTTGAAGTGGAATAGCCTACTGTTTGGGCAACTTGCCCGACTGTCAGCTCTGTATATGCCAGCAGATATTCTGCTTGACTCATGCGCCGCTGTTGAACATATTCCGTGATGGTGCAGTCGTAGTATTTCTTAAAACAGCTTTTGAGCTTTGTTGTTCCCATGCAGGCAATCTGTGTTAGCCGTTCCAGAGGAATATCAAAAGCATAGTGATCGCTAAGATAAGCGGCAACTATTTGGAGATTTTCAATATCCTGTTGAGAGAGCTTATGGGCTGGTTTATCAGGATGTTTCTTCTGATATTCCACCACCATTGAAACAGCTTCTGCGACTTTACTCTCATAAAAAAGTTTTGCTGCAATCCCTTCCCCGCGATAGTCTTTGATTTCTGTGAGTAACCGTGACATTTCTGGAAAGTCGGATGTTTGGTCGATCTTCCGAAATGCATCCACAGGATTGATCTGTGCCTCCGGGTACAGTTTTTTCAGGTAGTCCTCATAATATGCCGGTGCAATCTCAATCCCAACCGAACGGATTGGAATATTTTTATGTATCAAAGCCTTGTATGGAGCGTAGCCTCCAATAAATGTTTTGATACAACCGGCAGACAGTCTACGGTATGGAGATAATTCCTCCCCGGAAATAGAGTCATACCGAGTGATACTCAGACATTCCGGCATGGAGCATTCCAACATGAAATCTTCGTGGAAGGAAAAGTTATGGATTTTAATATCATATAAGTCTTTCTGTCCATAAGTCCAGTAGGTGCCTTCTCCAACTTCGGGAGAAAGTTTCCAGCAGTCACCTAATGCCCCATATTGCTGGTTGTCTGGGTCACGGATAAAACCGTGTCCAATCAGTAGCGGTGTATAAAACTGGTCAATAATTTCAGACATGAAAACAGACCGCCTCCTTTTTGCAACGATTAGACGAACTTTTGAAAGGAACAGACGAACATTGCCGGAACCTATTGAATGTTGTTCGATAAATGCGTATTGTATTAGACGAAGATTAGAGGTATCTAACCGAAGAATATCACAAACCACTTGTCGAGTCAAGACAATGAAAGGTAGGAGGTCAAAATGAGTAATCAAGTAAATTCTATGAACAAAGGTCTGACAGTGAAAGACCTTGTAACAACAGGTATTTTTACTGCACTGTTATTTGTTTTTGTATTGGTGGGCGGTGTCTTTTTTGCAACGAATCCTGTACTTACTTTTTTCATGCCAGCAGGAGGTGGGCTGCTTGCTGGCCCCATTTATCTTTTGCTGATTGCAAAAGTACATAAGCGTTGGAGCCTTTCTATAATGGGCGTTATCATGGGTATTATTTGGTTCGTGACTGGTATGCACTGGGCTTTTGCATTGGGCTACATGATCATGGCGATTGTCGCGGACTTTGTTGCTGGTGCAGGGCAGTACAAAAGCAAAAAACTCAACAGCCTGTCTTATATCCTGTTCTCTCTCGGTGGCACTGGTTCATATATCGTGTTCTTTGTTGACCCCAACGGCTGGGCGCAGACCATGTTGGGGAACGGAACTGAACAGAGTTACATCGACACCATGCAGGCAACTGCAAATACCGGCATCCTGATTGCCATGTTTGCTGCTGTTATCATTACATCTGCAATCAGCGCTTTTGTAGGCTGCAAAATGCTGAAAAAGCAGTTTGAAAAAGCAGGTATTACAGCATGAGCGGTAAACGCCACAAGAAAGAGCTTTGGCTCGACCCACGGGCCAAGCTCTTTCTTATTCTTATGTGTGTTTTATCGTCCATGTTTGCGCCCTCACTTGCATATCAATTTATCCTTGTTATGCTGATTGCGATATTGGGGGCTTTCTTTGGAAAGTGGAAATATGTCATTAAGGCTGTATGCTTTTATGCGGTCATCTGTGCCCTGACAGTTTGGATCATGGCAGAAATGACAGGCACGCTGCGGACAATGTTTATTGCCTTTTTAGGCTTGTTTCATAAGGTCTATGCGTGCGGAACCTTGGCTGGGATTGTTCTGACTACTACAAAAGTCAATGAGTTCCTGTCTGCTATGAACCGTGTCCGCGCACCCAAAAAGTTAGTAATTCCTATGGCAGTTATGCTGCGGTACATTCCAACTATTCAAGAGGACTGGCGCTATATCACAGACGCTATGCGAATGAGAGATGTTTCACCATCTCTGGCGGGCTTTTTAACACATCCGGGCATGACGGTTGAGTGTATTTATGTGCCTTTATTGATGGCAGCTTCAAAAGCGGCGGATGATCTTTCTGTTGCTTCTGTCACTCGTGGAATTGAAAATCCCAATCCACGCACCTGTCTTGTCCAGATAAAATGCGGAATTTCCGATTGGGGCGTCATGGCCGTTGCCGTAGCTTATCTGATTTTTGAATTATGTGTGCGAGGAGGTGTGATCGGTTGATTGAGTTTGAAAATGTATCGTTTTCCTATACGGGGCAGGAACATGGTGGGCTGCGCGACATCAATTTGAAAATTTCGGACGGAGAATTCGTCCTGTTCTGTGGCCGCAGCGGGTGCGGAAAAACAACGATTACAAGGCTGGTGAATGGACTGATCCCTCAGTTTTATCAGGGGGAGCTTCATGGCCGTGTGCTGGTAGATGGTCAGGAAATCAGCAATATCCCCATGTATCAGATTGCCGCTAAGGTTGGCTCCGTTTTCCAAAATCCACGGACGCAGTTTTTCAATGTTGATACAGACAGTGAGATTGCCTTTGGAATTGAAAATGAAGCTCGCCCTCCTGAGAAATTGGCTGAGCGAGTAGAGCAGACAACTGAAGATTTGCATATTCAAAAGCTGCGAAACAGAAATATTTTTGAGTTGTCCGGCGGAGAAAAGCAGAAAATCGCCTTTGCTTCTGTTTATGCCATGAACCCACAGATTTATCTATTGGATGAACCATCCTCTAATCTGGATATGACTTCGATCCAGGAACTAAAGGAACATTTGCGGCTGATAAAAAAACAGGGTAAAACAGTTTTGATAGCGGAACATCGTCTGTACTACCTGATGGAGTTGGCTGACCGAATTGTTTATCTGGAAAAAGGAGAAATCAAAGGAATATACACCCCGGAAGAATTTTGGCAGCTATCTGAACCTGATCGTGAACACATGGGGCTGCGAGCTGTTGATCTACAGGCGGTATTCCCGCAAAAAGCCCACTTGCCTGCGCCTACCCCTGTATTGGAGCTGCGGAATGTGACGCTCCGTTACAAGAAGCAAACAATTTTGCATGACATTGAGCTATCCGCCGGAAAGGGCGAAGTGATTGGTGTTGTCGGCCACAACGGAGCTGGAAAGACTACATTTTCCCGCGCTCTCTGTGGGCTTCACAAAGACTGCGATGGACAATTTTTGTGGGAAAGCGAGCCGATTGAGCGTAAGGAAAGGCTGAAACGCTCTTACATGGTTATGCAGGATGTGAATTATGAACTTTTCGCTGACAGCGTGGCGGCAGAGTGCTCCTTTGGTATACGCAATCCAGATCAAACACTGGTAAATGCAACTTTGGAGGAATTAGGCCTTACCCAATATCGGGAGCGCCATCCAAACACGCTTTCTGGCGGTCAAAAGCAACGAGTAGCTGTAGCTGTTAGCATGATTTGTGGGAAAGATCTGCTGGTATTCGATGAACCGACCAGCGGCCTTGATTTTGACAGTATGACGCAGGTGGCGGGACTGATCCGCCGGTTGTCCAATATGGGAAAGGTTATTTTCATTGTCACCCACGATTTTGAATTTGTCTGCCGTACCTGCTCCCGTGTCCTGCATTTTGACGAGGGCGAAATGCCCGATGATGTACCAGTTACAATGGATGCCCTCCCGAAATTGAGAGAGCTGTTCTCTGTTTCAGATGGAAAGGAGAGGTGATCTATGAAACAGAAAAAAGAAAACAGAGTAGCTTTGCTGCTCCACTGGGCCGGTGAGCAAAAAATCTGGCTGTTCCTGGCAATTTTTCTATCGGCGGTCAGCGGTCTTTGCATTATCGTCCCTTACATTGGAATTTACCGGCTGATGGACGCCACCTTCAATCATACCTGCACGCAGGAACTTGTTGTACATACCGTGGTAATGATTGCAGTGACGGTAACTTTGCGGTTTACCCTGTTTGGCTGTTCCGGCGTAGCAGCCCACAAAGGGGCCTATGGCGCTCTTTTCAAAGTGCGCTGCATGGTTGCAGAACACATGGCCAGAGCGCCTTTAGGGGCCTTGAATGAACGGCGCACCGGGGACATAAAAACGGTTCTGAATGAAGATATTGAAAAGTTGGAGCTGTTTCTGGCCCATAACCTTCCTGACCTTGTGTGCTATCTGGTGGGGCCGGTAGTCATCTTTATTTATCTGATGACCGTCAATATTCCTTTGGCATTGATTTCCCTGGTTCCGCTGATCCTTGCTGTTGTTGTAATGGGGATGATGTTCCGCAATACGGATGACCTGATGGAACGGGCCAATCACTCCATTACCACACTGAACTCGGTTATGATTGAGTACATCAGCGGCATGAAATTGATTAAAGCCTATAACATGGGGAGCAAATCGTTTCAAAAGTTTTCAGACGCTATCCAGGAAGAAAACGCCATGTGGAATGAAACTTCCCGGCGCATGGGGCCACCTTATGCGGCCTTTGTTGTTATCATCGAATGTGGGATGTTGATGATGGTTCCAATCGGCGGAATGTTTTTCCTGAAAGGCTCACTGGCTGCCAGCGCATTTTTGCTGTTCGTCTATGTAGGTTCCATGTATCTGACGGAAATACGCCCCCTACAGGAACTGGGGACTAATTTTGCCAATGTGCTGAACGCTGTTACTAAGACCAAAGAGATACTGGATATTCCAATTTATGAGGGTGGAGCGGACTTTCCCAAAAATCACGATATTGAACTTCGGAATGTTCGGTTTTCCTATGATGGCAAGACCGATGTACTGCAAGGCGTTAATCTCAAAATTAAAGATGGTGAACGCATGGCCCTTGTGGGACAGTCTGGTGCCGGTAAAAGTACCGTGATTGAGCTGATCTCCCGGTTCTATGATGTGCAGGAGGGCGAAGTGCTGATTGGCGGGAAAAATGTAAAGGAACTCAATTATGATACTATCCTAAAAAATGTCGCCATTGTGTTCCAAAAGACCTTCCTGACCCGTGACAGCGTTTTAGAAAATATCCGCATGGGCAGTAACGCCACTCTGGAAAAAGTACGGACCGCCGCAAAAGAGGCGCAGATTGATGATTTCATCATGTCTTTGCCGGATGGATATGACACGAAGGTGGGCAGCTTCGGCTCTCGCTTCTCCGGCGGTGAAAAACAGCGGATTGCCATTGCCCGCGCTATCCTGAAGAATGCCCCCATTTTGATCTTAGACGAGGCCACAAGCGCCTCTGACCCGGAAAATCAGATGGAGATTGACAAAGCCATTCAAAATCTCTGTAAGGGAAAGACTGTCATTGTGGTAGCCCATCGTTTGAGCGCGTTGAAGATGTGCGAGCGTGTAGCAGTGGTTGAAAATCACACAATTACCTGTGTCGGAACCCATGAGGAAGTCCGAAAGAACAATGCTTACTATCGGAAGGCGTGGGAGGACTACGAAACAGCCCGGAATATTACTTATCAGTTGGAGGGAGGCGAGCAGCATGAGTGAGCATGATGTATTGAAAAAGAACCGTAATTTTTATATTGGCGTTGGCGGGACTGTTCTGGAAGGGCTTCTCTCCGGCAGCCTGTTTATGCTGCTTTACTCTGTCATGCAGTTTTTGTGGTCGGGACAATTTGACATGAACCGTGTCCTGGTTCTGACCTGTGTGATCGCGGTGGTTTTTCTTCTTCGTATCCTGATTTACAGCTATGGCTATACCAAAGCGCAGATTGGCGGTGCAGAGGTCAGCAAGAATACCCGCCTCTTTATGGGCGACCATTTGAAGCGTATCCCGCTTTCCCGGTTTACCCAGGGACAGACCGGCGATTATATCAATACCATCACAAGCGATGTAAACAACTATGAAAAAATCCTGACCCATAAGATCGGTGATATGGCAAAGAGTTTTGCACTTTCGCTCATGCTGATTATTTTTGTGATGACCATTTATGTGCCTGCCGGAATTATCCTGCTGATTGCCGACTTGCTTTTGATCCCTGGACTGTGGCTTTCCTTCCGTATGGTTCGGAAGTATGGTAAAGAAAAGAATGATATTTGTGCAGAGAATGTCAGCAGCATTGTGGAGTATGTGTCTGGTATTCAAACTTTCCGGGCCTATGGCGTAGGTGGTTTGAAGAATAAAACCGTTATCAACGCTATGCGGGAGTTCTGTCGGATCAGCTTTGTGTACGAATCAAAAGTGCTTCCTATTGGTGCGGTCTTTGGTATTTTGAGTTGGCTGTCCTGCCCGCTGGTTATCTTGCTGGCCTATGCACCCTGGGTCGCAGGGACACTGAACACGGTGGACTACCTTTTGATTTGTATGCTGCCCCTGTTCTGTGCAAAGCTGGCTAACTCGATTTTTGTAGACCTCACCAGTTATAAGAACCTGATGATCTCGAAAAACAAAATCTTGAGTGTAATGAATGAGCCGGAGGAAACTGGCAGCATGGAGCCGCTTCACACAGCTACTCATGAAATCACATTTGACAATGTAGATTTTGCATATGTTCCCGGTGAACCGGTACTAAAACACGCCACCTTTACGGTGCCAGATCAAAAGCTCACGGCCATTATCGGAGACTCTGGCTCCGGCAAATCTACTATTTTGAACCTGATTGCAAAATATTATGAAGCAACGGGCGGGATGATTTCTATTGGCGGTAAACCCATTAACCATGTTGCCGCAGAGCGTGTACTGGAGCAAGTTTCTATGGTAGACCAGGACATATTTCTTTTTGACGATACCATCCGGGATAATATCCGACACGCTCGCCCTAATGCTACGGACACGGAAATCGAGGCTGCTTGCCGGGAGGCTAACTGTGACAGCTTCATCCGTAAGATGGAAAAGGGATACGATACGCCGACTGGCGAGAATGGAAATCTTCTCTCTGGCGGTGAGCGTCAGCGAATTTCAATAGCCCGCGCTATACTGAAAAATAGCCCCATCCTGCTCTTGGATGAAGCAACAGCATCTCTTGACATTGAAAATGAGCTTGCCGTAAAGCAGGCCATCGCTAATCTATTAAAAGAGAAAAAGACAGTGGTAATGATTGCTCATACCCTTTCCATTGTCAAAAACGCTGATCAAATTCTTGTAATGGGTGATGGCAGGATTGCTGAATCTGGAACCCACGAGGAATTGCTTGCGAAAGGCGGAAAATATGCTGCTATGTGGAACGCAGAGCAAAAAATATCGGCTTGATAGAAGCTAAAGAAGAATAATTGCATAGCGCATGAACCTGCCCCGACTACGGGGAAAGAAAAAAACGCTGGCTGGGGCAGGTGATTTTGCGCGCCTATTTTAAGTTATTATCCTAACGGCGGTTTTGAGAAATCAGAGCCGCCGTTTCTTGCGTATACCTAAAAGGAATCTTCCGCATCTATCCACATTTGCATCGTTCCATCAAGATACAATCTTGCATACTCAAGTGGTTCATCAATGGCAAGTGCGTTTAATGCACAGTCAGATCCGGGAGTAGTTGTTAAATTCTTCTCCGCTTCCCAGCAGTCAATGCGGAGCATATAGCCAGCAGAAGTATAAACATCAATGCTGTTGCGTTGTGGATTGTATTCTGCAAATATCGTTCTCATCGTATCAAATCTCCTTATCGTTCAATCAATCATTTGTTGCAAAAATCAGAAGCATTTCAATCAGTTCACCATGTCACTTTTATTTTGTGTTATACTGTTTTATAAGATTTTCTTTCCCTTGTTTTTTCCCTTATCAGAGTTCGTAAAAACTCATGGGACAATATAATACAAGGGAAACAATAAGGGAAAGCTCACCTGCGACAAACTTAGTGTTTTCAAGGGCTTGAGAGATATTTGATAATAAAATATAACAGTTATTAAATCCCTTTGAATATATGAAATCTCAATTCCAGTTTGTAGAATTAAGAAAATCGGAATTTACAGGAGAAGAATATGAAGATCATTTGGATAGATGGTACTTTTGGAATTGGAAAGTCTGCTGTTGCTGCTGCGATTGTTAAGAAAATACCACAGGCACATCTGCTTGAATTCGATGCATTGCAAGAAAAATATAAGCCAACTTCAGATTCTGATCGTTTTGGGAGAAGATATCCAGAAGCTAAAAAATATTTGGTTGATGCTCTCGTTGATGAAATAACAGAAATAATACAAGAAGGAGGTTGCAACTGTTTAGTCATTCCAGTTGCATTGATTAATGATTATTGCAATCAGAAACTTATAGATGGCTTCGCAAATATTGAGAGTCACCATTTTATATTAACGGCCAAGACGGAAATCCTACATCAACGCATAAATAACCAAGAAAATCGAGACATCGATTTGGCAGTAACCTATATGCCAGAGGCAACACAGTATTTAAGTAATCACTATTATGATGCAAGCATAATAGATACGTCTAACATGAGCATTGATAGTGTTGCAAAAGAAATAATTGAAAGCATAACTCGGTAACTTCCTGTTTATAAAACTGATAAAGGAAAGCAGGTGTGTTTTTATGGATAAGATTACAACAATCAAACAAAGTGCTAAGAGTATTCTCACAGGTAATATCGAATCGGCAAAGAATCTTATAAATAAGGAATATCCATTTAAGAAGTTAAAACCGGAGGGAAGAAGCTATACAGATAAGGAAAAGTATGAGCAGTTTGTAAGAGACGGATTTATAGACAGATATACCGGGGAAAAGCTTGTTAATCCGGGATTGTTAAAGGTGTTATCATATTACATGCCGGATGCATTTCCATATCAGAGCCATTGGAAGATGGAAGAATGTCACAGTGCCTACTGGGAACTGGTCCCAACAATTGACCACATCATTCCTATTGCCATTGGAGGAGAGGATAATCCGTCTAATTATGCGACAACGTCTATGCTTCACAATTCAGTTAAGAGTAACTGGACATTAGAGCAGCTAAACTGGAAACTGTATCCTGCAGGAGACATTAATGAGTATGACGGGCTTACCGATCTTTTCGTGAGACTTATAGAAAACGACCTTGAGCTTTTTGATGATCCATACATAAAACGCTGGTATAAGTTATCTGTGGGAATGAAATAGAGACTGTTCCTAAATGTATATAACAATTGATTGTAAATGAAAGAGATAAGAGTATGCATATATATGTAGATGCTGACGCATGCCCTGTGATTGGGATAGTTGAAAGAATAGCTAAGAGTCATAATATTGCCGTAACGCTTTTGTGTGATACTAATCATTATCTTACATCAGACTATTCAGAAGTGGTATATGTGGGTGCCGGAGCTGATGCGGTTGATTTTAAGTTAATAAGCCTTTGTGAAAAAGGAGATTTAGTAGTTACGCAGGATTATGGTGTTGCTGCCATGGCATTAAGTAAGGGTGCATATGCCATTCATCAGTCCGGGAAATGGTATACAAACGAAAATATTGATCTTATGTTAATGGAAAGACATATAAGTAAGAAGGCAAGGCGGGCAAGCAGTAAAAACCACATGAAAGGTCCAAGAAAAAGAAGTGATAAGGATGATTTAAACTTTGAAGCCTCTTTTGAGAGACTAGTGGAAAAGTATCAACACTTGGATACCAGCCGGATGTCTGGAAGAGCTGGAGTTAAATAAAAATTAGGAGACAGATATATGAATTTTGAATTAGCATGCCTGGAGGATTTTAATGAGATAGAAAATCTCTATTGGGATTTAATAGATAAAAGCAAAGAAGAACCTTCTTTTCCTGACTGGGAAAAGGGTGTACATCCTTCAGCAGATTTTTTAATGGCTGGTATTGTTAAGAAAGAGTTGTTCGTATTAAGAGATGAAGGAATAATTAAGGCGTGTGCCATAGTTAACAGTAATTCTAATAAAGAGTATAAAAAGGTAGCGTGGAAAGTAAATGAAAGAGATAATAATGTATGGATAATCCATGCTCTCGCAGTGCGATATGAGTACCGCGGTATGGGTCTTGCTACTCAATTTGTAAAAAACTTAATATCATATGCTAAGTTAGAAAACATTGAAGCCATTCATCTTGATGTAATAGATAAGAACACACTAGCTGACAAGTTATATATCAGAGCTGGCTTTAAATATGTAAGTACTGAAAACATATTTTATGAGGTGGTTGGAAACAGGCAGTTTAGAATGTATGAGTATGTGATTGAGTAGAAAGTATTAGATATGCACATATAATGAGCATTATCTACCTTACAGCAAGCTATAATGAAAAAATCATAGTAAAGAAGGAACGATTGTGAATATAAGATATGCAACAATGTCTGATTTAGATGATATTGTATCGGTTGAATCCGAGTGCTTTCCTGTTTTAGAGGCAGCAACTAAAGAAGAATTTGAGCAAAGAATAAAGTATTTTGGAAATCACTTCTGGCTTATGTTTGATGAGGGTAAACTCATTGCGTTTGTAGATGGTTTTGTTACAGATGAGGCCAATCTTACAGATGAGATGTATGAAAATGCATCAATGCATAATGAGAATGGCACATGGCAGATGATTTTTGGTGTAAATACTCTTCCTGAATATCGCAGATGCGGATATGCGAAAGAGCTGATTAAGAAGGCCATCTTAGATGCCAGAGAACAGAACAGGAAAGGACTTGTATTAACCTGTAAAGAAAGCCTTGTTCCATATTATTCCAAGTTTGGATTTGTTGATGAGGGGATAACAGATAAATCTACTCATGGAAATGTCCTGTGGCACCAGATGAGATTGGATTTTAAATTAAGAAATAATGGAGTAAATCCTTCAGATAACAAAAAAGTGACCGCAAACAAGAAATTTGCAGCCGACAGAATACTATCATATTTTAAAGAAGAGTGGAAGGTACTGCTTATAATAACAGTTTCAGGTCTTATATATAACTTTGGACTTTTGCTTGGCCCTTGGTTTGAGGGTAAGATGACAGGATGTCTTATAGATATATTAAGCCAAAATGCTGTATACAAGGATATGCTTATACTTGTAGTGTCATATATTGTATCTATTGCAGTTGTTCAGATATCAAGATATATAAAGCGTTTCTATGTAAGAAGATTTGCGAATAATGTCAACAGAAGAATGAAGAAGATATTGTATTGGACGCTTGTGTTAAAGAGCAAGACAGAACTTGAAAGTGAAGGTATGGGTGATATTATGACAAAGGCAATCCTTGATGTTGATGATTGTGCTGAGGGCATGAGAAAGTTCACAACAGAGGTGTTTGATACAGGAGTTGCTCTGGCTGCATATGCAGGAATGCTGCTTGTATATGATGTAAGGCTGGCACTTATTGCAATGATATTTCTACCGATATCTTATCTGCTTGCAGAAAAGATGAAGATTATCGTACAGAGAACAGGTGCAGAATATAAAAGACAGTCAGGAATATTAAGCAATGCCACACTAGACAGAGCTTCTAATGCCATAACTTACAGGGTATACGGAAGGGAAGAGGACAGAAGAATTGCATACGAAGATAATCTTTCATCATATGAGAAAGCTGCTATCATGGCAAATATATGGAATTCTTCAATGACACCCTTATACAGGATTATATCAATGACAGGTATAATATTTATATTATATTTCGGCAGTAAAAATGTACTTGGAACGGGGTGGAAAAGCTGGGATATCGCGGCATTTACGACATTCCTTGCCTGTTTTATAAAGTTATCGGATAAGTCTTCAAAGGCGGCAAAGCTGTTTAATGCAGTTCATAAGTCACAGGTTTCGTGGAAACGTATTAAACCGCTTATGGTTATTCAGGATAAAGATACAGATTGTAAAAATCAGACATCAGGAAAGCTTGAAGTAAAAAACTTAAGTTTTACATATCCAGATGGAAAAACTGTATATAATGATATTTCCTTTACTGCAGAGCCGGGGGAGATTATAGGCGTTACGGGTCCGGTTGCCTGCGGTAAGTCAACATTTGGAAAGACCTTCCTTTGCGAATGTCCATATAAGGGAAGTATTAAGTATAATGGAAATGAATTAAGCAGTGTTGCTGATAATGTAAGGTCGGGAATAATAAGTTATCTTGGACACGACACAGAGCTTTTTAATGACTCTATTAAGAATAACGTGCTTCTTGGTGATGATTGCAATGTATCAGAATACCTCAAGGATGTATGTATCGATAAAGAAGTTGCACAGATGGAAAATGGAGTTGACACACTTATTGGTAATGGTGGTGTAAGACTGTCAGGTGGACAGGCACAAAGAATAGCACTTGCCAGAACGCTTTGTCATAAGAAGCCGGTACTTGTGCTTGATGATCCATTTTCAGCACTGGATATAAGCACTGAGAAAAAGATATATAACAACCTTTGTGATATAGCAAAGAATAATATTGTAATTATTATGACACATCGTCTGTATATGTTCCCTAAGATGGATAAGGTTATATGGATGGATAATGGAAAGGCAATAGTTGGAACACACGAAGAGATTATGTTACAGTGTCAGCAGTACAGGAAGTTGTATGAAAATGTCAGCACACAGATGAGGTAGACGTGGCTGAACATACAGAAAAAGGTACATTACAAAATAAAAATACCAACGAAAATAAGAAAAAGGAGTTGGATAATATTGAGTAGTAATAATGTAAACAGCACAGAAGCCAATAATTATAATATTAATAACGTTGATAATAAGAAAATGAATAACAAGAATTCATACAACGTAGTTTCAATAATATTACATACTATAATAAAGAGAAAATGGCTTTCTCTTGGAATTATAATTTCAGTATGTGGTGCGGTTATAACAGCTCTTTATCCACCACTTGTACTTGGAAAAATAGTAGATACACTCACAACAGGAAGTCAGATGCCTGTATATCTTGTATTTCTTTATATGGCATTTACAGTTATTACAGGTCTTATGGAAGCCACAAGAGAAGGGCTTCTTACAGTATTTGGGCAGAAGATAACACACGCACTTAGAAGTGGACTTATGGAGCATTTTGTAAGACTTTCTACTGACTCACTTAATAAGCAGGAGCCAGGTGCTGTTGTATCAAGGTTTGTAGGTGATGTTGATACAGTTGAGAACCTTTTTACATCGGGAATTGTAAGTATGTTTGCAGATGCGTGTAAGATAATAAGTATTCTTGCAGTTATCTGGTTCAGAAATAAAGGACTTGCAACAGTGCTTATGGTGCTTCTTCCATTTTTATTCTGGTTTACAAGACATATACAGAAGAATATGCTTGATGCCCAGTTAAAAAATAGACGAGCAGTAAGCCGTGCTTCAGGACATGTACCTGAAACACTTCACAATATCCGTACGATCCATAATCTTGGCAAGGAGAAGTATATGGAGAAAAGATACGATGAATATATAAGCGACAGCTACAAAGCTATGGAAAAGACCAACTTCTACGATGCCGTATATTCACCAGTTATTCTTATATTAAATGCAGTTGTAGTGGCGGTAGTTATGTTGTTTTCAGCCTCAGGCAATGCCAAAGTCCTTACACTTTTTGGTATGTCAGCAGGTACAGCAGTAGCAGTTATTAACTATATATCACAGATATTCTCACCAGTTGAAAGTCTTGGAATGGAAATCCAGACGATACAGTCAGCGATTGCGGGCGTGAGAAGAATAAATGAATTCTTTGAACTTCCAGTACTAGATAATAATGAAGAATTACAGGCAGAAAAGACATTTGATAGTAAAAATGATACACCTTATGTCCAGTTCAATGATGTAACGTTCGGATATGAGGCTGACCACACTGTAATAGCTGATAAGACATTTGTTGTAAATAGAGGAGAGCAGGTTACACTATCAGGAAGGACAGGTGCAGGTAAGAGTACAATATTCAAGCTGCTTTTAGGTCTGTATAATCCACAGAAAGGTTCTATCCTTATAAATGATATGAATTCAGCCGCGATACCAGATAACAGAAAGAGAAAAATATTCGGTTATGTTGAGCAGTCATTCCATATTGTTCCTGGAACAGTTAAAGACCAGATAACACTTTATGACAAGTCCATATCTGACGAAGCTGTTATCAAAGCGGCAAAGCTTACAGGACTTCACGATACAATTATGAACTTTGAAAATGGATACGATACCCAGTGTACGCAGGAATTATTCTCGCAGGGACAATGGCAGTTGTTATCCATAGCAAGAGCTACAGCTGCCAACCCGGAGCTGCTTTTACTTGATGAGATAACAGCCAATCTTGATGCCAATACAGAAAGAGATGTTCTTACAGCACTTAAAGGTGTATCTGAAAACAGAACAGTTATATCAATATCACACAGGGTTACGGCAAGAACAGGACGTGTAATAAACTGTTAAATACAATATTTCATAATGACAATGACGCCAGAATGTGATAATATTTTTTGTATTGGGTAATTTAATGAATTAAAGTATATCAGGTGGACAAAGTGGAAGATATTATGTATAGCATTAACAGGTTGTTAAGCATTACAATTGGAAATAATAGGTCATATTTTGATGTGCAATATGTTAATATTGCTATGTTGGTCTGGGGTTGTGTATTCTGCTTAATAGCAGGGGTGGGAATGATTTTAAGTAAGAATTTTGACCGCCGTAAGAGGCTGTGGATGATACTTTTGCAGTTTGCAACAGCTGTTCTGTTGCTCAGTGATGCAACCGCCTGTATATTCAGAGGCTGGACGGGTATATTTGGATATTGGATTGTAAGGATAAGTAATTTTATAGTATTTCTTGACAATAATATAATATTATATTTGTTCCACAGGTATGTGTGCAGTTTTATTTTTACGGAACAGGAAGAAAGAACTTTAAAAAGAGCAACATTTATAAATATACTGTGTGCCGTGGCAGTAGCTCTGGTTATTATTTCACAGTTTACAGATTTGTATTACTATTATGATGCACAGAATGTATATCATAGAAGTGAAGGTTTTATAATATCTATTTTTATACCTGTAACAGGAATGATGGTAGAGATGTCATTTTTGATAGAATACAGAAAGAAATTAAGCAATATTACAATTTCTTCACTTGGTTCATATATTATTCTTCCAATTGTAGCGGCAATAATACAGTTCTACTTTTATGAAATTTCGTTGATTGATATAGCTGTATGTAATTCAATGATAGTTATGTATATAACTGTTATTGGTGAACAGGACAGGAAACTTAACAATCTGGAACAGAAGCAGATTAAGACAGAGGCTGAACTTGAAATATCTATGGTGCTTAACCAGTGTATAGCAGAACTGACAACTGAAGCGGATATTAACATAGCTATACATAATCTTCTTGCAATTATTAATAATTATTTTGGTGCGGACAGATGTTATATTTTTGAAAATAATTACGATGATAATACAATGGATAACACCTATGAGTATGTTAGTGATAGTATTACAGCAAAGAAGGATAAGATTCAAAAGCTTTCAATGAATATTGTAAGTTTATGGATGGAGAATTTTAAAGAGGAAAAGCCATATTATATAGCAGATGTCAGCAAGCAAAAGGAAGAACCTGTATACAATATGTTGCATGAACAGAATGTAGACAGACTTCTTGCAGTGCCATTAAAAAGAGATGGAAATATAATTGGATTTCTTGGAGTGGACAATCCGGTTAATCATTACGAGGATATGGCATTATTGTCTTCTATACAATATTTTGTTACTAATAGTCTTGAAAAGCGTGTGCAGCAGGATAGGATGCGTTATTTAAGTTACAGGGATATGCTTACAGGTTTGTACAATCGTAACAAATATATAAGCATTGTTAAAGCGGCTAAAGACCAGATACTTAAAAATGTCGGAGTTGCTTACATAGATCTTAATGGTCTGAAAGCAATTAATGATAATTATGGACACTCTAATGGTGATAAGTTCATATGTACAGCAGCAGACACATTCAAAATGGTATTCCCGGATAATTCTTACAGGATAGGTGGGGATGAATTTGTAATTATAGAGCAGAATATTGAGCGTGATAAATATGAAGAAAGAATTACAGCCTTGAAAAATATAATGCAGGATAAACAAGTAAGCATATCCATAGGAGTTCTGTGGAGAGAGTATGTTGACGATTTAGAAGAATTATTAAAGGCGGCAGATAAGCTTATGTATAAGGAGAAAGAGATGTATCATAATAACAGAGAATAAAGTTAAAATAAAAGGGATTTGGGATACACCTTCCAAATCCCTTTTGTGTTCTTTTTGTGCTGTTAAGGGATTTATATTAAAAGTTATGATGGGTATGTATCCCCAGCACAAATACAATTATAAAATGTTGTTAAAACAGCATAAAATGCTTGTTACTTTGGAACAAATGCTTGTTGTTTGTTATATTGATTGTTATAGTCAGACCATATTAATCAATGCCATTTGATATTTGAATTCAGTGTTAATATCTTAGGCAGGAAAAGAGGTATAATATGGCTGGAAAGAAATTTATTAACGCAAAGTTAAAAGGATATAATGAATTACAGGAAATACTTGTTGAGGACGGAGTATTTAAGGCAATTGCACCACATATAGATGTAGATAGTGATTGTGAAATTGAGGATTTGGGAGGCAAGCTTACACTGCCACCATATGTTGACCCACATATTCATCTTGATTATGTATTCACAGCAAGAAAGCATGGCGCAGCTAACGGAACAGGAACATTATTTGAAGGAATTCAAAGGTGGAGTGAAACTAAATCAGATTTAACAATTGATGAGATAAAGGCAAGAGCAATAAAGGCAGTTAAAATGGAGGTGTCACACGGTGTCCAGTTCATAAGAACACACGCTGATGTAACTGACCCTAACCTCACAGCCTTAAAGGCACTTCTTGAATTAAAGGAAGAATTAAAAGATATTGTAACAATCCAGATTGTATCATTTCCACAGGAAGGAATGTATTCTTACAAAGATGGCGACAAGCTTGTTGAAGAAGGACTTAAAATGGGTGCTGATTGTGTAGGTGGTATTCCACATTTTGAGTATTGCAGGGAATTTGGTGAGAAATCAATCCATAAGGTTGTTGAATTAGCTGTGAAGTATGACAAGCTTATTGATGTACACTGTGATGAGAGTGATGACCCAATGAGCAGGTTTGTGGAGCTTCTTACAGCACTTTCAATTGTTGAAGGAATCGGACCTAAGACAACAGCAAGCCATACCTGTTCATTAGGTTCAGTAGATAACAGCTACGCATTCAGAATGATGAAGAATTTTAAGAAAGCAGGACTTAACTTCATTTCCTGCCCAACAGAGAATATATATCTTCAGGGCAGACAGGATACATATCCTAAGAGAAGAGGTCTTACAAGAGTTAAGGAATTATATGAAAATGGAATAAATGTATGCTTTGCACAGGATTCAATTCAGGATCCTTGGTATCCGGCAGGCAATGGCAATCTTATGAATGTGCTTGATAATGGTATACATATAGCCCAGATGATGTCATTTGAGGAAATGGATAACTGCCTTGACCTTATAACTGTTAATGGTGCTAAGACTATGAACATATCAGACATATATGGAATTGAGGCAGGCAAGCCAGCTAACTTTATTGTTGTCGATGCCAGGAGCGAATTCGAGGCAGTATGCGAAAGAGCCGATGTTGTTGCAAGTGTCCGTAATGGTGAATATCTGTTTAAGAAAGCACCAGTGGCTTTCGAGGCTTTGAGTGAATTTATGGCATAGATAAAGAGTGAATTATGATATAATATGACTACTTCGTAGTCACTTAGAAGTTTCTTCGAAACTTCGGATGCGTGGAAAAACAACGCAGGGCATATGATATAATGAGCACAAGAGTGCTCATCTTAAAAGTTCCTTATGGCACTATAAATAATTATAACAACATAATATAGGAGCAGCAATATGTTTCAATGTAAAGATCTTCTCACTCTCCCCTCAATGGCGAAAGCCAGAATAATAGCAGGAAAGAGTGGTTTGTCCAATAGAATAAGGTGGGTATATAAGCCTGAGAATATGAATTTTGCGAAGTGGGTAAAGGGACAGGAGCTTTTGATTATAAGCACGCCTGTTATACAGAGTAAGGATTTTGACCTGCAAGCAGTTATTAAGAAAGCTAAGAAGCTTGATATGGCAGGTGCATTGCTTCTTGTTGGTGATAAGTACATTGCCAGTATAGACAGTACAATAATATCCTATTCCAATCTTAACGATTTTCCGATATTTGTCATATCAGGTGAAATTCCTCTTGTTGACATTTTTGAAGAAATCGGACACGCTATTGCGTATAATAAAGACTCAGATGTATTAAGTGATGATATTCTTTCAGGAATTATATTTGGAAAGGACATCAATATAGAAGCATTTTCTATTAAATTTGAAGAAGCTGGCTATGACATCAATGGTAATAACCGTATGTTTATGATTAATATTCATTCAGATAATAAGATAGAGAATTTTGATTATGATTTCATTATGAATAAGCTGAGGGACAGTTTTGCACAGAATAATGGAAGTCTGATTTTATCAAGATATGCTAATAACATAGTTGGCTGTTTTAATTGTTTGGAAAATGCTGATGATACACACGGTCTTATTAATCAATCTTACGAAGCATTATCTGAATATGTGCAGGGTAGGTATACGGATATAAAGCTTGTTATGGGAATTGGACGTGAATATAATGGAATATCACATTTGCAGAAAAGTTTTACGGAGGCTTCAAGGTGTGTAATCCTTTCGGAGAAGATACAGCTTAATGGAAGTGTGTTCTGGTATGAAGAAATGGGAATATATAACCTGTTCTCTGAATTTGGAGATAAAAAGCTTATACAGGACTTTGTTGACAGTACATTAGGCATAATTATTGACTATGATAAGGAGAATAATACGAATCTTTTACAGACGTTAAAAGCGTACCTTTGGAACAATAACAGCCTGCTTCACGCTTCTGAACAGTTATTTACGCATCGTAATACAGTAAAGTACAGAATACAGAGAATAACTGAGCTTACGGGCAGGAATTTTGATGATGCGATGACACGTCTGGAGTTTATGAATGCTTTGATATGTCTTGAGGTAAGATAGACATTTGTGCTGTGAGA
Organism: [Lactobacillus] rogosae; assembly: GCA_900112995.1. Taxonomy (GTDB): domain Bacteria; phylum Bacillota; class Clostridia; order Lachnospirales; family Lachnospiraceae; genus Lachnospira; species Lachnospira rogosae. The sequence goes on along the minus strand of FONU01000004.1, from coordinate 163,956 downwards.
ACAAATGAAGTAATACAAGATTGTTATTAGAAGTCATAACAATAAAATATTTATAAAAGAATGTTGAAGTATATATGTCTTAGTGATATATTCTTGAACATAGACAAGAAGCAAAGGGGCTTCTGCTAATGGTAATATTAGCGGAAGTCCCTTTTTGTGTATTAGTAAAAATGTTAATCTAACTGGCAGTAAAGGCTGAAATAGAAATTACTAAAGCACATTCATTGTTTATCTTGCGGTATATAAAATGTACCGCTGGACGCGTCAGATATTAATAAATATTTATATAACAGGAGGAAATGATTATGAGCTACGGTCTTATAGCAGTAATAATTGTAATCGGTATTGTCATAGGTGCTATAGCTACTAAGAAATGTGAGCCATTTCTTATAGGCGGTTCAATTATAGGAGCAATATTTTTATATAAGCAGGATTTTATAACCGAATGGGTTAATACACTTGAAGGTGTTATGAGTGATGAAGCATACTTAATACTTGTATGTGGTTTGTTTGGAAGTATAATAGCACTTCTTACAGCCTCTAAGGGACATTTTGGATTTGCAAAGATTGTTTCAAAGATATGTAACAGCGAAAGAAAGACTTTATTCACAACATTTATATTAGGTGTAATTATATTTATTGATGATTATCTTAATGTATTATCAATAGGTACAGCAATGAAGAAGGTATATGATAAAGTAAAAGTACCAAGAGAAGCACTTGCATATCTTCTTGATAGTACAGGTTCACCAGTCTGTGTTATGTTCCCATTCTCATCTTGGGCAGCATATTTTGGAGCTATCTTCTTCGCACAGGAGAGTGTTCAGGCACTTGGTGCAAAGACCTGGATGGGAGCTTATATTAAAGCAATTCCATTTTGTATATATCCAATAGTTGCATTACTTATTGTAATTCTTTTCTCAGCAGGTGTATTTCCTAAGCTTGGCGGAATGAAGAAGGCTTATGAAAGAGTTGCAACAACAGGTAAGGTTTACAGTGATGCAAGTAAGAAGTACAATATGGACGATGGCGAAGGCGAACAGGACGGCAACATATTCAATTTCCTTGTTCCAATGCTTGTACTTGTAGTTGTAGCCTGTGTTACAGGGAACCTTGTAGTAGCACAGATTATATGTCTTGCAGTAACACTTGTTATGTATCTTGCAGAAAAGCTGATGACATTTACAGAATACTGGGATAATTTCGTAAAAGGATTTGCAGATATGCTTCCTATTATAATTCTCCTTATAGCAGCACTTACATTCCAGACGATTGCAAACCAGATGCAGATGACAGAGTTCTTCATAGATATTACACAGCCAATATTATCAGCAAAGATTTTCCCAATGCTTGCATTTATCATTACTGGTATATTAGCATTTATGATAGCCAATGCGTGGGGCGTATGTACACTTGTTGCACCAGTTCTTCTTCCACTTGGTGCAAGTGTAGGAGCCAATGCAATACTTATAATGGCAGCAATTCTTTCAGGTTGTGCATTTGGTAATCACGCCTGCTTCTACTGTGACACAACAGTTCTTGCTTCACAGGGTTCAGGTATTGATAACTTTGACCACGCGGTATCACAGCTTCCATATGTACTTATAGGAGCTGGAATAAGTATAATTGGTTTCCTTGTATTAGGATTTGTTATGTAAAATGTGTTAGTTTTATAAAATGTATATAGGAATTATAAGAATAATTTCAGAATGGAGGCAGTTATGAGTGATAAGAAATATGTTGTTACAATAGCAAGGCAGTTTGGCAGCCTTGGACGTCCAATAGCCAAGCTTATGAGTAAGAAGCTTGGAGTTGAATATTATGACAGGGATATAGTGGAGCAGGCAGCTAAGAAGCTTAATCTTCCAGTATCACAGATAGATGAACTTGAAGAAAAGGTTAAGAAGACATCAACTAATTCATATAAGAGAATGATGTATCCTCTTGGAACACAGTCAAGCACAGAGCAGGACAGAATATTTGAAGCCCAGCAGAATATTATGAAATTCTTAGTTGAGAGAGAAAGCTGTATAATAGTTGGACGTTGTTCAGATTTTGTCCTTTCTGATGAAGAAAATGCGGTGCATATATACATTTATGCTCCATATGAACAGAGAGTTAAGAACTGTGTGAATGATCTGCATTTAAGCGAAGAAGAAGCCAAGAAGATGATAAGGTCAGTAGATGAGGCAAGAGATAATTACCATATGCACTATGCAGGATTTCTTCCATCAGACCCTAAGCACAAGACTATAATGATAGACAGCAGCTCTTTGGGCGTTGAGGGTACAGCTGAGTATCTTGTGGATTTTATTCAGAAGAAATTTGATTTAAAAACATATACGCTTAACTAAGTATGTGTTATCATATGCGTAATCTAAACATTTATGGCTTACAATAGTTAATTTAATGAGTTGATAAATGCGTAACCAATAGAAAGAGCATATCAGGATAACCCTATGAAAATGAGTGTAGAACAGGCATATAAAATATTAGCAGTATCAAAAGGCACTGATATAAAAGCGATTAAGAAAAAATATAGAAAACTGATGTTAAAGGTGCATCCCGATTCATTAAAGTCAGGGAAGAATACATATCAATATAGTGCGCAGGAGATTAATGAGGCATATTCAATTATTATTAAGAATTTATCTGATAATAAAATGTCCGGTTATTTCAATAATTCCAGCGATGATAATTATTCATCAGAGTACACATATGATGGAGAATATTATCAGGACTATAATTCATATGCTTCCGATGGCGGTAATTGGGATGCACCTGTTAATGATAATGCGTATACAAGCCGTAATATATATCATTATGCAGAAGGTGCAAGAGGAAATATTACCGGAAGCTTTGTTATAGCAAAAGGCAAATATATCTGGACGTCAGAAGAAGATTTTTCATTATTCATAAAGAGTATATCAGAAAGCAGTGATAAGCTGTTATCAGGTATAGATAACAGAAGGAAAGGAAGCATATCGGATACAAGCAGGGCAGTTATAAAAGCACAGCTTGCATACCTTTTAGCCCAGCAGTATATAGATGCAACCTACACACTTAATGAACTTATCACACCGGTAAAGCAGAATAATGCACAGACATTTTATATAGACTCAATGCTTGAAATACAAGCTAATGCCCCATTTTTACGGGCAGGTATGACACTATACCCACAATCACTTAAAAATCACCGTCTATATTTAAAGACTAAATCGGGAAATGCCGCAGGCTATATATCATTCAGGGACGACAGGCTATATTACATAATAATTCCACTTCTTGAACAAAAAAGAGCACAGGTAAAAGTCCAGATTGCCACCAGGCAGGATAAGAACAACACAAGACACAATGTGAAATACAAGAATCTTGACTTTTGGATAAAAATTTCTGATAATAATTCAGGAACATTTCCTGAAAGCATAAATATGCAGATTGAGGAAATACTTACTAAATATTCTAAAATGTAATTGGAGGACAATCAATGAATAGACATATAGATAAAGCAATGCAGTTAAGAAATGAAACCCCGATGGTAAGCAACTGTGCCCAGACAATAATGAGAGCCTACGCCGATGAATTAGGAATGACCGAACAGCAGGCAGCAGCAATAGGCTGTAACTTTGGTGGCGGAATGAAATGCGGCGGCACTTGTGGAGCAATAACAAGTGCTCTTATGGTATTAGGTGCAAAAGGAATAGACTCCCCTGCCGTAATAACAGAATTCAGAAAAAGAATAGCCGCCAACCACGATGGCTTAACAGATTGCGTAGACCTTCTAAGAAACAACGCCCGGAAAGGCGGAGTAAAGAAGGAACATTGCGATAATATGATAAAAGAGTCCATAGAATTAATAGACGAAATCACCAACAAAGAAGATTAATGTTGCAAAATATTCCAACAAGTGATATAGTAATAAACAATTAAATAAAAAACAAATAGAGTGAATTTCAAAGAGTTCACGAAGGGGAGCACCACCACCGGCGCTTCCTTTCGTGAACTCTTTTTTGCGTGAGTAGCGATGAGAATACACTAACAAAGACACTTGCCGAACTCTGCTTGCAGAAGTGAGCAAGAGGCTTTGTTAGCGTATTCGAGGAGCACCGCGACAGTGACAGAGCGAAGCTCTGGAACGCGCTACTCACGCAAAAACAGTGGAGGGACGCCACCCAGCAAACCTTATCCCCTCAGTCAGCGACCCGCAGACAGAGGAAGCGAAGCTTCCAAATGTCGTCCGACAAGGCTAATTCCCCATCCCTCAGTCAGCAACTCCCAGACAGAGGAAGCGAAGCTTCCAAATGTCGTCCGTCCTACACTCCAAAAAAAAATTCACTCTCCCAATCCCCAAAGAAAGAAGGACCAGCAATGATAACAATAAAATTCAACGGCAAACCCACCCAAATCCCTACATCAACCACAATCACCACCTTCCTCACCACCCACAACTACAACCCGATCCATGTAGTAGTCGAACTCAACGAGGTCATAATCCCGAAAGACTCCTACCCCACCACAACCCTGTCACCCGATGACACCTTAGAAATCCTGACATTTATGGGTGGCGGTCAATAACCTTCCGTCATTAACCCCACCCCACCCCCCCTACCAATAAATAACCAAAAAGAAAAGAGGACAAAACAATGAACAACAACGACACATTCAAATTAGGAAAATACGAATTTACATCAAGATTTATCTTAGGCTCAGGAAAATATTCCCTTGAATTAATAGACGCCGCCGTAAAACAGGCAGAAGCACAGATAGTAACACTTGCACTAAGAAGAGCCAACGATGGCGGAATTGCCAATATTCTTGATTATATTCCAGAAAATGTAAAGCTTCTCCCTAACACATCAGGTGCAAGAAATGCAGAAGAAGCTGTAAGAATTGCAAGACTTTCAAGAGAATTATGCCACAGTGATATGGTTAAGATAGAAGTTATAAGAGATACTAAATATCTTCTTCCAGACAACTACGAAACAGCTAAAGCAACAGAGATACTTGCCAAAGAAGGCTTTGTAGTAATGCCATATATGTATCCAGACCTTAATGCAGCAAGAGATATGCAGAATGCAGGAGCTGCCTGTATTATGCCGCTTGCAGCACCAATTGGTTCTAACAGAGGTGTATGCACTAAAGATTTTATACAGATACTTATTGACGAAATTGACCTTCCAATTATTGTAGATGCAGGTATAGGTCGTCCATCACAGGCATGTGAAGTTATGGAAATGGGTGCAGCTGCGGTGATGGCTAATACAGCTATAGCGACAGCAGGAGATATTCCAGCGATGGCATCAGCATTTAAGAATGCAATAAATGCAGGACGTGAAGCTTATCTTTCAGGCCTTGGAAGAGTAAAGAAGGACGGTGCAAGTGCATCATCTCCATTAACGGGCTATATACACGAATAATAATGCAATAGATTACAGAAACGAGGATAATTATGAGCGACAGCAAAGATATGCACATCAATGAAAGTATATTGAGTGATGAAATAAGAGAAGATTTGAAGAAAAACAGAACTAACCATATGGAATATCTTCCAGATATGGAAGTACTTGAGTCAGATATACAGCAAAAAGTTATAGATGCTATGAACAATTATGACTACGATAAATATACAGCAAAGGATGTTCTTAATGCTATCAATAAAAGCAACAGGACACCAGAGGATTTTGCTGCTCTTTTATCACCAGCTGCACTTCCATATCTTGAACAGATGGCAGAGGCAGCCAAGGATGAGAAAGAAAGACATTTTGGTAATTCTATATGCTTTTTTACACCTATATATATTGCTAATTACTGCGAGAATTACTGTATATACTGTGGTTTTAACTGCCACAACAAGATTAAGAGAGCCAAACTTAATGCACAGGAAATAGAAGAAGAGATGGAAGCAATTGCAAGGTCAGGCTTGCAGGAGATACTTATTCTTACAGGTGAAAGTAAGAAAATGTCAAGTGTGGAATACATAGGAGAAGCCTGTAAAATAGCAAGAAAATATTTCAAGGTTGTTGGACTTGAAGTATATCCTATGAATTCAGATGAGTATGCTTATCTTCATAAATGTGGTGCTGACTATGTAACTGTATTTCAGGAAACCTACAATTCAGACAAATATGAGACACTTCATCTTGCAGGACATAAGAGAGTATTCCCATACAGGCTTAATGCACAGGAACGTGCATTAAAGGGAGGTATGAGAGGAGTTGGTTTTGCTGCACTTTTAGGACTTGATGATTTCAGAAAAGATGCTTTTGCTACAGGTATGCACGCATATTTATTACAGCGCAAATACCCACAGGCAGAGATAGCATTTTCTTGTCCAAGATTACGTCCAATAATCAATAATGACAGAATTAATCCTAAAGATGTACACGAAGCACAGTTATTGCAGGTCGTAACAGCATACAGATTATTTATGCCATTTGCCAGTATAACAGTATCTACAAGAGAGTGTGCACGTGTGCGTGATAATCTTATGAATATAGCGGCAACTAAAATATCAGCAGGTGTAAGTACGGGCATAGGAAGCCATTCAGAAGATATTGAAGAAAAAGACAGAGGCGATGAGCAGTTTGAAATATCAGACGGAAGAGATGTTAAGCAGGTATATGATGACCTTGTAAAAATCGGACTTCAACCAGTTATGAGTGACTATATATACTGTGGCTGATTAAGATTAAGGAGATTAGGAATTATGCAGGACGTGATTGCAATTACTAACCGCAGGCTTTGTGACAGACCATTTTTAGAACAGATAGAAAGAGTATGCAAGCTTTATCCAGCAGCTGTTATTCTAAGAGAGAAGGATCTAAGTGATGCTGAATATGCTGCACTTGCTGCAGATGTGTATTCGGTCTGTAAGAAATATAACGTAAGACTGATATTGCATACTTATGTTGCAGTGGCAGAAAAGACTGGCATTAATGCTATACATTTGTCAATTGATAATCTAAGAAAATATCATAGTCAGCTTAAAGATAGTAATGTAGCTATAAAAGGTTGTTCAATCCATTCCGTTCAGGAAGCTGTCGAAGCGGCAGAACTTGGTGCTTCATACATTACGGCAGGACATATATATAGTACGGATTGTAAAAGAGGTGTTCCACCAAGAGGCCTGGAATTTCTGAAAGCAGTATGCGAAAATGTTAATATTCCGGTATATGCCATTGGTGGAATTAACATAGATGGCAGCCGCAGGCAGGAAGTACAAGAGTGTGGTGCAAAGGGAAGCTGTATTATGTCTGGAATGATGAAGGCATAAATAAAAACAAAGCTTGCATAATAATATTATAAAAATAATATAGTAAAAATAAGTTGACTTTTTGATAGAAAATGATACACTAATATTAGTAGTTGTTACTATTATTGGTGTATCATTTTTGATTTAAATCCAATAATGAGCGTGATTTATCAAATGGATATTATGTACATATAAAATATTAAACAAGTAACAGTATATAATGACAATATTAATTTAATGTAATTTGAATAGAGGAGTTACAATATGGCAACAGTAAAAAGAAGCAGACAAAGAGATGCAATCAGGAGCTTTTTGATGTCAAGAAAAGACCACCCTACGGCAGAGGTTGTGTATGATAATGTCAGTAAAGAGTTTCCTAACATAAGTCTTGGAACTGTATACAGAAATCTTACATTCCTTGTAGACAATGGAATGGCTATGAAAGTGCCGTGTAGTGATGGTTCGGTGCATTTTGATGGCAACGTGAACCCACATTACCATTTTCAATGTGTGAATTGTGGCAAAGTTATGGATTTGAACTTTGACTCAAGGGAAGTTGAGAAGAATTTTAATGAAGCGGCGGCAAAGAATTTTGATGGTACAATTCAGGGAAATGTGACATTTTTCTATGGAGAATGTCCTGAGTGTATAGATAAGTAAAAATATTAATAGGAATTATTACTATTTTGCTTGACAAAGGAAATAAACAGTGTTATATTAAACTCACAAACAGTAATAATTACTATTTTTAATAAATTAAACAAGAAAAGGAGATTAAGATTATGAAGTATGTATGTACAGTATGCGGTTATGTTTATGAAGGAGAGTCACTTCCAGCAGATTATGTCTGTCCAGTATGTAAGGCACCAGCAGACAAGTTCTTAGCTCAGGGAGATGACAAGGTATGGGCTGCTGAGCACGTTGTAGGAGTTGCTAAGGGAGTAAGCGAAGATATTATTGAAGATTTAAGAGCTAACTTCAATGGAGAATGTTCAGAAGTTGGTATGTATCTTGCTATGGCTAGAGTTGCTCACAGAGAAGGTTATCCAGAAGTAGGTCTTTACTATGAAAAGGCAGCTTGGGAAGAAGCTGAACACGCAGCTAAGTTCGCAGAGCTTCTCGGTGAAGTTGTAACAGACAGCACTAAGAAGAACCTTGAGATGAGAGTAGAAGCTGAAAATGGAGCTACAGCAGGTAAGGTTGACCTTGCTAAGAGAGCTAAGGCTGCTAATCTTGATGCAATCCACGACACAGTTCATGAGATGGCTAGGGATGAGGCTAGACATGGTAAGGCATTTGAAGGTCTTTTAAAGAGATACTTCGGTTAATCATAAGCTGGTATATGAGTAGTATACAGTATCAGAATTAATGGTACAGTTAATTGGATAGCTTATATTAATCAATAGATTAATAAGGTATTATTACTGCCGTCAGTATTACACTGGCGGCAGTTTTTATATAATAGGAAATTTAATGTTATAAAATTCTATAGTAAGTCCCATTAAAACATTAAATGCCAGCGTGACATTTTCTCCAATATGTGCTATTGTATATTCAATTAAGAGTTTTGTAGAAAATGGTCGAATAATAATGAAGAATAAAAGCTTGTTTCTTGCAAGTTAAACAAGTGCTGTTGGTGTACAGTGCTGGAATGGAGAACTTCAATGGAGAATGATTTAGAGCTGGAAGACAGAATACTTACAATGCTGTCAACCCAATATGAGGGGATTTATCAGATTGATATTGATAATGATAGTGTTCTATGTATTTATAATAGGGGTAATAAGTTTAAGAAAGACAGTAATGTAGAGTTAGAACAGTGGGTTCAAACAATGATTGACAGGTGTCATTATGAGGACAGAGGCAGGCTGTTGGATTTAATATCAGTAGAGGCAGTTAAAGGCTTTGGCAGTAACGATGAGTTTAATAAAAAGCTTGATGTAAGACTTATGTATGATGGTAAATATAAGTGGATATTAGTGACACTTATGTATGATAAGACATTTAACCAGATAACAGTGACAGAACGTGATGTATCACACAGATATGAATATTATGAGATAATAAAGCGTAAAAATGCTGAACTTAGAAAGCTTTTGCAGACAACAGAGCAGTATAAAGACGCACTTATGTCAGAGTCAATTGTTATGTATCAGGTTAATTTTTCAAAAGATACAATAGAAAATGGCATATATCAGCGAAAGAATAATAAAATGTATAGTGCACTTGATACAGTAGGTATTAGTACATCTAGTTCTTATGATGAATATTGCAGAAGGTGGCAGAAAAGGGTTTCCAAGGATACAATTGAAGATTATTTAAAGCTTGCGACGTCAAAGAAGATTATCGAGCTATTTAATAATGGTAATACTACTGTATCTATTGATTACAGGACAATGGATACACAGGATACGGAGATGTGGATTGATAAGTCTATATATCTGTCAAAGGACAAGCTTACAGATGATATTTTAGGAATTATAAGCTTAAGAAATGTTACAGAAAGATATAGACAGGAATATTTGAAACAACGTCTGGAAAAGCAGGCATCACTTGACCTGCTTACAGGCCTTTATAATCACGTTACTGGAGAATTGCTTATAAAGAGCAGGATTGACAACAGTGCTCATATGTATTCGGCATTTGTTATATTTGATATAGACTCGTTTAAATTAGTTAATGATACTTATGGCCATTATTTTGGCGACTGTGTTATACAATATGTTGCCAAGAGATTAGCAGAATGTACAAGGGAAGATCAGGATATAGCGATAAGGTATGGAGGCGATGAGTTCGTTGTATATATTGAATATAAAGACAGCGATAATATCGAAGATATCGTGAAGAGAATATTTAATTATGTAACAGATGAGTACGATGGTTATAAGATAAGCGTAAGTATGGGGATAAGCTTATCTGTTAATTGTGGTTTACATTATTATAATATGTACCAGTGTGCAGATAAAGCGTTATATGAAGCCAAGAAATCGGGACGTGGATGTTATAGGTTTTATTCTGAATAATAACAAGGTGTCACATAAAATGAATTATTTAATGTTAGTAAGGCAGTGAATAGTTCATTCGTGTGACACCATTATTTTTATAAGAGAATATTTATTATTATTAGATTTCTTCCACCAATATGTATTGCATTAAGTAATTATTTATAAGCATATTTCTTCAAGCAATTTCGCAGTAATAGCGACATCGTTCATAGATATTCCAGAGTAGTTGACAATTGCTATATGCGAATAATTATCAGGTGAATAGCTGTTTCCAGTTATATAGTCAGAAAGAAATGATATGAGAAGTCCTTTCTTGCTGGCTTTTTGCTTTAGCTGCTCATCAGTTAATTCTGTGTCGTATTTTAGGAGAAAATGCAGTCCCGAATTTTCCTCGTATATATTAATACGGTCTTTGATACTGCTTTTCATAAGCAGACCTATAAGATTATCCCTTATGTCACGGTAATGATTGCGCATACGGTTAATGTGTTTATCAAGAAAGCCGTCTTCAATAAAATGTGCCAGAGTATATTGTTCAAAGTTAGATACTGTACAGGCATAGAAGCCAAGCTGCTGTTTGAAGCGTTCAAGGAGCGGCACAGGAAGAACCATATAACTAATTCTTATAGTTGAGGCAAGGCTTTTTGTAAATGTATTAAAATATATTACCTTGTCTGTGGCATCGATTGAAAAGAGTGATGGTATTGGCTTTCCCTGAAGTCGGAATTCACTGTCGTAGTCGTCCTCTATTATGTATCTGCCGTGCGAGTTGTTAGCCCATTGTAACAGACCATATCTTCTGCTTATAGATGTAACTATACCAGTAGGAAAATGGTGTGACGGAGATATCTGTATTATCTGGGAATTCGCAAGTCCAATGCTGTCAGGTATTACACCTTCATCATCCATATCAAGTGCGTTGACCTTGACACCTAATGAGCGGTATATATTTACGATTTTTCTGGAACTTGGATTTTCAAGTCCGTAGGCAAGGTCACGTCCAAGAAGCTGAACGATAAGCCCATATAAATATTCAGTTCCAGCACCAATAATAATCTGCTCAGGATTTACTGTAATTCCCCTGAATTCATATAGATGATGTGCAATGGCACGGCGCAGTTTCATAACGCCACCTGTGGGTGGAACATTGAGTGCATCATCGCCCTCATATGTAAGTACCTGACGCATAAGTTTTGCCCATACTGAAAATGGAAAATTATCTTTAGGGGTGTGGCTGTATACAAGGTTGACAGCTGCATTTTCCAGGGGAGCACCAGTATTTTCCAGGGAAGCACGAGCATTATTATTCACATTGTAAGGCTGGTTACTGCTTGAAATATTATTGAAAGCGGTATTCTTAAAAGAATGATTACCTGTGGTATTGTAATTATTATTAATCTCCGATACATAAAATCCCTTCTTAGGAAGTGAATATATGTAACCTTCTGCAAGAAGCTGTCCGTAGGCATTTTCAACAGTTACGACGCTTATTCCGTGATTTTTGGCAAAATCTCTTTTGGAAGGGAGCTTTGTATCGGGTGTTAATTTGCCGGATATAATATCATCTTTAATACAGGTGTACAGGTATTCGTAAAGGCTTTTTTTGTTTCTATTATTAAAAGAATATGTAAGCATATATTTATCCTCGTTAAATAAGGCAGGTTTATGGCTGCTGACCTTATAATTAATCAAATGTTTATTAAGAATAATAATATCAGATTAAATATAATAAATCAATGGACATAAGATATGATATATAATAAAATTACTGTGTATACAAATATTTATAATATGTATGGAGGCTTAGTTATGAGTGATTATATTATTTCGTGTTGTTCTACAGCAGATTTAACAGAGGAACATTTTAATAAGAGAGATATACATTACATATGCTTCCATTATGAGCTGGATGGAGCAGCTTATATGGATGATTTAGGGAAGACAATGAATTTGGATGATTTCTATAAGGCTATGTCAGAAGGTGCTGATACTAAAACATCACAGATAAATGCGGAGGAATATGAGGCATATTTTGAAGAATTCTTAAAAGAAGGAAAAGATATACTTCATCTTACACTTTCATCAGGCATATCCGGAACAATTAATTCTGCTAATATAGCGGCGGAAACACTTAAAGAGAAATATCCAGACAGAAAGATATATGTAATTGATTCTCTTGCAGCTTCATCCGGATACGGGCTTCTTATGGACAAGGTTGCTGATTTAAAAGATGAAGGTATGGGTATAGATGAGTTAAAGGACTGGGTTATTGAGAACAGATTAAAGGTTAATCACTGGTTCTTTACGACAGATCTTACATTTTTTATAAAAGGTGGAAGAGTGTCAAAGGTGTCAGGTTTCGTGGGTAATCTTCTTAATATATGCCCACTGCTCAATGTTAATTTTGAGGGAAAGCTTATACCTAGAGAAAAAATCCGTACTAAGAAGAAGGTTATTGCAGCAACTGTTGATAAGATGATTAATAATGCCGAAAATGGACTTGATTACGATGGAAAATGCTACATATCAATGTCAGCGTGCAGAAAAGATGCAGAAGCTGTTGCAAAGCTTATAGAGGAGAAATTCCCTAAGCTTAACGGCAGGGTGGAGATTAATAATATAGGTACAACAATAGGAAGCCACACAGGACCTGGAACAGTTGCATTATTCTTCTGGGGCAATAAGAGAGTTGACTAACATTGTGGTTGTATATACGGTTATTTATAGCAATAACAGCACAATAGAATTAAGTAAAATAAGAAAAGATAAATAGTATAAGAAAATAAAATATCAAAAGAGAATTAACAATCAGGAGAGAATTACAATGAATAGATTCGGATTTGGAGCGATGAGGCTTCCGTTAATCAATCCAGATGATAAACAGTCAATTGATATGGACGAGTTAAAGCGTATGGTTGATATATATATGGAAGCAGGATTTACATATTTTGATACTGCATTTCCGTATCACGACCAGATGTCAGAAACAGCGTTAAAGGAAGCTTTGGTTGACAGATATGACAGGGACAAGTATGTATTTGCCGATAAAATGCCTACAGTGCTTATAAAATCAGGTGAGGAGTATCCGTTATATTTTAATAAACAGCTTGAAAAGACAGGCGTTGGATATTTTGATTACTACCTTATGCACAATATGGGCAGGGACAGATATTATAATACGGACAAGTGGGGTGGATTTGAATTCGCTAAGAAGATGAAAGCCGAGGGTAAGATTAAGAATTTCGGATTCTCATTTCACGATGATGCACAGTTCCTTGATATGATATTAACCAATCACCCGGAAGTTGATTTTGTTCAGCTTCAGATTAATTATCTTGATTGGGAAAATGATATTATCCAGTCAAGGTTATGTTATGAAACAGCAAGAAGGCATAATAAGCCAATAGCTGTAATGGAGTCTGTTAAGGGCGGGACACTGGCGAATCTTCCAAAGGAAGCAGAGAATATTTTAAGGGAATATAACAAGGAAGCCTCGCCAGCTTCGTATGCTTTAAGGTTTGCAGCTAATCTTGATGGTGTGTTTATGGTGCTTAGTGGAATGAGCAATTGTGAGCAGGTGCTTGACAATACTAAGATTATGGCAAGACCTCAGCCGCTTAACGATAAGGAAAAGGAGCTTCTTAAAGAGGTTGTAGCAATAATTAACAAAAGAACAGCAATTCCTTGTACTTCCTGTGGATATTGTATGGAGGTATGTCCTAAGAATATTAATATTCCAGGACTGTTTGCACTTTATAATAATTATTGCATTAATGACAATTTTTCCAATATGTATTATCAGAGGCTTATATATAATAAGGGAAAGGCTTCAGACTGCATTAAATGTCACAGATGTGAGAAGAATTGTCCACAGCACATACATATACCGGACAATCTTGAGCTTATAGCAAAACTAGCCAAATAAAGCTTATATTGTAAGCTTATATGTTAAAAGGTGTTCACCAATTAAGATTATTGTGTTATAATCCAATCTTGATATTATTTAGAAAATGTGTATACTACACGGAAATGAGGGCAAATATGAGTATGAATATAGTATGTTTAGATCTTGAAGGAGTATTAGTTCCAGAAATCTGGATTGCATTTGCAAAGGAAAGCGGTATTCCAGAGCTTACAAGAACAACAAGAGACGAACCAGATTATGACAAGCTTATGAACTGGAGACTTGGAATTCTTAAGGAACACGGTCTTGGACTTAAAGAGATACAGGAAACTATTGCAAAGATAGATCCACTTCCAGGAGCTAAGGAATTCCTTGATAAGTTAAGAGAAACAACACAGGTTATTATTATTAGTGATACATTTACACAGTTTGCAGCACCTCTTATGAAGAAGCTCGGCTGGCCGACTATATTCTGTAATACTCTTGAAGTAGCTAAGGACGGAACAATTACAGGCTTTAAAATGCGTTGTGAACAGTCTAAGCTTTCAACAGTTAAAGCACTTCAGTCTGTTGGCTTTGAAACAATTGCCAGTGGTGACAGCCACAACGATTTAGGTATGATTCAGGCTAGTAAGGCAGGTTTCCTATTCAGAACAACTGACCAGATTAAGGCAGATTATCCACAGCTTGAAGCATTTGAAGAATATGATGACCTCTTTGAGGCAATAAAGAAGGCTTTATAATTAGAGAATGGAGATAAGTGCTTAGCCATGATGGGCGTACTTTGAAAAGGCACGAATGGAGATATTATGTTTGGATTAAGTAAGAAGGAAAATGGCTTAAAAATCATAATAGTAGGCTGTGGCAAGGTAGGTGCGAACCTTGTTGACCAGTTAAGTAAAGAAGGACATGATATAACTGTTATAGATAAGAAAGCAGAGAAGATACAGGATATTACCAATACCTATGATGTTATGGGACTTGTGGGTAACGGAGCAAGCTATTCAACACAGATGGAAGCTGGTATTGAAGAAACAGATCTTATTATTGCGGTTACAGATTCGGACGAGCTTAACCTTTTATGTTGTACAGTAGCCAAGAGAGTTGGCAAATGTGCAGCAATAGCAAGAGTCCGTACACCGGATTACAGTGAGGAAACAGGCTATTTAAGAGAGCAGTTAGGTCTTGCCCTTATAATAAATCCTGAGCTTGAAGCGGCAAGAGAGGTTGCACGTATATTATATCTTCCAACTGCACTTGAGGTTAATTCATTTGCACATGGACAGGCAGAGCTTGTCAAATTCAAAGTACCAGAGGGTAATCTTCTGAATGGGCTTAGCTTAGCTTATCTTGGTAAGAATATTACTAATGATATTCTTATATGCGCAGTTGAAAGAAACGGAGAAGTATATATGCCTAACGGTGATTTCGTGCTTCAGTCAGGCGATGTAGTTTCATTTGTTTCAGAACGTCATATTGCAAGAGATTTTCTTAAGCAGATAGGCTTAGCAACCAGGCAGGTTAAGGATACTATGATTATAGGTGCAAGCAAGGCAGCATATTATCTTGCTAAAGAACTTCTTAATATGGGCATCTCAGTAAAGATTATTGAAAAGGAAAAAGAGAACTGTGAAAGCTTAAGTGTTAAGCTTCCTAAAGCTATAATTATTAATGGTGACGGCACAGACCCGGATATATTGAAGGAAGAAGGTATAGAAACAGTTCAGTCATTCATTCCACTTACAGGAATAGATGAAGAAAATATTATGCTGACACTTTATGCAAAGCAGGTATCAAAGGCTAAGGTTGTAACTAAGATTAACAGGGTTAATTATAAGCAGGTTATTAATAATCTTGATCTTGGAAGCCTTGTATATCCTAAATATATTACATCAGAAGCAATTATTGCATATGTAAGAGCCAAGAAGAATTCAATGGGCAGTAATATAGAGACTCTTTATCATATGTTTGATTCAAGGGTTGAGGCAATTGAATTCATTGTTGAGGAGAATTCAAAGGTATCTGGAGTACCTATTAAGGATCTGAAGTTAAAGAAAGATGTCCTTATCTCATTTATCAACCACAATGGACATATTATCATTCCTACAGGTAATGATGAGATTGAAGACGGCGATACAGTAATGATAGTAACTAAGAATACAGGATTTACAGGTATTGATGATATTGTAAGATAGGTGTAAGCAGGTAAAATAGATATGAATAGAACAATGATTATATACATTCTGGGTTGCATACTTAAAACAGAGGGAGTGCTTATGGCACTTCCTTGTCTTGTTGCACTTATATATCACGAAAGTCAGGGAATTGCGTATGTAATTGTAGCAGTATTAAGTCTTATTGCAGGTATGCTTCTGACAATAAGGAAGCCTAAAGATTATATTATATATCTTAAAGAGGGCTGTATAGCGACATCTTTAAGCTGGATACTTATGGGAATTGTAGGTTCATTTCCATTTATGATAACTGGAGAGATTCCATCGTTTATTGATGCTTTATTTGAAACAGTTTCAGGTTTTACAACGACTGGTGCTAGTATATTAAGTGATGTTGAGAGCCTGTCACATTGCAGTATTATTTGGAGAAGCTTTACACACTGGATAGGTGGTATGGGTGTTCTTGTATTTATTATTGCGATTGTGCCACTCAGTGGTGGTTCTAATATTAATCTTATGAGGGCAGAAAGTCCGGGACCATCAGTTGGTAAGCTTGTACCGAAGGTAAGACATACAGCAAGAATACTTTATATTATATATTTTGGACTTACATTACTGGAATTCATAATACTTGTTATGGCTAAGATGCCGGTGTTTGATGCGGTTAATACATCATTTGCAACAGCTGGTACAGGTGGTTTTGGTATTAAAAATGACAGTATAGGCAGTTATTCTGTGGCTATACAGTGGATTGTCACGATATTTATGATACTGTTTGGTGTGAACTTTAATGCTTACTATCTGCTGTTCTTTGGAAGTATTAAGAAAGCACTTAGTATGGAAGAAGTAAGGGCATATTTTGGAATTATATTAGCAGCAATTACAGCTGTCACAATTAATATTTATTCTATGTGTTCTGGTGTATGGGATGCAATTACCAAGTCGGCATTTCAGGTTGGTTCAATTATAACGACAACAGGATTTTCAACGACAGACTTTAACTTGTGGCCACAGACATCAAAAACAATACTTGTATTGCTTATGTTTGTTGGTGCATGTGCGGGAAGTACAGGCGGTGGTATTAAGGTTTCAAGATTTGTAATACTTATTAAGACAATTATTAAAGAGCTTAACTCTTATATCCACCCTAGGAGCGTAAAGAAGATTAAGGTTGAAGGAAAACCGGTTGAACACGAGGTTATACGTTCTGTAAATGTGTATATGATAACATTTATATTAACATTTGTTGTATCAGTATTCCTTGTTTCATTAGAAGGAAAAGATCTGACAACTAACTTTACAGCGGTAGCGGCTACAATTAATAACATTGGACCAGGTCTTGAACTTGCAGGTCCAACACATAACTTTGGACATTTTGGCATATTAAGCAAGATAGTTATAGTATTTGATATGCTTGCAGGACGACTTGAATTATTTCCAATGTTATTATTATTCCATCCAGTG
Organism: [Lactobacillus] rogosae; assembly: GCA_900112995.1. Lineage (GTDB taxonomy): Bacteria > Bacillota > Clostridia > Lachnospirales > Lachnospiraceae > Lachnospira > Lachnospira rogosae. Next base: position 146,157 of record FONU01000004.1, on the reverse strand, counting down.
GTAATAAAGGAAATGTTAGCGGATAAGAGAAAGTACAGAGTTAAATAGAACAGATTGTATAGTTAATCAGATATTTAATATATATAGAAAGAATATTTTAGAAATACATTTAGATACTGTTAAAATGGAGAAATATAATGAAATTCGTTATACAAAGAGTTAATTCAGCAAGTGTAAAAGTTGATGGTAATGTTATAGGAAGCATAGGCAAAGGCTATCTTATACTGTTTGGTGCAGGCGAGGGTGACACAGAGGATATGCTTGTGCCATTTGCTGATAAAATATGCAAAATGAGAATATTCGCAGATGAGAATGGAAAGACTAATCTCTCAATTAATGATGTAGGTGGAGAAATGCTTATTGTAAGCCAGTTTACATTATATGCAGATTGCAGGAAAGGCAACAGACCAAGCTTTGTACACGCCTGTGAGCCGGATCTTGCCAATGAGTTATACGAGAAATTCGTAGCATTGTGCAGGGAAAGAGTTGCAAAGGTAGAAACGGGTGAATTCGGTGCGGATATGAAAGTAAGTCTTGAAAATGACGGACCATTCACTATTGTGTTAGACAGCAGAGATTTTAAATTATAAAATATAAGCTGTAAAATTAATGTTATAAATTAAATGTTGTAAATTAATGTTCAAAAGACTATTGAATTATTAGTTCTATTGTGCTATTTTATAAAAGAATTAAATAATACTTCAGGGCAGGGTGTCATTCCCTACCGGCGGTAAAGCCCGCGAGCATTATGCACGAACTGGTGGAATTCCAGTGCCGACAGTTACAGTCTGGATGGAAGAAGTAAAGTTGATATATTTAATTAGATAATCGTTGTTAAGCATATATTAAGATAATGTATTATGATAATAATATTATTAAGCTATTATAACTGTATTAGCTATTGATATTTGCAGAATATGTATTATATAGTTATTTAAGCCCTGGGAAGATTATTCTCAGGGCTTTTTTATTGATATTTTAAGAATGAAAAGCCCATTATATACATTTATTAGAGAAAGAAGGCGGGTAATATTATGGCAATGACAGATGAAGAATATATGCTAAGGGCTGTTGAGCTGGCTAAGAAAGGAACAGGCTGGACTAATCCTAATCCGCTTGTCGGTGCAGTTATTGTTAAAGGCGGCAGGATAATAGGAGAAGGGTACCATAAGAAATATGGTGGACTTCACGCAGAGAGAGAAGCACTTGCCAGTGCAAATGAGGATGTGAGTGGTGCAACGATATATGTGACACTTGAGCCATGCTGTCATTATGGTAAACAGCCACCCTGTGTTAATGCAATTATTGAGGCGGGAATAAAAAGAGTGGTGATAGGTTCTTATGACCCTAACCCATTAGTTGCAGGGAAAGGCGTGGATATTTTAAGAGAACATAACATAACTGTTGATGACAAGCTTGTGTGTAGTGAGGAATGTAAAAGCCTTAATTATGTATTTTTTAATTACATAAAAGAAAAAAAGCCATATGTGATATTAAAGTATGCACAGTCCCTGGACGGAAAGATTGCAACGCATACAGGATTGTCACAGTGGATAACAGGGGAAACAGCAAGAAATAAAGTTCATATGGACAGGCATAGATATTCAGCCGTAATGGTTGGTGTTGAAACTGTTATAAAGGACAATCCTATGTTGACGTGCCGCAGTAAAGATATTGTTAATATCAACCAGCCGGCAAGAGTAATATGTGATACTAATCTCAGGACACCGCTTGATTGCAATATTGTACGGAGTGCGAAGCTGTACACAACATATATAGCTACAAGCTGCAAAGACGATGATAAGTGCAGGAAATACACTGAGGCAGGCTGTAAACTTATATATGTCAATAAAAATGATAATGATAATAATTCTCATATAGATATAAAAGAACTGATAATAAAGCTAGGACAGCTTGGCATAGACAGTATTGTGTGCGAGGGTGGAGCGACACTTAACTGGAGTGTTCTGGCAAGTGGTATGGTAGACAGAATACAGGCTTATATAGCACCTAAAGTATTGGGTGGTGTAAATGCTCTTTCACCAGTAGGTGGAATTGGTGTTGATACTCCCGATAAAGCATATGAGCTTGATGATTATACGGTTACAAGATTGGGAAAGGATATATTAATTGAGGGGAAAGTGAGGTGTATATAATTGTTTACAGGAATTGTTGAAGAAATCGGACATATAGTATCTGTTCAAAGACACGCATTTTCTCAGATTATAACTATAAGTGCATCAGATATTCTTTGGGGAACCAATATAGGTGACAGTATAGCAGTTAATGGCGTGTGCCTGACAGTAACGTCAATTGGCAGTAAACAGTTCAGTGCAGATGTTATGCACGAAACTATTAATAAGTCATCACTTGGAAATCTGCGGGCAGGAATGGCTGTTAATCTTGAAAGAGCAATGCCAGCTAATGGCAGATTTGGCGGACATATAGTAAGTGGACATATAGATGGTGTTGGCAGAATAACAAAGATAAGCAAGGATGATAACGCTGTCTGGTACACAATTAATGCAGGTAAAGAGATTATGCAGTTAATAGTTCCAAAAGGTTCAATAACAATTGATGGAATAAGCCTTACTGTAGCAGGGGTTAATGATGATAGTTTTAAAGTATCTGTAATTCCCCATACAAGGCAGGTGACAACATTATCACAGCGTAGAATCAACGATTGTGTCAATCTTGAGAATGATATTGTAGGGAAATACATAAAAAGATTGTTACAGACAGGCGAAAGTCTTGATGTAACAGCGGATGGACTGGGCGAGATATCCACAAGGCAGGATGTGTCAGTAAAAGCACAGTCATCACAAAGACAGAATACATCAGGGATAACAAGAGAGTTTCTTGGTAAATATGGATTTTAAAAAGGAGGATATATGTTTGAGTTTAACACAGTAGAAGAAGCAGTTGAAGATTTAAAAGCAGGTAAGATTATACTTGTCACAGATGATGAGGACAGGGAGAATGAAGGTGATTTCATATGTGCCGCTGAGTTTGCAACAACAGAAAATGTTAATTTTATGGCAACATATGGAAAAGGTCTTATATGTATGCCAATGAGTGAGGAGATAAGCAAAAAGCTATATTTCCCACATATGGTAGCAGACAATACAGATAACCACGAAACAGCATTTACAGTATCAATAGACCATGTTGATACAACTACAGGGATATCTGCAAAAGAAAGAGCCTATACAACAAGAATGGTAGTAAGTGATGATGCCAAGCCGGAGGACTTTAGAAGACCGGGACACAATTTTCCACTTATTGCAAGGAAGAATGGAGTTCTTGAAAGAAACGGACACACAGAAGCAACAGTTGATTTGATGAGGATTGCAGGACTTAAAGAATGTGGCTTATGCTGTGAGATTATGAAAGATGATGGCACAATGATGAGAAAGAACGACCTCATTGAACTTGCCAGAAAATGGAATTTAAAATTCATAACAATAAAGGCAATTCAGGAATACAGAAAATGCAACGAAAAGCTTGTAGAGTGTGTGGCAGTAACTAAAATGCCTACAAAATATGGAGAATTTGTTGCACATTGTTACATTAATAAATTAAATGGAGAACATCACGTTGCTTTAGTAAAAGGTGATGTTGGTAATGGAGAAGACCTTTTGTGCAGGGTTCATTCAGAGTGTCTTACAGGTGATGCTTTTGGTTCATTAAAATGTGACTGCGGACAGCAGTTTGCGGCGGCTATGACACAGATTAATGAGGAAGGCAGAGGAATACTGCTATATATGCGGCAGGAAGGCAGAGGCATAGGTCTTGTTAATAAGCTTAAGGCATATGCACTTCAGGACGAAGGAATGGATACGCTTGATGCTAATCTTGCCCTTGGATTTCCAGGAGATATGAGAGAATACTACATTGGAGCACAGATATTAAAGGATCTGGGTGCTAAGACATTACGTCTGCTTACCAACAATCCGGATAAGGTATACCAGTTATCTGATTTTGGAATGAAGATAAGTAAAAGAATTCCAATTAAAATGGAAAAGACAGCTTATGATGGATTTTATCTTAACACTAAGAAGATAAGAATGGGTCATATGTTATAGATTTCATATGATTGAAAGTTGAAAAAATCCGACATATAGCAGTATTGATGATTTATGAAAATTGTAATGAAATTAAATTAAAAAGACGAGGAGATTAATAGTTATGAGAGTATTAGAAGGAAAATTAGTAGACAATGGAACAAGAGTAGGTATTGTAGCGGCAAGATTTAATGAATTTATTGTATCAAAGCTGGTTGCAGGTGCACAGGACGGACTTATAAGACACGGAGTAAGCGATGACAATATAGACCTTGCGTGGGTTCCTGGTGCATTTGAAATACCACTTATTGCTTCTAAAATGGCAAAGAGCGGAAAATATGATGCAGTGATATGTCTTGGTGCAGTTATAAGAGGAGCTACAAGCCATTATGATTATGTTTGTGCGGAGGTTTCTAAAGGAATAGCTAATGTATCACTTAATACAGATATTCCAGTGATGTTCGGAGTGCTTACTACAGATACAATTGAACAGGCAATTGAGAGAGCAGGAACAAAGGCAGGTAATAAGGGATTTGAATGTGCAGAGGGTGCTATTGAGATGGTAAATCTTTCCCGTGAGCTTGAAAAATAACAAATTAATTGATTTTATCATCTGTCAAGGGTATATTGAAAGTAATGATAATATGTCTGTCTGGTTATTAACCAGTGTTAAGGGGTGATACCAATGATGATGAAATTAAAGAACAGAATATTAGGAATATTACTTTTGTTTATCCTGCTTCCACTAAGCATTTTTGGTGGATTTTCAATTTACCAGACGAATAGGAAGATTGACGATATGACAGAGTGCAATCTTGCGACGGTGAGTGAGAATCAGAGAATTAATATTAAGAATTTCTGTGAGGACAGGAAGTCCGAAATGGAGATGGTTGCTAATTATGCTATGACACAGGCGGCAATCAAAGAAAGTGTAGGAGAGCCAAGTCCTTATGATGCAGGTAAAGTTGATTTAGAGTATATTAACAATGTGTTGAAGGAACGAAAGAAATATGGAGTGTTTGTTGCAAGTATATCTATATTGGACAAGGATTTCAGGGTAGTAGCCTCAAGTGAAAGTTATGAGGCAGGTGATACAAAACAGAAGAAAAGTCTTTCACATTTTGTGACTGACAGCTCTGAACGTAACAGTTTCCAGAAAGCCTGGGATGAGGTTGACCATAACAGTAACCCGGTTGGTAAAATATATTATAAATACAGGGGTGATAGTTATGTAACTTATTATTCTGATGTTGATAACACTAATTGGGGAATGAGACTTACTGAGAATCTGAGTGCACAGAGGCAGACAGGCAGGTCATACACAGTTATGTTATGTCTTGCGTTTGTATTCTTTGTCCTTGCTATATTTATTGTGCAGATATTTATTACAAAGAATGTATTAGCACCAATAGAACAGATAATGAATGTGTTTAATGATATCAAGGCTACACAGGATTATTCAAAGAGACTGCCTAAATCAAATAGTGTTGAGATGAACCAGCTTTCCGATGAAATTAATGGACTTCTCACACATATAGAAGATGAGAATATTCAGGAAAAGGAAAGGCAAAGACATTTAAGAGAACTTGCTGAGTGTGATCCACTTACTGGAATTAATAATAAAAAAGCGATTGAGCAGAAAATGCTTGCTATGGTTCAGAGTGCAACTGATAAAAAAGTGCGTATAAGTGTTGGATTTCTTGATATTGATGATTTTAAAGATTACAATACTAATTATGGACATCAGGAAGGCGATAATGTAATCAAATTTGTTGCCAATACATTAAAGGATAATTTTAAAGGTGAAGTTGGACGAAATGGCGGAGATGAATTTGTATTTGGTTATGAAGGGGATATAAGTAAAGAGGAACTTGATAGGAAAGTAAAGAAGGTCTATGATATTCTTAACAAGGGCTATAAAAGAGGCGATTTGCTAAAGAATATGTCTGTTCCTTGTAGTATAGGTATTGTAACTGCGATAGGTGGAAGCTTTGATTATGCCAAGCTGTTAAAAGAAGCAGATAATGCAATGTATGATGCTAAGATTAATGGAAAGAATACATATGTAATAAGGGAGTTATAGGAATATTATTCCTATAACTCCCTTGGTTTATATAGTTTTAAGCATTTTTTACAAGTACAGCATAAAGTGTTCTTGAAAGAATACTTGCGACAACAAAGCATACAACAGCTTCAATTGCACCCTGTGTTCCGACAAATGCGATAACGAAAGTAAATGGATTGCTTGCAGCGAATTTAGTTACATAAGTCTGAATAAAATCAGTTCTATAGAAAAGTGCAACAAGTGTACTCATAAAGAGCAGTGTGTTAAGAAGTGGGCAGGCAAGGCTTGCGATGTAGTAAGATACCTTCTGTACACTGCGGATATTATGAAGTCCCTTGAATATAAGTCCTGTAAGAAGTCCCTCAAGTGTTCTTGGAACAACTGTAAGAATAATAGTGAATACAGGGCTGATATTAAATAATGCAAATGTAAATACAGAGCCGCCAGTTACTGCCTGATAGAGGCTTGTAAGTCCGAAAGTAAGACCACATATAAGTCCACCAACAGGACCAAGAATTATAGCACCAACAGCTACTGGAATTGTCAAAAATGTGATAGTAAGACCTGGAAGTTTAATGTATCCAAGTGGTGTAAAAGCCATAATGATAATAATTGCTATCATAGCGGCAAGTTCAACCATATATTTGGTTGTAAAAGTTTTGTTGGCAGTATTATTAACTGCACTTGTCTGGTTGTTATTCATAAAATCTCCTTTTCGTCTGATAAAACGGCAATCCTGTCTTTCAGACATTTTTAATTGTAGCGTTATGACAGATGGGATAAACACGAATAAGTGTATACAGATACCAAAATATCTCATATTAGTGTAAGTACATAAATAATGTAGATATACAGACTGGTATAAATTGATATACTATATTGTATATCAATCAAAATGAAATCAGAATATTAATTCAGCATATTTAAAAGTAAAAGTTCAGAATAAAATCTTGTTACACGCCAATTGAGGTCGCACATCAATTCTTTCTTCTACCATTAAAAAACTTCCTTGAAATAATTAAATAAATAATCCAATAATTATAAACTATAAATACCAATGATTACAGGTGATAATAATTACTGGCAGCTGATACATTTTCATCCGAATAACGCTCACGCGTATAATATCATACTTGATAATACAGGGCAATACATAGATTGGTTAAAATTGTATACAATGTTTATAAAGTATTAATAAATGTTTCTTATTTCCTTAATTTACATATTTTCTCAATAATGATAAGATAAGAAAATATCGTGGCAGACTACTTTATGTTATTGCCTGATTTGAAGAGATATAGTTTATGAAGAGTTTAATAGAAAGGAAGAATTATGAGCAGAATATTGAAAAGTATTGCCCCATACTGGAAATCAATAATAATTATTCTGTTGTTACTTGTGTTGCAGGCGAATTGTGATCTTGCACTTCCACAGTACACATCGAATATTATTGATGTTGGTATCCAGAATGGTGGTATAGGACATAGTATTCCAGAGAAGATTACTAAAGATGAATATGATATAGCGAAGATGTTTATGACGGACGAAGAGATAAGCATATGGGAGAAATGTTTTGAGGAACAGGATGACTTATATGTCCGTACAGAAAATAATGATAAAAGGTTAGATGAATATGATGATACACTTGCTATGGCACTGATTATTAATAATCAGATGTCATCAGTTACAGTCACACAGTTCAAACAGCAGATGGCGGCACAGATGGGCGTTGATGTATCTGAACTTGAGAACGTTTCAGTTGCAGACCTTGGAAAGAGAATGGGTGTGGAACTTGAAACATTTACTAAGGATATTGAAGATGCTGATGGTAATGAAGTTCCAACAGAATGTGTAGATATGAGAATTATATTTAAGGTAATGTATGATAATGGTGCAATGTCTAAAGATACGTTTATATCTATGAGAGATGAATTCCAGTCAACATTTGATACAATGGGTTCAACCCTTATATCTTCAATGGGAAAGGCTTACGCTAAGTCAATGGATGCAAAGGCTGGAATGGATATGAAGGCCATACAGAAAAGATACCTTTGGATATCTGGTGCTAAGATGGTAGGAATGGCACTTCTTATTGCGGTATGTACTGTATGTGTTGCATTCTTTGCATCAAGGGTTGGTGCTGGAGTTGGACGTGATTTAAGAGGAAAAGTATATAAGAATGTAATGAGCTTTTCTAATGCAGAGCTTGATAAGTTCTCAACAGCTTCACTTATCACACGTACAACTAATGATGTACAGCAGATACAGCTCGTATGTGTTCTTATATTAAGAATGGTTCTTTATGCACCTATTATTGGTATCGGTGGAGTTATAAAGGTAATGTCAACAGGTGCTGGAATGGAATGGATAATAGCCCTTGCAGTTCTTGTAATTATTGGCTTTGTACTTTTACTTATGGCAGTTGCAATGCCTAAGTTCAAGCTTATGCAGAAGCTTGTTGATAATGTCAATCTTGTATCAAGAGAGATACTTACAGGTCTTTCTGTTATCCGTGCATTCGGTAGAGAGAAGAAGGAAGAAGAAAGATTTGATAAGGCTAATAAAGAGCTTACAAAGACAATGCTTTTTACTAACAGGGTAATGACATTTATGATGCCGGTTATGATGCTTATAATGAACTGTCTCTCAGTAGGTATTGTATGGGTAGCAGCTCACAGAATTGACAGCGGTGTTATGCAGGTAGGTTCAATGACAGCATTTATTACATATGCTATGCAGATTGTAATGTCATTCCTTATGCTTACAATGTTGTCAATTATGCTTCCAAGAGCGATTGTAGCAGCAGACCGTATAGATGAAGTTATTAATACAAAGTCATCAATAACAGATGCAGAGTCACCTAAGAGTATAAGCAATCCTAAAGGACTTTTAGTATTTGACCACGTTAACTTTAAGTATCCGGGTGCTAATGAAAATGCTCTTGAAGATATCAATTTTGTGGCTGAACCGGGGAAGACAACAGCTATTATAGGAAGTACAGGATGTGGAAAGTCTACACTTGTTAATCTTATTCCAAGACTTTATGATGCAACAGAAGGTTCAATAACTCTTGATGGTGAGAATATCAAGAATATCTCAATGAAGGAATTAAGAGATGAACTTGGTTATGTACCACAGAAGGGAATATTATTCTCAGGTACTATTGAGTCTAATATCAAATTCGGTGCACCAGAGGCTTCCATGGATATAGTAAAGGAAGCAGCTGAGATTGCACAGGCAACTGAATTTATTGAAACTAAGTCAGCAAAATATGAAAGTCCAATCGCACAGGGTGGAACTAATGTATCTGGTGGACAGAAGCAAAGACTTTCAATTGCAAGGGCTATTGCTAAGAATCCTAAGATATTTATATTTGATGACAGCTTTTCAGCACTCGATTTAAAGACAGATGCGGCACTTAGAAAGGCACTTGCTTCTAAGGTTACAGACAGTACAGTTATCATAGTTGCACAGAGAATAAGCACAATACTTCACGCGGACCAGATTTTGGTTATGGATGAAGGTAAGATAGTAGGAAAGGGTACTCACGAGGAACTTCTGAAGAATTGTGAGGTATACCAGCAGATAGCCAAATCTCAGATGTCAGCTAAGGAACTGGGAATTGACGGAAAGGAGGAAGCATAATTATGGCAGATAATAACTCATATAAGCAGACTCCAAGACGAAGAGGTCCAGGAGGCGGTATGGCTCCTGCAGAAAAAGCCAAGAATTTTAAAGGCTCAATAAGCAAGCTTATGCAGTATATTGGCAGATATAAGATTGCTATATTGGCAGTTATGATTATGGCGGCGGCTTCTACAGTATTTACAGTAATAGGACCTAAGGTATTAGGTAAGGCAACAACAGGTCTTTCAGAAGGCCTTATGAAAAAGATTACAGGAACTGGTGGAATTGATTTCTCATATATTGGAAGAATTCTTATAATTGTACTCTGTCTGTATGTGTGCAGTGCAATATTCAGCTTTATTCAGGGCTGGATAATGACAGGTGTTTCACAGAAGGTGTGCTACAGACTTCGTAAAGAGATATCAGAGAAGATTAACCGTATGCCTATGAAGTATTTTGAGAGCAGGACATACGGAGAAGTTCTTTCAAGAATAACTAACGATGTTGATACATTAGGAATGGGTCTTAACCAGAGTATAACAACAATTATTACATCAGTTGCTACAATGATAGGTGTTCTTGTAATGATGTTAAGCATTTCACCACTTATGACAATTATTGCGATAGTTATTCTTCCAATATCCGTTGGTCTTGTATCATTTGTTGTTAAGAAGTCACAGAGTTACTTTAAGACACAGCAGGAATATCTTGGACATATTAATGGACAGATAGAAGAAACATATGGCGGACATATGGTTGTTAAGTCGTTCAATAAAGAGAAGGATATGGTGGATACATTTGACAAGACTAATGCTGTATTATATTCATCAGCCTGGAAGTCACAGTTCTTCTCAGGAATGATGCAGCCTATTATGATGTTTGTTGGTAACCTTGGTTATGCAGGTGTTGCACTTTCAGGTGGTATGCTTGCTATCAATGGAGTTATCACAATTGGTGATATTCAGGCATTTATACAGTATGTTAAGAACTTCACACAGCCAATAACACAGATTGCACAGGTTATTAATCAAGTACAGTCTATGGCAGCAGCTTCTGAGAGAGTATTTGAATTCCTTGAAGAAGAGGAAGAAGAACAGATAGCTGCCAATCCAGTACCTACAGATAATATCAGAGGTGAAGTTGAGTTTAAGCACGTTAAGTTCGGATATAAGGAAGACCAGATTATTATTAAGGATTTCTGTGCCAATGTTAAGCCAGGACAGAAGGTTGCTATCGTTGGTCCAACTGGTGCAGGTAAGACTACAATGGTTAAGCTTCTTATGAGATTTTATGATGTTAATTCAGGAGAAATCCTTATTGACGGACATAATATCAAGGACTTTAACAGACGTGAATTAAGAGATGCATTTGGAATGGTTCTTCAGGATACATGGCTTTATAAAGATACTATTATGGAAAATATCAGATATGGAAAGCTTGATGCTACTGATGAAGAAGTAATCGCTGCGGCTAAGGCAGCACACGCACATCATTTTATAGAGACTCTTCCGGGTGGATATAATATGGAACTTAATGAGGATGCAAGTAATGTGTCACAGGGACAGAAGCAGCTTCTTACTATTGCAAGAGCTATTCTTGCTGACAACCCAATCCTTATCCTTGATGAGGCGACAAGTTCTGTAGATACAAGAACAGAGATTCAGATACAGAATGCTATGGATAATCTTATGAAGGGCAGAACGAGCTTCGTAATTGCCCACAGATTATCAACTATAAAGGATGCTGATATTATACTTGTTATGAAAGAAGGAGATATCGTAGAGCAGGGCAATCACGAAGAATTACTTGCTAAGGGTGGTTTCTATGCTGACCTTTATAACTCACAGTTTGAGGAGGCAGAAGCATCTTAAGCTATGAGAGATACATTTATAGAATGGCTTATTTTAATCAATATAATAACATTTGTTATATATGCACTGGATAAATATAAAGCAGTACATCATCTTTGGAGAATACCTGAAAAGACGCTTATATTCTTAGCAGTTATAGGTGGTTCTCCAGCGGCACTACTTGCTATGTATACAATAAGACATAAGACAAGGCATATTAAATTCACACTGGGTGTACCAGTTATACTTGTTATTCAGATAATCGTGCTTTATATTCTTTATACAAGATATGGTATATTTACAGGGTGAATATGAAGATTAAAGAAGTAATATGTTAAAAAAGTATAGATATAATATAGGACTGTAAATAAAAAAATCTGGGTTTTACGATTAACATACCGTTATGTGAGTTGATCATAAAATCCAGATTTTATTAATTGAAATTATATAATAAGTATTATAAGCGTCTGATTATCCAATAACGCCAACTAATCCGCATATCAGCACGATTATACCAAGTACAATTCTGTACCAGCCGAACACCTTGAAATCGTGTTTCTTAATGTATCCCATAAGAAATCTGATAACGAAAAGAGATACAACGAAAGCTACAAGCATACCAACAAGGAGAATTATTCCTTCCTGTGAAGTCATTGAGTTATGAAGAAGGAACTTAACACCCTTAAGAAGGCTAGCTCCGAACATAACGGGTACTGCAAGGAAAAATGTATACTCAGCGGCAACAGTTCTTGAAACACCAAGAATCAAAGCGCCAACAATAGTTGCACCAGAACGTGATGTTCCAGGGAATATAGCAGCGATAAGCTGGAAAAGACCTATATATGCAGCAAGCTTGTAATCAATGCCTTCAATAGTTCTCACCTTGGCTTTCTTGCCGTGGTGCATAGTCTCTACAATAATAAATGCAATACCAAAGATTATAAGCATAATGGCTACAGTTGTGTAGTTATAGAAGAGTTCTTCAAGCTTTTCATCAAATAATACGCCAATAATTGCGGCAGGTATGCACGAAACAAGAATGTGAAACCAGAGCTTGAATATATCACACTTGATATAAGCACCTGCACCCTCAGATGAGAGTGGTTCTTTATTATTGTTCTTTCCAAATGGCCATAACTTGTTCCAGAATAGTATAACAACTGCCATAATAGCACCAAGCTGGATAACTACCTCAAACATACTATAGAATGCATCAGATACTTTTAATGGCATAATTTCATTTAAAAGTATCATATGTCCTGTGCTGCTTATAGGAAGCCATTCAGTGATACCTTCGACAATACCAAAAAGTATCGCTTTTAAAATCTCTAACATTATTCCTCCAATCGGATACGGATATTGTATCATAAATATATGTATAAAAAATCTGTAAAATTCTTATATCCGTTCACTTTATTTTTTCTTAGAATTAATAATATGTTGTGATTATAATTCTGTTTCAGTTAGTATTCTCTCATTGCATAGAGATACTGTCAACTGTGAATTATCTAATTTACAACAAATTTTTATAAATTTCACTTTACACCGGTTATTGATAAAAAATATTGATAAGAGCCAATATGCGTGTTAAACTTATTCGGATATTTGATAATTACTAAAGCATATTTAATAAGATAACAAGGAGTCAGTTAATGGAAGTATATTTAAAACCAATAATATCAGCCTGCTATGTGTTTCCTATACTTGCTGTAATATTTACAATACCTTACATATTATATGAGTATCACAAATATGGTTCAATCCTTATACTTAGAACGGGGATTGTATATACATTTATATTCTATATGCTGACATCATATTTTATGACAGTGCTTCCACTTCCTCCAAGAAGCTCGGTTACACCAGATACTGCGAGTGTCCTGCTTGTTCCGTTTGATGCAATAAGGAGAATTATAGCTACAGCCAATGTCACTTTGTCACAGCCATCTACATATGTTAACCTGTTTAAATGTTTTGATTTCTGGCAGGCTGCATTTAATATACTGCTGTTATTTCCGTTTGGAGTATATCTTAGATATTATTTTAAAAGACCCTGGTGGCAGGTGCTTATATTTTCATTTGGGTACAGCCTGTTCTTTGAATTGACACAGATTTCAGGACTGTATGGAATATACAGATATCCATATAGGTATTTTGAGGTTGATGACCTTATATGTAATACATTAGGTGGAGTATTAGGTTATGTATGCACACCGCTTATAGTGTTTATGCTTCCGAAAAGGGATAGACTTGATGAGGCTGCATATAAGAGAGGGCAGATTGTATCTGAATTCAGGAGAGGTGTTGCGTGGATAATTGATATGGTAATTATAATGATTCCAGTGCTGGCGGCTATGCTGTTGCTTTGGCACGAGCATATAATTACCAGGAAAATGGTGCTGGGTTCGGTATATGATGTGAGATATGTAGTTATTTTATCGCTGTATATCGTTATTGTGTTCACACTTGTGACAAAGCTTACAAGAGGGCGGACAATAGGCAAGGCACTGGTTAATATACGTCTTATAGACTGCAAAGATACTGTTCTTAATATTAATAAAGTTCCACATATAAAAATGTATAAGCTGTTTATAAGATATTTTATAATATATACAATAAGTGTACCCTCATTACTATATGCGTATAACTTTTATCGTATGGCGATTGAACTTGAAGGGGTAAAATTATGGGCAGTTACAGCAGGATGTGTGATATGTATTTTAATTACAATATATATGGCATTTGATTTATTATTGTGTCTGTTTAGCAGCACAAGAAATATGCTATATGACAGAATAACAGGAATTACGCATAGAAGTGACATAATAAGCAGACAGGATAATACAAATTTAACAAGTTAAAGATAATATTTAGCCGAATAAGATACATTTCGAATATATAACAGGAGGTACGATTGTGACAATAAAAGATTTGCCAGCAGGTAAAAGTGCTACAATATTAAAAGTAGGTGGAGATGGTGCATTAAGACAACATTTTCTGGATATGGGACTTATTCAGGGTGCAGAAGTTACAGTTATAAAATATGCTCCTATGGGTGACCCTGTTGAATTAAGAATTCATAGCTATGAGCTTACCATAAGACTTTCAGATGCAGAACAGATAGAGGTAAGTGAGCCTTATTGTATTGATAATAAAGCTGTGGAAAATGTTAAAATGAATAGTATAGTAAAGGAACATCCGGGATTTGGTGAAGGAGGCAGGTATCACGATAAGGAAAATGAAAATCCTCTTCCAGATGATGAAAAGCTGACATTTGCACTTGTAGGCAACCAGAATTGTGGAAAAACAACCCTTTTTAATGTATTAACAGGCTCCAATCAGCATATAGGTAATTTTCCAGGTGTTACAGTTGATAGAAAAGACGGAGTTATAAAAGGTTATCCTGATACACTTATAACAGATTTGCCAGGAATATATTCAATGTCACCATATAGCAGTGAAGAAATAGTAACAAGGGAATTTCTGCTTATGGACAAACCTAAAGGTATTATTAATATATTAGATGCTACTAATATTGAAAGAAACCTTTATCTGTCAATGCAGCTTATGGAATTAGGAATTCCTATGGTAATTGCACTTAATATGATGGATGAGGTAAGAGTCAATGGAGGTTCTGTAAGAATTAACGCAATTGAGGAATTGCTTGGAGTTCCGGTTATACCAATATCAGCGGCTAAAGGTGAGGGCATAGAAGAACTGGTAAGTCATGCCATTCACGTTGCAAAATATCAGGAAAAACCACAGATATCAGATTTTTGTTCCAAGGACAGTGCGGTTCATAGATGTATACATGGCATTATGTCGCTTATAAGTGACCATGCAGACAAAGCAGGATACCCTGAAAGATTTGCAGCCTCCAAGGTTGTTGAGGGGGATTCACTTGTACTTAAGCATCTTGAACTTGAGCAGAATGAAAAAGAAATGATTGAACACATTATAGTACAGATGGAAGAAGAATGTGGAATGGATAGAGCCTCAGCTATAGCAGATATGAGATTTGCTTATATTGAAGATGTCTGTAAGAATACGGTTGTAAAGCCAAGAGAAAGTAAGGAAAGAATACGAAGCCAGAAGATTGATAAGCTTCTTACTGGTAAATATACAGGTATCCCAATGTTTATAGCAATTATGGGACTTGTGTTTTATCTTACATTTAATGTTATAGGTGCGGCACTCTCCAATGTACTTGATATTTTAATTACATTTGTTACAAATGGGGTTGATAATCTTCTGACAGCAATGAATGTTAATTCGGTATTGCATGCACTTATCATAGATGGAATATTCAATGGGGTTGGTAGTGTATTAAGCTTTCTTCCGATAATCGTAACATTATTCTTCTTTTTATCAATTCTTGAAGATAGCGGTTATATGGCAAGAGTCGCATTTATTATGGATAAGCTCTTACGTAAACTTGGATTATCAGGAAGAAGTATAGTGCCTATGTTAATTGGTTTTGGATGTAGTGTTCCAGGAGTTATGGCAAGCCGTACACTTTCATCTGAAAGAGACCGTAGGATGACAGTTCTTTTAACACCATTTATGAGTTGTTCAGCAAAAGTACCTATATATGCCTTTTTCTCAGCAGCATTTTTCCCACATTATGCAGCGCTTGTTATGATAGGTATGTATTTTATAGGAATTATTGTTGGAATAATTATGGCGTTTATATTTAAAAAGACATTATTTAAGGGAGAACCAGTTCCATTTGTTATGGAGCTTCCTAATTACAGAATGCCTGGTGCTAAGAATGTGGTACATTTGTTATGGGAAAAGGCAAAGGATTTCTTACAGAAAGCATTTTCTATTATATTTATTGCAACAATACTTATATGGTTTATGCAGAATTTTGATATAAGACTTAACGTTGTGGCAGATTCAAGACAGAGTATACTTGCTGTATTAGCAGGTATGATTACTCCGTTGTTTAAACCATTAGGATTTGGGGACTGGAGACTTGTAACAGCTATACTTACAGGCGTAATGGCAAAGGAAAGTGTAGTATCTACGATATCAATTCTATTTGGAAGTACGATAGAGATGGTATCTGTTATATCAGCTGCGGGTGCAATGTCATTTCTTGTGTTCTGCCTTTTGTATACACCTTGTGTTGCGGCAATTGCCTCAGTTAAAAAAGAACTTGGAGGTAAATGGGCAGCATATGTTGTAGTTATTCAGTGTGTTGTAGCATGGATTGCGGCATTAATTACATATATTATTGCTGGAATTTTATAACTCTGATAAATATGTATGCGAAAAAAAACATTGCAAAATCAGACTATTGATGATAAATTATCAATAAGCTAATTCCTAGAGGGAGTAATCGGCATATTTATATATGCAGTTATATCGACATAATGGCTTATAAGCCCGGTATTACTTTAAATGATGAGACTCGTGGACAGTATCAGTACTGTCTGCGGGTCTTTTTTATATAACTGGAATTCGTTTTCGTTAAAACATCAATTATTATATATGATATGACAATTGGTTATAATCTTTCTTGGAGCAACAGATAAAATATAGAAATGAGGACAATTAAGAAATGAGTATTGTTGAATTATTTATACTGGCAGTAGGACTTTCAATGGATGCTTTTGCTGTATCTATATGTAAGGGCTTGTCGCTTGGAAAGATAAAGCCTAAGCATATGTGCATTGCCGGTGCGTGGTTTGGTGGATTTCAGGCATTGATGCCGCTTATTGGCTATTATCTCGGAAGTCTGTTTGCCGATATGGTTACCAGATATTCACACTGGGTTGCATTTGCACTTCTTCTTGCAATTGGTGGTAATATGATTAAGGAGTCATTAGGGGAAGAAGAAAATGTCAGCAATGATATGGGATTTAAGAGTATGTTATTACTTGCAATTGCAACAAGTATTGATGCACTTGCAGTAGGCGTGTCATTAGCATTCCTTAAGGTTGCCATTCTTCCAGCGGTATTATTTATAGGCTGTATTACATTTGTCTGTTCAGCGGCAGGTGTTAAAATTGGAAGTATATTTGGTGATAAATATCAGTCTAAAGCAGAACTTTGTGGAGGGATTATTCTTATTCTTATAGGAATTAAGATATTACTTGACGGTTTGGGAATACTTTAGTTATAATATTATAATTAAGTAAGAAATGAGGATTAATATATGAAAGAAATGTTATTGGCATTATTACTGCTTATTATAGGTTTTGTGCTTCTTATAAAGGGAGCAGATTTCTTTGTTGACGGAAGTTCGTCAGTTGCGAAAAGATTAAAAGTACCTTCAATGATAATCGGACTTACAATTGTAGCTATGGGTACAAGTCTGCCAGAATGTGCAGTTAGTGTTACAGCTTCACTTAACAATAATAATGCTTTAGCTGTAAGTAATGTAATAGGTTCTAATATATTTAACCTTATGGTTGTGTGTGGTGTATGTGCATTATTTACACCATTGGCGGTATCAAAAGATACTTTAAAGAAAGAATTTCCATTTTCTATCATATGTGCCATTCTTCTTGCGGCACTTGGTGCTGTTGGAATGACACTTGGAAGAATTGACGGAATAGTATTTCTTGTAATATTCGCAGTTTACCTTTGCTTGATGATTGTATCAGCTAAAAATGCACGTAACGAGGCACTTAATAAAGAACTTGAAGAAGAGGTTGATGAAGAGATAAAAATTCTTCCAGTATGGCAGTGTATTGTATACATTATTGGTGGAGCAGTAGCTATTAAGTTCGGTGGTGATTTTGTTGTTGATGGAGCTTCCACAATTGCAACTGGATTTGGTATAAGCCAGAATCTTATCGGACTTACAATAGTTGCACTAGGAACAAGTCTTCCAGAGCTTGTTACATCAATCGTTGCGGCTAAGAAGAATGAAGTGGATATGGCATTGGGAAATGTCATCGGCTCTAACATTTTTAATATTCTTCTTGTATTGGGTGTTGCTGGGGCAATAAGTCCTGTAGCATTTGTAACAGAAAATCTTATCGACATTGCTATTCTTGTTGTTATGAGTGTGGTTGTATGGATATTCGCGTGGTCAAAGAAAAAGCTTGTCAACTGGCATGGTGCAGTTATGCTTGTATCATATGTGGCTTACCTTGTATACATTTGCATAAGATAAATATTGCATATAAGGCTGTTTACGTCATATATGAATTGTAATAAAATTATATATGGCAGTTCCGATTTCACCGCATCACTAAAGATAAGGAGAGGGACGGAATATGAACACATATAAGATGGTTCTTAATGAGGATACCAGAGTATTAATATATGGTAATAGCATTAAAGTAGTACGCATCAGAATTGATGAAATCAACTATATAAGCTGTGCCAACAGAATTATTATGATTCATACGAATAATGCCAGTGATAGATTTTATGGGAAGATGAAGGATGTATATAATTTATTGGGGAAATATGGGTTTGAGTACATTAATGAGTCGGAGATAGTTAATTGTATGAATGTGAGTAGTATGACGGTTAATTCGATAATATTAAGAGAGGGAACAGAACTAATATGTAGTAAAAAATTCAAACAAAAGTTCAGAAATCTTATGTGGAACTAAATTCATACCAAAGTTAAAGGTGAATTCCTGTCGGGTGCTATAAGGTACTGGCAGGAATTTACTTTTATATAACAGGAAATATATATAACCTAAGAAAGCGGAATGTCAGAATATTAAAAAAGTATAAATAACAAGTTTTTTAAGGCTTGGCTGTTTGTAATTAATAATTATAAGTGGTAAAATGTTACATATTTTATATTGTAATTATTATGTTGTAATTAATAGAAATGGAGGCTACAATGCAGGCATATACTGTATCGCAGTGGTTATTATTCTTTTATATATATTGTTTCTTTGGTTGGGTATGGGAATGTTGTTATGTATCAGCCAGAAAAGGAAAGTGGGTAAACAGGGGATTTCTTCATGGACCAGCACTTCCAATATATGGTTCAGGTGCAATGGTAATATTGGTAAGTACTATAGGAGTAAGGGATAATATAGCTTTAATATTCCTGTTTGGAATGATATCATCAACAATACTTGAATTTGTTACAGGATATTGTATGGAGAAAATGTTCGGCGTAAGATACTGGGATTACAGTAATCAGCCATTAAATTTAATGGGACATATATGTCTGTTCGTATCATTAGGCTGGGGTGTGTTCTCTGTTCTTCTTGTAAGAATTGTACACAGACCTATAGAGGGCATTGTATATATGCTTCCAGATACAATTACGGACATAATAGCATTTGTCTTGACAATAGCTATGGCAGTTGACTTTACACAGTCATTCAATGAAGCTATGGATTTGAAGGCTGCAATTGAAAAGCTTGCTAATAGTAATGAACAGATAAGAATTCTTGCCAAAAGACTTGAGGTTGCCTCAGCATTTGTTGAAGATGATTATAATAAAATGAAAGAAAAATTCGCTGAAGGTAAAGCAAGTGTTATGAATAAGGCAGGTTCAGTGGGTAAGCTTAAGGGTAGAATTTCATTCGAGAATGATATGAATGAAAGAAAAGGTGTTAAGCTTGCAACCTTACAGAGAATGACAGAGGCTGTTAAAGAGAGTCTTAAGAATAAGATTATGGACGAGAAGGCGGCTAACCAGCTTTTAGAAACACTTGAAAATGAAAAGGTAAATCTTAAGGCTGATACTGGAAGAAACTACAAGAGCGTATTCAGAATTATGAAACGTAATCCGGGTGCTATTTCAAGAAAGCACGAGGAAGAACTGAATGAAATTAAGAGAATGATTAAGTGATTTTAATGTGAGTTCCGGGCTGCTGGTGATTTTAGGAATTGTATTAATTAAATAAAATGTTTGGATAATGAGGATTGTATATGGAAAAGATTATAATATATAATGTAGCTGATGCCAGAAAGATTATAACAATGGCGGCTAATATGCGAATAAAAAGCATAGTTATTGACAATACTAAGCTTTCAGATACATTAGAAAATGTACTGGCATATAGTCAGGATTACAGAACTGATGATATTATGCCATTTATTAATAAAGATAAAAGCATAGTTATATTCTGTGATGTTACACAGAAACATCTGGACAAGCTTTTATTTGGTATCAGAAACAACAATCTTAATGTCGATTACAAGGCTGTTATGACTAAGACTAACAAGTCGTGGACATTGAATAAAATATTATATCATATGGAGATTGAAAAGAAAAACGAAAGGAGATAATTATGGAGATTATTCACGTTACAGAAGCAACATTTAAACAGGAGGTACTTGAGTCGGATAAGCCAGTGCTTGTAGATTTCTGGGCAACATGGTGTGGACCTTGCCAGATGCTTGCACCAGTCCTTGAGGAAGTAGCGGCAAAGCAGGACGATGTAAAGATATGTAAGATTGATACAGATAAGGAACTTAATCTTGCATTACAGTATAAGGTAGCTTCAATACCAACCCTTCTTTTATTTAAGAACGGAGAAGTTGCTGCAACTAATATAGGCTTTATAGGTGAAGAACAGGTTATGGAATTCATAGGCCAGTAAATAAATGTTAACTATTTGCGCAGCTTTTCAGCGCATCTGAAGTTTCGAAGAAACTTCTAAGTGACTACGAAGTAGTCATATTATATCATATTTTCTGCGTTGTTCTTCAACGCATCTGAAGTTTCGAAGAAACTTCTAAGTGACTACGAAGTAGTCATATTATATCATAATTTCTGCGTTGTTTTTCAACGCATACGAAGTTTCGAAGAAACTTCTAAGTGACTACGAAGTAGTCATATTATATCATATTTTCTGCGTTGTTCTTCAACGCATCTGAAGTTTCGAAGAAACTTCTAAGTGACTACGAAGTAGTCATATTATATCGTAAACAAGGAAAGGGCAGGCACAGCATCAGATTTATTATCTAGATGAATGATGCTTGCCTTTTTACTACATTTGCTAAGAAATGAGGTTATACATATATGAGAGAATTATATCTTGAATGTTATTCAGGAATAAGCGGAGATATGTCTGTTGCGGCACTTCTTGATGCCGGAGCGGATAAAGAATATTTGTTAAAAACACTTGCAACTATGCCTCTGACAGGTTATGAGGTTAAGATAACAAGAGTTAAAAAGAATGGTATAGATTCGTGTGATTTTAATGTAGTGCTGGACAGCGGACACGAGAACCACGACCACGATATGGAATATCTGTATGGACATCTTAATGGCGAAGGGCATACGCACAATTTTGAAAATGTACATTCGCATACTCATTCAGCACATCACAGCCACAGGGGGCTGAAAGAAATATATTCTATTATAGAGCAGACACAGCTTACTGAGAATGCAGAAAAGCTTGCTAAGAAAATATTCAGAATATTAGCAGAAGCAGAAGCCAAGGCACACGCTACAGATATTGAAAATGTTCATTTTCACGAGGTTGGTGCAGTAGACTCGATTGTGGATATAGTGGCGTTTGCTGTATGCTTCGATAACCTGCATATAGACAGGGTGTATGTTCCAGGTATCAGCGAGGGAACTGGAACAATAAGGTGCCAGCACGGAATAATTCCAGTACCAGTGCCAGCGGTTCTTAATATAACATCAGCTTATAATATAGAATTAAGCAATACCAATATTAAAGGCGAACTTGTAACGCCAACGGGAGCGGCGATTGTAGCGGCTGTAAGAACAGATACAGCACTTCCACAGCATTTTACAATAAAGAAGACTGGATATGGTGCAGGCAAGAGAGAGTATGAGCTTCCGGGAGTATTAAGGGCAATGCTTATTGAGAGTAATAGTGAAAGCTTAGACGAAAATGCTGACTTAATATATAAGCTGGAAACGGATATTGATGACTGTTCGTCAGAGATATTAGGATACACTATGGAGCGCCTGTATAAGGCGGGTGCAAGAGAAGTGCATTTTCTTCCTATATATATGAAAAAGAACAGACCTGCATATGAGCTTGTTGTAATATGCTGCAAGGAAGATATTACGACTATGGAAAATATCATATTTGAGGAAACAACGACAATAGGAATAAGACGTTGTGCAATGAAGAGAACAATTCTTCCAAGAAAAATTGAAAAAGTCAGTACACCATATGGTGAAATTGACGTAAAGGTGTGTACGCTTCCTAATGGCAAAGTTAAGAGATATCCTGAATATGAAACTATTAAGAGCATATGTGAGGCAGAAAATGTGCCATTGAGGGATATAATTGGGAATATAGGAGAATAAAAAATAATTAAAGACTGTTACAAGAAATTATATGCTGGCATTATATAGAACATAGAAATATAAAAGTCCTGAGTAATGTCAGCATATTAAAATATAAGTTTCGTGTGACAATCTTATATTATAAACCTGGAAAAGCATTTCGATATTATACATTTGCAGAGGCAGAGTTATGGTTAATATATTTTATTGATATGGGAAAATGATATAGCCGTCACCTGTATTTTTATAGTTGTACTATATCACTAAGCATTACAGAAAAATTAATTAACACGGTTGCCATCAGTACCAATAGTTACAACTCTTACAGGAATTGTCTTGCCGCTGTCAGCTACAGCCTTTTCAACTGCATACTGCAATCCACCACAGCAAGGTACAGTCATACGTGTTACAGTTATGCTCTTTATGTTATTATTCTTGAATATCTCGGTTAATTTCTCAGAATAGTCAACCATATCAAGCTTTGGACATCCGATAAGTGTTATGTGGTTACGCATAAAATCGTGGTGGAATGTACTGTAGGCATAAGCTGTACAATCTGCTGCAATAAGAAGGTCAGCTCCATTAAAGCATGGTGCAAAAGGAGATACAAGCTTAATCTGTACAGGCCAGTTGTTAATCTGGTTTCCACTTGCCGCTTTGTTAGCAAGTACTTCAGCTTCATTATATTCAGGAGCTTCACGCTCAATAAAACGAATTGCATTCATAGGGCAGGCTGGCAGACAGTCGCCAAAACCGTCACAATAATCATCTCTTAAAAGCTTAGCCTTTCCGTCAACAATTCCAATAGCTCCCTCGTGACAGGCGTGTGCACATAAGCCACAGCCGTTGCAGAGTTCTTCATTAATTTCTATAATCTTTCTTATCATAATCAAATAAATCCTCCTATTTATAGTAGTATTTTTATTTAATAGAAAATTCTGATAAAAATTCCTGTTAAATAAAAAGCCCTCTGGGCAGATTCACCATACGGCGGTAATGTAGATGCCACTAAAGTGTTCCGCCATAGGTGGAGAATCCTGTGAAACAGGATTCTATCCTGCAGACCCGCTAAAATGTCTTAATAAGTATATGTTGTGGTTATTTTCAGCCATATTTTCATAGCTGGCTGATTAGTTTGAATTATATCTTAACTACCTGGTAAGTATAATATTAAATATTAATAAAGTATGTTGTAAATACAACAAAAATAAGATTATAATGTAATGAGTGCAAAAGAAAAGGAAGCGGCTGCGAAGCAGACATTTACTTTTCTTGCACCATTAACGAACGAATATCCTGTGAAACAGGATAAAGAGTGCGGAAGCACGAATTCGTGAGTGTAGGATATGCTAGGTTATAGTACAGGTGTGTAGTATATTAAGTTAATAGTGCGAAAAGATAGAGATTGGCAAATGAGTGCAAAAGAAAAGGAAGCGGCTGCGAATAGACACCGTAGATTTTATAGATTATTTTATGAATAATATAGAGAAGAATAGGATTGAAGAATATGGGCAGAATATTATATGACATTTCACAGGATTATATGGGAGTTATACAAAAGAGCAGGCTGTTTAGCGGTATAGAACCAGACGAGGCTAATGGAATGAGCAAATGCCTTGAGATAACATTTCGCGAGTATGACAAAGAAGAAGTTATATTTAATGAAGGCGATAAAATATCCAAAATAGGTATGGTGATTCAGGGCAATGTGAGCATAGAAAAGGCTGATTACTGGGGCAACAGGCATATTATGACATATGTGTCAGCGGGTGAAATATTCGGAGAGGCATATGCATGCAGTAACGACAAGACATCCAATGTAGAGGTTGTTGCGGCAGATAAATGTATAGTTGCATTTCTTGACACATACAAGGTTATGACGGTATGCAGTTCATCGTGCCAGTTCCACAGTAAGCTTATTCATAATCTTATATATATGCTTGCTGACAGGTGTGTGGTTATGAACGAGAAGATTACACATTTATCCAAACGAAGCACTAAGGAGAAAGTATTGTCATATTTATCAGCAAGAGCCGCCAAATGTGGGAGTGATGAGTTCGATATACCATTTAACAGGCAGCAGTTGGCTGATTATCTTTCAGTTGACAGGAGTGCAATGTCAGCAGAATTAAGCCGTATGAAGAAAAATGGAGAAATTGATTTTAGGAAAAATCATTTTATTATAAAATGTCGTGATAAACAATAATCTGCCGCTGTAAAGACACATAATTTGGAAGAAAATGTTAATTTAAGCCGTCATTGTATAAAACTAAAAACAACTAAAAAATGTATTGAAATTAATTGACAGGGGTGTTAATATACCCTTGCGAGAGATAGTTAAGAAATTAACATTTCGCTTTATATTTTTGAGAGTTTTGTATACAATATACAAACTATTATACAAATTAACAGTTATTTTATTAAGGAGGAACCAATAATGGTAAATTTTGATCAGTGGAATGGTTTCAAAGGCAGACTTTGGAAAGAAGAGATCAATGTAAGAGATTTCGTTCAGAACAATTACAAGCCATATGATGGAGATGAAAGTTTCCTTGAAGGACCTACAGAAGCTACTAACAAGCTTTGGGGAAGACTTCAGGAATTACAGAAGGAAGAAAGAGCTAAGGGCGGCGTACTTGATATGGAAACAAAAGTTGTTGCTGGTCTTACAGCTTATGGTCCTGGATATATAGATGAATCTATGAAGGAGCTTGAACAGGTAGTTGGTCTTCAGACAGATAAGCCACTTAAGAGAGCATTTATGCCTTATGGTGGTATCAAGATGGCAGAAGAATCATGCAAGAACTATGGTTATGAACCAGATCCAGAACTTCATAAGATCTTCACAGAATATCATAAGACACATAACCAGGGTGTATTCGATGCTTATACACCAGAGATGAGAAAGGCTCGTCACAGCCATATCATCACAGGTCTTCCAGATACTTATGGACGTGGACGTATCGTAGGTGACTACAGAAGAGTTGCCCTTTACGGTATCGACTTCCTTATGGAAGAAAAGAAGAAGGATCACGCTAACTGTGGTTGTGGAACAATGACTGATGACGTTATCCGTTTAAGAGAAGAAATATCTGATCAGTACAAGGCACTTGCAGGTATGAAGAAGATGGCTGAAAGCTATGGTTATGATATCAGCAAGCCAGCTACTAACGCTAAGGAAGCTGTTCAGTGGTTATACTTTGGATATCTTGCAGCTATCAAGACACAGAATGGTGCTGCTATGTCTGTAGGTCGTGTATCTACATTCCTTGATATCTATATTCAGAGAGATCTTGAAGCTGGTACTCTTACAGAGAAGGAAGCTCAGGAACTTATTGATCATTTCGTTATGAAGTGTAGAATGGTTAAGTTCGCAAGAATTACATCATACAACGAATTATTCTCAGGAGATCCTACATGGGCTACTCTTGAAGTTGGTGGTACAGGTATCGATGGACGTTCAATGGTTACAAAGAACGATTTCAGATTCCTTCATACACTTGAGAATATGGGACCTTCACCAGAACCAAACCTTACAGTACTTTATTCTTCAAGACTTCCAGAAAGCTTCAAGAAGTATGCTGCTAAGATTTCTGTTGATACATCTTCAATCCAGTATGAGAACGATGATGTTATGAAGGTAACATGGGGCGATGATTATTCAATCTGCTGCTGTGTATCTGCTACACAGACAGGTAAGGAAATGCAGTTCTTCGGAGCTAGAGCAAACCTTGCTAAGTGCTTACTTTACGCTATCAATGGTGGTGTAGATGTTAAGAACAGAGAACAGGTTGGTCCTGCTTATAAGCCAGTTACTTCAGAATATCTTGATTATGATGAAGTTGTTGATAAGTTCGATGCTATGATGGATTGGTTAGCTGATCTTTATGTTAATACACTTAACCTTATCCAGTATATGCATGATAAGTATTACTATGAAGCTGCTGAGATGGCTCTTATTGATACAGATGTTAAGAGAACATTTGCTACTGGTATCGCTGGATTCTCACATGTTGTAGATTCACTTTCAGCTATTAAGTATGCAAAGGTTAAGACAGTACGTGATGAGACAGGTATCGTTGTAGATTACGAAATCGAAGGCGACTTCCCTAAGTATGGTAACGATGATGACAGAGCTGATGATATCGCTGTATGGTTACTTAAGACATTCCTTGAGAAGATTAAGAAGAGACATACTTACAGAAATTCAGAGCCAACAACATCTATCCTTACAATTACTTCTAACGTAGTATATGGTAAGTACACAGGTGCTATGCCTGATGGACGTAAGGCTGGTACTCCACTTGCTCCTGGTGCTAACCCAAGTTATGGTGCAGAGCAGAATGGTCTTCTTGCTTCACTTAACTCACTTACAAAGCTTCCTTACGAGTGGGCATTAGATGGTATTTCTAATACACAGACAATGAACCCAGACGCTTTAGGACATAACGAAGAAGAAAGAATTAACAACCTTGTTAACGTTATGGATGGATACTTCGATCAGGGCGCTCATCACCTCAATGTTAACGTATTCGGTAAGGATAAGTTACTTGATGCTATGGAACACCCAGAAAAGCCAGAATATGCTAACTTCACAATCCGTGTATCTGGTTACGCTGTTAAGTTCATCGACCTTACAAAGGAACAGCAGATGGATGTTATTTCTAGAACATTCCACGACAGAATGTAATTATAACTTATAGATATAAATTTGATATTAAAATAAAAGTCCACATACTTGTGTTAGTGCAGGTATGTGGGCTTTTTTGTGCAATTATGAATTTGCAGGTTGGGATTAGAAAATAATACTATCTTATCAGTTATATATTTCAATAAAATAGCAATGGCTAATATTGCAATTGCAAACTACAATATTGCAAAAAGCGACACGATATGATAAAATTCTTAATAAATTATAAAATTATTATTATTTTATAATTATATTATGAATTTATTTTTAATATGAAGGGAGAACAATATGAAATATTGTAGTAAATGTGGAAGACAGCTTATGGATGGAGAAATTTGTAGCTGTGACCAGCAGGCTGGTATGCAGTATAATGCCAATTATGGTGATTTTAATCAATATCCATATGGACAGGAACAGATGCAGGATGTGGTAAAGCAGACTGCTAAGGGATCTTTTAATCAGATAATTGAATTATTAAAAAGTCCGATAGAACAAGGAAGGAATTTTGTATTTGCAGGCAATGTTGCCACATCAGTGATACTGATATTGATTCAGGCAATCGCATCTGGATTGTTTGCAATAGTAATGAGTACTAAAGCTCAGGATCTTTTTGATAAAGTAATAGGGATGATGTCAAGTTCGTCAAGTGCTTCTGAGATAATGCAGATGAAAACAATGTTAAAAGTACCAGTGTTAAAAGCATTTTTATTAACATTAGTTATATCCGTAGTTCTTACAGTTATATTAGCGGCAATTATTATGTTATTTAATACTATTTCTCATAGTCAGTTAATATTTAATAATGTAATAGCACTTGTATCTTTAAGAAGTATTGTAGCAACAATAATGATTTTACTTGGATGTATAGTTTCATTTATAAATATATATGCAGGAATTGCAGTATTTGCAATTGGCAATATTGCAGGCTTTATGTTAATTGCAGTAGTATGGTCACATAGCTGTCAAGAAACAGCAGATAAACAGATTTATATGATGGTTATTATATACATTGTATTTATGATTATATATATGTTGGCAATACGTATGTGTTGGAAAATGTATTTACCAGACGTATTAAAAATTGCATTAAATCAGATGCAGTCACAATTAAAAACATTGGGAAGCCCAAATGAAATATTCAAGCAAATTATAAACTCAATATATTAAAAGAAAACGGAGTGAAAATATATGAAGTATTGTGAAAATTGTGGTGCACAGTTAGCAGATGAAGATGTATTTTGCTTTAATTGTGGTGTTAGACAAGTTGAAGTACAACAACAGCAGCAACCTTTACAACGGACGGTACCGGTACAAAGTACAACACCGGTACAGCAGCCAGTGAAGCGAAAGATAAATAAAAAAATTATGATACCGCTTGCAATTGTGATTGTTGCAGTTATCGCAATAATTGCAGTATTATCTCAGATTAAAAAAAGAGTAAACTTAAATCAGTATATTTCAGTTGAATATACTGGTTATGATACTGTGGGAAGAGCTTATTATAAAATAGATAGAGAAGGTCTTGCAAAAGCTATATTAAAGGCACAGGGAAAAAAGGATAGTCAAATTCTTACAGATGAGTCAACATTAGATACAGTATATGGTACATTACGTGATTATATGGATGTTTCAATAGATAATGATAATAATTTATCAAACGGCGATACCGTTACATTGAAGATAGAATGTAATGAATATGCTAATTCAATGTTAGGTGTTAAGCTTATTTATAAAGATAAGGAATATAAGGTTGAAAATCTTAATGAAGCACGTCGTGTAAATGTATTTGATAATATAAGTGTGAGCTTCAGTGGAACATCGCCAAATGCAAAGGCAACAGTAAAGAATGATGCTTCAGACTCTTATTTATCAGGTTTGAAATTGACTCTTTCAAAATCATCTGGGATTAAGACAGGAGATAAAGTTACAGTAACAGTTTCATATAGTGAAAAAGAAGCACTTAGTAATGGTTATATTTTAACAGAAACATCAAAAGAATATACTTGTGATAAGTTAGATGCATATATTTCAAATGTTGATGAATTATCATCTGCTCAACAGGAAGAATTAAAAAAAGCAGCTAAGGATAAGATAGAGGCGTATTGTGCACAGAATAATATTAGTCAGGCAAATTTAAATTATGCAGGCACATATACACTTGTTCCTAAAAGTAGTAGTTATTATGGAAATTCAAATCAGATATATGAAATTTATAATGTAGATATAACAGCCAAAAAAAATTATTCTGGTACAGAAACTGTAACACAGTCTGTATATATGGCAGTTAATATAGGAAATGTTTTATTAAAATCAAATGGCTCTATTTCATATAATTCATCTATGTCATTATCTGGAAGAACAACAATTGGAAATACATCTGTAAGTTGTTATGCTAAAGGTGAAGAACTTTATCGTTCTTTAATTACAAAGCAGAAAGATACATATACATATAGTGTAAGTGGAGGCATTAAACAATTTGGAGAGTGATTCTCAAGGAAAATATTAGCTGAAAATAAAGCTGGTAAAGCCATAATGACTTTACCAGCTTTTATAATATAAAGTTAATAGTTAATTTACTTGAAATAATTACATATAATATTTTATTTTTGATTTTAATAAATGTTTTCTGTAATCATACATCTTCGTTTCGAAAGGAAAGCAAGTATGCTGCTGGAACATCTAATGCTTCAGAGATATCGAATAATTTTTCTAATGAAATGGATGTTGGCATATTGGGGGCTTCTATATTACTGATATGTGTCCGACTGACATTGACTAGTTCTGCAAGCTGCATTTGAGATAATCCTTTTAATTTTCTATAGTATGCGATATTTAATCCGATTATTTTGAAATTTTTTTTATATTTATCGTCCATAATGTCACCTTAAATATAATAATGATAAAAAATGTTACTGATAGGTATTTTACAAATTGCCTAAAGTTGCATAAACAATATATTAGTTTGCATATGCAAACTAATATATTGCAAAATACAAAACGATGTGATAAAATTCTTAACGAATTATAAAATTATTATTATTATTTTATAATTACATTTTTATTTGAATTATATACATTTGGGGACTAACACATAACAAAGGGGAATTGTTAAGTTAATATGTCTAAAGAGGTGAATAAATAATGAAAATCAAATTAGCAATTATAGAAAAAGATAAAAATTATCTTAATCGTATTATTTCTGTTTTTAATACCAAATATTCAGATAAATTTGAAATATATTCTTTTACAGAAATAGAAGTGGCATTTGAAACATTAGAACATTCCAAAGTAGATATTGTACTTGTTGATGAACAATATGAGATTGATTTTGACAAAATTCCAAAAAGATGTGGGTTTGCATATCTTACAGATTCAATGGGAGCAGATTCGATAAATAATCAGCGTGCAATATGTAAATTTCAGAGAGTAGATCTTATATATAAGCAGATTTTGAGTATTTATTCTGAAAATGCAGGTAATATTTCAGGTTTAGGTATAAGTGATGATACGTGTAGAGTTGTAGCATTTACATCACCATGTGGGGGGACTGGAAGTTCTACAATGGCGGCTTCATATGCAGTCTATTGTGCTAAAAAAGGGAAAAAGGTCTTATATTTGAATCTTGAAAAATTTGGTTCATCAGATTTGTTCTTTAGTGCGGAAGGTCAATTTGATATGAGCGATGTGATTTTTGCATTAAAAAGTAAAAAGACAAATCTATCTATTAAACTTGAAAGTTGTGTAAAACAAGATGTTACAGGAGTCTATTTTTATTCACAAACCAAAAATTCATTAGATATGCTTGAACTTCAATTAGAAGAGAAAACAAGACTTGTTTCTGAGATAAAACTATCAGGGATATATGATGTTGTAATAGTTGATACAGACTTTGGATTTGATATTGACAATTTGAAATTCTTAAAGCTTGCTGAAAATATTGTATGGACAGGAGATGGTTCAGAAATTTCAAATATGAAAATTAACCGTGCATATAGTGCATTAATGTTGAAGGAAGAAAATGAAGAAGAACCATTATCAAGCCGTATAGTTCTTATATATAACAAGTTTAGTAATAAATCAGGCAGAGCAGTAAGTGGTGTTGATATTACGAATATAGGTGGTGCACCAAGATATGAACACGCATCAACAAAGCAAGTTGTTGAACAGTTATGCAATATAAATATGTTTGAGAAGCTTGATTAAGGTGGTGAAGTAATTGGATTTTAAGCAAGAACAGCAATTTGTTACAAGTATTAAGAGATATGTATCAGAAAATCTTTCTTTAAGTCAGATTAATGATGAAGAACTTGAGGAGAAGATTGAGGAGATTGTGCTTGAAAGAATAGGAACAGAATATTGTTCAATTCAACAGAGAGTTTCAATTGTGCAACAGGTATATAGCTCAATAAGAGGATTTGGATTATTAGATTCAATAATTAGTGATGACACAATTACTGAAGTTATGATAAATGGACCTGATAATGTATTTATAGAACAGAATGGACGGCTTTTTAAAATGGATAAACATTTTGAAAGCCAGAGGAAGTTAGAAGATGTTATTCAGCGTATAGTCGGACTTGCAGGTAGAGAAGTTAATCAGGCTAATCCAATATGTGATACCAGATTACCAGATGGTTCACGTGTAAATGTTGTTCTTCCTCCTATAGCGTTATGTGGTCCAACACTTACTATACGTAAATTTTCTAAGACACCAATGACTATAGAAAAGCTTATACAGTATGGTTCAATAACGCAGGAGATTGCGGATAAGCTGGAAATATTAGTAAGAGCCAAATATAACATTTTCATAAGTGGAGGTACGGGCTCAGGAAAAACAACATTTCTAAATGCCTTATCTAATTACATTCCGAAAGATGAACGTGTTATTACAATTGAGGACTCAGCAGAACTTCAGATAACAGGAGTAGATAACCTTGTAAGTCTTGAAACAAGAAATGCCAATACATCAGGTGCAGGACAGATTACAATTCGAGATTTGATTAAGTCATCACTGCGAATGAGACCGGAAAGAATTATAGTTGGAGAGGTTCGAGGCGGAGAAGCTCTTGATATGTTACAGGCTATGAATACAGGACATGATGGTTCATTGTCAACAGGACATGCGAATTCAACACAGGATATGTTAAGCAGACTTGAAACAATGGTTCTTCAAGGAGCAGAAGGTCTTCCACTTGAGGCTATAAAACAGCAGATTGCATCAGCAGTTGATATTATAATTCATCTTTCAAGACTTCGTGATAAATCGCGAAAGACAATGGAAATCACAGAAGTTGTTGGAGTAGAGAATGGTCAGATTATTCTTAATCCATTATATAAGTTTGAAGAAGATGCAAACAGTACGCTTGAAAAAGTTTCGGGAAGCCTTAAGAGAACTGACAATAAGATGATTAATGATTTTAAGTTAAAGCTGGCTGGTATAAGAACAGAGATATGAGGTGAAGTATGATAGGAAAAAAGAAAAAGAAAGAGCAGGAACCACAGTATTATATGTCAGCAACTAATATTCCAACATATAATTATCGTGTATACAATATGAAGCTAATTGAGAAAATACTTTATTTCATTTTTGCATTTGTTGTGGGTGCGGCAGTAGGATATTTATTCTATGGAGGAATTGGCAAAGATGAATTTAATCAGCCGACCAGATTAACGTGGATATTAAATATTATGATTCCATCAATTGTAGGTGTTATTGCAGGTAAATTATTTATACCAGTAAGAACTAAAGCTTTAATTGAGAAACAACAAAAAGAAATAAGTCATCAATTTAGAGATATGCTGGATTCATTAACAACGTCTCTTGGTTCAGGAAAAAATATAAATGATTCATTTATAAGTGTATATGGTGATTTAAAAATTCAATATGATTCGGATGCATTTATTTTAAAAGAACTGGAAGTAATTATGGCTGGAATACATAACAATGTTGCTATTGAAGATGTACTTGATGATTTTGGAAACAGAAGTGATAACGAGGATATAAAAAGTTTTGCAAATGTATTCAGAATTAGTTACAGAAAAGGCGGTAATATCAAAGATATTATAAGAAATACACAGGAAATCCTATCAGATAAGATGGATATTGCAGAAGATATAGAAACGCTTGTTGCGTCTAACAAGACAGAACAAAATATTATGGTTGTAATGCCAATTATTCTGGTGGGAGCTATTAAATTAATGAGTCCGGAATTTGCAGCTAATTTTGTAACACCAGCAGGACTTGTATCAACGACAATAGGATTAATTACATTTATTGTGGCTTATTTCGTAGGCAAACAGATACTTGATATCAAGATTTAGGAGGGCAAATGTTAGAATTATCAATACTTGATTTTGTATTCATAATATTTGGAGCTGTTGCCTTGATAATATGGATGATTTTATTTATTAAAGGTAATAAATATAATTCTATGTTTGAGGTGTTATCTGAGAATGAATTTAGATTAAAGGATATATATGGTATGGGATATGCAGTTCTTGAAATGATTGGATATAAT
Organism: [Lactobacillus] rogosae; assembly: GCA_900112995.1. Lineage (GTDB taxonomy): Bacteria > Bacillota > Clostridia > Lachnospirales > Lachnospiraceae > Lachnospira > Lachnospira rogosae. The sequence goes on along the minus strand of FONU01000004.1, from coordinate 112,137 downwards.
TACAAATCTAAAAAAGACAGAAAATTAAGACAGGAGCTGGATGTATTATATGGAGAAAAATATTCAGAGTATTATTTAAGAGTTATTCATTCACAACAGATAACGATAGCATTATTAATTTTTGTAATATCGTTTGCATTGTATGGACTCACATCCGAAGTACTAGCGTGCATTATTGGTTTTGCGATGGCAGGACTTATGTATTACTATTTCGGAACAATGACATCAAAGAAAATATTAAAGCGTTCTGATGAGTTATTACACGACTTTTCGGAAGTTGTTTCAAAGCTTGCATTATTAACTAATGCAGGAATGATACTTAGAGAAGCATGGGAAGATACGGCATATACGGGTTCATCTACTATATATATTGAAATGCAAAATGCTTTAGTTGAAATGAATAATGGCGTTTCAGAAGTAGATGCTCTTTATAACTTTGGTTCTAGATGTATGATACCAGAGATTAAAAAATTCACCTCGACAATTATACAGGGTGTTACAAAAGGTAACAGCGAACTTACAATGATGCTTCAACAACAGAGCAAAGAAGTGTGGTCATTAAAGAAGCAGATTGTAAGAAGAGAAGGTGAGAAAGCGGCAGCAAAGCTGCTTATTCCTATTTGCATTATGTTTATTGGAATTCTTATTATGATTATGGTTCCAATATTTGCAAATCTGGGAGTATAACAGAGGCTTTATTAAAACTTATACATAGAGCAAAAAGATAACTTTATAAAGGAGGAATTAAAAATGATGCTTAATACTATGTTAATGTATGCAAACATTGCAAGATTGAAGGTAAAAGATTTCTTTAAGGATGAAAGTGGTGCAGTAGATATTGTAGCAATTGTGGTGCTTATGGGAATTGTTGTAATTGTTGCTTTAGTATTTAAGACACAATTGAATGATCTTATTAAACACTTATTTAAAACGCTTGAAGGTACTGCGGATAATGCTATTAAGTCAGGAGAATAAAAAATAAATTTTTGTGATGAAACTGAAAGGATTTTTCTGAGTAGGTTTCATTAATTAAGTGTTTAAAGAGGGTGATAAAGATGGTAGAAAAATTAAAACAACAATTGAATAAAAGTGAAAATGGTGAAGTAATAGTCGAAGCTACAATTATATTTCCTATCATGTTTATTGTTCTTTTTTTCCTTATCTATATGGGAAATGCTTTTTATCTTAAGGCAAAAGTGGAATCACTTGTTAAGCAGGAGGCTATAATAGGGGCTAATTATTGTGCAGACCCTATGCTTGAGACAATAAAAAATACAGGAAGTGTACCAAGTCTTGATGAATTAGAAACAGAACCATATAGATATATATTTGGAGGTATGGATTCTATAGAATTAAAAGTTTCACAGAACATTCAAAAAGAACTGGGCACAAATACTATAGGATTTTTTAAAAATATGAAACCTCAGATTAATACATCGGGAGATAAGATAGCTAAGTTTAATAATTATATAGTTTATTCAACATTTTCAGTGGACGTTGATTATAAAATTAAGTTTCCAATAAGGCTTTTAGGAGAAAGTAAAGCAACTATACTTCATATAACATCAAGAGCAGAAGTGCCTGTGAATGATACGGCAGAGTTTATACGTAATACAGATATGGTTATAGATTATGCAGAAGAAACTAAAGTTGGAAATTTTATAAAATCAGCATTTAGTAAGGTTAATGATTTCATATCTTCATTTGCAAAAAAGTAGGGTGGTGAATTAAGTGATTAAATTTTTTTCAAAAACAAAAGGTGTTGTATCAGTATTTCTTGTAATAATACTTGTTCCGATGATGGTGATATCAGCATTATTTGTTGATGCGAGCAGAGTACAGCTTGCTGGCAGCGTTGCAGCATCAGCAGGAGATTTGACATTAAACACTGCTTTGACAGATTATGATTCATTGCTTAAAGATATGTATGGATTGTTTGCAACAGCGCAGGATACAGATGATTTGTATGAAAAATTAGAAGATTATTATAAGACATGTATTACTTCTGCAGGGGTCAGTTCAACTGATGCAGATTCATATGTTAATCAGATAATGTCACAATTAGGTCTTGTAGCGGATAACAAGAATACTAATGATATTCTTAATATGGAAGTTACTGATTTTACAGTAAGTAAAAGAAGCGATACATCGCTTGCTAATGCTTCTATATTAAAAGATCAAGTTGTTAACTTTATGAAATATAGAGCTCCAATTAACACAGGATTAGGATTTTTATCATCACTTAATAGTTTTACCACACTTAGCAAACAGACAGAGCTTGTTGATAAGAGAACGGAATACTATAAAGAACAGCAGACTGTTATGGAAGCGGCACAAAGTGCATGGAAATATATAAATGAATACAATAAAAGTGGATTTGTAAGTGATGGTGATTATTTTTCAAATATGAAAAATAATTTTGATGAATATGAAAATGAGTATAAAAATTTAGCTAAAAAGGTTATAAAAGATTTATATGATACACAATCATATAGTGGATTTACAAATTATTCATATTATATAGGTGAAGAAAATATAAAAATTAATGATGAAGAAAAAGAAGTTGCTGTATTTTATACCAATAGTGATAAGACATCAAAGCTTGATACATATGATAAACTGTCTGATTATTCGAATGAAAAAAAGGCAACGGCAGAAAATATAAAAGGCAGATTGGTAGATTATTATAATTCTTATAATGATTTGAAAAAAGCAGAAAATAATCTGCCAGAATATAATGGAAATACATACGGTTTACAGTTCCTTGTGCAGATAAATAGAAAAAATCTGTATGAAAATTGGGTTTTTGCTATGAAAACACTGTATGAGAAGTATAGCAAGCTAAAAAATGCTTACGAAAATGCGGCAACAAATGCTTCTGGTAAGAGTGTAACAGAAGATTATTATACAATATGTGATGAAAATAGTGCACATCAACTTTCGTACTATTATGAAAAATATATGAATCAGTTTGATGCATTATCAGGTGTATTTAATACTACAATATCACAATATAATAGTACATTACAGGGATATGCAAATAATGCAGATACTAATACTGAAGCAACAGCTAATAGGGTTACAGAACTTTATAATCAGATAAATGGCTACAGGGCAACAATACAAAATGCTAAAAATAATATAGAGTTAGCAATACCTTATTTGAATGATGTTAAAAATAAAATTAAATCAGATGGGTCTTTAAAACAAAAGGAATCAGATTGGAAATCCTCTGCAAGTTCATCTGAATTAAAAAATACAACTATGGCAAAGCAAGATTTGGCTGAAATTAATAATTTATCTTCATATTTAAAAGAAAGTGATGTTGATAATCTTATTAATAGATTAAATAATATTGGCTCACATCTTGGAGATATGTTGAATGAAATAGATAGTTATACATTTTTTAATACGCCGATTGGAGAGATAAGTGATTATTCTACATTTACATATATATTAAGTCAGAATATAGGTGATGATAATTTAAAAAATGTTTCAACAGATAGTACTGATTTGGAAAATCAAGCAAACAGCTGGTGTAATGAACGGTTTAATATTGGCTCTTCAGTTGACGTGTCATGGGAAAATCAGTCGGGAACGCAGGCAAATCTTATTAAAGATAAATTAGAATTTTATTCATATTTGTATACACACTTTAATGTTGGTGAAGTTTCAACATCTACAGAAGAAAAAGAAGAAAATACATCAAGTGATAGTGGAAAAGCCTTATATAATAGTATAAAAGATAAAGCTAAAAGTGATGCAGAATCAAAGGCCACTATACCTGATGCTAAGAGTGGCAATCAAATAAGTGAGCAATCTGATTTGCCGTCAAGTGGTTCAGGAGGAAGCGAAACAGCTTCAGCATCTGTAACAGCTGGAGATAATGCAGCTAAAGATACAAGTAAAAGTCTTAGTTCAATATTTTCAGGACTTGCAGAAAAAATAGTGGATATGGCAACAGAGTTAAGAGATAATCTTTATTTTTCTGAATATGTTATGGGAATGTTTAGTTACGACACTATAGAGAAGGAGAATGAAAAACAACATCCAGGAACTACGGTTACATCAATAACTAACACATCTATTAATAGTGATAATAATTTTGCATATGGTTCGGAAATAGAATATGTAATATATGGTGGAAGTAACAGTGAGAATTTAATAAAAGCATATGGTTCAATATATGGTATTAGGTTAGGATTTAACCTTATATATGCATTTACATCTTCTGAGATAAGAGAAACAGCATTTGCAATGGCAACTCCTATATCTGCGGCAACGTTGGGAGTTATTCCTGCTCCGCTTATACAGGCAGGAATAATAATTGGTCTTGCTTGTTGTGAATCAGGTCTTGATTTGTCAAATTTAAGAGAAGGTGAAAAAGTTCCTTTATTTAAAAATAAAGAAACATGGCAATTATCGGTTAGCGGATTAATAAATTACGCCAAAGGGAAAGTAACAGAGATTGTAAAAGAAACTGGTACAAAAATAATTGATGAGAGTCAGAAAAAATTGTCAGAATTTCTTGATATGACAGATGAGGAATTAAGTAAAGATATTAATGCAAAGCAGGAAGAAATATCAGGTTATTTGGGAAATGCTTATGATACTTTGATTGAAAGGCATGCCAATACAGCTATTCAGAAATTAACGACTCTTGCAAATAATGCAATAGAGGAATATGCGGTAAATCAATCAATAGATAAGGTTAATTATGTATCAACAGCACTTGATAATTGGATTGATGAAGAAGGAAATGGTGTAGATAAGTCAACAGATATTTCATATATAGTAAAAAAACAGGCTGTTGATTATATAAAGCAAAATTATATTGAGACAGTAATAACAGCTATAGAAGATGCTGGAAAAGATGCACAAGGAAATGTAGAAGACATAGCTGCGGAACTTAATGGCGTTTTAAGTAAGGTAAGAATACATATAACAGAAGAAATAAATAAGGCGGGTTCAAAGGTATCAGAATATAAAACACAAATGATAGAAGAGGTTAAAAATTCAATGAGTGAAGGTGCTGATAAACTTAAAGAAACTCTTAATTCAAAGATTGATGGCATATTTGGAAATTCTAACGCTGGTGTTAATCTAAGTAAAGATAATGATAATACAGGAGTTACGTCCCTTCTTTCATTTGCATATAGTGATTATCTTAGATTATTTTTGATTATTGGTCTTTATACAAATCAAGAAGGAGTTATTTTAAGAACAGCAGATGTTATTCAGGTAAATATGGCAAAGCAGCCTAATCGAAGTGGATTTAAGATGTCGAAGGCCTCAATGTATGTTGAATTATCGGCTACAATACAGGTAAAACCTACATTGTTAGCGCTTCCTTTATTTGCAGATGTACAGGGGAATCCAAAAGACAATACTAATTGGTATACAATTCAGTATAAAAACATTAAAGGATATTAAATATGTAGAAATTGTGGTTAAAGGAGAAAAAATGAAAAAATTTATAGTGATTAGTTTAAGTTTAATTGTGACAATGTCTTTGATTGCTTGTGGCTATAGTATTGAAAACAATGAACAAAATAAGGTAAGTACTACGGAATTAAGTGGTGAAAATGAAAACGACACAATAAAAAACGTAACTCAAGCAGTTGGAGAATTGACAAAAATTTATCAAGTTCCGGCAGAGAAAATATATATTAATGTTCCAGATTATCAAGAAATTGAAAGTGGATTTTCAAAGTTATATGTAATTGGACGACAAATTAATATTGCAATTACAGCCGATGATACAATAAAAGTAACAACGTTAGAGCAGGCACAAGAGGGAGTATTCAAAGATTATATAAAAAATATGCAAAATTATGCCACAATTGATGAGCTAAAAGTTGAAAAAGATTCCAAACTTACTGTCAATGGTACGGAAATGTATAAGTTTGAGGGAAAACTTGCGTGTCATGCAGAGACAGGTAATTATGAGCTTTATACAATAGGTTATTCGTTTATTATGGATGGAATTCCATGCAGTATTGAAGGAACAGTTTTAGATAAGTCACAGCCAGACGATATGATAAATCAGGTCAGGAATACTGTTAACGCAATGGCACAGACAGTAAGGAATACTAAGTAATTATTTGAATTTTAGGAAGGAGAGATGGATATGAAAATGCGGACAAGTGAAGAAAATGGTGTTGTTACTGTAGAAGCAACCATCTCTCTCACAGCGTTTATGTTTGCAATTATAACAATACTAACAATAGTTAATATAGCTTTAGTTCAGGCAAAGGTAGCTATTGCTATCAACACAACAGCCAGAGAATTATCACAGTATAGTTATCTATATTCATTAACTGGATTTAACAAGAGTGAAGCTGAGCTTGCAGAGGCAGGAAAAAATGACACACAGAGTATCAGTACAATTATGACAAATGTAGATACAGTGTTTAATGAAATTCAAAATCTTGGTAATACGGGTAAGCAGGAGTATACGAATATAGATGATATTACTAATGCTATGGACTCAGCAATGGAAAGTATTAATAATATGCAGACAGCTGGTGGAAATATAGAAGATGCTATAAAGGATATAGCAGATGATCCCAAGAAAATTATTTATGGTATGTCTAAACTTGTAGCAAGTAAGGGACTTGATTTTGCAAAGTCAAGATTAATTGCAGCTCCTTTATCAAAAGCAATGTGTAAAAAACATCTTGTAAATTCTAAAGGTGGTAATGTTGAGGACAGCTTAAAAGAATTAGGTGTAGTAAAGAAAGCAGATAAGAATACATATTTGGATAGTCTTGATTTTTCTAATTCAACAATATTTCCAAGCGGTTCCAATGAGATAACAGTTGATGTTTCATATGATGTTAAGGTTATAGCTCTTTTACCAATAAAGCAAACATTTCATTTTCATCAAAAAGCAGTAACACATGGCTGGCTTACGGGTGAATCAGCATATCAAAGCCGTAAGGATAATGTAGTTGTTAATAATACATTATGGACAGAGGCAACAGTTACAGAAAGAGCTAATTATATCCGTAATATGGCTATCAAAGATTTACAAGATGAAGGTTATAAAAAGACAGCTGGTTTAACTGATGTTCAGATGTATAGTACGGATAAAAAGGAGTTTGTAATGATTTCATCAATGAATCCATTATATTCAGAAGATGGTGAAGATGTAAAAAGTGTTGATGATTTAAGTACAGAAGCGATAAAAATGTCTATTGAGCGTTTATGTGGAAAAATGAAGAGCACAACAGATGGTTTAAAGACAGTGGAAACAAAAACAACCAAAGATGGAGTAACAACAAAGACGTCAAATGATTGTTCAGGGGCATCGAATAAAGTTATTTTAGTTATTCCTGAAGATACAGGGCTAAAAGAAAAAATGGAAGAAATTATAAAATTATCGGATACCAAAGGCGTATCTATTGAACTTGTACAAAGTTATGGAAATGGTGCAAGCAAAACCACAAATAATAATAGTCAGGAGGAAGAGTAATGAAAATAGTTATTGAATTATTTGTGACATTATTAATCCTTATAGTTGGCTATGTAGGAACATGTCAGTATTTAAAAGGTGATAGTCTTAAAAATATTAATAAAGATTGTTTAAGATTTGGACGTAATAGAATTATTTATTTGTGTGTTGGAGCAATAATTAATATTGGTGTAATAGTTTTATTTAATACTATATATGTTGATACGTTGTTTTTAGAACAAATGAAGATGCTTATACTTATAAGTTTTATATACCCAATGGCAGTTGTTGATTATAAAGAACATCGAATACCTAATCAGTTATTAATTATAGCATTATTTATAAGAATAATACTTTATGTATTTGAATTTATAAATTCAAAAGATGATGTAATTGTTACAATTAAGTCTGATTTGGCAGGAGCAATTATAATAGGGGGATTTTTTTTAATAATCTTATTAATATTCAAAAACAGTATAGGTATGGGAGATATAAAATTATTTGCATTGATGGGATTGTATCAGGGATTATTTGGAGTTTTTAATTCAGTATTTTTTTCTTTGATAGTGTCATTTTTTATATCAATAATATTATTAATACTAAAAAGAAAGAATAGAAAAGATGTAATACCATTTGGACCAAGTATATATGCTGGTACTGTTGTAGGTATATTTTTAACAGGATTATAGAAAGGCGTAAGTTATGAAGAATTATAGAAAATTAGTGCCAATAGTTATGATTGTAGTAATGGTTCTTTCTTGGTATAGGCTTATTTCAAACAAACTAAGTGTAGATAGGGAATATAATAAATATCTAACTGAAGCAAGAAATTATGCAGATATTAATGTAACTAAGTATGCGGTAGAAAATTATAGTAAGGCACTTAGTGTAAAATCTTCAGCTGACATATATGAAGAGGTGGCTGATTATTACTCAAGACAAGAAAATAGTTATGATGCATGGCTTGCATGGTGTGAAACATTTATTGAACAATATCCTAGAAATTCTAAGTCTTATGATTGTATATTACAAAATTATATGTCTGTTAATGATTATTCTAATTGTTATTCTATTTTAGATATAGCAGATAAACGTAATATATCATCAGATTATATTGATTCATTAAAAAGTGAAATTGAATACAAGTACAGACTTGATTTGAACTCCTATGATGAAGTATCGGTTTATAGTAATAATTTTTGTGCAGTGAGAGCTAATGACAACTGGGGATATGTTGATAGATATGGAAATAGCAAGATACAAAAGAAATATAAAAGTGCAGATGCTTTTTCAGGTGCTGCTTGTGCGGCTGTAATTGATAAAAATGGTGATGCATATTTTATAGATAAAACAGATGAAAAAGTTAGGGCAACGAATGAAAAATATAAGCAATTTGGAATACTTATAAATGGAATAATGACGGCACGAAATGAAAATGGGAAATATTCATATCTTGATGAAGATTTTGAAAAATTATTTGGTGATTATGATAATGCAACTGCAATAAATGGAGATATAGGGGCAGTAAAGACAGGTTCTGCATGGAAGATTATTAATAAAGATGGAAAGCAGGTTGGCTCTACAGAATATGAAGATATTATTATTGATGAAAAAAATATTGTTTGTAGAAATGACAGATTGTTTGTCAAGACGGGAAATGGCTACATAATGGTTGATACTTCCGGAAAACAAATTGGTTCAGATGTATATGAAGATGCAAAGTTATTTAGCGATGATACATATGCGGCTGTTAAGCAGAATGGTAAATGGTTTTTTATAGATAAAGAAGGAAAGAAACATTCGGATAATACATATAATGATGCACGTTCATATATGAATGGAATGGCAGCGGTTCTTATTGATGGAAAATGGGGATTTGTTGATTCAAATGAGGAGATAAAGATAGAACCACAATATTATGGTGCAAAAGATTTTAACGAAAAAGGCAGTTGTTTTGTAAAAGTTGGCGATAAATGGCAGCTGCTTAAATTATATAGATTAAACAGGGAGGACTAAGTTATGGAATTTACATACGAAAATCAAGGAGCAAGTACATATTTAGTATATGAGGTAAAAGAATCGGATGTTGTAGATTCATTAAGTCTTGGTATGCTTACGAATAACAAAATTCAAGGTTTGGCACAGACATTATTTACTCAGATGAATGAAACGAGATATATAAAATATAATGTTTCATCAAAAATATCAGTAAGACAATTTTTTAATGGACCAGTTAATAAGAAAAGACTTCTTGGAGTGTTTAGTGGAATTGTTGATGGTTTATTATCAGCAGAAGATTATATGATTGATTCTAACGCAATTGTACTTGATTTAGATTATATTTTCGCAGATGTATCTACGTGTGAAGCGATGTTAATATGTCTTCCTATAAGTAATCTTGAAAGAGAAAGAACGGATTTGGGTGTATTTTTCAAAAATATAATGGTGAATACACAATTTGATTCTACAGAAAATTCTGATCACGTTGCAAAGATTTTCAATTTCCTTAATACTTCTCCAGCATTTTCACTTACAGATTTTAAGATGCTGCTTGAAGAAATCAGAAATGATGGAAATGTAACTGAGATGTTGTCAAATGTTAAGAATGAATCTATTAATAATCAGCAGAATATGGCTCAGAATAATATTAATAACCGAAGTGTTCAGCCACAGCAGGTACCTGTACAGCAGGCACAGTCAATTCCAGTGCAACAGCAGCAAAGAACAATTCAAGTACAGTCAAAACCGCAAAGTCAGCAGGCTCAGCAGTTTCAGCAGCCTGTAAGACCTATGCCTAATAATAGACAGATGAATATACCAAATGGTAATATGCCTAATCAGCCAATTAATCGTTCGTCACAGCAGTTCCAGACAAATCAGCAGTCAGGGACACAAAAGGAAATGAGTTTATTTTATCTTTTACAGCATTATAGTGCAGAAAATGCAGCTATATATAAAGCACAAAAAGCAGCTAAAAAGGCAAATGCTCAGAATAATATGGCTTCAGGGAATATGGGGATGCCAGAGGCTGGAAATAAGCATAAAAGAGATAAAAATCCCAAAATGCCAAAAGGACAGCCACAGTCTGGTAATTTTAATGTTCCAGGAATGCCAGAAGGCAATGGAATGAGAGTTCCATCTATGCAAGGAGGAAATGTCAGATCACCTATGCCAGGTATGAATGGGCAGCAGAATTTTGCAATACCGGGACAGCAGAATATGTCAATGGTTCAAAACAGGGTTAAGCAACAGAATGTTACTCAGCCACAGCAGTCTGTTCAAAATGAATATGCAGCCACAGAAGAACAGGTTGGTAATGTAAGAGCTGATTATAATAATCCATCACAGAATAAAGCACAGGAATATAATCAATCGTTTGTACAGACACAACAGCATAATCAGGAACAGCCACCTATGCAGGGACAGCAGATGAATTTTGGAGAAACTACCAATCTTGATATGTTAAGAAATGGCGGAACAACTGTTTTAAATCCAAGTATGAGAAACCCACAGATGATTTCACCTAACTTAATAAGGATGAAAAACAATGAGAAAATTATGATCAATAAGCCTGTATTTAGAATTGGAAAAGAAAAAAGTTATGTTGATTATTTTGTAAGTGACAATACAGCAGTAAGTAGAAGTCATGCAAATATTATAACAAGAGATTCTAAATATTATGTAATGGATACTAATTCGACTAACCATACATATGTCAATGGAAAAATGATACAGAGTAATATAGAAGTTGAAATAGAAAATGGCGATAAAATTCGTTTTGGAAATGAAGACTTTGAATTTAGAATGTTTTAATTATGGTTAATAGTAATAATTATTTAGGCTATATTAACATAATTATATGCAAAGGGAGGTAATAAATAGTGGATTTTATTATTTCTGCAACAACCGATATAGGAAATACAAAAAATACTAATCAGGATAGTTATAATGCCAGAGTTATTAGAACACAGTCAGAAAAAATGGCATTTGCAGTGTTATGTGATGGTATGGGTGGATTATCTAAAGGAGAAGTTGCAAGTGCTTCAGTTGTTAAAGCATTTTGTAACTGGGTTGATATGAAACTGCCAATATTGTGTGAAAATGGTTTGGAAGATGCAGATATTCAGAAAGATTGGTGTGGCATAGCAATAGATTTTAATGAAAAAATTAAAAATTATGGAAAAAAATGCGGATTAACATCAGGTGTTGGAACAACGGTTACAGCCATTTTAATAACAGAAAAGAAGTATTACATAATAAATGTAGGTGATACCCGTGCGTATGAAATAATGGATAAAGTGTCAGTTCTTACTAAAGATCAGACAGTTGTTTCAAGAGAAGTAGAACTCGGGAATCTGACAGAAGAACAGGCAAAATATGATGCCAGAAGAAGTGTTCTTTTACAGTGTATTGGAGCATCTGATTACATATATCCAGATATATTTATTGGAAATACCAAAAAGGATGCCGTGTATATGTTATGTAGTGATGGTTTTAGGCACGAGATAAGTAATGATGAAATATATAATTATTTAAATCCGTCAGTTATGCTTGATAAAGATATTATGAAGAAGAATATGGATACGCTTGTGGAGATAAATAAGCAAAGGCAGGAACGAGATAATATTACAGTTGTATCTATAAGAACATATTAGATAAAGGAGAAAAAAGATGCTTGAAGTAGGTTCACTTGTTGATGGCAAATATAAGATCCTTAGTAAGGTTGGACAAGGCGGTATGAGTGTTGTCTGGATGGCGATTAATGAAAAAGCTAACAAAACATGGGCTGTAAAAGAAGTGCGAAAAGATGGTGTTTTGGAATTTGAAGCCGTTAAGCAGGGACTTGTCGCTGAAACAGATATTCTTAAAAAGCTTAATCATAAAAACCTTCCTAGTATTATTGACGTTATAGATAATGAAGATTCATTCATTATAATTATGGATTATATAGAAGGTAATTCTCTTAATAAGGCTTTAGAAGAGTATGGAGCACAGCCACAGGAATATGTTATTGAATGGGCAAAACAGCTTTGTGATGTACTGGGATATTTACATTCCAGACAGCCGGCAATCATATATAGGGATATGAAACCAGCAAATATAATGTTAAAGCCAGATGGAAATGTAACACTTATTGATTTTGGTACAGCAAGAGAATTTAAGGAAAAGAACCTTGCGGATACAACATGCTTAGGTACAGTGGGGTATGCGGCACCGGAACAGTTTGGTGGAATGGGACAGACTGATGCAAGAACAGATATATATTGTCTCGGAGCTACATTGTTTCATCTGGTTACAGGCTGCAATCCAAGTGAACCACCATATGAAATGAAGCCAATAAGACAGATTAATCCTGAATTATCAAGTGGCTTGGAAAGAATTATTCTTAAATGTACACAGAGAAATCCAGATGACAGATATCAGTCAGCAGCGGAGCTTATGTATGCATTAGATCATTATAAAGTTATTGATGATGAATATAAAAAGAAGCAAAAAATAAAACTTAGTGGATTTATAGCTGCATTGAGTTTAAGTGTAATATTTGCTGTAAGTGGACTAAGCTTTAATATTGTTGCACATAAAAAGGCATCCGAAGAATATCAAAGAGTATTGCAAAATGCAGAGGATACATCTAATTATAATGAAAAAATAAAATTGTATCAGGATTGTATAGCAATACCAAATCAAGGCGGAAACAAAGAAGCTTATCTTGGATTAATAAGAGCGTTTCGTGATAATGATCATAATTTTACTGATAGCGAAGCTAATACATTAGACAAGCTGATATCGAATAATAGGGATGAATTAATAAAGAATCCTAAGGATTATGCGGATATATGTTATGAAACTGGAAAGTTATATTGGTATTACTATCAGGAAAATGCTAATAAACTTACCTCAGCTATAAATGCCAAAAACTGGTTTGGAAAAGTTAAAGAATATGCTCCAGATGGATATGAGAACAGAGGGACGGCAGAAGTTTATTATGCAGTGGGAGACTTTTATTCGACAATAACAGAATTACAAAAAACAGGTGAGGATAGAGGGATATATCAAGATTTCTTCAATAATCTTTCATTGCTTATGGAATCTGTTGGTAAAAATGACAATGAAACAGAAATCGTCCGTTTAGAGATGCTTGAATTAGCAAGAAGTTCTATACAACAATATGCTACCAAATTTAAAAGAGATGGAGTTGAAAAGCAGGACATAGATGCAATGCTTTCAGATATTGAATCAATTGCAAGTAAGATGGAAACTGATTTGACTTTAAAAAATAACATTTTAAATCTTTTGAACGATACGAAATTATCAGTTGCAATTGATTATGGAACTGGAAATGGAGGTAACTGATATATGTCAATAGAAAGATTACAAAGTATGTCGACAATATTTTATATAATTGCAGTTGTTTTGCTGTTTATAGCAATTGCTTTATTTTTCCTTTTGGATATAAGAAGGATAATTGGAGATTTAACTGGAATTACAGCACGTAAAGCAATAGAAGATATTAGAAGACAAAATGAAAATACAGGAGAAAAAAATTATAAGTCAAGTCCTGTTAATGTTGCAAGAGGAAGGCTTACAGATAAAATATCACCATCTGGTAAATTAATAAAAAGCACAGGTGGAATAGGAATTTCTCCACAGACAGAAAAATTCAATACATCAGAACTTAGTCCTGATACAGGAAATACGGAAGTGCTTAATACAGGAATGAATGAAACGACAGTATTATCACATTCAACTAATGAAACAACAGTATTAAATAAAGAATTTTGTATTGAATTTGAAATTGGATATGCAGAGAGTAAAGAAATTATAGAATAGGAGAAAAATTATGAAAGGCAAAAGAAAGCTTATAGAACGTATTAATGCATGGTTTCTTGTAATATTAATGGTTATTTCAATTATTCCATTTAATGTATTTAGAATACGAGCTAAAGCAGATTCACAGACTAATGGTTATTCTATTACAGTCAAGGACGAAGCTGGTGCATTAATTGATGGCGTTAATATTGAATATTTAATAAAAGCTGGAAGTGAAAATAAGTCGGGTAATGTTGTGACAATTAATGGTATTGCGTTAATTGCAGACATAACCTCCGATTTAATTGCGAATGCAGCAACAGACGGAACGACAGTAACTATGGATATTACAGCTACGAAAGATGGATATGTTAAACATACAAGTACTAATATACAGGTAGTCAATGACGTTGATAATATTGATGTTGAAATACATAAGAAAGCAATTGATGACACATTTGCTTTTACTTTATCAACAGCTGAGATAAAATATGGTGAGGATTTTACTAACACAGCTGCGAGTTCAAAAACAGACCGTGCTGGTACTGTAACATATAGTGTTGAGTCAGGTGATGAGTGTATAAGTGTAGATAATGATGGTGCTATAACTACACTGAAAGCAGGAAGTGCAACTATTAAAGCTGTATTGCCTGAGGACGAGAACTATCAGGAATCACAGGCAACATATACTTTAACTATAAATAAAGCAGATGATTCCAATTTTGAATTTAGTGATCCTGCTCCAGGGTATATTATATATTCAGAAAATGGAACATATGTTAATAAGGTATCTGGTGGTTATGGAAAAGGTGACATAACATATGAGATTGCCAGCGGAGATGATTATGCAACTGTAGATAATGATGGAACATTACATTTATTAAAAGCAGGAAGTGTTGTTGTTGAAGCAAAAAGGGCTGCTGATGATAAATATAAAGAAGTCAAAGCACAATATACAATTGAAATCAAAAAAGCATCTCAGAAAATGCTTCAGTTTGAAATAGAGACACCAGAAGATGCAGCTATAACAGATGGAACATTTAGTAACGAAGCGTCAGGTGGTAATGGTACAGGACAAATTATATATGAGATTACAACAGGTTCAGAGTATGCTTCTATAGAAGATAATACATCACCAGTTATAACATTAAAGAAAATTGGAACGATAGTAGTAAAAGCAACAAAATTAGGAGATGAAAGATATGAAGACTCTTCTCCAATAACTTATACACTTACTATTAAGAAGGCTCAACAGGAAGCACTAGAATTTTTAACAACTAATCCAGAAATTACATATTCAGAGAATTGGACTTATACTGTTGAAGCATCAGGTGGAAGTACTAGTTCTGCAATTGCATATTATATAGTTGATAACGGAAATAGAGTTACAGAGAATGATATTGCAAGTATTGACACAGCAACAGGTATTGTTAAATCTAAGGGATATAAAACAGGAATAATTACAGTAGAAGCGGTTAAAGGGGCAGATGATATATATGAGGAAGCTTCAATAGCCTGCAGTATTACAATAAAAAAAGCAAATCAAACAGAAGTTAAGTTTAATAAAAACACTGATAAAGTTACATATGGTGAAAATAATAATGAATACAACAATGTAGCTATAGGAGGACAATCAACAAGTGATATTAAGTATAGTGTAAAAGAAGTTAGTAATACACAATCAGGGGTTCCTTGTGCAGCCGTAGATGTGGATACAGGAAAAGTAACTATTAAGGGTTCTGGTACAATTACTGTAGTGGCTGTAAGAAATGGTGATGATTGTTATCTTGATTCCAATAAGGCATATTATACATTAACAATAGATAAAGCAGAACAGAAAGGCTTTAAATTTGATAATAATATGCCACAATCAATCAAATATAATGAGAATAATAATGAATATACATTAGCAACAACGGGTGGTAATGGAGATGGAGAAGTAAAATATTCAATTGTAAGTGGTGATGCTATAACAATTGATGGTAATAAGATTAAAGTAAAAAAAGCAGGAAAAGTAACTATTCGAGCAGAAAAGGCATCTTCTGATGGTTATAAAGCTGCTATTGATGAATTAACAATTGATATAAGTCCAGCAGAACAGTCAATTAAATTTAATGATACCAATACACAAAAAGTAATATATGGTAATAATTTTTCTAATGCAGCAGTCCCAGTAGAAAATATAAGTGTACCGGACAAAAAAGGATATGCAGTGGATACTGTTATAACTTATAAAGTTATAGAGGGTGCTAATATAGCAGAAGTTGATAATAATGGTAAACTTAAATTTAAAGATAATAGTATAGGTACGGTGACTGTAGAAGCTGTTAAGGCAGGTAATAATTGTTACGCAGCTGCACAGGCAACTTATACTATACAAGTAGAATATCTTGAAACACCTTCACAGCCATATACAATATCAGGAGAAAAGTCATCTGATAATATATGGTATAGAGGTGATGTTACTATTATTCCAGCAGCAGGTTATAAAGTTAGTTATTCTAATAATTTAACTAATAATATATGGGAAGACAGCTTGAAAATAACTGAAGATGGTTCACATACTAAAAAAATTTATTTAAAGAATGAATTAGGAATAACAGGAACTATAAATATATCATCAGACGAAATCAAGATTGATAAAACAAAACCACAAAATCTTACTATAAGTTATTCAAAATCAGTACATGATATTTTGTTACAGGGAATAACATTCGGATTTTATAAAGCACCAGTAAAAGTTACGATAGAAGCAGAGGATTTGACATCAGGAATAAAGTCATTTGCATATTCTTATAAAGTAGATAATGGTGTAAGTGGTGTAAATGCCGGAAAGAGTGATGTTGTAATAGCACAGGGAGATAATGCTTTTAAGTCAGATGGTAATAAAGCTCAGGCAGTTTTTGAAATACCAGCTCAGTTTAGAGGAAAAGTCAACTTTACTGCAACGGATTGTGCTGATAATAAAAGTGACATCTGTATTGATAATGATAAAACAATAGTTGTAGATGAAATAACAAAAGGAGTTAGCGTATCTTATGATAATAATGATGTGAAAAATTCATCTTATTATAAAGCAGATAGGACAGCAACAATCAGTATAGATGAAGATAACTTTTTTGTAGAGAGCCTTGAAAAATTAACTGATGCATCAAGACCAGATGAGATTATATCAGAACATTTAAATATAACTGTTACCAGTATAAATGATGAAGGTGTAACTACTTCAAAAAAGTATCAGAATAAGGACGATTTTAAAGAGTGGTTTAACAAAGGAAGCGATGGTATATGGAGAGCATCTATTGAATTTACAGAAGAAGGCGATTATACATTAAATATTCAATACTCAGATTTTTCAGGAAATGAAGCAAAACCATATACAAATAAATTTACGATAGATAAAACTGCACCACAGGTTAGCATAGAATTAGATAAAGAAGATGCTATAAATGGAGAGTATTACTATAGAAAAGCAAAGGCGGACATAGTAATTAAAGAGCATAATTTTGACCCTTCAGATATAAATGTAAACTGTGTTACTAAAGATGCAGATGATAAATCTGTTAATGTCAAAGATTATCAGAAATTATTAAGAGAAGGTAATTGGGAGCAACAGGGCAATACTTATACACTTAGAAATGTAGAATTTGATACAGATGCTATGTATTCATTAAAGATAGATTATAAAGATATGGCAGGAAATTCACAGCAAAAAGAGGCTGAGACAGAATTTTGTATTGATAAGGAAAAACCAGAAAATCTTACAATAAGCTATTCAAAGTCAAAGAAAGATGTAATTTTGCAGTTAATTACATTTGGATATTATAAAGCACCTGTAACCGTTACAATTGCAGCAGATGATAAGACATCAGGAATAAAATCATTTAAATATTCTTATGAAGTAGAAGAAGGGGCAAGTACTGTAAATACTGGTAAAAAAGATATTGTAATATCTGAAGGTGACAAGAATTTTAAATCTGATAAAAGTAAAGCTCAGGCAGTTTTTGAAATTCCAGCCCAATTTAGAGGAAAAGTCAGCTTTACAGCAACTGATAAAGCAGAGAATGTAAGTGAAGTTTTTAAAGATACTAAAACAACAGTGGTAGATGATATTAAACCAGAGATAAATATTACGATAGATGGAAAGAATAAAAGCAACCAATATGAAGAGTATTATAAAGATTATCCTGTTACAGCCAATATTCAAATAAAAGAAGCAAATTTTGACAAGGATTCTGATGACTTGAAAATAAAAGTTACAACAGAGTTAAATGATGGAACATTAACCGAAAAGACATACAAGGATAAGGATTTAACAACAGGATTTTCATATAATGATAAAGATGATATCTGGGTAGGCAGTATAGAGTTAAATAATGAATATGAAAGTAAAGATGCCAAGTATATAGTTAGTGTTGAGTATACTGATTACTCAGGTAATGCTGCGGATAAAGTAACGAAGCAATTTATTGTGGATAAAACAGACCCAGTTGTAAAGGTAGATTACTCTAATAATGATGTACGAAATGATAAATACTTCAATGCTGATAGAACAGCTAGAATAACAATTATAGAGCACAACTTTAATTCAAATGATGTAGAGTTAAAAGTAACAAATAACAAAGCTGTTGATAATGTTGCAGATTTTGCTTCATACTTAAAGAATCCTTCAAGCTGGACAAATAATGGAGATATTCATGAGGCAGAAATTCCATTTACAGTTGAGGCATATTATACATTTGATATTTCATATACAGATATGTCAGGTAGAAAAAACACCTATGTTGATTATGGCAATTCTAAGGCTGTTAGCGAATTTGTAATCGATAAAACAGCACCAGTCAATTCTGATATTACGATAGATAGTACTTCGGTTCTGGCTATAAACGGAATAGCATTTGAAAGATTTTATCGTAACGATATTACTTTAAAATTTACAACAGATGCTGATATTAGTGGTATTAAATCAATTAAATACCAGAAAATTAATCAATTAGCAGATTATGATGTGAACGGAATATGGAATAATTATGATTCACAAAATGGTGTTTTAATAAAACCTAGTGAAAAATTTGTAATATATTTCAGAGTAGAAGATATGTCTGGTAACGTATCAATTGTCAATTCAACAGGTATAGTTGTTGATGACAAAGCACCAAGTGGTGAAAGTGCAGCACCACAGATAGATATATTGCCTGATGGAGCTAATAAGAATGGTCTTCATAATAGTAATGTAAATGTTGCAATGAAAGTTATTGATCCTAAATATTCAGGTAATAATCAAGATGTTAATGGATATTATTCAGGTATTAATAAAATAACTTATAGAATATATACCAGAGACACAGATGCGGTCGAAACAGGAACGTTGCTGGATATAGCTTCAGATAATGTTGCAGGTGCAATATATGATAATGATAAACTTATAAGTTCTTGGAATGGTAATATTGTTATTGACTCACAGAAATTTAATTCTAATAATGTAATATTAGAATTAACAGCATTTGATAATGCTGGTAATGAACGAGTTACTAATAATGAAATGATAGGTCAGTATATAAAAATAGACACAACTTCTCCAATAATAGATGTATCTTATGATAACAATATTGCAGATAACAATGTATATTTTAAAGAAAGCCGAACAGCAAGAATTCAGATAACAGAGCGTAATTTTAATGCAGATGATGTTAATATAAACATTGTAAATACAGATGGTGTAATTCCGTCAATTTCAGGATGGGAACAGAACTCAGGCAGTGGAAATATGGATGATACTACTTGGATAACATATGTTACATATGATGCTGATGGAGATTATAGTTTTGATATTAATTATAGTGATATGGCAGACAATGCAAATCAATCAGTAAATTATGCAGAAGAAACTATTGCAGCTAATGAATTCACAATAGATAAGACTTTACCGGTAATAGAAGTTAATTATGATAATAATGACGCTTCTAATGATAATTATTATAAATCGGACAGAGTAGCAACTATTACGATAACAGAACATAATTTTCAGGCAGATAGAGTTAATGTTAATATAACTGCAATGGATGATGGAAATGCGGTTTCGACGCCAGATATAAGTGGCTGGTCTTCAGATGGAGATAGAAATACAGCTACAATTAATTATAATAGTGATGCATATTATACATTTAGTGTTAGTACTAATGATATGGCGGGAAATATAAGTGAAGAATTTGCTGAACAGAACTTCTATATTGATAAGACACTTCCTGAGCTATCAATAACAGGAATTGATAATAATACAGCTAATAGTGGAACTGTAATACCAGTAGTTTCATATTCAGATACTAACTATGATGAGTCAATGGTTTCAATTACGCTTACAGGTGCTAACCGCAAGAGCGTGGAATTAGATGGAGCTTATTCAGATCAACATAATGGACGAGTATTTACATTTAACAATTTTGATAACAATAAAACCATAGATGATATTTATACACTGGATGCAAGTATAACTGATAAAGCAGGTAATACTTCTACACAGATAATAGTATTTTCTGTAAATAGATTTGGTTCAACATATGAGCTGTCTACAGAGACAGAATTTCTTAATGGAAAATATGTTAAGCAGGCGGAAGACATTATTATATCGGAAGTTAACGTTGATAGGTTAAATAATATTAGACTTATATTATATAAGAATGATGAGACAATTAATCTTAAGGAAAATGTTGATTATCAGATAAATATAACAGGTGGAAATGGTGAATGGTATCATTATACATACGTTATTTTTGCAAAGAATTTTACAGACAATGGAGTATATAGATTAACTATTCAGTCAGATGATGAAACTGGCCGTACACAGAAAACTGACCAGGATACCAAGAATGTGGAGATTCAATTTGGTATTGACGATGAAGCTCCAATAATTAATGTAAAAAATCTTGATAGCAGATCAACATATGCAGTTGAGGATAAGGATGTTGAGTTAACAGTAAGAGATAATTTAAAACTTAGTAAAGTTATTGTTGAATTGGATGGTAATGAATATAGAGTATGGTCAGATGATGAACTTGATCAAATTGTCAAAGATGGAGGTAACTTTACATTTAATATTAATGGAGATTCAACATCAGCCCATAATCTGCTTGTATATGCTGTAGATGCAGCTGGCAATGGTGAAAAAGCAATGGGTTCAGATGCACCATCGAATATTGTTAATATATCAGATTTTTATGTTACTACTAATAAATGGGTACAATATTTTAATAATAAGCCATTATTCTATGGAAGTATTATTGGAGTAGTGGTACTTGCTGGATTGGCAGTAACATCAATAACTTTGAAGAAAAGAAAATTAACAAAAGAGTCATAAGATGGAGGAAAATATGATTGAGTGTCTTAATTGCCATACAGTATGTGATGATAATGCTGAAATATGTAATGTATGTGGTATGAAATTAAATACAAGCATACAGTATGAGCAGAATAATAGTGAAGCTGGACAGGGGTATGATAACCAGTATGCACCTAAATTACAGCTTCCAAGTAATAGAAATATTGTAAAATACATAATTTTCAGTATTCTTACATTAGGAATTTATTCTATTGTAATAGAAAGCCAGATATCGGGTGAAATGAATATAGTAGCCAGTCGTGCCGATGGAAAGAGGACAATACCATTTTTAGGAATGCTGCAGATTTCGGCAATTACTTTAGGAATATATGGATTGGTTTGGAATCATTCATTTGCTAATAGAATAGGTGCTGAATTGAAAAGAAGAGGATACGATTATCAATTTGGTGCTAAGGATTTTTGGCTTTGGAATGTTTTAGGAGCTTTTATAATTGTGGGTCCATTCATATATTGTTATAAGAAATTGAATGCAATGAATATGATAAATGCAAGTTATAATATATATGGATAATAAATTATAAAGTATTAAGATAAGTAAGGGGTTATCGTGTAAAACGTTGTTGATATAATATGTAAATTATAATATTTATATATTATAGAGATTAAACTTAGCACGACAGCCCCTTTACTTTTTCGTATTTGATTATAAAATCAGACAGGGGGATTTATGATTGTATCTGTAGACAAGAAAACTTTAAAATTAATATTAGTAATATGTATATTAGCAGTAAGTGTATGTGCAGTAACAGGTATAAATGAGTTGATTAAAACTGCCGATTATATGCAGGCAGATGGAATACTTTTATCAATTGACAGATATGTTGATACGGGATTAAATAATTATTCTGGTACACAAGTTATAAGATATAAAAAATATAGTTATATAGTGAATGATAAAGAATATATATGCCAATATAGAACATATCTTTTATTTAAATCTAAAATAGGTAGTCATAAAAAAATCTATTATTTAAGTTCAGACCCTCGAAAAGTAAGAGATGAATTTAAAATAAAAACATCAATAGCAGGAGGCATATTTTTTACTTTTTTTGGTGTTATGATGTTGTTATTTATACGAAAATCTAATGAAGAAACAATGGATTATCAAAAACAACCCAAAATAAAAATATAAAGTAAGAGGATATTAATAATGAGAGAAAAAGAATGAGAAAAGCTCTTAAGGATAAAGACAACTGGACGTGATGACACAAGGTCAGATACATTCAGGTATCCATATGAACCAACCTCATACGATGTATTGGAAAGACTGGCTAATACAGGATTTATAGGCAAAAATAATACGTTGTTAGATTATGGCTGTGGAAAAGGCAGAGTAAGCATTTTATGGCATATCAGACAAAATATCATTCTATTGAGATATTCAAGAGCGTGCTGGCAAATATTATAGACAGCTATTATGAGGCTCAAAGGGAAATGCTTATTATGTGTTATTATCCGTCAGATGAGTATCTTATGTGCCTGTCACAGGAATATAATGTGACATTTGTTGAAGAGATTGATTGCAGTGATGTATCGGACGGAGAGGCTGCGAGGGAGAAGATAGTTGTATATAGAGTTGGGGAGGGAGAATAAGAGATAAATATTATTTTGAGTTTTTAGAAATAGTTTTAGAAATAGTTGTTTTATTCAATATATTATTAGGAATAGTTATAAATTGATTTAATTTAAGTTAAATCTGAATTTTAACAACTGAAATATTTAAGTTGTTGGAGTTTGAATTTAAGTTATTTTGATAAAAATTTAAGTTAGTTGGTTGGAATTTAAGTTTATTTGCTTATATTTAAGTTGCTTAATTAATTAGCTTGGCTATGAAGATAAAATTGTATTAAATTAATGAATACAATTTAAGTTTTTTGCATATAAATGAAATGAATGTTAAGATTTATATAAAGAATTGTAAGCGTTAACATATAGTTACAAAAGCTAGTAATTATCTATGTTTCACGCACATTAAAATTTTATAACATAATAACAATTGAATATTAAGTGTGAAGATACTAGAGGTAATTATAGCCTTTAGTATCTTTTTTTATTTGGAAGAAGAAATGATTATGACAGCTAATGATGTAATGAAGCAACATAAGAAGTATGTGTGTCTTAATTATGAAATGAGATGCCAGCTCGAAAAATGCTAAAAGCAGGAATTTCTAAAACTGAAATTTCTCAAGAATTAGATATATCTGTACATACAATTAATTATGAGGTATGACCTATGACAGCAATTAGAAGAGAAGATATTGAATTATTGGAAAGAGTACCAGAAGATAAGCTGGCTTATGTTGTTCAGATTTTAAGTAGTATTGATGGTTTGATAAGTATATCAGACAGACGAACAAAGAAAATAAATTTAGACCAGTTTGTTATGCCTACAACAGAGCGTAGCAGAAATGCAGATGAATATAAGAGATTTTTTATAATGTGTATAGAAAAGAATATACACGTTGTTACTTCTGCTATAACAGTAGAAGAATATCTGGTATATTCTGAATAATGGAGAATAATATATCTTCTGATTTATTGTAAATCTTATGTAATAAGTCTTTGAAGCGATTCGGCTTCTGAATCTCAATATCTATATGTATCAACGCCTCTTTATAATATTGTAAGCTAATAATCTCATATGCACAATAAATAAAGTGAAAGATACCTCGATTATTTTTGTCACATAAGGACAATTATGTATTGAAAAGGTAGAGCTTTATTTCACGAAATACATTGACATCCATCTATGTATATGCTAATTTTATACATAGATAATTATCAATACGAGGTGAATGAAATGAGATTAGCGGATGTTTCTTTAATATGCAAGGCACTTGGAGATTCAAACAGGCTGGAAATAGTGCAGATGTTGTCAAATGGAGAAAAATGCGGATGCAGGCTTTTGGAAAGATTTAGTATTACTCAGCCTACATTATCTCATCATATGAAAATACTGGTGGAGTGTGGGTTGGTTAATGACCGGAAAGAAGGCAAATGGCACCATTATTCCTTGAATTGTGAAACTTTAATAGAATTCAAAGATTCTATTGGCAGTTTGACGTGTGAGTCATGCTGTGACAAAAAAGATAGCTGTTGTTAGAGGGGGAATCCTGTTAATACTTGTAAAGATTGTAAATAAGACGAAAGGAAGTTTTCTATGACAGTAAGAGAAAAAGCAGAACTGATTGTAAAAGATATAAAGAAAGAACAGGGAACAAATCCGGTTGTCATTTTTAAACAGATAGCAAAGAAGGAATATGTCAGTATTCATGGACCGGAACACCATATATTAGATGGTGCAAGTTTGCTTGTAGCCTACAAAAACGCAGGAGGAGAGATAGACTTAGAACAGGCATTGGACAGGCTGATGGCAGAGGGACTTCGGATGCCGGGGGCAATGTGCGGTTTATGGGGAATATGCGGAGCAATCACATCTATAGGTGCTGCACTTGCAATCATCGACGGAACAGGTCCGCTTTCAATGGATGGAACATGGGGAAATCATATGCAGTTTACCTCGAAAGCAATTGGAGAATTAGGAACCATAAACGGACCAAGATGCTGCAAGAGAGATGCAATGATAGCATTTAAGAATGGTATTGATTATGTGAATACTCATTATGGAGTAACATTGCAATACGAACAAATGCAATGTGGATTCACAGATTTTAATGAGCAATGTATAAAGGAGAGGTGTCCATTTTATGAGTAATGTAAAAGTAGCTTTTATTTGTGTTCATAATTCATGTAGAAGTCAGATTGCTGAGGCTTTTGGAAGACATCTGGCATCAGATGTGTTTCAAAGTTATTCGGCGGGTACAGAAACAAAACTACAGATTAATCAGGATGCTGTCCGTATTATGAAGGAATTATATAATATAGATATGGAAGCAGAAGAACAGTTCAGTAAGCTGGTTAGTGATATTCCAGATCCGGATATTGCAATATCAATGGGATGTAATGTAGGGTGTCCATTTATAGGCAGACCATTTGATGATAATTGGGGACTTGAAGATCCAACTGGAAAAAGTGATGAGGAATTTAAGATAGTCATTGAACAAATAAAGCATGATATTTTGGAGTTAAAAAGTAGATTGAAACATAATGGAATTTAATAAACTTTTGTTTGTCTGATTGAGAAAATTAATAACAAATTTACTCATCACTTTAACCATAACAGGTTATCAGTAACCAGATTATTAAATAAAATGATATGAGATAAAATTAAGTAATGGAAATAGATAATAATTATTGATTACTATATATGAATATGCATATTATGTACGCACACAATTGTACTGCTTGATTAATATCACTTACGATATCAGAAAAATTATATTTTATAAGGAGGATTATTTATGTCAGAGATTAATATAAGTTATTTTAAAAGTATCATAGATCAGGATAGAGCCGCAGTCGTTATATGCAATCTTAATCATGAAATAATATATATGAATCCTGCTGCGGTTGTTAATTATGGAAAGCGTGGCGGAGACAAGCTGATTGGCAGAAGCCTGCTGGAATGTCATAATAAGGAATCACAGGAAAAAATAAGACAGGTGACAGAATGGTTTGCACAGGACGAAAGCCATAATATTGTGTATACATTTCATAATGAGAAGCAGAATAAAGATGTATATATGGTGGCGCTTAGAGATAGTGGCAAGCTGATTGGATACTATGAGAAGCATGAATATCGAGATAGAGAAACAATGAAAATATACGATTTATGGTGAGTTCCAACTAATGAGGAAGTAATAAAAAATATTGTAGACTGCTTTCTGTGCAAAACCAATGTTCATGTCAGATATCAGAGATACCTTGATGACTGCTATTGGCCAGATGCAGGCAGATACGTGCTCTGAATGATCCGGTACTGGCTGGAATCAACATTTTTGCCATGACTGCAAATGCATTTGATGAGGACAGAAAAAAGCACTGGAATGCGGTATGGATGGATTCTTAACCAAACCAATTGTTATTGAGGAATTGATCAGTACATTACAGAAAAAAACTGGATTAGTTAAGAAAAAATAAAGTGATGCTAAGAAAACGTACGGTGATAATTGGCAGAATAATGCGGGTGAGGCAGATCATATTGATCCGTTAGCTAATTTTGTTAAATGTCATAAGCGTAATCCATTTATATCAAAAGAAGATTTAAAAGATATAGGAAATAGAGATGATAATATTCAGATATTTTCAATTATATGCGTTATTGTGTTAAAAATATATCGGCCTATATTGCAAAATATACAATAAATTGTACAAAACTACTAAAAATATTCGAAATAATTATATGGAAATAGCAATTGTACCCAATAAATTAATGTGATACAATCAAGGAAACTAAAACAGAAGAAATAGTTTCCTTGATTTTTTGTTTTATAAGCGTCACTGATACACAACATTAAAAGGAGCATTATGAATAATAAAGAGAAGATTTTACAGGCAACGATACAGGCATTTAATCAAAAAGGCCTTAAATTTACAATGGACGATATTGCATCTATTCTTGCAATGAGTAAGAAGACAATATATACAATTTTTAAAGATAAGAACACTCTGTTTATGGAGATGGTAGATTATCTGTTTGACACGATTAAAGAGAGCGAATCAGAGATAATTGAAGATAATACATTATCAACAATTGAGAAGATAAGACGTATTCTTGGAGTTATGCCTGAGAGTTATAAAGATATTGATTTAAGACAGTTATATATGTTAAAGGACAAATTCCCGGAGATATACAGACACGTTGAAGAACGTCTGGAGAATGGATGGGAGACAACGATTAAGCTTTTGGAACAGGGGATTGAGGAAGAAGTGATAAGACCGGTTAATGTATTGATGTTTAAGATGATGATGGAGGCATCAATAGAACAATTTTTCCAAAGAGACATTCTTATAAGGGCAGGAATGACATATACACAGGGACTTGATGAGATTGTGGGAATATTATTAGATGGCGTGGCAGTTAAGGAAAGTCATTGAAAATAAAAAGGAGGAATATATAATGCAGGACAAATCAAAGGTTATATTTAACAATGAAATTGATAGAAAGGCATATAGAAAAGCTATTAATTCCAAAAAAAAATACGCAAGAAAATATGGTGATGACAGCAATGCCGACTATAAGGTGACAATAAAGAAGAACAAATACATAGGTGATATGCTTGGCGTGTATGATGTGAGGGTTGCAGATAAGCCTGCAAGCGTATCTAACGGTAATAAAGAAGAATTTGATACTGATAAAGGTATTATAGTTGGCAATATAAGAATGGGTTTTGGACATTACAGAATATCAATGGCGATTGCTTCAGCAGCTAATGCACTTGGATATGTTCCTTACTGGATGGATCTTAATTCTTACGATAATACAACCTGTACTAAAGTTATAAGGGCACAGAACGACCTGTATTCGCTTGGTTCAAGGTTATCACAAAAGAGCAGGCTGTTTAACAGACTGGTGTGGGAACCAATGAATTACGAGGGTTTCAGGAAGCTTTCCTATAACGCTTCAGACCAGAAGAATGCAGAGCTTATGGCACCTGTATATAAGAATGTTCCTAAGAATATTCCGGTTATTGCAACTCATGTATGGCCGGCACAGGCGGCAGTACACGCAGGTATGAAAAATGTTGTTAATGCAATACCGGATAACTGGCCAATGGCATTGCATTTGTCAGAAGGAAGTATTCATACAGTCCAGACACATTATGCTTATCAGGGTTACAGGATACTTAATGGAATGTCCGGCATTAAGGTGTTAAATGAAATGCCAGCAGATAGTCTTGTATACACAGGACATTATATCGACCACGAGCTTGTAACTAATATTGAGGCTGACTGCAATGCAAGAATAGCAAGAAAACAGAACGGAAAGCCTATGAGATTTCTGCTTACAATTGGTGGTGCAGGTGCACAGAAAGAGATATTTGCCCATATAATTAAATACCTTATTCCTTATATTAAGAAGAATAAGGCAGTGTTATACGTTAATGTTGGTGATTATAAAAATGTATGGGACGAACTTATAAGAGATATCCCACAGATGAGAGAACTGGCAACTGAGCATTTTGACAACTGGAAAGATACGAAGGCATTTGCCACGAAGGCATTATCAGCCAGCCAGATAAACAATTCTGATGTAGTGACAGATAACAATAGAGATGATAATTCTAAGAATATTACAGCAGATAATTCAAGTGAAGACACATCTGATAATATAACAGGTATCCACGGCTTTTATCATAAGAATATATTTGAGGCAGTGTATTGTACTAACCTTTTGATGAGAAGTGCAGATGTGCTTGTTACCAAACCAAGTGAATTAGCATTCTATCCAGTGCCAAAGTTATTTATAAAGCGAGTTGGCGGACACGAACAGTGGGGTGCAGTCCATTCAGCAGAGATAGGTGACGGAACACTTGAGTGCAGGGATATACCTCATACTTTACAGATGATAAAGCTGTTTATGGAAGATGATACATACATTATAGATATGTGTAAGAACATAAAGAAGAATAAACAGATGGGTATATATAATGGTGCATATGAGGCTGTCAAATTAGCAGTGAATATGAAGAAATCAGACATTTAATACGGCGTGCAGTAATCAGACACTTAAAAAATATGAAGAAATCGGACATATAGAAAGAAAAGAGGTAGCGTATGGGGCTTAATAAGAAAGAAATGGCATCTTATGGCATAGGTGCAGTTGGCAAAGATATGGTTTATATGTTTTGTGCAAGTTATATTCTGTATTATTATCAGGATATACTTGGGGTTAGTGCGATAGCAACGGGGATTATACTTCTTGCGGCACGAGTATTTGACGCATTTAACGACCCTATAATGGGTGTAGTTGTTGCAAAGACAAGAACCAGATGGGGAAAGTTCAGACCATGGCTGTTTATTGGAACATTGCTTAATGCTGTTGTATTGTTTCTGATGTTTTCTGCACCACCAACACTTGATGGCGGCGGACTTGTTGCTTATGCCGCAGTAACTTACGTTTTGTGGGGCGTTACTTACACAATGATGGATATTCCTTATTGGTCAATGATACCAGCATTTACAGAGGGCGGCAAGGAAAGAGAGAATATGTCAACTATGGCACGTTCCTGTGCAGGTGTAGGTTCAGCACTTGTTACAATTATTACAATGCAGTGTGTATATATGCTTGGAAAGGGCAATGAATATGCAGGTTTTAAATGGTTTGCACTTATAATATCAATACTGTTCTTTGCTGCAATACTTATTACCTGCCTTAATATTAGGGAAAAATCAACAGTTGATGTTGAAACAGTATCAGTAAAGCAGATGTTCAAGGCACTTTTCCAGAATGATCAGGCTGTTACAGTAGTTATAACAATTGTTCTTATTAATACATCTGTGTACATAACTTCTAACCTTGTCATATATTTCTTTAAATATGATTTTGGCGGTGCAGACTGGTACAACGGCTATACACTATTTAATACATTTGGTGGTGCAATACAGATATTATCAATGATGGTATTGTTTCCGCTTCTTAGAAAGTTTTTGAACACAATAAAGATATTTTATGTAAGCTTTGTTATGGCTATTGCTGGTTATATAGTTTTATTTATTCTTATATTCACATCAATGTCGAGTGTGTTTATTTTATTTATTCCAGCATTTTTCATATTTGCAGCAAATGGAATGTTATTAGTCTTAACGACTATATTTCTGGCGAATACGGTTGACTATGGCGAATTTAAGAATAAGCGAAGAGATGAGAGCGTTATATTTTCAATGCAGACATTTGTTGTAAAGCTTGCTTCAGGTATAGCCGCATTAGTTGTGTCAATATGCCTTTCAGTATGCAGGTTAAGCAGTAATACAGATGTGGTGACAGATGCTGTGGCTGGTGGTTCGGTAGTAGGACTTAGAATGACAATGACAGTAATTCCGGTAATAGGTCTGCTTATTGCAGTATTTTACTTCCACAGAAAGTACATTTTAACAGAGCAGAAAATGGAAGAGATATCGGAAAGAATTAAGGAGAGCCATTAATGATAACGATTAATAATAATATGTATGTGCTTGATACTGACAATACATCTTATGCGTTTGCCGTGCTTGGAAGCGGGCAGTTGGAGCATTTGTATTATGGAAGAAAGTTACACGCCAATGAGGCTGTGATGACAGAGAAGCATACATTTATTCCGGGTAATACTAATGTATACAATAAAGATTATTCGTCTTATTCGCTGGAAGATGTGTGCCTTGAAATGTCATCATTGGGAAAAGGCGATATAAGAGAGCCTTTTATCGAAGTCACATATCCTAATGGAAGCAGTACAACGGATATGGTGTTTGACAGGGCAGAGATTATACAGGGCAAGGAAGAATACGATACGCTTCCGGGGTCTTATGATGATAATGGAGAGGTTGAACAGCTCGTCATCTATCTTAAGGACAGGAATTATAATCTCACATTGGAGCTTCATTATTATGTATATGAAAAATGTGACATTATAACAAGAAGTGCCAAGCTTGTTAATTCAGGAAATGAGAGCGTAAGGCTTGAAAGATTAATGAGTATGCAGCTTGATTTAAACGAGAGTGATTATGAATTGTCTTTTTTTAATGGTGCGTGGGCAAGGGAGATGAATAGAAGCAGAATACCCATTCGTGCCGGTAAGTATGTAAATGAGTCGGTCACAGGAACATCATCAAACAGAGCTAATCCTTTTTTTATGATAGGAAGAAGTTCAACGACAGAAGATTATGGTGAATGTTATGGATTTAATCTTATATACAGCGGCAATCATTATGAAGCGGCACAGGTTAATTCATATGGTAAATTAAGGCTTGTATCGGGAATTAATCCAGCTACATTTTCTTATATTATTGAAGCAGGAAAATGCTTTGAAGCTCCAGAGGCAGTGCTTACCTATTCATACAAAGGCTATAACAGGATGAGTCATAATATGCACGAGTTTGTAAGAAAGCATATTGTGCGTGGAAGCTGGCGTGACAAGGAAAGACCAGTTCTTATTAATAGCTGGGAAGCGGCATATTTTAATATTAATGAAAGAAAGCTTGTGAAGCTTGCAAAGGCGGCTAAGGATACAGGTGTTGAACTGTTCGTTATGGATGATGGCTGGTTTGGCGAGAGAAATGACGACACAAGTTCATTAGGCGACTGGACACCGAATAGCAGAAAGCTTCCAAATGGAATAGCTGGCATTGCGGATAAGATAAAAGAATCCGGGCTTAAATTTGGAATATGGGTTGAGCCTGAGATGGTGAGTGTGAACAGCAGATTATATGAGGCACACCCTGAATGGGTAATTGAAATACCAGATGTAGAACATTCAGAGGGACGTAACCAGAGAATTCTTGATTTAACCTATGAAGCTGTTCAGGACTATATAATTGAGGAGATGAGTGAGGTGTTCTCATCAGCAGATATATCTTATGTAAAATGGGATATGAACAGAATATTCAGCGATTATTATTCTAAAAATCTGCCACCTGACAGGCAGAAGGAAGTATCGCATAGATATGTGAGCGGCTTGTACAGATGTATGAAGGAACTTACTAATAGATTTCCTGATATATTATTTGAGGGCTGTGCGGCAGGCGGCAACAGATTTGATCTGGGAATATTATGCTATTTTCCGCAGATATGGGCAAGTGATAACACAGATGCGCTTTGCAGGGCACAGATTCAGTATAATTACAGCTACGGTTATCCATTATCGTGTATTTCAGCCCATGTATCGGCAAGTCCTAATCATCAGACATTAAGAAATATGCCGTTAGAGAGCAGATTTGCAGTTGCAGCATTTGGGCTTCTTGGCTATGAATGTAATATGTGTGATATGAATAAAGAGGAATTAAATGCTGTGAAATGTCAGATTGAACTGTACAAGAAGTTAAGAAATGTATTCTTTACTGGTACATTTTACAGAACAGAAAGCTTTGAAGAAGAAAATGCAGGTAATGCCAGTGTATTAAATAATGGTAAAGGCAAT
Organism: [Lactobacillus] rogosae; assembly: GCA_900112995.1. Lineage (GTDB taxonomy): Bacteria > Bacillota > Clostridia > Lachnospirales > Lachnospiraceae > Lachnospira > Lachnospira rogosae. Next base: position 79,460 of record FONU01000004.1, on the reverse strand, counting down.
ATGGCAGAATGGACAGTAGTATCAACGGATAAGAAGAAAGCTGTCGGATTAATTATGCAAAAACACGTTATACCTAACACACAGTATGCCTGTTACAGGGCTAAAGGTCTTGATGAAGCTAAGAAATACCATTTTTACAACAGAAAGCTTCAATATGACATTAAAGAATTCGGTGAGCTTGTTAATATGGTATCGCCAATACATATCAAGCAGGGTTCTATGTTACAGGATATACTGTCAAAGCTTAAGAAAATGGATGGTGAAACAGAAGATTACATAGCTTATGGAGATACACTTATGTATTCGGGTGTCAAGTTAAAGCAGGCATTCAGTGCAACAGGCTATAATGAGAATGTCCGATTTTTTCAAGATTTTGCAGCAAGATTATACTTTATGGAAGAGGTAGAAGATGATAAGCAGTGACATAATTAGTTCGGGCGGTATTGATAATATATTAAAGGATCTATATATTGATGAAAGCCAGCTTGAATACCAGAGGAAAAGATATATTAATGCTCTGAACCGCTTCACACAGTTATATGGTGAAGGAGATGTGCTTATATTCAGTGCACCGGGAAGAAGTGAGATTGGCGGTAACCACACAGACCACCAGAATGGAAAAGTTCTTGCGGCTTCTATTAATCTGGATATTATCGCAGTGGTAAGACCAGTGAATTCCAAGGAGAGTGTGTCAGAGGAAGGCAGTTTATCTGGGCATAGTGGTGTTAATGCCGGAATTATAAGAATTGTGTCGGACGATTATCCAATGCTAGAAGTGTCATTATCAGATACGGATATTAATAAGGATGAATATTCAACCACTAAGGCACTTGTTAAAGGTGTGATTGCCGGCTTTAAGAAAAAAGGTTTCAAGACAGGAGCATTTGATGCGTTTATAACAAGTGATGTGCCTATGGGAGCAGGACTTTCATCATCTGCGGCATTTGAAACACTTATAGGAACAATACAGTCACATATATATAATGCTGGAAAAATATCAGCAGAAGATATTGCAGTTATCGGACAGATGGCAGAGAATGAGTATTTTGGCAAGCCTTGTGGACTTATGGATCAGATGGCATGTTCGGTTGGCAATATGGTCTATATTGATTTTAATAATAAGGAAAATCCAGTTGTTAATAAGCTTGATGTGGATATTAAAAAATTCGGATACAGCCTGTGCATAACTGACACTAAAGGTTCACATAAGGATTTGACAGATGATTATGCAGATATCCGCCGTGAGATGAATGCAGTTGCAAGTTACTTCGGACAGGAGGTTCTTCGTGGCATTACATTAAAGGATATACTTGATAATTTTAAAGAGCTACAGGAGAAGTTCGGTGACAGGAGCATACTAAGAGCAGTTCATTTTATAGAGGAAAATGAGAGAGTAGAAAATGAAGTAAATGCTCTTATATCTGGAAATATTGATGAATTCTTAAGGCTGGTATCAAAGTCTGGTGATTCATCTTACAAATATCTTCAAAATATATATTCAACCAAAGATACTGCCAATCAGGGCGTTTCACTTGGACTTATGATGAGTGAAATATTCTTAGGTGATAATGGTGCATGCAGAGTTCACGGAGGTGGCTTCGCAGGAACAATACTTGCAATTGTCAAGGATACTGCTATAGATGAATACAGAAGAAATATGGATAAAATATTTGGTGATGGTGCAAGTATGATATTACAAATCAGACATTGCGGAGGTGTCAGAATAATATGAGAAATTTAGAAGATATGAAGAAATCAGACAATATAATGAGTAGTGATGCCAAGGAAGGTACGGAAAATATTCCAGATATAGACAAGGTTATATCAGAGCTTGTCAATTATGCTTCAGAGAATGAACTGATAGAAGCTGATGATAAGATATTTATAGTAAACAGGTTGCTGGATATTTTTGAAAAAAACGGACTTGCAGAAGATAGTGAGATAATTAAGAATTCAGGTGTGCAGGAGCTGAATAACACAAGACCAATAGCAGATATCCTGTCGGACTGCCTTAAAATAGCAGTTGATAATGGACTTATAGAAGATACGCAGCTTAACAGGGATTTGTTTGATACAAAGGTAATGGGTGCTGTCACACCAATGCCTTCAGTTGTAAGAAAGCATTTTAAGGAGCTTTATAATAATAATCCAAAGCTTGCGACAGACTATTTCTATGAACTTAATAAAGCCTGCAATTATATAAGGTGTGACAGGATTGAGAAAGACCAGAAATGGAAGTACAATTCAGAATATGGAATTATAGATATAACGATTAATCTGTCAAAGCCAGAGAAAGACCCTAAGGATATAATAAAACAAGGAAAGTTTGCAGCAAGCGGATATCCTAAATGCCTTTTGTGTAAGGAAAATGAGGGATATGCGGGAAATCTATCACATCCTGCAAGGCAGAATCTAAGAGTTATACCGCTTGAATTAAGTGGTGAGAAATACTATATGCAATATTCACCCTATGTATATTATAACGAGCATTGCATAGTGTTTAATGATAAGCATATTCCTATGAAGATTAATAAAAGCACATTTAAAAAGCTTATTGAATTCACAGATATGTTTCCGCATTATACATTAGGTTCTAATGCGGATTTACCAATTGTAGGAGGTTCTATATTAAGTCACGACCATTTTCAGGGCGGTGCTTATGAATTTCCTATGGCAAGAGCAGAATATGTGTATACATTCAAGCTGGATAGATTCAGTGATGTTAATGCAGGAATTCTTAACTGGCCTATGTCAGTAATAAGGCTTAGCAGTAATAATAAAGACAGCCTTGTTAATGCCTGTGATTATATATTAGATAAATGGAAGAATTACACTGATGAAAAAGCATTTATATATTGCAATACAGATGGTGAACAGCATAATACGATAACTCCGATATGCAGGCAGAAAGGTGATAATTATGAGATGGATCTGGTATTAAGAAACAATATTACTACAAATGAGTGTCCATGGGGAGTGTATCATCCATCAGCAAATCTTCATCATATAAAGAAAGAGAATATTGGTCTTATTGAGGTTATGGGAATGGCTATACTTCCAGCAAGACTTGATAAGGAAATGGGCATTTTAAAAAACGCTCTGTTAAATAATGAAGATGTCCGCTTAATCAGTGAAATTGAAAAGCACGCACAATGGGTTGATAGCTGGAAAGACAATTATAATATAACTAAAGATAATATTGATGAGATAATCAGATTGGAAATTGGCAAGGTATTTGTGCAGGTGCTTGAATGTGCCGGTGTATACAAGACAGACGATAATGGAAGAGAGGCATTTGTAAGATTTATAAAATATTGTCAATAATATTTACTTTCTTTGATTGATTAATGTAATGGGTAGATTTTAAAAATTCTGAATCAGAATTCATAGATAGTAAATTTATATTTTAATGATTTTATAAAAGTGGTGGTCAATAATAACCCGACCACCACAGATAATCAAAATTAACATAAGTTACCAGACAAATTCTAAAATGTTATGAATTATTCTTGATAGCATTAACAGCTTCTTCTTTAGAAAGTTTATAGTTTTTCATAAGCTTATAAATTGTATCTTCATCGGAAAGATTAACTTCTTTACATAATTTAATAAAAACTTTAATGCCATTGGAGCGTTCCTTGATTTTGCCCTCTGCAAGTCCTAACTGTCGTCCTTCTTCTTTGACTACTTCAAGATGACCTTCCTCATCATACTCATAAATACTCACAGTAATCACTTCCTCTCTGTGATTTCTAAAAAATTCCGACAATACATTCTCAGCGATACATTCATCTACAGCCTCTGTAACAGCAGTGCGGATATCAATTTTTTCAATATCGGTCTTTATACGCACCTTATTAACAAATGTCATATAGTCCTTAAGTGTCTCACATTTAGAAAGAAATTCAGAGCTATATGTATACATATTTGTCCTGTTGAAATTATTATTATCCTTTGAATTCCTGCCAGAACCATTACTATACTTTGAATTAATAGTACGAGCCTTATTACCAGCATAATTATCAGTATTGATATTGATAACTCTTACAGTAAGTTCAAGCTCAGGATTGTCGACATTTTTCTCATACATATCTGATAGTCGGAGAGTGCTTTCCGCCTCAAGTGGCTGTTGTCCTGAATTAATATCATCAATAGTATGCTGACTTGTATTCGTTGTTGATGACTTTATGTCGGTTCCTGCATTTATAGTGCTGTCTGCTGAATGTCCAGCCTGCCTTGTATTGTCTGTAATATTAGTATTTTCCATAAGTTCTCCAATCTGTGGTAATGATGCCTGACAGCATAGCAGTTATATAAAATAATGACATAGCATTTAAACAGATGTTTGTTGTGATACTGTCATATACATTATCTGACAATATTGGAGAAATAAAAAATATATATCTTTATTACATTCTATCATTGGGAAAATGTTATGACAAGAAGAAAAATGCTGTTAATCCACCGTAATTATATTTTGTGCAAATATTTTATGGGCTTTTATTATACCTGAAATATATATTAATTTACATCAATTTTATCAATTTATACTACAATATTTACAGTCCTGTAATAAACTTCAATGACATAAAGAACAGATATAAAAATGTTCTATAACATATTTTAATTGAAAAATGGGAGGAAAATATGCCATCAACATATGCACATTATAGAATGGGGCAGCAGGTACGTTCTATGCTTGACGGTAATGAGAAAAAGATAGTTGAGAAATATCCTCAATTATATCTTATTGGATTACATGGACCAGATATTTTGTTTTATTATAAGCCATTAAAGTCTAATTCAATTAACAGTATTGGGTATGAATTGCACAAACATTCAGGTAAGGAATTTTTTGAAAGAGCAAGAAAAGTAATATCAGAAAAGAAAGACAGAGAGCCATATCTGGCTTACACATACGGTGTTCTTAATCATTTTGCACTTGATGTAAGCAGTCATGGTTATATTGAACAAAAAATAAATGAAAGCGGAATATCGCATGCAGAGATAGAAGTTGAGTTTGACAGGGAACTTATGGTTATGGATAAGAAAAATCCAATTACACAGTCATTAGTAAGACACATTATTCCATCAGAGGAGAATGCAAAGGTAATAAGTGAATTTTATCCAGGTACAACTATGCAGGACGTGAAAAAGGCACTTGAGGGAATGATTTCATATAATAATCTGCTTGTTGCACCATTGCGCATAAAACGCTGGTTTATATATCTTTTACTTAAGGTATCTGGTAATTATAAGGAAATGCACGGCTTGATTGTGAATTATCATAAGAATAAGGAGTGTAATGACAGCACAGTAAAATTGTTATCATTATACAGGCACGCTAAGAATACAGCATATCAGTCAATTATTAAATTTGACGGATTTTTAAATAATAATGATGAACTAGATACTGCATTTAATTATAGCTTTGGTTCAGTGCTTATAGAAGGCTGTGAAGATAATAAGAAGCAATTCATATCAGATAATAATCAGAATATGGAAAGCTTCATAAAGAAAGAGGTGCAGTATGAGGGGTAAAAGCAATAACAGATTTAAGCTTACAGCTAAAGAAAAAGGCTGGATATTATATGACGTTGGTAATTCGGCATTTGTACTTATGGTATCAACTATATTACCAATATATTTTAATTATCTTGCTGAAAATGCTGGGATATCTGATGTTGATTATCTGGCATATTGGGGATATGCAGCATCTATAGTTACACTTATTGTAGCTGTATTAGGTCCTGTGCTTGGAACATTGGCAGATACCAAAGGCTTTAAAAAACCTATCTTTACAGGCTGTGTTGTAGCTGGCTGCCTGTCATGTATTGCAATGGGAGTGACTAGCTGGTGGATATCATTTCTTGTTGTATTTATTATTGCTAAGGTATGTTTTTCATCAAGTCTTGTATTTTATGATTCGATGTTGTCAGATGTTACAACTGATGAAAGAATGGATATTGTATCATCAAATGGATACGCTTATGGATATGCAGGAAGCTGTATTCCGTTTCTTATAAGTCTTATATTAGTGCTGGGATATAATAAACTGGGTATTTCATTAAATGCAGCAATGTTGATATCATTTGTCATTGTAGCAGTATGGTGGTTCTTAATGACAGTTCCGCTTATAAAACATTATAAGCAGATTAACTATGTTGAAAGAAAGCCACACGCAGTAAAGGAAAGCTTTGTAAGAATAAAAGATACACTCTGTGGAGTTGTAAAGCAGAAGAAAATATTCTTGTTCCTTGTAGCATTTTTCTTCTATATTGACGGCGTGTATACAATAATAGATATGGCGACAGCTTATGGTTCAGCACTTGGACTTAATTCAACGGGGCTGCTTCTGGCACTTCTTGTTACACAGCTTGTAGCATTTCCATTTGCTATTATATTTGGAAGGCTTGCCTCAAAATACAGCACAGGACGTCTTATAACTGCCTGCATAATAGCGTACATAGGAATTACAGTATTTGCAGTATTTATGAAAAGCCAGTGGCAGTTCTGGGTATTAGCTATATTTGTTGGTATGTTTCAGGGCGGCATACAGGCGTTGTCACGTTCTTATTTTGCAAAGATAATACCGGCTGAAAGGTCAGGAGAATATTTCGGACTTATGGATATATGCGGAAAAGGAGCTTCATTTTTGGGAACACTAGTTGTAGGTGCGGCTTCTCAGATATTTGGAAGCATTAATATCGGTGTGTCTATGATAGTGTTATTGTTTACGGCAGGGCTTGTGTTATTTATAATGACAGATAAGCTTGACAGCAAAGAGGCAGATTTGGATACAGAAAAGGGTATGATTGCCAATAACAGCTTTGCAGAAGGTAAGGCAGTTAATAATTAACAGTTAAATATATCAAATAATGCATTACTGTTTACAGTGAGTATGTTAAAAGTTATACTGTGGTTATAGGGTTAAATATTTAATCTGATAGCACAGATACTATTAATAATATGAACTGTAAACAGTTTTTTTAATTAACAACAGATACATTGATTAAATAAAGAGGGAGGAAAGTTATGCAGAGCAGAAAAGAAGCACTGGACTATGGCTTGGCATTTCCTGATACATATGTAGAAACACCTTTTCGCGATACTAACTGGCAGTTAGTGAGGGTTAAATGCAGCAAGAAGGCTTTTTTATGGATATATGAGAAAGACGGATACGTTAATCTGAATGTGAAGGCAGATAAAGAATGGAGAGATTACTGGAGAAGTGCTTTCAAATCGGTAATTCCCGGATGGCACCAGAACAAGGAGAACTGGAACACAATAATTCTCGATGGTTCAGTGCCAGATGATGCTATTAAGACAATGATTAAGGAAAGCTACGAGCTTGTTACTGATAATCCAACAAAAAGGATATATGAAGCGGTAAAGAAAATACCTAAGGGCTGTGTTGCGACCTATGGACAGATAGCGGAGCTTGCTGGTAATAAAGGAATGGCAAGAGCAGTAGGTAATGCACTTCATAGAAATCCTGACCCAGATAATATACCATGTTACAGGGTTGTTAATTCCAAGGGAGAACTGTCGGGTGCATTTGCATTTGGCGGTGCAGGACAACAGGAGGAGCTGCTTAAGGCAGACGGGATTGAAGTAGTTAATGGGAAAGTTGACCTTAAAGTGTATAGTATGAAATTCTAAACAATATGTCAGATTATATGCAGAAGCACAGAAGTAATTATACATTATTGATATAAAAAATAGTGTATAACTGCACAATAATGCACACAATCTAGGTAATATACTATTAACATATGATAAAAGTATGTTATACTGATAAGGCAGTACAATATATGTTTGTTACTGTGGAAAGATTAAATATCCGGTAATTGGAAGAAAGAGCAGATTATGAAAGAATTAAGCGAGAGAACGAAAGATTTTACAGATTCTGTTATAAGAAGAATGACAAGAATAGCCAATAAATATGGTGCAGTGAATTTATCACAGGGCTTTCCAGATTTTAACCCACCTAAGCAGATAACAGACAGACTGTCAGAGGTTGCAAGTGAAGGACCTCATCAGTATGCTTTGACTTGGGGAGCTAAGAATTTCAGAGATGCAATAGCTGCCAAATATGAACATTTTTCAGGAATTAAGGTTGACCCTGAATCAGAGATTGTAGTTACATGTGGAAGTACAGAGGCTATGATGGCGACAATGTTAAGCATTACCAATCCTAAGGATAAGGTAGTAATCTTCTCACCATTTTACGAGAATTATGGTGCAGATACTATTCTTTCAGGAGCAGAACCGATATATGTTCCACTTGTTCCACCAGATTTTACATTTAGCATTGAGCAGTTAGAAAATGCTTTTAAACAGGGAGCGAAAGCACTTATCCTGTGCAATCCGTCAAATCCTTGTGGAAAGGTATTTACATTCGAGGAATTAACTGCAATAGCAGATGTCGTAAAGAAATATGATGCCTATGTTGTGACAGATGAAGTGTATGAGCATATTGTGTACGCACCTAACAAACATATATATATGCAGGCACTTGACGGAATGAGAGAAAGAACTATCGTATGTAATTCATTGTCAAAGACATATTCTATTACAGGCTGGAGACTTGGATATGTAATTGCTAATCCTGAAATAATCGACAGGGTTAAGAAGGTACACGATTTTCTTACAGTAGGTGCGGCCGCACCACTTATGGAAGCCGCAACAGTTGGATTGAAATTCGATGACAAGTATTATGATGAACTTGCGGCACATTATGCACATATGAAAGAGGTATTTGTCGGCGGGTTAGAAAAGCTTGGTTTAAAATATACAGACCCACAGGGTGCTTATTATGTGCTTGTTGATGTGAGTGAATTTGGAGTAAAAGATGATGTGAAGTTCTGTGAATGGCTGGCACAGTATGTAGGGGTTGCGGCAGTACCGGGTTCAAGCTTCTTTAGGGAAGATGTACATAATCTTATAAGATTTCATTTTGCCAAGCAGGACGATACACTTAATGAAGCGATTAATCGTCTTGCTGGCTTAAGAAAGGCTGTAGCTGAAGCTGGAGATGTTGAGTGGAGATAATCAATCGTGAGGGATATCGTGAAAACGTCCATCTAGTTCTTCGGTTTTAACTATATTTATAAAGGCGTGAGGATCAGCACTTCGTATAAGTGGTATAAGCTGTCTTGTTGCCTCTGAATGAATTACAGAGTAAAGAAGTGTCTTTTCCCTGCCTTCATAACAGCCAACTCCCTTGAATAGAGTAGCATCGTGATGAGTAGTTTCTTTAATAATCTGGTATATTTCATCAGACTTGTCTGAGATAATAAAAAGAGTTTCCTTCTTGTAACGCTTATATAACCACTGGATAACCTGAGTACTACAGAACTGGTATATGATTGAGTAAAGAGCGATTGACCAGCCAAACATAGCACCGGCAATAGCAAGCATTACAACATTTCCAAGCAGAATATAGTTCCAGGCATCTATTCCTTTTTCGTGTGATAAGAATATGCTTATAAAATCTGTACCACCGGTTGTTGCACCAGCGTTAAGGCATAAGCTTATTGCAAATCCATTGATAATTCCACCAAACACGCTTATCAAAAGCACGTCATTAGTGAATACATAAGGTGGAAGAATATCCACAAATATACTTGATAAAAATATAACTATAATTGAGTAAATGGTAAATTTCTTTCCGATGTATTTGAATGCAATATAAGTAGGAAAAAGATTAAGTGCAATATTAAATATACTGAAAGGTATAGTTATATGTAAGAACTTAATGATTATTTCCTGTAAAAGCAGGGAAAGTCCTGAAAATCCTCCAGGGAAAAGTCCTGCGGTCTTAGCAAAACAGCGCAAATTCCACGCATATAATATTGATGCAAATGTAATAATAAAAAGCCTGAACACCTGATAGAACTTAGGGTGTTTAGCTTCGAATGACTGAAACATAGAACCTCCTTATAAATAATTAGTATTATGAAAAACAGGCTATATAATAGCACATTATAATTAAAGCTTCCATAGTAATTATTAATCTTTTAGCGCATTTTATTGAATTATATAAATAATAGAGTTATCATAATTATATTAATCAAAATAATTGTAATGGTTAAAATAATTTAATTGATTAATATAGTTAAAATAATTGTATTGATTAAAGTAATTATATTAATCAGATAGTAAGTAAAGATACAGACGAGGCAGGTAAAAGATATTGAAGATAAGAGATATTATAGACAGGGAACAGGAAACATTATCAATGGAGGTATTCCCACCAAAGAAAGACACGGATTTTGAGATGGTTAAGGAGGCAGCTTTACATATAGCCTCATTGAAACCAAGCTTTATGAGCGTTACATATGGAGCGGGAGGAAGCACTAAGGGCAATACAATTAAACTTGCAAGTGAAATCCAGAAGCAGTATCAGGTTCCAGCAATGGCACATCTTACTTGTGTATGTGCAACTAAAGAAAGCATTAATACAGCTTTAACAGAGATGAAGCAGGCTGGAATTGAAAATATTCTTGCACTCCGCGGAGATATTCCTAAAGATTATGACGGAGAAGTATTTACAGAATTTCAACACGCTTCACAGCTTGTAGAACTGATTAAAAAGACAGGTGATTTCTGTGTTGGTGGTGCGTGTTATCCAGAAGTACACCCAGATTCCAAGAATAAGTTTGATGATATTAATGGTCTTAAGGAAAAGGTTAAGGCAGGCTGTGAATTTCTTACAACACAGATGTTCTTTGATAATAACATTTTCTTTAACTTTATGTACAGGGTAAGGGAAGCTGGCATACATATTCCAATAATACCGGGAATTATGCCTATTACCAAGAGAGCACAGGTTAAGAATGCTGTTAAATTATCAGGCTGCAATGTGCCGGAAAGATTTAAGAATATTATTGATAAATATGGTGATACAGAAAATGCTATGAAACAGGCAGGGGTTATATATGCCTCAGACCAGATTATAGACCTACTGGCTAATGGTGTTAAGAATATTCATATATATTCAATGAATAAGCCTGAGATTGCAAAAGGAATTCAAGATAATCTTAAAGGAATAATTCTGTAATATGAATTCACAAGTTGTTGAAAAAGTATCATTAGTCAGGGAAGATGAGAATATAAGTTATATTACGCCGACAATAAATCCGTTGTCGTGTACAGTTGTAATTGTAGAAACCGGACATAATATATGGCTTTATGATACAGGAAGTCATTCTGATATACCGGCAATGATTAATTCTTATAATCAGGCCGAAAAAAATATTAATATAGTTTTGTCTCATTTTCACCTGGATCATATAAAAAATGTGTCTGATATACATTTTAAGAATATGTATCAGGGAAAGAATACATTAAGATATACAGGAGCAGGTGAGATTGTTACAGATGATATGTATATTGATGATGATATAAATCTTCATATATTTCCAATAGCTTCAAGCCACGCAAAGGGGTGTCTTGCGTTGGAGGTTAAAGACATATGTTATGTTGGTGATGCACTTTATCCGGCAACAGGTCCGCAATTCAGAAGATACAACGCAGGACTTCTGCTTGAGCAGTTAAGGAAGATAGAAAGCTGTAATGCTAAGTATATTTCACTCAGTCATAGAACACATTTTAAATATTCCAAAAGAGCGGTTGTAAGATGGTTGAAAGCAATATATAAGCTTCGGGGAGCGAATGAGGCTTATATATATCTGTAAAAAGTTGTCAGATAATGTTTACAAATAGATAATATAATTGTACAATATTATACATAACGAGCATATATATGCAAAATGATATGTGCAAATTGTATATATAGTAGAATATTCGTGAACAGAATGGAGGATTATTATGGGACGTTTAGACGGTAAAGTTGCAGTTATTACAGGTGGTAACTCTGGTGTTGGAGCAGCTACAGCGAAGTTATTTGCAAAAGAGGGAGCTACAGTTGTTATCACAGCAAGAAGAGAGGCGGCATTAAAGGAAGTTGCTGATGAGATTACAGCGGCAGGTGGTGAAGTATATGCTATATCAACAGATATATCAAAGCCTGAAGACCCAGAGGCACTTATGCAGAAGGTAATGGATAAGTATGGAAAGATAGATATACTTGTTAATAATGCAGGTATTCTTGAGCAGGGACTTAAGCCAATCGACAGATTTCTTGATGAAGATATGGATAGAATTATTGAAACTAATGAAAAAGGAACTATGCGTTGTATGAAAGCTGCTTCTAAGAGAATGAAGAGCGGTGCATCAATTGTAAATGTAGCTTCTGTAGCAGGTGAGAAGGGCTGTGGAGGAGCTGCATATGTAGCTTCTAAGGCGGCAGTTATAGGACTTACCAAGCATACAGCATTAAGATTTCAGAAAGACGGAATTCGTTGTAATGCCATATGTCCAGGCAATATAATTACACCTATGACTATGGGAACAGACCCAGCGGCACTTGACCCGGATATGATAGGTGCTATGATGAACCATAGTGATATTAAAGCACCATCTTGTACAGCAGAGGATGTTGCTAATGTTATTATATTCTTTGCAAGCGATGAAGCCAAAGCAATAACAGGCCAGATTATAGTAACAGATTATGGTGCAATGCTTTAATTATTAAGAACAGGATTTTTAAGCCTGATAAGAGAAATTAATTAAAATAATATTTTATATGCATAATAAGAGATATTGATTAGCGTATCAATATCTCTTTTTTAATGAAATATTATAAAATATCCCAACTGGATAATTTGGTTTTGACATATTATCCGTCATAATTTATGCTATAATGTGCGTAAGCAATGAGCCGTGCAGGATAAAAGAATAAAAAAAGAACTGTGCTTGCACAAAGTACTTTTTTATTTTTTTATCCTATAGGGCGAACGCCCGACAGTGTAAGAAAGCATAGATTTCTTACACTTGCACGGTGGAGTATATAATTTATAATATTATATGCTTAAAAAATAAGAAATTAAGAAATATTAGAAACAGGAGTCTCACAGAATGAGTAAAATAAAATTAGGCTGTCACGTTGGAATGGCAGGAAAAGAAATGTTCTTAGCATCAGCTAAGGAAGCCGCTTCATATGGAGCTAATGTATTTATGTTATACACAGGTGCACCACAGAACACCAGACGTAAAGATATATCAGAGCTTAACATAGAAGCTGGCTGGGAATATGCAAGACAGCACGGAATTGAGGAAATCGTGGTACACGCTCCTTATATAATTAACCTTGCGAATACTGTTAAGCCAGAGACATATGAGCTCGCAGTTGAATTCCTTGAAAAAGAGATAATCCGTACAGCGGCAATGAGAAGCCGCATTATGGTGCTCCATCCGGGAAGTCACGTTAATGCAGGGGTGGAAGCAGGAATTGCACAGGTTATAAAAGGTCTTAATACAGTGCTTAACCAGAATGATGACGACGTTTATATTGCCCTTGAAACTATGGCAGGAAAAGGCAGCGAAGTTGGGCGTACATTTGAAGAACTAAAAGCAATATATGATGGTGTTGATAAGAAAGACAGATTAAGAGTATGCTTTGATACTTGTCACGTTAATGATGCAGGATATGATATTGTCAATCATTATGATGAAGTATTTGAAGAATTTGATAAGGTAATCGGTCTTGACCAGATAGCGGTATTTCATATTAATGACAGTATGAATCCATTGGGAGCACACAAGGACAGACATGCCAATATTGATAAAGGAAGTATCGGGTATGAAACACTTCACAGACTTGTACACGATGAAAGATTTATTGATGTGCCAAAGATATTAGAGACACCTTGGCTTGCCGAGGAAGGTTCAGACAAGAAGACAAAGCCACCATATAAAGAAGAAATAGAGTGGCTTCTTAAATAGTACCTCTTATAATAATTGTAGGGATAATGTAGAAAATAGTATTTGAAATAATAATATAGAAATGAGGCACAGTATGTTTATACAGGATGATAATACATATAATAACCTGAGAGAAAAGTCATTCTTGCAGTGGCTTGATGATTGCAGTAAGCACGAGGATATAGCTGTAAGAGGCGGCGTTAAGCTTGCTTATGAGTATGTAGAGATGCTTAACAATGAGATTAAAAGGCTCAAGGAACAGAATGAGTTAAAGAATGAATATTTAAAGAAAATATCAGGAAAGAAATAAAGAATTATGATAGCAATTGTAACAATTGATGATAATAACGGAATGATGTTTAATAAACGCAGACAGAGCAAGGATATCAGGCTTATTGAGAGGATTCTTGATATTGCAGGAACTAATAGAATATGGGTGTCTGAGTACAGCAGTCAGTTATTTGATACTTCTAAAGATAATATTATCGTAGATAATTCATATACAGAGGCACAGGCACAAGATTACTGTTTTGTGGAAAATGTTGATATAAATGAGTTACAGGATAACATAAGTAAGATTTATGTGTATAAGTGGAATAGAAAATATCCGTCAGACGTTACATTTCCGGCAGCAATGCTTGATAATTACCAATTGGAAAATGTATCGGAATTTGAGGGTAATTCCCACGATAAAATAACAGAAGAAATATATATAAGGAGTAAGGTGTAATTATTGTGAAGTTATGTTAAATAGAATATTGTCAAGTAAAGAAAAAATTAATACGTCAAATAAACGTCTATGTAAGGTACTGTCTGCATTAATTCTTGTCTTATCATTAGTATTAAGCTTAGCAGGCTGTTCAGGTGCTGATATTGCAGAAAGCATTAACCCGTCACAGAATGAGAGTACAACTGTACAGACTGATAAGGCAGGTGGCAGTAATTCCTCCAATAAGAATAATTCCGCAGATAAGAATGATACATTAGCGGCGGGAACGGATAGTGCGGACTGGCGTGCTACATTACCAGAATACAGTGACAGTCCATATGTTATAGTTAATAATAATGAACCATTTTTTACAGAAAATGATATGACAGTGGACTCTTTTGAGTATTATGGTGAGTTAGACGAGCTTGGAAGATGTACAGTAGCTTATGCAAGCATAGGAAAAGACTTAATGCCAACAGAGAAACGTGGCTCAATAGGTTCTGTAAAACCTACAGGCTGGCATACAGTAAAATATGATATAGTAGACGGAAAATATCTTTATAACAGATGTCATCTTATAGGTTACCAGCTTACAGCAGAGAATGCCAACAAGAATAATCTTATAACAGGAACGAGATATCTTAATGTTGATGGTATGCTTTTATTTGAAAATATGGTAGCAGACTATATTAAAGAAACTAATAATCACGTTCTGTACAGGGTTACACCGATATTTACAGGAGATAACCTGCTTGCAGATGGAGTACTTATGGAGGCTGAGTCTGTTGAGGATAATGGAGAGGGAATTTCATATAATGTATTCTGCTATAATGTCCAGCCTGGTGTAAAGATTGATTACGTTACAGGTGACAGTTCACTTGAATAAATTAGTATAAGAAATCAGTGGTAAGAAAAATCAGTGGTAAGAGAAATCTTATCACTGATTTTTTTGTAAATATTTTCCTGTGTGACTTTCGTGTGACCAGAATGGGTAATAATACCGCAGTAAAGTAAATAAAGAAAGGAAGCACTGTATGAAAGGTAAGCAAAAGATACTGTTGTTAGTGTGTTCTGTTATTGCAGTTGTGTCAGTCAGTTGTATGGCTGCATACGCTTTGTTAAAGACGGTAACAGAAACTAAGACCAATGTATTTGCGTCGGATAAATCCATAAGTATTGACCTGACAGAACCGCAATGGGAGAGATATGGAAAAGAAGCAGCTAAGGTATATGTGCCGGGGCAGACAATTGATAAAGACCCAACCGTAAGCCTTAATGATGAAAGTATCAGTGCATATGTGGCATTAAAGGTTCAGTTCTTTGATGAGAAGAATAACGAACTCACATTCAGGGAATTTGCTGACAGATATCTTTATGGAGGTTCAGAGCTTGCTAATGCAGGAATTGACTGGTCTAAAGATTGGACATTTATTGGAAATGCCAATTCAGATTTAGAAAATGATGAATATGCAAGCCGGCTTATGTATATGTATAATAAGCCGCTTGATAAAGATAATGCCAACACAGATATTAAAGAAAATATTTCAAAGCCTTTATTTACTAAAGTGCATTTAAGCAATGAAATTACTGCAGATAACACAACTAAGAGATTACCTGAGTTCAATATCAAGGTTACGGCATATGCAGTTCAGGCAGAGGGCGTATCAGTAGAGGAAGCGAAGAATTCGTTATTGGAAATGAGTATTGTTAGGGAGGATTAATTATTATGACAACTTGTAAGAAGATTACATTAACAGCAGCAGCTATGGTACTTTCAGCAGGTCTTGCAGTAGGAGGTACATTAGCATATCTTAATGCAGTAACAGAAACTAAGACCAATACATTTACTTCAAGCCGTAATATTACAACAACACTTACAGAAACAGAATGGACCAGTGATTCAGGAAAGAATTATCTTCCAGGAGATGTAATAAAGAAAAATCCTGTTATGAATAACGAATCAGATCAGCCTGTCTATATGGCAGTTAAGGTTGATTATTTAGATGATAAGGGCAATCTTATGAGTGCAGAAGAATTTAAAAAATATGCCTCAATTACAGATTACGACAATGATAACTGGAAAATGGCGACAGTCAATTCAGACGGAAGTGAAGTGTGGATATATATGACAGCCGTTGAAGCAGGAGAGTCAACAGAAGCATTATTTAACAATGTTACAGTTAATGCTGGAATAACAGAAGAATGGTCAAGTGCAGCTAAGACAACAACTATCTATAAGTGTGATGCAGACGGCAATAAGTTATCAATAATTGATACAACTAAGGAACAGTACGACCCAACTGTTATATACAAGGATGCAGATGGTAACATTGTAAGTGCAGGTACACTTCCTACATTCAATATCAAGGTTACAGGTTTTGCAGTTCAGGCATCAACATTTGCTGATTACAACGAGGCACAGCCAGAACTTATCAAGCTTGTAAACAGCAAGACATCTGCTGATGCACAGTTCTAATAAAATGTATTATATTGAATAAATCGGACAGTGCTTTTTGCGTTATATTATTGAAATTGTATTATATCATTGGAATTGAACAATAACAGTATAATATTTATTTATTCAGGAAAGAGATTATATGGTTAATAAGAAGAAATTAACTGCCGGTGTAGCAGCTTTGATACTTTGCATTACAGGGGTGACTTACGGAACACTTGCATATTTTACAGATAAGGATACAAGAGCAAATGTAATAACTATAGGACACGTTACAGGAACTTTGACAGAAACAGATGAGCATATGCGAGATGATAATACGACAGGTAAAGATTATACGAATGTAAAGCCGGGTGATGTGCTTGATAAAGATCCGACAGTGACACTTGATAAAGAGTCAGAAGATGCTTATGTAAGAGTGAGCATTAATTATGAGGGACTTACTAAGGAGCAGGCATTAGCTATTGAGAATAATCTTGATATTAGTGCTGGCTGGACTAAGTCAGAGGATGGTTATTATTACTATAATGAGATACTTTCTAATAAAACAGGAGCAATCAATTCATCAAAAGTATTCTCTAAAGTTACTATTCCAACAGAATGGGGCAATGAGATTGCAGGAATAACATTTAATATTAACGTTAAGGCAGAATTTATCCAGTCTGATAATTTTACACCTGTAACTGATGAAGCTGGTAATATTACAGGATGGGGCAATGTGGCTATTGAAAAAAGCTTAAAGTAATTCAAGCGTTATTAATATGCAGCAAAAGTTGTCATATATATTACACTAGCCCAATATAATAATAAATGTAATGATGTCAGGGGCAGATTAATAATTTGCCCCTTAATTAAATGAAATGAGAGGAAGTATATGAAAAGATTCATATTAGTTGGTACGGCAATACTTGTTATTGCTGGTTTATACACGGGAAAGACAATGGCAAAAAATCGTGTGTCAGCATACGTTGATAAGACAGTTACGACATCTTCGTTAGACTTAAGCTTGTGTGTAAGTGGTGCGGGAATTGATGATAAGGGCAATATGCAGACTAACGGAATTAACACAATAGATGACACTATTGAACAGAGAGTATCTGTGCTTAATAGTGGAGAGAAGGCACAATATGTCCGTGTAAAGATTAGCAAGGATAACTGGGTTAATATCAATATGATTAATAAAGATGATTGGATAGTACCCGATAATCATACAGATAGTGAAAATGTATATGTATATTATAATAAGGTATTAAATCCAGGTGAGAGAACACCAGAGCTTATGGATTCAATAATACTCTTTGATTCGAAATCTGAGAACACTAATAAATACAGCGGAAAGACTATTAATATTAATTGGGATGCAGAAGCAGTCCAGACAGTTGCGGCCGGTGATGCTATGCTGACAGAATGGGGAGTTGAAGCTGAATTAGGTGATGATGGCAGCCTTAAAGCTGTATCTGACAGGTAGGAGGAGATATGCTTTTAAAGAAATTAGTGGCGGTAGTATCTGCCGTAGTTGTTATTGCAGTGCCATATGTTAAAGTCTTGGCAGATGATACGGTTATAACACTTGATGAAACAGCTAAGAAATTCGTAGTGATTGATAAAAATCTTGAGTACAGGGATATGCTTCCAGGAGAGGAGAGAAGTTCAGTTATTAAGATATCCAACAGTTCAGCAGAGAATATGGAATTCTATATTAATGGAAAAGTTCTTGATAACCTTGCAGATAAAGGAACTGGAGATCAGACGGCAGTATATGGAATTAAGCTTTATAAAAATGCAGATACAGAGCCTTTTTATAATGAACTTATAGGTAACAGCAGTAAGACACAGTCTGACAAGTCGTTTTTTGATGAAGATGTCAGGATTGCACAATTAAGTAAGGGTGAGAGCTGTGATATAAAGCTTGTATTGTATATAGATGGTCGTTCTATGGACAATTCTTATATGAATAAGCAGGGACAGTTGGAGATTACGGTTAATGCAGAACAGCCAGATTTGCAGGATACAGTAAGCAATAATGTGATTACAGCGGTAAAGACAGGTGATAGTAATAATATATTATTATATATAATTGTGGCACTTGCAGGCATAGCAGGAATAGCTGGTGTTGTTGTAATGAGGCAGAGGAACAGGCAGTAATAATGTATAAATCAGAAACTGATACGCAGGAGTTGAAAGTTACGTTTTTAGATGATTTTAAAATCACTTATAAAGATAAAGAGTTTTCACAAAAGAGTATCAATTCTGATAAGGTGACAAGACTTCTGGCATATCTTATATGTCATAAGGAAAATGTTGTGAGTGTCGGGGAGTTATCTGATGTCCTTTGGACAGAGGGTGAATGTGACGACCCTGCCAATGCACTTAAAAATCTTGTATACAGGGCAAGAAGCGTATTAAAAAGCCAGCTTGGAATCAACCCTATAAAGACATTAATGGGAAGCTACTGCTGGAATGATAATGTTAATACAGTTATAGATACTGAGCAGTTCGAGAAGCTGTGCAACAGGGCAGAATGTGAGCCGGATATTAAAGAGCGTATATCATACAGTGCTTATGCAATAGACATTTATAAAAAGAAATTCTTTAATAAATATTCATATGAATACTGGGTTGTCACATTCAGCGTGTATTATCATTCAAGGTATCTAGAGGTTGTTAAAAATGTATTGCAGGATTTATATGGTGAGGGTGATTATGACAGGATTGAACAAATCGGACATAGAGCCATAATGATAGATGGATTAGATGAAGATATACAATTCTATTATATTAAGTCACTGATTGCTAAGAATAAAATAGCAGAAGCGGCAGGGCATTATGAGAAGGTGAAGGATTTGTTAAAAGAACAGCTTAATGTAAGCCCTGGAAGAAAGTTAATGGAACTATATAACCAGCTTCTTATAATGACACATTCAGCCAGATCGGATATAAGGACTGTAAGAAGAGAGCTTTATGCAGGCAGGACAGCTTTAAAGGGGGCTTTATTCTGCGATTATAATAGTTTTAAGAAAAGCTTTGAATTGGAACTTAGAAGAAGACAGAGAAGTAATTGTTTTTTTACAATTGTGCTTGTCACTGTAAATGGCAGGAACAGCGCACATATAAAGAATACATTGCTGGCTTCATTAAGGGAAGGAGATCTGATTTCACAGTACAATAAATGGCAGTATGTGATTATGCTTACGCAGTGTGATTATAACAATGCGTTAGTTGTTGTCAGAAGGATTAAAGGAAATCTTAGAGTAAAAAAGCTTGATGAGAGTATAGAGTACGCAATAGAAAGAATACAGTAGTAATGGAAAGGTGAAAGGAGCTGACATGGGAATTAACTGGAAGCACAGGAAGGTTATTGTTTCTATTGTGATGTGTGTGTTATTGTGTGTGACAGCTATAACAGCAATGATGTATACAGCATTTGGAGCAGGCAGCAGTAATATAAAAAATGTTAATGCAATACAGGTGTATTCTAATGATAAGGCAGGAAGTGCAGATACATCAGAAGGTACAGACACTACAGGAAATATGGATAAGGCAGGTAGTACAGATACTACGGGAAATGCGGATACACCAGGTGTTAGTAAATTGGCGGCATCAGATAACGTGCTTGAGGGATATTGCACATTTTATGATTATGTAGTTGCACCATATAAAGGAAATGTGTATGGCTGGGGTTATAAGGAATATCCAAAGAGAAGTATTAATACTTCATCTAATTACGCTGACAATGGAAAGCCAAAGCTTACTGTTGGAACCATAGACCAGAACTTCAGGGCTAACCAGCACAATTGTTACGTTAATGGACTTAATGTCAACACCTGTATATATTACAATGGTGGAATTAAGACAACAGGCTCATTCAGCGGAGTAAAAAAAGATTATATGAATGCTTCGCAGGGAATTATTTATGGGCTTGATAAGGAAAATTATAAAAATGTATTGTTCAATGTTGATGAGCCGGGATTATTTTCTGATGCTAAGAAGACAGGAAAGACAATATATAACAATTATAAATTGACATTTGATAAACAGGATAATGGTAATGACAGCAGCACTTACACATTAAAAAGCGTAACTTCGCCATCAGGCGATGTGACATTGGCGGGAGATAATTTCTTCCCATTAAATAATGCGGACTCCAATGTGTTAGACTGCGGTTATAATGCGGCTGATGGACAGAAGGGTACTAACTATTATTTTGGAATGAGATATGATATTTCATTCTCGCTTAATGGTTATACAGGCGACCTTTTATATAAGTTCACAGGTGATGATGATTTGTGGGTATTTGTCGATGGTGAGCTTGTTCTTGATCTTGGTGGAATACATCCTGAATGTGGCGGTGATGTAGACCTCTGGCAGACAGGGCCTATAGCGAGGGAATTACAGACTGTTGCAAGCAGGGATAAAGTAAATATGTCAACTAACCACACAATAACAGTTCTTTATATGGAGAGAGGTGGTAATGCCTCTAACTGTAATATGAAGTTTATTGTTCCTAATTCAGCAAGAATTGATATTGCGGATAGTGGCAATCTTAATTTTAAAAAGATTGATGATAGGGGTAATGGGCTTGCTAATGCAGTGTTTGGAATTACAAGTAAAGATAATAAGGAAAATGCTTTAACTAAAACAAGTGTATCTGATAAGAATGGTATAGTAAGCTTTGATAATCTTCCAGTTGGAAAATACATTTTAAAAGAAATAACAGCACCAGACGGCTACACAGGTTCAGGTGAGGAATACAATGTCGAGGTTGTACTTGATGAGAATGACAGTTCAACAGCTATAGCCACACTCACTGACAACAGTGGAAATGTAATTGCTGTTACAAGAACTAAAGTACAGTATATAGACGGCAAGAAGAGTTATGCGGTTGAAAATGTATTTAACAGCAGTATTGTCAATACAAGAAATGTAAGCATAGAGGATTTTATCGTTGATAAGCAGGTAAGGGTAGAGGATTGGGATAACCGCACATATAAGATTAATCTTATGACAGGTATCAGCAATAATAATGGAAGCTATGCAGAAGGTGATGTGATTAATAATGTAATAATAAGAGATTACATTGATTCGAGATTTGACATTATAGCTGATAATAACGAGATAGTTACGGCTGATAAAGCGGCTGACCAGCCATACAGTGTGAATGGCGGTAATATAAAGTATGATAAGGAAAGAAATCTTCTGTATGTAGAATGGGATAACCAGTCAGTACAGTATTCTGATAGTAAGCTGTATACCTGGGAGAAAAGCATATTCGTAAAGGCAAAGGACAATTATATAGGTGGTAATAATGTCACGACTAATGCTTCGGCTTCTGGTGTAATTATCAATGGAGGTATTAAGGAATTCGATACACCGACGGTTAATGTAAAAGTCAACGGAACTCTTAAGTGCAGGGAAAATGTAATATTTTACGGAGAAAATATTACCTCAGCAGATTATGAAATGTCCGAAATGTTCAAACTTAACGGCAATATCCGTGAAGACGGAAATGCATTAACAGAGCAGGATTATTATACGGAGTGGTATGAGGATAATAATGGAACATTAGGAAGTGTTATAACTAAGGCAGATGTTATTAACAGAATTAATAGTAATGCCAGCACAGGAAGTGACAGCGTATATTATGTGAAAGGATTTTATAATGTAACACCTGTAAGTAATAGCGATGAGTGTACTATTAATACAGATGGACATATAGCAAGCAGCATAATATACAACAATGACGAGCCAGGTGATCATTATGGCAGTGATTGTGCGTGCTATAGAATAAAGGTTGTTAAGGGGCAGCTTGATATAACTAAATATATTGATGAGCAGTATATTGATAACAAAGTTATAAGAGCTAACCAGACATTTATATTCAGAATAGAGCAGTATGGTGTTGTGAATGAAGATAATACAGAGAACAAGGGTGCATTAGAGGCGGTATTCTATGCCACAGCTTCATTTGATGCCAATGGTGATGTATTGTCAGCGACAAGTACAGTGACTGGTTTAAAGAAAGGCTTTTATAGTGTTATAGAGGAAGAAAGCTGGACACCGGAATATACCTTAATTAAAAAGAGTGATAACTATTCTGGCAATGACTCCTATAAGGAATGTGAGGATATATTTATAGGAAAGAGAATAGATGGCACAAAACCGGAATTCTTCGGGCTTGATAAACTGCATTATGGAAATACTGCTGATGGAGATAAGGCACAGGCAGATTTTAGCAATGTTATTAAGAAGAATTATAACTGGTTAAGAGATGCAGCATCAGCAGTTAATAAGTTTATAAGATAATGCACGAGAGGGGAATATGAAAAGGTTTATTAAAATTGTCACTGATATTTTGTTGGTGATTGTGTTGGTTATAGCGGCAGTTCTATATATTCCAAGGCTTATGGGACTTAAGACTTATAAGGTGCTGTCGGGAAGTATGGAGCCTGAATATCACGTTGGAAGTGTTGTATATGTGGAGAAATCATCAATTGATGATATTGAGGTGGGTGATGTTATTACATTTTATATTAATGATAATACAGTCGTCACCCACAGGGTTATTGATAAAGATAATGACACAGAGAGCTTTCACACCAAAGGTGATGCGAATGAGACTGAAGATGGCGGAAGTGTAGCTTATGATAAGGTTGTGGGGAAAGTGGTATTAAATGTGCCGTATCTTGGATACATTTTAAGATAGAGAGAGCCTTATAGCTATTAAGCTTCTTGATAGTTATACAGTAATATTATGAATGGTTTACAGGTTAAAAATTTATAAAGTCCATATGAGGTAATAATTAAAAAAAATAACTGGAAGGAAGTCAGAAGTATATGGGAAAGTTAAAAAAGACTGCACTGGCGGCTGGGATAACTGTATTACTTATGGGTGCTGCTGCCGGGACTACTTATGCCCTGCTTAATACAAGGACAGTGACAGTGGCTAACCAGTTCGCAGGTGCGGCGGTTAATATAGGTGTAGTTGAGCACTTCAATGATGATAATATAATAATATATGAAGATATGGGTGAACAGCTTACGGATAATATTAATGATGTTTATGATAGAATTAGAGACGACAATACTACGAGAACCAAGGAAATAGCTGTAAAGAATATTGATTCGGATGAGTATCCAACAACTGATACTTATGTGAGAGTAAGGTTAGTACCTATGATTGTATATGATGACAGTAAGGAAAATATTAAGGCAGGAATTGCAGGAAATATAGCCGCTGTTGATATGAGGGGCAAGGTCAGTTATTCGTATGCCAATGAGTTAAAGAGTAAAGCTGATGTTGATAAAGCTATGAAGGATAATGAAGATTTAACCGGAAGCTGGTTCTATATGGATAATTCTTCATCTGACGATAATGAGAGATATTATTATTATAGTGTGCCGGTTGCACCGGGGGATATGACCTCACGTTTGATTAATAAGGTAACATATACAGGTGATATTCCAGAAAATGCACATTTTGAATTAAAGGTACTTGCAGAGGGGGTGTCTTCTAAGCAGGAAGACAGCAGGGCAGACTGGGGCTTATAGTTATGCAGTTTAATGCTGATATTATTGATTATATTATAGCAATGTAATATTATTCTATATTTGAAATATAAATATATAGTAAATACTACAGGGACTAAGGTACAGATATAGTACTTTAGTCCCTAATTATTCATACTTTTTTCTTAAACTTCTATTGCCTTGTATAAAGGTATATTGTATAATGCAGTTTATGTTTGGAACTTATAATATTTAATTGAGAGCTAATAAAGATTAAGAAGGTAGTATAATGGTTAATAAAGATCTTAAGAAAAACAGTAAGATAAGAACAGTAAATATGATGATACAGAGTGCATTGATTATTATACTTATTGTATTGGTTGCTAATATGATGGTAGAGATTAAAAATCTTCAGGGAACTGCAAGAGTAATTAATTATGCAGGACTTGTGAGAGGTGCAACACAGAGGGCAGTTAAGCTTGAGGTTATCGGTAATTCCGATGATGAGCTAATAGAATATCTTGATGATGTCCTTGCAGATTTGAAGTATGAAGATGGTGAGTATAATCTTGTAAGCTTACGCGATACAGACTACCAGAAGAAGCTTGATATACAGATTGATTACTGGGGTAAGCTTAAGAATGAGATTAATAATGT
Source organism: [Lactobacillus] rogosae (assembly GCA_900112995.1). Taxonomy (GTDB): domain Bacteria; phylum Bacillota; class Clostridia; order Lachnospirales; family Lachnospiraceae; genus Lachnospira; species Lachnospira rogosae. The sequence continues at coordinate 54,303 of FONU01000004.1, read as the reverse complement.
AAGGGAAAACGGAGTTGATAATTCAGATATTGTTGATATGAGTGAGATGTATTTTTCGCTTGCAGACCAGACAGTATCTGCGGCAGAAAGATATTCAGAGGATATAGCCGACAATATCCATTTTATAGAGACAATTACAGTTATTGATATGGCAGGGCTGCTTTTACTTATAATTATTCAGATGATACAGGCAATTATAATTGTAAGAAAGAATAAAGTGCTTGAACAGAAAGCATATCTGGATGCTCATACAGGACTTCCTAATAAGAGCAGATGTGAAGAGGTATTCCACGATTTAAGATTTCTTGACAGGAATGTTGCTTGTATAATGTTTGACCTTAATAATCTGAAGATTGCAAATGACACATTAGGACATTCTGTTGGTGACCAGTTGATTGTTAATTTTGCCAATATATTAAGAAATGTCATACCGTCAAAGGAATTTGTTGGAAGATATGGCGGAGATGAGTTTGTTGCAGTTATCAGGGATATGCCTAAGGAAGATGTTATTGGCTTGCTTGAAAAGTTAAAGGAAGAGGTTGACGATTTTAACGACCACGGAAAGAATATTAAGATAAGTTATGCGTATGGCTGGGCATTTTCTGATGATTATACAGAATGTACGCTTAGAACATTGTTTGACAGGGCGGATAAGCATATGTACGAGAATAAACGCCTTGTAAAATTAGCACAACAATAAAATATTAATTTATACAAAATTAATAAAAATGTAATAAAATATTATAAATAATAGAAATATGTCGAATAATGTGATAATATATACAAGTATTATACAATTTTATATTATATTGAATGGGAGATGGATGTAATATGGGTGCTGAGATGAGAAAAGCAAGGAGAACAGATATAGATGTAACGGTATCACTTAATCAGCTAGGGGTAAATGCCGCAGATCGTATTCAAAATAAAGCTGATGTTCACGTTGTAGACATATCTAAAGGTGGGATAGCATTTAAGTCTGGCTATGATTTTAAAGTTAATTCTTTTTATGACACGGTTATAACTCTTGCTAATGGCGAAAAGCTTTACGTTGTAGTTGAAATTCTACACAGAGATTCTTGTGAGAATGACGAGTATATGTATGGCTGTAGATTTGTTGGAATAGGTGCAGAAGACCAGTTCAAGATTGAAGCCTACCAGATAGTAGATACAGGTAGTGCGATATAGATATTATTATGTAACTACATATAACTGGACATAATTTTATATTTATAGTAGTGACATATAATTATCTATGACAAATTAATATTTAACATATAAATCCCCATTGAAATGTTTGCTTTCAATGGGGATTTATATGTGTTTATTTTAAATATTATTTAATAAAGCTTATTAGTTATCTGAATTAAGGTATGTGTCAACATCGAAGGTTTCACCAGCGATAACCTTATTCATAAGCTTGGTTGCTGTGCTTATATCTTCTTCGTATGGAAGTACGATAGAAGCACCATATACATTAGATACCTCAAGATGACGATATTCATCAGTCTTACCAGATATACTGTATGTCTGTATATTCCAAGGTGTGCTGTTGCTTAACTGTAACTTTACAAGGTCAGATATTGCACTTGAAGGTATATTTGTTAAGAACATATCACTAACTGTATCCATAACTGCTGAGTAGCGTGTAAGTATTGCAGGTGATGTGGCCTTTTGAATAATACCTTTAATAACGGCTGTCTGATTACGTCCACGCTGGAAATCACCAGCTGCAAAGGCTTTACGTTCTCTTGCGAAAGCAATAGCCTTTTCTCCATCACATTCATTAGCACCCTGAACAAAATGGTAAGAAACAGGAGCAGCTTCCCATCCATTGGTAAATTCTATCTCTGATTCAATTGTAATACCACCGAGGGCATCAATAACTGCCTGTGAACCAGCAAAATTAATCTTTACATAATAGTCAATATTAATTCCGTACAGATTTTCAAGGGCTTCGATAGATTTATCGACACCATAAGAACCTGCGTGTGCAAGCTTGTCATAACCGGTTACACCTGATGAATTACTGATTTTAATATAGGAATCACGAGGTGTAGTAACAAGTAATACCTGCTTGGTTTCTGGATTGATAACTGCAAGAATATTAACATCACTTAATGCCTTGCTTGCAAGCTTGGTATCTTCGCCGTCATCACTTGATATACCTGAAACATATATAATGAAAGGATCACGTTTTACATTTACATTAGAGGCATCAAGTTCAACCTTTTCTTTGTATTCATAAGTCTTAATTATCTTTATGCTATCCTCAAAATCAGGAAATTCCTGAGATATAATACTCATCATAGAGTGATTGATAACGATAGCCTGAACATTTTTATTATCATAAAGTGCATTAACAAGATTAGACCAGTTAGTATATTCAGTTGGCTTGATTGTCTTGCCGGTTTCTGAACTAATGCTTTCAATGGAGGTATTGATATTGGCATTGCTTGCAGTTGAATTAATGGCAAATTTGTAATTAGCTGCATCATTTAAGTTCTGTGCCTTGTCATTTGAAAGCACGCACACATCAACAATGTCTATCTCAACATTGGCAGCACCAAGTTTGTCCAGTACGGAGTCAAATTTGGCGGCAAACAGATATGTGAATAATATAAGGCAGGACAGCATAACCGATATAAGCTTTCCTAGTATGTGTGATTTCGTGAATTGTGATGTAAAATCATACAGTACTAATAATATAAGTATGATATTAATCATAAATAAATATTTAAACGGAAGAATATCAAGTTTAAACATTTTTAGTAAAAATAACACTGTCAGGACAAGCTGTATAAGAACCAGCACAGAGCCAATAGCGAAAGCCCATGCACGGCGTTTCTTTTTACGTTCGATTTTTGAGAGTGATACCTTAGGTTTGAAAAGGTACTGCATATCATTCTTTACAGAAAATGTATTTTTAGCCATAACTTTTTTCCTCATAGATTTATAATATAGTTTAAATACAAACATAAGACAGTTTAGCACAATATGCTGTAAAAATAAAGAAAAATATGGCAGGTGGAAAATACCTTTTGACCCTGATACTGCATATATGGTATTATATAAAATAATGAAACAAAATGCGTACGGCGCACAGGCAAGGAGAATGATATGGATTTAAGAAACGAAGAGAATATTACAGTGTTTGAACACCCTCTTATTCAGCACAAGATTTCATTACTTCGCGATAAGAAGACAGGAACTAATGAATTCAGAAAGCTTGTAGAAGAGATAGCAATGCTTGAAGGGTTTGAGGCTATGGGTGACCTTGAACTTGAAGATATTGAAGTTGAGACACCAATTGAAACTTGTATGACACCAATGATAGCAGGAAGAAAGCTTGCTATTGTACCAATATTAAGAGCTGGTCTTGGTATGGTATCTGGTATACTTGCACTTGTTCCAACAGCTAAGGTTGGTCATATTGGTATGTACAGAGATGAGGAAACACACGAGCCACACGAATATTACTGCAAGCTTCCAGATCCAATTGAGGAAAGGCTTATTGTAGTTACAGATCCAATGCTTGCAACAGGTGGTTCTGCTGTTGATGCAATCGACCAGATTAAAAAGCATGGTGGTAAGAAGATTAAATTTATGTGTATCATAGCTGCTCCAGAAGGTTTAGAGAAGCTTCACAAGGCACATCCGGATGTACAGATATATGTAGGACATCTGGACAGACAGCTTAATGAGCAGGCTTATATCTGCCCAGGTCTTGGAGATGCTGGCGATAGAATATTTGGTACTAAATAATAATATTCAATATAAAACAGCTTGCCATAATGTATCTTAACCTGATTAAGATACATTATGGCGGGCTGTTTTTAATTCTTGTAGTATTAATGGCACAGAAAAAGCAAATGTATATTTATGGTTCATTGCTTTCCTGTGCCAATTATTATATAGATATTTATTTATTGTCTGTATTGCTTACATATACTCCACGGCTCTGGTCACCTTCTGGATTAACACCAAAGTTGTAGTCATTGCCAGGAAGAATTGCATTAAGGATAATACCAGCAATAGCGGCGATAGCGAGTGCTGTAAGTGTGATATGTGTTTCTCCGATAGTGAATGTAAGACCATCAGAAAATCCAAGTCCACATACGAATATAACACCTGCGATTATAAGATTACGTGACTTAGTAAGGTCAACTCTGTTTTCAACAACATTTCTTACACCGATAGCAGATATCATACCATATAGCATAAATGATACACCGCCGATGATAGCAGTTGGCATTGTTGATATAATAGCTGAGAACTTAGGGATGAATGAAAGTATAACAGCTAATACAGCAGCAATTCTTATAACTGCTGGGTCATAAACCTTTGAAAGTTCAAGTACACCAGTATTTTCTCCATAAGTTGTGTTAGCAGGACCGCCAAGAAAACCTGCAAATGCTGTGGCAAGACCATCACCCATAAGTGTGCGGTGAAGACCTGGCTCTGCGATGAAGTTCTCATCAACAGTTGCAGATATAGCTGACATATCACCAACGTGTTCCATCATAGTAGCAATTGCGATAGGAGCCATAACAAGTATAGCAGTTATATCGAATTTACATATCTGGAACTTAGGTATTCCAACCCAGCTTGCAGATGATACTGAAGCGAAATTAAGTATTGCAGAACCATCAGGGTTAGTAACACCAAAGGCATTAAGTATTAATGCGAATACATAGGAAATAACTACACCCATAAGGATAGGTATAATCTTAAACATTCCTTTGCCCCATATATTAAATATAACGATTACAGCTAATGCAACAAAGGCTAAAAGCCAGTTAGTAGAAGCATTGTTAATAGCTGATGAAGCAAGTGATAAACCTATACATATAATGATAGGACCTGTAACAACAGGTGGAAGAAATCTCATAACTCTGTTGACACCAACAATCTTAAAGATGAGGGCAACAATAAGATAGAATAAACCGGCGATAACTATTCCACCGCATGCATAAGCGGCTTTATCGTTGGCGCTCATATCTGTATATATTCCTGTATTTAAGTTGGCAACTGTGTAGAAACCTCCTAAGAATGCAAATGATGAGCCTAAAAATGCAGGTACTTTAAATTTGGAACATACATGGAATATAAGTGTACCAATACCAGCACAGAATAAAGTTACAGAAACTGTAAGACCTCTTGTTAAAGGTTCATTGCACGCACTCTGGAAGTATCCTGCTACAAGTATTGGAACAAGTATAGTTGCCCCAAACATTGCGAACATATGCTGTATACCAAGTATAAGCATTTTAGGAATACCGAGCTGGCGGGCATCACGAACAGCTTCCTGATTTTGAGTCTTTTCGTTCATTTGAGTCTCCTTTTTATTAAATTTTTTCTATGATACCATAACAATTTATCCTTGAAAAGAAAATATTAAAAATAATTATGGATAATATTTATGACTAATATCTGAATGTATGTTAATATTAAGTATATTTATTTTTTAGTATTTTAATATAATGTTAATATGTTTTTAATATAGTGGTGCGAGATATAAATAAAATAATTAAGATATGAATAATATAATCAAATATAATAAGATGACAGGATAAAGGAAGAAGTAAGATGAATAAGCAGAATATATATGAAAATGTGCGTTATTATATAGGAAAGATTACCGTGATACTTATGATGGTGTTATTCCCATTTGTTATGACAGATAAGCTTAATAATGTTACGAAGACAAGATATGTATTCTTTGTTATTATTGCACTTGTGGGCTGGATTGCAATGCTTATTAATGAGGTTGTATTCAGAATAATTATATCTGGTGATTATCCGGGGGCAAAGAAGTCTTTAGATATAAAGAAAAACTTCAATATAAAGATAATTTACAATATAAAGAATAGGAAGCATATTATATATTCGGTATTATTGATAGCCAGTTCAATAATATCTTATCTTGTATCTCCGTATAAGAATATAGCCTTATATGGTGCAGGTTCAAGATATATAGGTATGATATTTTTTATTGCAGTGGCATTGCTTTATTGGACAGTTTCGGAGTGTTATGAGTTTAAAGAGATAGATGTAATATTAATTCTGGCGGCTTCGATTATGGTACATATTGTTGCTGTGTTTAATTATATGAATATTGATATATTGCATTTGTTCAGTAATCTTACTATAAAAGAGCAGACAGTGTATATGTCAACGCTTGGAAATATTAATGTATATGGAATGTATACAGGACTTACATTGTCTATTGCAATTGCTGCATATTACAAGGCAGAAACAGCAGCTAAAGAAATATTCTATTATATTGCAGTAATATCTGGAATAATTGGAATTATAATATGCGACAGTGATATGGCACTTGTGGCTGTTGTAATTCCGCTGGTTATTCTGTTTCCATATTCAATTAAATCGGTGGCTTTAATAAAAAAATACATAGTGACGCTTACGGCAGTTCTGCTTGCAGGACGTGTTGCAGGGTGTATTAAGCTTATTATTCCGGATAGAGTAAGGAAGCTCAGCAATATAATGTCAGGGCTTATATCAACTAATAATATATTTAATATCATAATTATAGTGTTATTGCTTCTATATGTATTGATAGTACTTAGTGATAACAGAATGCAGAAGCTGCTTGACAATATTAAAATCCGCATAGTCCAGATAATATATTGTGTAATGGCAGGTGGATTTGGAATATATGCCATAGTCCGTGTGATTAGTGATAATATTAATAAAATTGGAGCATTTTATATAACAGATAACTGGGGTTCAGGACGAGGTTACATATGGAGTAATCTTATCAATGGCTATAAGAATTATCCATTTATATATAAAATATTCGGGTTGGGTGAGGGAACGGTTAGAAAGAATCTGAGCTATTATTCAGACAGCCACTGGGATATTTTATATGGAAATGTAGTTGATAACGCACACAGCATATGGCTGCAAATGCTTGTTACGATGGGTTGTGTCGGCGTAATTATTTTATTAGTTATTTTCATTCATACATTGGTCAATTCAGCAAAGCATGGTGTGTCAGATATAATTGCAGGCTTTGGAATGGCGGCTTTAGTGTATGCTGTGCAGGGTGCAGGTAACATTTTGGAAGTGATAACATTTCCAATGTTTATATGTGCAATGGCAATAGTGAATTGTAATAAAAAGATTGTTAAATAATTGTAAAGTGATATAATAAATATAGTGTATTTGCGTGAAAATTATATACAATTGAATACATAAGAAAGGGGTTTTCAACTATGAAGAAACAAAGGAAAATATCAATCAAAGCCAGGCTTTTGGGAAGCATAATGCCAGTCGTTATTGCTATCGTAGCAGTACTTGTGCTTATTGCTTATCAGGCATCAGCGGGCATAATTGAAGATTATTCACAGAATTTGCTGGAGTCATCGGTAAGTAACCAGTCATCTAAGATAGAAGCCTGGTTAAGTGAGAACCTTGCTTCTTTCCAGATGGCAAAGACCACAATAGAAAATCTTCACCCAGATGATACACAGCTAAAGGCTATTCTTGATGGATATTATAACTATAATGATAATTATCCAGATGGTTTATATGTATCTGACTCTAATGGTAATCTTATAAAGGCGGATAAGTCAACTAAGAAGGAGAGCAATCCTGTACAGAGCATATGGTATAAGGAAGGCCTTACAAGGGTTAATATGGCTGTTGGTTCGGCATATAAGAACGCTGAGGGGGTTAATGTAATTAGTGCTTCAGGTATTCTTAATGACGGAACTGATAATATAAGGGTAATATCAGCAGATATGACACTTGACCGAATTACTATAATTGTCAATTCTTTCATTGATATGGATAATGCAGAGGCATTTCTTGTTGATAAGAATACAGGAGTTATACTTGCTGACAGAGAATCTTCATTAATATCACAGAAGCTTGGTGCTTCCGGACAGAGTGAATATTATCAGAAGGTAGCAGCCCAATTTAATTCTAATGATTATGATTTTACAACTATTGACGGTAACATGACGGTATTTAAAGAGGTCGATGGCACTGACTGGGTATTAGTATCATATATTCCTAAGAATATTGTACTTGCAGAGCTTATACGTTTAAGAACTATTATGATAATTGTAGGAATTATATGTATAATGGTTCTTTGTGTTCTTGTTGAAAGAATGACTAATGTGGTAGTTAAGCCAGTAAAGAATATGACTAAAGCTATCACACAGATGGCTTCTGGTGATTTTACTGTATCAGTTAATGTTAAGGGCAATGATGAGATTGCGGTTATGGGACAGAGCATACAGAAGTTTATTCAGGCTATGCGCCAGATGATAGCCCAGATTGGAGATGTATCAGTACGATTAAAGGAGCAGGCAGTCTCAAGCAAGAATGTATCAGGCGAGATGAATACTGCGGCAGATATACAGTCTAAGTCGATGCGTGAACTTAACGACACAGTTGACCAGTTATCAGTGTCAGTTAATGAGATAGCAGAAAATGTTACACAGCTTGCAGGTGTTGCCGCAGAAACTAAGAACGATGGCGACTCAGTTGATATTAAAATGCGTGAGACAGTTGAAGTGTCCGAAAAAGGACGAATGGATATGGAACACGTCAGCGAAGCACTTAACAATATTGAGTTATCAATAAGAAGTCTTGAGGAAGCTGTTAATAAAGTTGGCTCGGCTTCTAAGGAAATAGTCGATATTATTAAGCTTATAGGTGATATAGCTGATGAAACTAACCTCTTATCACTTAATGCATCTATTGAAGCAGCAAGAGCAGGAGAAGCAGGAAGAGGCTTTGCAGTTGTTGCTTCTGAGATAGGTTCACTTGCAAAGAACAGTACAGAGTCTGTAGGACACATTACACAGCTTATCACAGAGATTAACAAGCTTGTTGAAGATGCTGTAAGTCAGGCGGGGGACAGTGTTGGAGAGATTGGTGACAGTGCAGTATTAATTCATACAGCAGTAGATACATTTAATACAATATTCAATAATATTAAGGCAACCAATGAACTTATGGCAAATGTTGTTGAGAAGATTGGACGTGTTGATGAGGTTGCTACTAATGTTGCTGCTATATGTGAGGAACAGGCTGCAAGCTCAGATGAGATTATGGCAACATCTGAGTCAATGTTAGGACAGGCTAATAATATTTCTAAAAATAGTGGACAGGTGGAAACCTCAGCAGAAGAATTAGCAGCTTCGGCAGAACAACTTTCTAATCAGGTACAGCAGTTTCATATATAGAGAAGATAAAATATCTGGAAAAGAGGTTATAGAATGAAGAAAAGGTTATGTTTATTAATATGTCTGGTAATGCTTGTATTAGGTGTTGCCGGCTGTGGCACTGGTACTAATACATCTTCAACAGGCAGTAAGAGCAGTGTAAAAATGTTAATGACACTGGCACAGGCTGATACATTTAGAACACAGTTAGTTAATAAAGCAAAGGAAACAGCACAGGAGAATAATGCACAGCTTGATATATTAGATGCCAATAATTCAATTGAAAAGCAGGTTGAGCATATTAAGAAAGCCGTTTCAGAGAATTATGATGTAATTCTTTGTAATATGGTAGATAAGGATACTTCATTAGAGCTTGAAGCTCTCGCAGGAGATATTCCTATTGTATTCTTTAATGTATCACCAGATGAATCAAGACTTAAAGCTGGCAAGTATATGTATGTTGGCTCAGATGAGTACACAGCAGGACAGTTTCAGGCAGAATATGTGCTTGATAAGTTAAAATCATCATCAGAGATTAATGTTGCTATAATTAAAGGACCATCAAGCCATTCAGCAACTAAGGGAAGAACTAAAGCTGTTAAAGAGATACTTAACGCTTCTGGAAAGAAGATTAATTATGTATTTGAAGACCACGCTGACTGGGAGCAGTCAAAAGCAGAGGAAATGTTTAATATATTCTTAAAGACTAACCAGAAATGTGATGTTGTTATATGTAACAATGATACTATGGCACTTGGTATAGTAGATGCGTGTCGTAAAGCAGGAAAGAGTAATATATTAATTCTTGGTATTGATGCGACAAGCGATGGCTGTAAGGCAATAGAAGCAGGAACAATGTCATTTACAGTATACCAGTCTGCTGACGGACAGGGAAAGAGGCTTATAGAAGCAGCTATAGCACTCGGAACAGGAAGCAGTACGAGTGGCATTGAAGGAATATCAGATGACGGATTATATGTATGGGTACCATTTGAAAAGGTAGATTCAACTAATGTATCAAAGTATAAATGATAAAAAATAAAAATAATAAAAGTTATAAGTGATAAAAAATAAAAGTAAAAAAATACAAGTGATAAACTAGTGGATTTACTGGTTATAATTTATAGTTGATATAATAAAATGCGTGGCATAGTTAATATCTATGTCACGCATTTCATAACAGCAGTTTATTAGTGGTGTGTAGAGAATAATTCCTTAACCATATCTGCGTTGTATACAACCTCTTTAACGTGGTCAACTTCTATTAAATAGAGTGCGTGTGCGGCAAGGTGTTCAGCAGCCTGTTCAAGGTCACGGATACCTGTTGTGTCTTTGAATATATCAAGTACAACATCAAGTCCTTCATCAAGTATAGTACATTCATTCTCGTGAAGACCAATCTTCTTTAATACCTTAGGAAGAGAGAACTGCTTAAATATAGTCTTCTTTTCTTCTCTGGAGTAATCTGGAATATCAATAACTGCAAATCTTGAAAGCAATGGAGCACTAATCTGTTCCTTGTAGTTAGCAGTTGCAATTGGATATACACCAGATGTAGGAATAAGACATTCCATATAATTATCTGTAAATCCAAGGTTATCAAGCAGTGTAAGTAATACATCGGCAGGGTTCGCATTGCCGTTGCTTGAAGTTGCCTTATCAAGCTCGTTGATTATGAATACAAGATTAGATTCACCAGCGTTGTTAAATGCTTCCATAATAATACCAGGCTTGGCATTAGAGTATATTCTTGAACTTCCTGTAAGCTGTTCGGCATCATTGATAGAACTCATATCAAGAGTTGTCCAAGGCATTTTAAGGATTTTTGCAACAAGGTAAGCAATCTGCGATTTACCAGTACCAGCAGGACCTACAAGAAGAATTCCATATGAAGGAAGTGTATGTGTACGGTTAATCTGAATTACAGTTTCAATAATTCTCTGCTTAACAGATTCCATACCAAAGAGTTCTTCATCAAGAATACGTCTTGCCTCAACAGGATCGATTGATTCAAAATAGTTGCTTTTCCACTGTATGTTAAGCATTATTGAAAGAGCTCTCTGTGCGTGACGTTTCTCCTCAGGAGTTACCTCGCTTGAACGAGCAACTGCAAGATTTCTTCTAGCCCATAATCTTATGTTATCAGGAAGAGTTATTCCGGCACAGTTAAGGAAATCAGAAATGCTTGTAATACTTGTAAGCTTCATACTGTCGCCTGACTCGTCTAATTCGTCATCAGGAATATCCTGAGCCACGATACTACTGTCTAAAAGACGTTCTATCATATACTGTAAAAATCCGTCTTCAGATGATAATTTCTGGCTGTTGTTAAAAGCAATCTCTCTTATTCTGTATACAGCATAACCATCTTCTACATTCTTACCTGAAAGCTTAACCTTAATGCGGTTCTCACCAAGCCATTTGATAAGGCTTGTAAATCTTGCATCTACCTTAATAATATTGCTTAAGATATTGCCGTCATCTGTCTGGAATTCAAATGCAGTCTTTTTGTATGGATTGGCAAACATTCCGATAGTTTCTGCAGCCCAGTTATGTTCACTGTTATCAAGAACGAATATAGGGTGTTCTGGTGAAGCTGTCTTATTGTCAGATGAAAATGTTGTATAGGTACATTCAAAAGATGATTCTTTTGAAGCATTCTTAAAATCAAATACTGGCATATTGTAATCTCCTGTGTAATTATATATTTATAATATGGACAGTTATAATTGATAGTCACATATGTTTTATAATAACACATTTTAAATAATTAGGAACAATAAATTATGGAATTGTAACAGATGTTGTATTGACTTGGAGTGAGCTTCAAGGATTAATATTCAATTGGATACAAAATGTAATGCAGCAGATATAGTAATAATTACAATTAAATTAAGAGGTTATGGCAAGAATATGACAATTAATGAGGCAGGAGAACGCTATAATATTACTATACATATTCTTAAGCTGTATGAAAGCTGGGAGTGGTGCAGAGGTTCTGTTAAAGCAGAATTGTTATTAATATTTATTGGGGTTAAAAGGAGAGTAAGAAATGGCAAATAAACCGGGTGGAAAAATGTTACTTATTATAACAACCTGTATGAGTGTAATTGCGGCATTCAGTCTTTTTAATAATGGACCACAGCATTTGCTGGCTGGTACAAAGACAGCATTATATAATGGACAGAATGTTGTGTATGACAGTCAGAAAGCTGGCGGAAGTCAGGTGGCATATAAGACTTATTGCACAGATAGTAATTGTACATTTCAGTATGCAGGTGAAGGTTCAGATAAAAAGATTGCTGTGATTAATATGGACAAGGAAAGTACAGTTATGAGCGAGCTTGCTGAAATTGTTGATGCTGACCTTATTGATATGCCAGATGATGTTAGCAATATTAATATCAGCCAGTACAATACTTTATTTGTTAATCCGACATCTGATGATTACAGAGTATCGGATGATATAAAGGAATTTGCCGGCAAAGCTAATCTTGATGGTAAGACAATCGTTGTAATATATGATGTGGCACAGGATATTATTAATGGTGTATCAAGTGCGGACGAGCTTATGGATAATACGGTATGGCTTACTGGTGGTAAGCTTTCTGATAATGCTGGTGATGAAGAAATTAAGAACTGGGTTAATGGGCTTGGAATGGAGCTGATAGCTGATGATGAGGAATAGTAAGTCAGGATGGGATTCCAAGTTGTTCAATGGATTTACACAGGTATATTCTTATAATTTTATTATAATTTAATAAACATATCAGACTGGTTGGTAAATATATGTGTTAAAATATAATATATATTCAACTTAAGTTAAAAAGATAGGAATTGGAGTAAATTATGAAAGAGATAAATAATGGTTATTTCACTGGGGAACGCTCATTGTTTAATAGTGAAGATATTAAAATTAATAATACAATATTTGGCGAGGGCGAATCACCATTGAAAGAATCGGACAATATTGAACTTAATAACAGCAGCTTCCAATGGAAATACCCATTATGGTACTGCAAAGATGTAGTTGCTAATAACTGTTCGTGGGCAGAGATGGCAAGGGCTGGAGTATGGTATACAGATAATCTGCTGATTAAAGATACCTTAATTGAAGCTCCTAAGAATTTTAGAAGATGTAAGAATATTACATTGTCGAATGTGGTTATGCCTAATGCGGCTGAGACACTGTGGAACTGCGATGATGTTACAATGCAGAAGGTCAGTGCCAAAGGTGATTATTTTGCAATGAACAGCCATAATATGAAGATATTGGATTTCCAGCTTGCTGGTAATTATCCATTTGATGGTGCTGAAAATGTAGAAATCCATAATGCCAAGCTTCTGTCAAAAGATGCGTTCTGGAACACGAATAATGTCACAGTATATGACTCATTTATATCAGGAGAGTACCTTGGCTGGAATTCTAAAAATCTTACACTTATTAACTGTACAATAGAAAGCCTTCAAGGTATGTGTTATATAGATAATCTTGTTATGAAGAATTGTACATTGATTAATACTACACTTGCGTTTGAATATTCTAATGTAGATGTGCAGGTTAATGGAAAAATTGATAGTGTTATGAACCCATCAAGAGGAATTATAAGGGCAGATGAAATTGGCGAACTTATTATGGAAAAAGATAAGATTCATCCTGAGGATACAGATATTGAATGCCCGGTTATTTCAAAAAGAACACAAAGATGATTATCTGTAAAATATTATTTTGCAGTTATCAGATATATTATAAATTTATTGAACCGAAAGGAGAATATATATTATGTCAAGAAAGAATTTTGGAGCAAAGCCATTAACTTATCCACAGCCTGTATTTATTATTGCAACATATGATGAGAATGGTAATGCAGATGCTATGAACGCAGCATGGGGTGGAATAAGCGAAGGTGATGAGTTATCTCTTTGCCTTAGTGCAGGACATAAGACAGTTAAGAATTTATTAAAGACAGGTGCTTTTACAGTAAGTATGGCAGATGCCAAGCATGTCGCAGAGTGCGATTATGTAGGTATTGTGTCAGCTAATACAGTTCCTGACAAGCTTTCAAAGGCCGGTTTTACAACAACTAAGAGTGAGAATGTCAATGCACCAGTTATCAATGAACTTGCAGTATGTGTTGAATGTAAGGTCAAAAGCTATGATGAGAATATATGCAGACTTGTAGGACAGATAGTTAATGTAAGCGTTGATGAAGCTACACTTACAGATGGTAAAGTAGATGTTGCTAAGGTTGCACCAATTACATTTGACCCATTTAATAATGAATATTATGTACTTGGTGAAAAGGTTGGTAACGCATTTTCTGATGGAAAAGCTATCAAATAATTCAAAATAAGTGTTAAGTAATCAATTAACAGAATATTAGTATGTGAAATCCGCATTTATTCAGACAGTAATGTCTGGATAGGTGCGTTTTTTATAAGGAATTGCGATTATATTAAGCTTAAATTAAGATGGAATATTTTATAATATAAATATTTATAAGTACTGTTATACTTTGTAGTATTTTGCCGATATATTGTATGTAAATAATGTCAGAACGGATTTTGACAGATTGATTTTTCATTCAAGGAGGAGTGGATATGAGTAATACAATTTACAATGGAAGTTATCCTTCAATAGCAGAGAATTATGTTTACAGCAGTACAGGCACTTCAAAGGTAAAAACTAAGAGTGATGCAGGTAGCAATACTGCGAAGACAAGCGACACAGCATCTATTAAGGATACTTCGACAGTTAATAACACAAAGGCAGACGGAAAAGTTGCTGTAAATGGACAGACAATTGGCAATCCAAGATTAAGTGAGAAGGCATCTAAGTATTATGACCAGCTCAAGAAGAAATATTCTAATATGAATTTTATTCTGGTAAGTGAGGACCAGAAAGAATATGCAAAGGCACAGGCTTCAAACTATGCCAATGCTAATAATATGGTTGTTCTTATTGATGAGGATAAAATTGAGCGAATGGCTGAAGATGAGAATTACCGCAAGCAGTATGAAGGAATAATTGCCAATGCCGCAAGTGGTCTTTCACAGCTAGGACAGAGCATTGCCGCAACTGGAGCTAATGTTAAGGGTTACGGTATGCAGGTAAATGATGGTGGAACAGCTTCATTTTTTGCTGTACTTAAGAAGTCAGGGGCAGCACAGAAAGAAAGGATAGCCAAGAAAGCTGAACAGAAAAAAGAAGCTAAAAAGGCAGAAGCAAAGAAAGCTAAGAAGAAGGAAGAACAGGAACGTCTTGAGAACAAGAAAGACAGCAGGATAGATGATAACAGTGGAATAGAGGAAGATGAGGATACAGTAACTATAACAGCTTCTTCTATGGAAGAATTGTTACAGAAGATACAGGAATATACACAGAAGTATATGAACGATGATGTAAAGACTGATGATGAAAAGAAGGTAGGTCAGCAGTTCGATTATTCTGTGTAAAATATTATTGCAAAAGTACAATGGAAAGATAAATATATTTCTTTCATTAGAGAAAGGGGTTATGTATGGCTTTGAGTATTAATATTAATGTCAATAATTCAGATATTAGCATTAAGAACAGTAAGACTGGTGCTAAGAAGAATATTAAGTCTATATCAGCAGGTAATCTTAACGATATGACGGATAGGGAATTTAATATCAGCCAGAAAAGAAAGGTTGCCAGAAAGCAGGCCATGAAGCTTATTTCAGATGCATGGGATAAGGATAATAAAGCAGCACAGGGTATTAAGGATATGGAGTCAGAGAAAGCAGATATTGCTAATATTAATGCTGATTTAAAGTCAAAGCTGAAAGATATAGATAAAAGTCAGAAGGATTTGCAGGAATTATATGGCGTACATTCAGAGTCACAGGAGCAGAAGGATCTTGAATTATTAAAGAAATATCAGGATAACAGAAATGGTGTATCTAATGACAAGTTTAGCAAAGAAGAAATTGACAGATTAAAAGAATTGCAGAATGAGCCATTAACAGAATATCAGAAGAAAGCCCTTATGATTAACAGTTCTAAAGATGCCATAAGGTCTCAGATAGACCAGAATGATCTTAAAGCAATGAATAAGACTATGTCTATCAATAATGCCAAGTTAGAGCAGCTTAAATCTCAGGATATGTTAAAAGCAGGAGATGCGGCAGACAGTATTATTGAAGCTGCTGATAAAGATATATTTGGTATGCTTGTTAATGAAGGTAAGCAGAATATAGATGATAATATGAAGGAACAGCAGGAAGAAGCTAAGAAAGCAGAAGAAGAGAAGGAAAAGAAGCAAGAGCAGATTGATGAAGCCAAGAAGAAACGTCAGGAAGAGAAAGAGCTTCTTGAAAATGAACAACAGGCAGACAAGCTTGAGCTTGATAATTCAATTAATAGTCAGGCTGTAGACCATTTATCAGAAGCACAGCAGCAGGTTGAGCAGCTTATGAAGAATAATAATATGGTTAATGAAGATATTAAAGGAATTGAGATTGACCTTAATTTCTAATTGACATTTTGTAGTAAATTCGTCTGGCAATTTGTTAGGCAATAATTATTGAAGTTAATAAAAAGCTGTCGTAGAAGACATATTTTTACAGTATATAGAGTTCAATAGCTTCTATATATTGTATAAAATGTTTCATACGGCAGCTTTTATTACTAATTATTAATTGATATATTTCCCATATTTACAGTGGCTTTTAGCAGAGTAGAGGAACTAAGATTATTAGTGTATGTGTTGGAGCATTTATTATTATATAATGTGATGTTACCCATATCTACACTAAGGTCGTAACCACAATCTTTATTCTCAGGCATACGGATGGTTAAATTACCCATATCTACATTAATAATTGCTGACTTATATGTGCAGTTATCAAATTTGCAGTTACCCATATTAATCTCTGCGTTAATCTTTTCAATATTGCTGTTAGAAGCTTTAAAGTTACCCATATTTAATGAAGCTGTTAAATAACCAATATCTATAGAGTCGATTTTAACATTTCCTACATTAGAAGATAAATGCAGGTCGCTTATAGACGCATTTTCGGGTATTCCTATTGTTATTGTACAATCTGCATTTTTAATATTACCAAGGAAATGTTCTGTAGATTGTGTCACATTAAGAGTACTGCCGTTAACAACAGCAGTAGCTTTAAAACGCTCTCCGCCCTCATATTTGAAGCTGTAAGTATCGTCTTTTACAATATTGATATGAGCTACAGTGCCATCGATTGTAATATTAGAAAATGCTTTTAATTCTTCGTAGAAATCGCAATTGTTTCCAGAAGAGGAAGCGGTTAATCGGTTGAATGGTGCGGCATTAAATATATTTCCTAATATACCAGCTATTATACATAAAGCGGTTATTATATATATGATAATAAGATAAATTCTTTTATTCATAGTGTTCTCCTATCTTAGACCCTCATATTATTTTCTTAAAACATTTTTTAATAAAGCATAGATTACCCCGGCAATAGGCCATATAACCCAGGTTATGTGCCAGTAGAATGTTAAAAAGCTGATAGAAAGGTAAATACAGCTTACTGTTGACCAGTATACGGACATAATAGCGGTGGCTGTAGGATTAATATATTCAACAGACTTATTAGCTGGTTTGGCATAATTGCCAGCTATTGTGTCAGGGTTGTTAAGTGATAGAAGCACTTTATAGGCTTTTGAAGCATTTGCTTGATATACAATTAAGAACACACCAATGCCGACAAAACATAATACTCCGGCACCACCAAGGTCGTCAAGAATTTCAAAGTTAAGTGCATCAATTATTATTGGAGGTATAACGCTCATGACACATAATGCAACACCAATGCTTAGACACAGCGAATGAATTGTACGCATATGGTCACATTCATTCTGAATATATGAGGCAGACTGGTAGTCAACGCGGCATTGTTTGTATTTGATATCATCAAACTGCTTAAGCATAATACCTGATAATACGAAAAATCCGACTGCAATTGCAATTACTGCCAACATAACAGCGACCATAATGTTTTCAATAAAGGTAAATCCAATCATATCCCCAATAATAGGAAATATAGGGCTTATAATACATAAAAATACGCCGATTGCAATGAGAATACTTTTCACATTGTAAGCTCTTATGTATTTCTTGATTTCTTCTATCGAAAGACATCTTCTGTTATCAGAAGGTGTATTGTACTGTTGTCTGTTAAGTCCGAGTGTTTCGGAAAGTTCATCAAGATTGCCGAATTCAGATATAACAGTTCCAACAGCTTCATTCTCACTTAAACCTTCTGATATCAGCTCATTGTATTTGTCTTCCATCATTCCCCATAGTTCCTGCTTGGCACGAAGAACTTCAGGAGTGTTCGGCATATTGGCGAACATAGTTTCAAGATAACTTTTGATTGTTTCCATAAGTTAATTCTCCTTCTTAATAAATTGTTCAACGACTTCTTTGGTAAGTGCCCATTCTTCACAGCGGGCTTTGTAATACTCTCTTCCGGCATCAGTTATGCTGTAGTAAGTTCTTTTCTTTCCACCATTGTCACCTACACCAGGGAATGAAGTTATATATCCATTCTTTTCCATTCGTGTAAATGCAGAGTAGAGAGTTGTTTCTTTCATAATATACTTTTCATTGGATAGAGCTTTAATCTGCTTAGATATTTCATATCCATATGATGGTTTGTCTAATAGAAGATAGAGTATCATAGTGTCGTTGTAACCTCTGATAATGTCACTACTTATACCAGCCATAAAACCTCCAAAAAAAATACTACGACTGGCATACTACGTTAGTCGTAGTATGTCTGTCGTAGTATTATATATCATAATATATTATATACTGTCAATACATTTGGTATGAAATGTTATATTGGTTGGAATATAATGCTTTAGCTGCCGTAAATAAAAAGAGGGTTCTGTAGTCAGAAACCCTCTTTTGTCGTGTAATATGCCGAATATTGATTAAATTATATGCTGTATAAGCTTATATCAGCTATGTTTGATATTTATATCTTCAGGACAGTCATCCCAGCTTAATACACCAGTTTTTACGGCATTTTCATATCTTGAAATTTTATATTTCAGACGTTTCATAGTTGCTTCAATCTGTGCATGCTGTTCTTTAAGGGCATCAAGCTGTTCCTGTAAAAGCTGTCTTCTTGCTTCAAATGTTTCATCGCCTTCCTGATAGAGTTTCACATATTCAATAAGTGCTTCAATAGGAACTCCAGCATTACGCATACAGATGGCATTTTCAACCCAGCCAAGGTCATTTTCTGTGTAATTTCTTATGCCGCCGGAAGTGCGGGCAACAGTTGGTATAAGACCAACACGTTCGTAGTATCGTAGTGTATCTTGTGAAATATTATATTTCTGGCTTACTTCTTTGATTGTCATAATATCCTCCATTCCTGTCCGGTTATTGAGCTGATTATTATATTGTTATATTAACACTTAGAGTCAGCTTAAAGTCAAGTGTATTGTGAATGAATTAAAAAAATCAAGTGGATAAGCACAGGAAATGTGGTATACTGTCATATAAAAGACTGTCCTATAAGCTAGATTAGCTAAGCGTTCTTATACGTACACTGCGGAATGAATGATTATAATAACAGATAAGTGCAGACAAAATCCGTTAGTGCAGGACAGAGTTGTGATACAGTAAGGTGTTTGGAAAAGAGGTTTATTATGGGTTATGATAATGAATTTGATAATAAAATAAACAAGCTTACAGATTTTATTAATGAGTGTAATAGCATAGTGTTCTTTGGAGGTGCTGGGGTATCGACAGAGTCTGGAATACCAGATTTTCGTAGTAAGGACGGTTTATATAACCAGCACGATGTTGAATTTGATATGTATGAGCCAGAATATCTGCTCAGTGAAGAGTGTCTTCATCATAAGCCTAAGGTATTTTTTGAATTTTACAGACAGAAAATGGATGCAAGAAATGTAAAGCCTAATATAACGCATTATATGCTTGCCAGATTAGAGAAGCTTGGAAAGCTGGATAAGATTATTACACAGAATATTGATGGACTTCATCAGATGGCTGGAAGCACTAATGTGATTGAACTTCACGGTGCAACTACAAGAAATTATTGTGAAAAATGCGGTAAAAAGTATCCGGCAGATTATATATTTGAGAGCAGGGAAGCAATTCCAAGATGTGTTGAGTGTAACCATATGATACGACCAGATGTGACTTTGTATGGTGAACAGCTTCCAGCAGGTGCATATGAGAGTGCGGTGGAGGCTATAAGAAAGGCTGATATGTTAATAGTGGCAGGAACATCATTAAAGGTATATCCAGCGGCAGGACTTGTATGGGAATTTGCTGGAAAGCATCTTGTCGTAATGAATAAAGAGCCGTTGGATTTCAAGCTGGATATGAATAAAGACATAGAGTTTAATTGTGCGATGGGTGATGTGTTCAGGGCACTTGATAAGAATATATAAATAAACACACTTTACGGGGCTGCTTAATTAAAGTTGACTTGCTCACAATCAAATGTTATGTTGATATAGCATTTTAATAACGAATGTAAACAGAATGGAGAAAGCACATGTCAGGGAATAAAGAGCAGATAGATGTTTCATTAATTGGTAATGACAAAATAGAAGAAGCAATTGTTAACATACAGAAAGAACCGACAGAGGAAAATCTTGTAAGAGCATTGTCTATAGTAAGGCACAGAATGAATGATAAAGGTCAGCTGATAATAGCAGTAGAGCCGCCATTGCCAGATGGTAAGCTTAATTTGAAGGTTATAAAGACAGAAGACGGACAGATGTGGTGGATAGCTTACACAAGCTTTGATGAAGAATTAAAAGGTGCAGATAACATTAAATCGACGTTTTTAACAGATATAGATAAGCTGTTGAATTCAGCTTTGCAGGTTGATGAGATTAGCGGCATTATAATTAACCCTTGGAATAAGACGCTTATGATTGATAAAGAACTTATAAAGATTATAATAGGAAAAGAACAATAAAATGTTATATAAGTTTATAAGTATGAAAAAGAGGCGTAAGATAATATGCAGGAATTAAATAAAGCGATAGATGATATACGGTCAAAAGGTGAATTGTCAAATGGGATAACAACACGCTATGCTGTGCCTGAAGATGCAAAAAGACTTCTTGAGATATATGCACCATATGTAGAGAATACAGCAATAACATTTGAATATGATGTACCAACATTGGAAGAATTTATTGAAAGAATCAGACATACACTTGAAAAGTATCCATATATTGTAGCGTTGAATAATGGCACAATCGTTGGTTATGCGTATGCTGGAATGTTCCACGAAAGAGAAGCATACAGCAGATGTGTAGAAACATCTATATATGTTGATAATAATATGAAGCATATGGGCATTGGTGGAATACTTCATAAGACATTAGAAGATGAGTTAAGGAAAGATGGCTTTCTTAATATGTACGCCTGTATAGCCTGCCCTAAGAAAGAAGATGAATACCTTAACAGAAACAGCATAGAGTTCCATAGTCATCAAGGATACAGGCTTGTAGGAGAATTCTATGACTGCGGATATAAATTTAAAAGATGGTACAATATGGTCTGGATGGAAAAGCTCATCGGGGAACATACTGATAAATAAAATATATGTGCAGGAAAGAGGAGTAGTATGAAAAGTACATTAATTAAGGATACAACTAAATCAGAGAGAATAGAGCTTGTTAAGCAGTGGGAGGAAAGTGAGGGCTGTGAGAGCAGTGGAATAGATCTTATGGAATTCTTCCGTGATTATATTGACGGAGTTAAGGAGATTTCAGAGGTCAATGCAGCATTTACAGCAAGATACATTTCTGAAATTCCTGATGATAATTCAGGCATAAGCTGCGGAATGGGCGGCAGGAGATAAGGGGAACTGGCGTGAAGAATATATTATTAATAGCTACTGGTGGAACAATAGCCTGTTCGTCCTCTGATGAAGGGCTTACACCATCAGCTAATGTCAACGAACTGCTTTCATATATACCGCATATTAAAGAAAAATGTAAGCTTTCAGGAATTTCAATAATGAATATCGATAGTACCAATATGAATCCTGAACTTATGATGAATATTGCAAAGACGATAAAAGAATACAAGGATGATTATGATGGATTTGTCGTGGCACACGGAACGGATACAATGAGTTATACCGCTGCTGCACTTGTATATATGCTGAATAACTTTTATAAGCCTGTTGTTATAACTGGATCACAACTGCCAATGGAAGCAGAATATACAGATGCGAAGAAGAATTTATCAGATGCGATAATATATGCGTGTGAGGGAAGGGCTGGTGTATATGTGGCATTTGATGGGTGCATAATTAATGGTGCACATGCAAGAAAGGTTAAGACACGCAGTTATGATGCATTTGAGAGTGTTAATTATCCAGTTGTTGCACATATTAAGCATAGCAGGATAACACATAATGAGGCTGTGCAGGGTGACTATAATAAGTCTGATAACAGCGGAATAGAGCCGGAGTTATGTTCAGATGTGATGCTTATTAAGCTGTTTCCGGGAATAGATAATAAGATATTTGAATTTATTAAGGGACACTATAAAGCTGTTGTTATTGAAAGCTTTGGGATTGGTGGAATTCCGAATATAGATAACAATATTGTAGAGGAAATTCACAAGCTTATAGAGGCTGGTGTTGCAGTTGTTGTGACAACACAGTGCAATTATGAGGGTGTTGATCTTGATATATATGAGGTGGGAAAGAAGCTGGCTAAAGAAAATGTTATTATAGCCGCTGATATGACGACAGAAGCGGTTGTTATGAAGCTTATGTGGGCATTGGCACATTTTGGTAAAAATGCAGTTACAGATATTAAGAAATATATTGAAACACCGGTATTCTGTGACAGAAGTTATTAACAGCAGGGAGCTTATGACAGCTTCAATCAATGAATGCAGACGGAATAATTAAAGAATATTATATAATATAAAATACCCTGTTATGTAAGGATTAACTCCAACAAGTTTATTCTTACATAACAGGGTATTTTGTAATATGTTGATTATTGATTATTGTGCTTAATAGTGTCTATAAGACTATGCATTCTTGTATTGATTGATTCAAGAATCTTCATATTGGCATCTTCTGTATTAGTGGTTTCAGCAGCGTGTGCAGAGAGCTGTTCAGATACAGCTGATATTGTCTGTATAGAGTCAACAATTACGCTGTTAGCCTGTTTGAGTTCATCAATACTTGATGAAAGTCTTGAAACATTATCACGGACAGTATATGTATTAGTCTGAATATTATCAAAGCTTTTGGCTGTATTCTCAGTAGAAGACTTTTCAGTATTAATTCCGTCTATCATAGTGTAGATAACTGATACAACATCTTCAATAGCTGATGACATATTATGTATAAGCTTTGTTATATTCTCAGTTGCATCACCTGTCTGTGTTGCCATTTTGGAAATCTCAGAAGCAACAACGGAGAAACCTTTTCCAGCTTCACCAGCTCTTGCGGCTTCAATACTTGCATTTAATGCTAAGAGTTCTGTCTGGGAAGCAATCTCCTCAATCATAACAATAATAGAATGCATCTGTGAAATATGGTTGTTAAGGTAAGTAAGCTTATCAGCAACCATTTCTCCGTTCTTAACAGATATATCAACTGTAGTAACAAGATGCTCAATATCTTTACTGCTCTGTGTAAGGATATCAAGGGTTTCTGCCATACTTGCAGAGATTTCATTAGCGGACATATCTACAAGTTCAACTTTTTTCTGAATTGCATCTGTCTGTGTAAGCTGGTTCTGTACGGCATTGGCTGTATCAGTTGCACCGTTGGATACGTCAGACATAGTTGACTGTGTGATCTTTGAAGATTCCTGTAACTTTTCTAAATCAGCATATACTTCAGAAATACCATTCTGCATTGTAGCAGACATTTCTGATATCTGACTAAGAAGCTCATCACTCTGCTCTTTTGATTTAGAAATGTTATTAATCTTCTGGTCTGCATTAGCTTTAGTTGCAAGAGCAAGCATACAGGCATATATACCAGTTATTAATACAATTATGAGCTGTATAACGGCGGCATCAGTTCCAAGATAGCCCATTCTGCCAGTTCTTGCACCGATAATAATAGTGATAATATTTTCAATAACTACGCCAAAATTGACAAGAAACATAAGACGGAATTCGTTATATAATGAAACAATAAATACCATAGGAAGTGCAAAGGCATACATAGTAATACTTGTTGTTGTAAATATGTTGCAGGTATAGAAAACAGCATATCCTATAGCTACTAAGTGCTTGATTGCATTAGTTTCGTGGTTCTTGTTCCAGAAAATAAATTCAGCAATCACAGGTGCCATTCCGATAGCAAAGATAATAATTGCGTAGGCGAATGATGTTATACCAACTGCTGTCTGCATAAAAACAAGAAGGCTGATAACAAGCACTTCTATTAAGTGTGCTAGCATAGCTACACGATTGTTTCGTTCCATTTCGGGAACTTCTCTTTTGATTTTGATAGGCATAAGTACCTCCTGATGTATATTGTTATTTAAGTGCCTAGAATACTAACCCCCATTATAATATATATAATTTGATATTTCAATGATACATTTATGGTTCTTCCGACACAGATAGCTTTTATATAATAATTACATTTTTTGTCAGATTAATGCTGTCTTTATAATATTATATTGATTGTTTCGTTTTGAATATTTATAGGCATTATTTCTGTAAAATAATATGAAACAGCGATATTTCACCTTGAAATAATACAATAATAATTATAATATACATTTATAAAATAAGTTTATAAAAGTTGGAGGTGCCATATGTTATTTAAAAATCCAATTATTCCGGGATATAATCCTGATCCAAGCATATGCCGTGTAGGAAGTGATTATTATATTGTGAATTCCACATTTGAATTCTTCCCAGGAGTGCCTGTATATCATAGTAAGAATTTGGTTAACTGGGAGCTTACAGGATATTGTCTGGACAGGCGTTCACAGTTAGAACTTGAGGACTGTCGTAATTCGGGAGGAATATATGCACCAACGATACGATATCATAAAGGTATGTTTTATATGATAACAACAAATGTTACTGATAAAGGTAATTTTGTTGTTCATACAGAAGATATTAACAGCGAATGGTCTGAGCCAGCGTGGATTGACCAGGGGGGAATTGACCCGTCATTATTCTTTGATGATGATGACAAATGTTATTATTGTTCAACGGGAATAATTGACGGTGTACGTGGAATTGTTGCATTTGAGATAAATCCGCTTACAGGTGTGATATTATCTGAGAAGAAGCTTATAAGTGAAGGTTGTGGTGGACAGTGTCCGGAAGGCCCACATATTTATAAGAAGGATGGCTGGTATTATCTTATGATAGCAGAAGGTGGAACGGAATATGCACACCGTGAAACAATCCAACGTTCGCATAATGTATATGGTCCATATGAGGCTTGTCCGGATAATCCTGTTATATCTCATAAGGAATATAAGAAATCAGAGATTCAGGCGACAGGACATGCGGATTTATTAGAGGATGAGAATGGTAACTGGTGGCTTGTGTTTCTTGGAATAAGAAGATTCAGCCATGCTTTGCTTCATAATCTTGGGAGAGAAACATTTCTTGCACCAGTAAAGTGGGAAAATGGCTGGCCGGTTGTTGGTTATAATGGCAATGGAACAATTGAGCTTGTAATGGATGCACCACTGCCTGGACTTGATTGTGAAGAGAGTTCTGCCAATATCCGTATTGATAAGCAGTCCGGACAGCCAATTCTGTACGAAGACCACAGTGTGGATATAGATTTTACAGATGAACTGCTTGATAAAAGGCTTCAATATACAAGAAATCCTGATATGTCAAAGTATATATATGATAATAAAAATGCTGTGCTTACACTTAAGGGAACAGATATAACACTTAACACGGCTGGCAAATCACCAACAATTGTGTCATTTAAACAGCCGGAATTCACGACAACTTTATATGCGTGTCTTGATATAGCAAGATGTAATGCAAAAAGATGTGGCGTTGCGGCATATTACAATAACGATTATCATTATGAGATATACATAGGCAATGATGATAATGGCAGGTATATAGGATTTTATAAACATATACACGATATGGGTGTTGAGCTTGAAAGAATTCCCATTAATAATGAAGATATGAATTCAAAGCTTTTGATAAAAATAGATACAGACAGGGAAAAGTATACATTTTCTTATGCAATAGCTGACACTGCTAATCTTGGTGCAAGGGTGGCATACAGGCAGATAGGTTCAGGACTTAATGCAGGACTTAGCACGGAGGGTACGCGGACAATGACATTTACGGGTACATTGTTCTCGTTATTTGCGGAAAATGGAGATGGTGTATTTAACATAGGGGTAAAGCTTTTAATCAATCCAGATGAGAATTATACATTATAATATAATTATATGAGCTGAGGTTTTGGAGGATTGAGTGAATTGTGTAGCAATGTATCAATCCAGATATAAGGGTGTGATAAAAGTATCTTTTGCTTCTGGGATAATTATGTCTGTAGATTAATGTATACAGAAATGAGGGTAATTATGGGAGATAATAACTGGTCATATTCAAAAATATATAAAGAAATTAAACCCTATGAGGAATATGGTATGTATGATGTTGCGTGGCACGATGG
Source organism: [Lactobacillus] rogosae (assembly GCA_900112995.1). GTDB lineage: Bacteria > Bacillota > Clostridia > Lachnospirales > Lachnospiraceae > Lachnospira > Lachnospira rogosae. The sequence goes on along the minus strand of FONU01000004.1, from coordinate 27,427 downwards.
TATGTCAGCGGCAGATGGCCACATAGGTGTAATTACATCGTGTGCACCTTTAAATGACAGCTTTATATTCCAGAATGTTGAGTATATTATGCCGTCAGAAGAGCCAAGATATGTGCCTTTAGAGGTTGAAGGACAGCTGGATGAGGCAAGGCAGTCAGTTATTAATATGGACGATACCTGGGATATACACAACAGAAAACGTACCAATATGTATTGTCATCATCCAGGACACCAGCTCAGGGTGAAATTATGCAGGAGTGCTGATATAACAGATACTAACGCATTAATATCAGAAGCTGCAAAACACCCTCATATGACACGAAATGATGATATAAATATTACGGATTATGAACGATATACAGATTTTAACAGGTCTGAGATTGTTGTTAAATATAAGGCAGATGGAAGAACTATAACTAAAAGAACTTTTGCATCCTTGACTGATGATGTTGTTATTACAGAGATTACAGGAGCGAAGGATTTTATCGTTAATATTTCAGTTGATGATTTTGAGGCAATGCATAAGTTTGGTATGGATAAGAATAAACAGGCAACATCAGAGAGAGGAATGAAGTATTCGCGTTTTGTTAAAGATGATATAGTTGGTGTTGTGGCACATTATCCTTCATTTGAGGGAAGTGAGCTTGCAAATGGAGGGTTTGCAGGTGCAACCAGATTTATTACAGATGGTATAGTCAATATGATAGAATTGAATAAATCAGACAAGGCATATACCTGTATAGATAATATAGTACCAATTATTCAATTGAATAAATCGGACAAGATTATTCTTATAACATATCTTGATTGGACAGATAAGCTTGGCAGGCTTGAAGATTTCCAGTCAGAATGTGAGAGTGGCAGTATATTTGATACAGAGCTTATTAGAAAATGTTTTGCAAAGGTAAATGATAGTTTAGGCACAGCTGATAAAGCGTTTTTTAATAATAAAGAAATTTTCTATGATGCTGCAATCAAAGAACATAGTATTAAAAGTGCTGAAAGATATAACAGGGTATCATTATATTTATACGATAATACTGATTGTATATCTAATAAAAATGATAAAGAAAAGAAATATTATGATAATGTCTCTAAAGCTGATGACAATAGTAAATGCGCAATAGCTGATAATGAAGATAGGTACAATATATATAATATGGCAGCTAATGAGGAGCTTCTAGATAAGCAGAAAGAAGTTCCAGATATTCTTATTCCGCTTCTTGAAAGAATATATAATAATGCAAGATATGGGCTTATGTCAGGGGCTGGCTATACAGCACCAAGGCTTAATGGACCAGGTGTTGGAGAGTGGAATCTGATGTGGCGTAATGCGTATACCATGGATGCTAATGTTAATATTCAGGTATCGGGAATTAACAGTGGCAATATGTATGAAGCTGGCGTTGGGTATATATGGTTCGTATTAAGACAGCTTAAAGACTGGGAGATTAATGCTAAAAAGGTATATGGAATGAAAAATGCCCTGTTAGCACCTATCAATACTGACGGACAGAGGGCAATGATGGTTGAGTATGACATTAACTATCCGTTCCAGTATTGGAATACGGGTGCAAGCTGGATGATACTTCCTATAGCAGAATGGGTTGACTGCTATGGTGATGTGTCAATTACAACAACTGATCAAAAGATAATAAAGCAGTATAATCAGGCTGTCTTTAATGTAAAGAAGGATATTCTTATGCCGCTTCTTCAAAAAACTTATAATTTCTGGGAGCAGCTTTGCACACCTGAGTACTTCACAGATATTGAGGGCAATGCAAGATATGAAAAGGGTAAGACACATTTATTTACTGGTGAGAAGTATCTTATAATTCCGTCATTTTCACCAGAGAACAAGCCGCTTGGCTATAAGAGTGCAATAACAGCCAATGCTTCAATGGATATAGCTGCGGCAAAAGATATTATAGCTATGTATATTGATATGGAAAATGAACTTCAGAATGAAGGATACAAGGAAAGAATTAAGAAGGCTGAAAAGTTAAATAATGAGCTTCCGGATTATCAATATGATGAAAGTGGTGCAATAAGAGAGTGGGCTATGAAAGAGTATCAGGAAAATAATGCCCACAGGCATATAAGCCATCTTTATTGTGCGTGGCCGGCATATCAGACACAGCATAATAATAAACTTGCCAATGCCTGCCGGCAGGCAATATTAAACCGTAATAAGGAGAATTCTGGAAAAGATGACACGGCATCACACGGCTGGATTCATAAGGCACTTGTTGAGGCAAGGCTTAAGAATTCAGAGGAAGTGTATAATATATTAAATATGCTTGTGCATAGCGATATATTTTATTCAACATTATTTACCGATCATAATACGAACAGGGCTAAGGGTGTCGCCTGCACAGATACATTATATGGAATAACTGGAATTATTAATGAAATGCTAGTGTATTCGGATAAGAACACGGTAGAACTGCTTCCTGCATTAAGCAGTAATATACCAGCAGGAAATATAAGCGGACTTTTAACACGTGCTGGTGTGAGAGTTGATTATTTAAGCTGGGATGTTGATAAGAGAAATGTAAAAGCAGACTTAACTGCATTACGGGATACAAGCTTTAATGTTGTGCTTAATAATAAAGCGTATATTGGTGAGGAAAATGAAAGTAAATGCGTTGCAGTTCAGTTAAAAAAGGGTGAAATGTACTGCTTTATGGGTTGATAGTGAAAATGCGGAAACACCGATATAGTAGAGTGTTTCCGCATTTTTTATTTTATTTGAACTTGAATGTATTCTCAAGTGTCTCCCACTTGGTATCTTTCTCGCTGAAATTAAGTGGGGTTCCGTCTTCAAGCTTGTATCCAGATGGGTCAGCACTGCCTGGATATTTGCCTGTAACCTGTGGCCATTCAATGCCAATGCTTGGGTCGTTCCACGCAAGACCGCCCTCATCACCAGGATGATAGAAGTCAGTTACTTTGTAGCAGAACTCAGCTTCGTCACTTAATACGAGGAAGCCGTGTGCAAAGCCTTCGCTTATATAGAACTGCTTCTTGTTCTCTTCTGTAAGTTCTACGCCAAACCATTTGCCGTATGTCTTAGAACCTGCACGAAGGTCAACAGCAACATCAAATACGCTTCCTTTGATTACACGTACAAGCTTTCCCTGAGGAAATTCTTTCTGGAAGTGTAAGCCACGAAGAACACCCTTAACAGAGCGTGACTGGTTATCCTGAACAAATACCATATCAAGACCGGCTTCGTGCATATCATTCTGATTGTAAGTTTCCATAAAATATCCGCGGTTATCGCCGTGAACAGTAGGTTCTATTATATAAAGTCCTTCAATATCGCAAGGAGTTACTTTAATCTGTCCCATAGTTATTACCTTTCTTTGATTAATCTAAAAATACTGCCACCTGACAGATAAAAATAAATTGTCAGGTGGTATATAAAAATATATTAATTATCGGTTAGAATACATTTTCTCATAGTAGTTCTGGTATTCGCCTGAGATGATAGTTTCCCACCATTCCTTGTTGTCAAGATACCACTGGATTGTCTTCTTTATGCCGTCTTCAAACTTAGTTTCTGGTAACCAGCCAAGTTCGTTGTGGATTTTAGTAGGGTCGATAGCATAACGCATATCGTGTCCCTTACGGTCGCCAACGTGAACGATAAGTGATTCAGGCTTGCCAAGTTCTTTACAGATAAGCTTAACGATGTCAATATTTCTCTTTTCATTATGTCCACCGACATTGTATACTTCACCGACACGTCCTTTGTGAATGATAAGGTCAATAGCCTTGCAGTGGTCTTCAACATAAAGCCAGTCACGGACATTAAGACCTTCACCATATACAGGAAGTGGTTTATCATTAAGAGCATTGGCAATCATAAGAGGAATAAGCTTTTCTGGGAAATGGTATGGTCCGTAGTTGTTAGAACATCTGCTTATAGTTACAGGAAGTCCATAAGTTCTGTGGTAAGCTAATACTAAAAGGTCAGCACCAGCCTTTGATGAGCTGTATGGACTTGATGTATGTATAGGTGTTTCCTCTGTGAAGAAAAGGTCAGGTCTGTCAAGTGGAAGGTCACCGTATACTTCATCAGTAGATACCTGATGATAACGCTTAATTCCGTACTTTCTGCACGCATCCATAAGAACAGCAGTACCTTTGATGTTAGTGTCAAGGAATACTTCCGGGTTCTCGATAGAACGGTCAACGTGTGACTCGGCGGCAAAGTTTACAACCATATCTGGGTGTTCTTCTTCAAAAAGCTTGTATACAGCTTCTCTGTCAGTGATACTTTCCTTAACAAATCTGAAGTTAGGATTATCCATTACAGGAGCAAGTGTTGAGAGATTGCCCGCATATGTAAGGCAGTCAAGACAGATAATTCTGTAATCTGGATATTTCCTTAACATATGGAAAATGAAGTTGCTTCCGATAAATCCGGCACCGCCGGTAACAATAATATTCATATATAATCCTCGTTTCTGTGCACATATTAATAATTAAAATGGTGCAGTGTGCGCTACACACCAAATGATAATATATTCTAGCTATGAAGTACGTCAATATATTTGCCGTCAAGCACATCTTTTAAATACTGTCCGTACTGGTTTTTCTTTAAGACTTCATAAGTCTTAAGTACGTCCTCTTTAGTTATCCAGCCGTTAAGATAAGCTATCTCTTCAAGGCAGGCTATTTTACGGTGCTGATGTGTTTCAATTGTCTTAACGAAGTTAGTAGCTTCAACAAGGCTTTCGTGAGTACCAGTGTCAAGCCAGGTAAAGCCCTGACCTAAAAGTTCTACATTGAGGTTGTTGTTCTCAAGATATATACGGTTAAGGTCTGTTATTTCAAGCTCACCTCTTGCAGATGGCTTTAAATTCTTCGCATACTCTACAACCTTGTTATCATAGAAGTAAAGACCTGTTACACAGTAATTGCTCTTAGGCTTAGCTGGCTTTTCTTCTATAGATATAGCCTTGCCGGCTTCGTTAAATTCTACAATACCAAATCTTTCAGGGTCATCAACGTAGTAACCAAATACTGTAGCACCTATGCCTTCTTCAGCGTTTTTAACAGCATTTTTAAGACGTTCCTTAAGTCCGTTGCCAGCGAATATGTTATCGCCAAGAACCATAGCAACAGTGTCATCGCCGATAAATTCCTCACCGATAATGAAAGCCTGTGCAAGTCCGTCAGGTGATGGCTGTACAGCATAAGAAAGATTAACACCGAACTGGCTTCCGTCACCGAGAAGCTCTTTGAATCTAGGTGTATCCTGTCGAGTAGATATTATAAGAATATCACGAATTCCAGCAGTCATAAGAACTGACATAGGATAATATATCATAGGCTTATCGTATATAGGAAGAAGCTGTTTACTTGTTACCATTGTGAGTGGATAAAGGCGTGTGCCAGAACCACCAGCGAGAATAATACCTTTCATAGTCATTCCTCTTTTCTTAATAAATAGTGTGTTTTAAATAAATTAATACCTGTTTAGCAGATTAGTGCTTACTAAGCAGATTATAGTTTTTTAGTAAATTGATATTTGCTTTTTGTTTTGATATATATATAATAAAAGGTGACGTAACGTTATCTTCAAGTATTTTTTGCGATACAAGAAGAAATTTTATCATTATTTATGATTTTTATGGTTTCAAACAGATCTTCAAATAGGATTTTAATAGTCCTTAAAATATAATTTCAAATAAGCTTTCAAATAGGATTTGCAATAAGTTTTTAAACAGAATTTCAGGTATGATTACAGTAAAATATACCATAAAGAAAAGAGGAAGTTATGCATAAAGAAGGTTATTATTCTTCTGGTGAGTTTGCCAAGAAAGCAAATGTCACAGTAAGAACTATAAGATATTATGATAAACAGAATATTTTAAAGCCGTCACTTCTTACAGAGGACGGAGTAAGGTTTTATACGGATTCAGATTTTACGAGGCTGCAGCAGATACTGTTGTTTAAGTATCTTGGGTTTTCGCTTGAGGATATAAGAAATATGACTATCGGTGATTCAGATTATAACATCCTTCTTAATTCGCTTAATTTGCAGTTTAAGCTTATTCAGGACAAAATAGCACAGATGGAGCTTGTAAAGAATGCGATTGAAGACACGATAGATACATTTAAAAATAACAAATCAGTAGATTGGAGCAATATGCTTTCGCTTATCCACCTTACTAATATGGAAAGCACTTTAAAGACACAGTATCTTAATGCTGGAAATATAACCGCAAGAATTAATCTTCATGCAGAATATTCAGTTAATAAGCAGGGTTGGTTTAACTGGATATATGAACAGAGCAATATACAGACCGGACAGCGTATTCTGGAGATAGGCTGTGGTGATGGAAGACTGTGGGTTGATAATAAGAATAATGTAAGAGAACTTTCAGGGCTACAGGTGTTCTTAAGCGATATATCCGATGGTATGGTGAATGATGCAAGAAGAAATATAGAAGCGGAATATGCTAACGAGAATGGGGCGGATAGTACTGCACATAAGACAGGACAGTCTGTATCATTTAAGTTTAATACATTTGACTGTGCGGATATTCCTTATAGGAATAATTATTTCGATATAGTTCTTGCTAATCATGTATTATTTTACTGTGATAATATAGAAAGCGTTCTAAAAGAAGTCAAAAGAGTGTTAAAACCGGGTGGAGTATTTATATGTGCAACTTATGGGGCTTCGCACATGAAAGAGATTAGTGATCTTGTAACAGAGTTTGATAAAAGAATTGTTCTTGCTGCGGATAATCTGTATGATAAATTCGGGCTGGATAATGGAGAGGATATATTGATTAAGCATTTTAATAATGTAGATGTCAGAAAATATAATGATCACCTGTTAGTTGATAAAGCAGAGCCGCTTATTGAATATATTCTTTCCTGCCACGGCAACCAGAACCAGTATCTTCTTGACAGATATTCCGATTTTAAAGCATTTATAAGAAATAAGCTTGCAAGGAAGCCTTTTAAGATTACTAAAGATGCAGGATTATTTATATGTAAAGATATATGGTAATTATATTAATAATGTGGTAAAATTATACAGCTATTGCAATTTACGCGATTAAATATCTATTATAATGGGAATGTTATTTATAACAGTATAATGATAGGCAGATTATTAAATTATAGAAGAATAGAGGTATACAATGGCGTTATCCAAATTATTTTTAAATGCAGGTGAAGCGTTAAGGCCAGTTCTTGTAAAAGTGCTTCCGATGAAACTGCTAAGTAAGCTGAAGGCGGGAATTATTAATAATGCAACAGAAAAGCTGTCGGCAGATACTATAGAAAAGTATGTACCGGGACGATACAAGGAAGGTGCTAATATAATAGGCAATATAAAGGGGGATAATGGATTAGGACAGAGTGCACGTATTATGTGCAGTCTGCTTGATGAGAATAATGAGCCACACGTTATAAGGGATTTCTTTGTTCCACCGGGAGGCTCAAGAACCAATGATATGTATGACAGCAGGCTTACAACACAGCTTCCATATGATGTTAACATAATACATGTTAATGCAAGTGAGTTTATGGTAGCATATTTAAGCCTTGGCAAAGATGTATGGGATTACAGATATAATATAGGTTACTGGGCGTGGGAATTAGAGACATTTCCAGAGGAATGGCTTCCGGCATTTAAGCTTGTCGATGAAGTGTGGACACCATCGGATTTTGTTACTAATACACTTAAGAAATATACTGACAAGCCTGTGGTTACGGTTCCACATTGTATAGAACCTGTTGCAAGTGCACAGTATGGCAGGAAGCATTTTAATCTTCCAGAAGACAAGTTCCTGTTTTTAATAATGTTTAATAGTGGAAGTGTTATGGAAAGAAAGAATCCATTGGCAGCTATTAAAGCATTTAAGCAGGCATTCCTGAAAGATGAAGCAACTAAGAACAAGTATAAGGATGTAGGTCTTGTAATTAAGATAAGTGAGTCAGAGCTTTCAGCAGACGATGAGAAGATTATAAGCTCTATTGTAGATAAAGAAGATAATATTTACTTTATGTGTGGACAGATTAATAAGACAGAAGTTAATTCTCTTCTTAAAGACGTAGATGTATATGTATCACTTCACCGCTCAGAGGGCTTCGGGCTTGTAATGGCGGAGGCTATGTATCTTGGAACACCGGTTATAGCAACGGCGTGGTCGGGTAATACAGAGTTTATGAATGATCATACGGCGTGTATGGTTGGATACGATATGATAGAACTTGATAAGGACTATGATGTATTTAAGAAGGGCAATGTGTGGGCAGATGCACACATTGATGAAGCTGCTGATTATATGGTAAGGCTCTATGAAGACAAAGAGTATTACAACACCAAGGTAGTTAATGGACAGGCATATGCCAGAGAACATCTTGCATACAAACGTTCAGCGGATATTGTGAGTGAGCGTTTAAGACAGATTCATTCAAAGTCTTAAGGGTTTTAAATTATTCGTTTGACAAAGAAAATGATTGTTATTATAATATGCAGGATTTAGATATAGAGGAGAAATTTCTGATGCAACATATTAAAGAATTATATGAATATAGGGAAATGATTATAAGTCTTGTAAGAAAAGACTTAAGAGGAAGATATAAGGGTTCTGTTCTTGGATTTCTTTGGACATTCGTCAACCCTTTATTACAGCTTATCGTGTATACAATTGTGTTCTCAATAATTATGAGGGCAAGCTATGAACAGTATTATTTGTTCCTTTTCGTGGCACTTGTGCCTTGGATGTTCTTTTCATCAAGTGTAACTGACGGTGCGGCAAGTATATTAAAAGAGAAGGATATGGTTAAAAAGATATACTTCCCAAGAGAGGTTCTTCCAATATCAACAGTTACAAGTGCATTTGTTAATATGATACTTACATTTGTTGTTGTATTTATAGTTGTTATTGTATCAGGAAGAGGTATTAATCCACTTGCATTATTATGTCTTCCTGTTGTTATGGTTGTAGAGTATGTACTATGTCTTGGTATTGCACTTATAGTATCATCACTTACAGTATATCTCAGGGATTTACAGTATATTCTTGGAATATTTGTTATGGCACTCCAGTATATGACACCGGTAATGTATGGCGTTGATATGGTAGAGAATTCTGGTGCTGGTGACTGGCTTATTTTAATATTTAACTTAAATCCTATGACACCTATTATTAAAATATACAGACAGATTATTTATTATGGACAAGTTCCAGAACTTGGTTCGCTGGCTCTTGCATTAATAATAGGTATTGTATTTATAGTTGTCGGAGAAGTTCTGTTTAAGAAGCTTCAGAGAGGTTTTGCAGAAGAATTCTAATTAGAATAGTATAGACAATTAGATATATAAGCAGAAATGAGGATTATGATGGATAAAGATAATGCAATTGAAGTAAAAAATATAACTAAAGATTTTAAAGTGTATTATGATAAGGGAAGCGAACTTAAGGAAAAAATGCTTTTCTGGAAGCGCAACAGATATGAGAAAAGACATGTTCTTAATGGTATAAGCTTTAATGTTAAGAGAGGTGAGGCTATAGGTTTAGTAGGTAAGAATGGCTGTGGTAAAAGTACAACACTTAAAATGCTTACTAAGATTATATACCCTGACTCAGGAACAATTGAGATGCGTGGAAGAGTATCAAGCCTTATAGAGCTTGGAGCAGGTTTTCACCCGGATATGAGCGGAAGAGAAAATATATATACTAATGCTTCTATATTCGGACTTACCAAGAAAGAGATAGATGCAAGACTTGATGATATTATAGCATTTTCAGAACTTGAAGATTTCATAGATAATCCAGTAAGAACTTATTCTTCAGGAATGTATATGCGACTTGCTTTTGCAGTTGCTATCAATGTAGATGCTGATATTCTTCTTATTGATGAAATCCTTGCCGTTGGTGATGCTAACTATCAGGCAAAGTGTTTCAATAAGTTAAGAGAGATTAAGGCAGAGGGAACAACTATCGTTATTGTATCACATTCATTAGGTCAGATTGAGCAGATATGTGACCGTTCTATATGGATAAAAAATGGTCTTATAGAAGCGGAAGGAACTCCAAAAGATGTCCATCTTAAATATCTTGACTATATGAATCAGGAGAGAATGGAACAGGCTGAGAAAGAGCAGCTACGTCAGGCAAAGCTTGAACGTGAGCAGATGGAGAAGAAGAAAGAAGAAGAACGTATCAAGAAAGAGCGTGCGAAGGTTAATTCAAGATACGGAAGTGAAGACGCAAGATTTACAGATATTCATATGTATAATGAGGCTGGCGAGGAGAGCAGAATATTCAAGACAGGAGAGAAAGTTATACTTGACCTTGGTTATCACGTTGATAATAAAGTTACTGATGCAGTATTTGGATTTGGTATATTCAGAAATGATGCTCTCTGGTGCTATGGTACTAATACAAGAATAGACAGAATAGAGAATTTTGACATTGATAAAGACGGAAGATATAAGGTAGAACTTGAAGATCTTAATCTTATACCTGGTAATTACTGGGTAGATATAACTATTGAATATGGAGAGGGTATACCTGTTGATTATTATAAGCAGGCTCTTAAGTTTGAGGTTGTATCTAATATAACAGATGTTGGCGTTACAAGAATTCCACACAAGTGGGAATTACACATTTAAGATGAGGAGATAAGAATAATTATGAAAAGGGCAGTGCCATGGATAAGAGTGGCTGGATTTATTGTTGGGCTTGTTGTACTGGTAGCAATATTTGATTACGCGTTTGCACAGACAGGATATGTAAGATATGTGCTTACATATTTCCAGAATTCAGATGAGGATATAGATACACTTGTATTAGGTGCATCGCATGCAAGAAGTGCAATTGACCCGCAGAAGATAGATGATGTTAACGACACGAATTCATTCAGTCTTGCAATACCTGGTGAGATGGTAAAGGATTCTTATTATGTGTTACAGGAAGCGTGCCGCAGTAAGAAGATTAAGACACTTATATTTGATGTGGATTACCAGTATTGGATGGAACCTCAGGCAGAAGGATATTTTCAGGAACCATTCATATACAACCAGCTTAGCTGGTCATCACCAGTAAAGTGGAAGTATATGGCAGAGAATATGCTTAATCTTGATGTTAGGAATGCATTTACGAAGAGAAATGTATATCTTTGTACTCCATCATCAGTAAAGACTAATATTTCACAGAAGCGTTCGCAGGAATATAAGGATGCGGATATCTACTCAATAGAGGTACCAGATGCCAATGGCCCATATATTGGAAAGGGATTTTTCTATCGTGAGGTAAGCGGACTTAAGCCTGGTGGTGATGCTTATGTTGATGGCTGGGTAGGCAGAGAGAATGATGGTCTTTCAGAGGTGGCTGTAACCAAGTTCAAGCAGATAAAGAAGTTCTGTGATGATAATGGTATTGAGCTTATATGTGTTACATCACCAATAACACCAAGCGTTATGCAGAAGCTTGGAATGGGAACTGTTAATGATGTACTTTCACAGTTCTTTGAAGAACAGAATGTACCTTATTATAATTTTAACAAAGCCAGATTATCAGTTCTTGACAGAAGTGATCTTGATTATGGAGATAAAGAAGGTCATATGGGTGGAGAACTTGCAGAAGAATATTCAGAAGTATTAGCAGAAGTGTTAAAAGGACATTTTAACGGAACATTAGATGAAACAAAGTATTTTTATAATACCTTTGATGAGATGTATAAAGAGATGGAGGAACAATAAATGTCATTCACAACAGTAGCCTTTTTTGTATTTTTATTAGCTGGAATAGTTGTTTATTATGTTCTTCCCAAGAATGTACAGTGGATATGGCTTCTTATATTAAGTTATATATATTATTTTACATTTAGTATTAAAGCTTCTTTATTTATGGTATTTGCAACTGTAACTATATATTTCGGAGGCATTTGGCTTCAAAATATACAGAATACAGGTGACAGATATTTAAAAGATAATAAAGAAACACTTTCAAGAGAAGATAAGAAGGCTTATAAAGAAAGCCTTAGAAGAAAGAAAAGATGGGTGTTGTTCCTTATACTTCTTTTGGATTTTGGAATGTTAGCAGTTGTAAAATATAGTAATTTTGCAATAGAGAATATTAATTCCGTACTTGGACTTATAGGTAAAGAACCAATAGGTCTTCTTGGAATGGGACTGCCACTTGGAATATCGTTCTTTACATTCCAGTCTGTATCATATGCAATTGATGTATATCAGGGAAAGTATGAGTGTGAGAAGAACATATTTAAGATGGGATTATTCGTATCATTCTTCCCACAGCTTTTACAGGGTCCAATTGGAAGATATGACAGATTAGGAAAGCAGCTTTACAGTGGACACAGCTTCAATTTAAAGAATGTAGAATACGGACTTCAAAGAATCGGCTGGGGACTTTTTAAGAAGGTTGTTATTGCAGACAGGGCGGCAGTGCTTGTTCTTAATGTATTTAATAATTATGAGGCATACAGCGGATTTCATTATATTATGGCAGTGCTTATGTACTCTGTAGATTTATATATGGATTTCTCTGGTGGAATAGATATAGTTATCGGTGCTGCACAGATGTTTGGAATTACAATGGATGAGAATTTCAGACAGCCATATTTCTCTAAGTCAATAGGTGAATTCTGGAGAAGATGGCATATTACACTTGGTACATGGATGAAGGATTACATATTCTATCCGATGTCACTTTCTAAGAAGATGAATAAGTTCGGAAAGTGGGGAAAGAAGCACTTTGGCAATACATTTGGAAGAACACTTCCTATATGCTTTGCTAATATAGTAATATTCTTTATCGTAGGTATATGGCACGGAGCAGCCTGGAAATATATTGCATATGGACTTTACAATGGCTTTATTATTGCAATAAGCAATCTTTTAGAGCCTGTATACAAGAAGCTTCTTTCAAAGTTTCATATTAATGCAACAAGCAGGGGCTGGACTTTATGGCAGATTATAAGAACATTTATACTTGTTAATATAGGCTGGTACTTTGATATGGCTGACAGTGTAAGTCAGGCATTATGTATGATAAGATGGTCAATTCAGGGATTAAGCTTTTCACAGCTTAACAGTTCATTATTAGACCTTGGAATAGAAGCAAGAGATTATATAATTATAATCGCTGGATGTATTATAGTATTTATTATAAGTGTACTTAAAGAAAAAGGTATAGCTATAAGAGAGAGCATAGCGGCCAAGCCATTAGCGGTAAGATGGATTGCTTATTATGCGTTGATAGCTGTTATATTAATATTTGGATATATAGGAGCAACACAAGGCTTTATATATGCTAATTTCTAGCTTGTAAATGTAAGTGGTGTATCAGATACACAGAAATGAGGAGTATATGTCAGAACAGATTAATGTAGAATCAATTATGAAAGAGATTAAGAAAGAGATTGAAGTTAAAGGTTATACTAATGACTTATTAAGCTTTGATGATGTTATTGTTGATGTTGGTTCAATGAATGTTAATAAGTTTGATAAAGTAAAATTCAATGAGGATATATATGTTGCCAACCACGAATGGGAAGTTAATCCATACAGACCATTACAGGGTGGAAAAGTAACAGTATTCTTTAAAAAGGCAATAAGAAAGCTTGTATATTTCTTTGTAGAACCTATCGTTATGGCTCAGGATGGATTTAATGCTTCAATTGTCCGTTTGATGAACCAGATGAACTGTTATATAGAAGAAAAAGATAAAGAGATAGCTGAACTTAAGAAAGAGATAGAAGAATTAAAGGGCGGAAAGTAATATGCGTATTTTTCAGTTATTATCTACTATTGCTTATGGCGATGCTGTTAGTAATGATACAGTAGCTATGGAAAAGGCAATCAAGCAGATGGGATATCAGACAAGAATATATGCCGAAAGCATAGTACCACCACTTGATAAAAAGACGGCACTTGCAATTTCAGAATTAAAAGATGTATCGAATGATGATATTATAATATTCCATATGTCAACAGGAAGCCGCCTGAATTTTGATGTGGCTAAGTATCCTTGCCGTAAAATTGTAGTGTATCATAACATAACACCACCAGAATACTTCAAGAATAATGATGAAAGATTCAGTGATATATGTGAGTATGGTCTTAAAGGTGCTAAGTCATTAGCTGATAAGGTCGATTATTGTCTTGCTGTTTCAGAATTCAATAAAAAGGATCTGCTTAATATGGGTTATAAATGCCCTATTGATGTACTTCCAATTATTATACCAATGTCTGATTATGATAAAGCACCAGACAAATCAGTTGTAAAGAAATATTCTGATGACTATGTGAATATATTATTTACAGGACGTATTGCACCTAATAAGAAGCAGGAAAATCTTATATCAGCATTTTATTATTACAACAGGCTGTATAATAAGAAGTCACGTCTTATACTGGCTGGTTCGTTCAGATATGATGATCCATATTATATAAGGCTTACAGAATATACTAAGAAGCTTGGTATGGGTGGAACAGTTATATTTACAGGACATATAAAGTTTGACCAGATACTTGCTTATTATAAGACAGCAGATGTATTTCTATGTATGAGTGAGCATGAAGGCTTCTGCGTTCCGATTGTTGAGGCAATGAAGTTCAAAGTTCCAATAATTGCTTATGGCAGGGCTGCTGTGCCTGAAACTATGAACCATAAGGGTATGATATTAGATGATAATAATCCACAGTATGTAGCTGCCTGCATTGACAAGATGGTTAAAGATAAGAAGTTAAGGGATTATGTTATAGAAGAACAAAATGAAAGACTTGAATATTATAGCTATGATAATATATCTGCAATGTTCAAGGAGTATTTGTCAAAGTTTATTGATAAGAAGGATTGAGCATTATGAAGAAAATTGGATTTGTAGTTCCATGGTATCATAAGGATATACGAGGGGGAGCAGAACAGGAATTAAGAGGAATTGTGACCCACTTGAAAGCCAATAATGTTGATTTGGAAATAATAACAACCTGTGTAAAAGAGTTTACTGCTGACTGGACTGAGAATTATTTCAAGGAAGGTGTAGAGATAGTTGATGGAATTCCAATAAGAAGATTCAAAGTAAGAAAAGGCAATATGAAAGAATTTCATAGAATTAATGCCAAGGTTATGCAGGGAAAGACAATATCCTATGATGAAGAAGATATATTCATAAGGGAAATGGTCAATAGTCCTGATATGTATGATTATCTCAGGGAGCATAGTGAGGAATATCATAGATATGTGTTTATTCCATATATGTTTGGTACAACTTATTATGGGATACTGGCGTGTCCATTTAAGTCAATTCTTATTCCGTGCCTGCACGATGAGGCATACGCTTATTTCAGACATTATAGAGAGACATTCAGGGATTTAAGAGGAATTATATTCCACGCAAGACCGGAGATGGAACTTGCCAATAAAGTGCTTGATTTAAGAAATGTTAATCAGGTGCTTTTAGGAGAAGGCGTAGAAACAGATTTTGAATATAATGCTGACAGGTTCAGAAAGAAATACAATATTAATGAACCATATATAATATATGCAGGACGTAAAGATGAAGCCAAGAATATATATACACTTATAAAATATTTTGGCGAATTTACAAGAAGAAATCCTGATAAGAACTTAAAGCTTGTCTTAATAGGCGGAGGAGATATTAATATTCCAGAGGATATTAAAGATAAGGTAGTTGATCTGGGATTTCTTGATATACAGGATAAATATGATGCCTGTGCAGGTTCGGTATGTCTGTGCCAGCCGTCAAAGAATGAAAGCTTCTCTATTGTAATAATGGAAAGCTGGCTGTGTGAAAGACCAGTTCTTGTTAATGCGGCTTGCAATGTAACATCTAATTTCGCTAAAGAGTCTAATTCAGGATTATATTTTAATGATTATTTTGAATTTGAAGGATGTGTTAATTATTATATGGACAATCCTGTAATTGCTGAGACTATGGGTAAGACAGGACGTCAGTTTGTATTAGATAATTTCAAATGGGATGTAATTGTTAAGAGATTTCTTGATTTTTTTGAAAGTTAGAAACGGAGATAAATATGAAAAAGATAGCTATTATAAATCAAAGATACGGATTAGAGGTTAATGGCGGTTCTGAACTTTATTCAAGACAGATTGCTGAAAGACTTAAGGCTAAGTATGAAGTAGAAGTTCTTACTTCCTGTGCTGTTGAATATGTTAAATGGCAGAATTATTACAAGGAAGGTGTTGAGGATATTAATGGTGTAACTGTAAGAAGATTTAAGACAGTACACGAAAGAATTCCTAAGGTATTCTCAGCACTTGATTCTGAAATGCTTTCTAATCCCAATGCGGGCGAAGAATTATCGGACAGATGGATAGAGCATATGGGACCATATTGTCCAGAGCTTGTAGAATATGTTGATGAACATCAGGACGAATATGAGGCAATTATTGTTGTAACTTATCTTTACTATACAGCGGTTAAGAGTATTGTAAGAATTAAGAATAAGGCAATATTTATTCCTACAGCACATCAGGAACCATTTATACATTTTGATATGTATAAAAAGGTGTTCGGGGCTGCGGATGCGTTTGTATTCCTTACAGACGAGGAAAAGGATCTGGTACACTCAATATTCCATAATGAAGATGTTCCATACGAAGTATGCGGTGTTGGTGTAGATGTTCCAACAACTGTTGATGCTGATAGATTTAAGAAGAAATATAACCTTGATAATTATGTTATATATGTAGGACGTATTGATGAAGGTAAAGATTGTCCAAGACTTTTTAATTATTTTATGGAATATAAGAAGCGTAATAAGAATAATCTTAAGCTTGTGCTTATGGGCAAGGCGGTATGTGAGATACCTAAGCACCCTGATATTATAAGTCTTGGTTTCGTTACTGATGAGGATAAATTTGACGGAATAAGTGGTGCTAAGGCACTTATACTTCCATCTAAGTTCGAGAGTCTTTCAATTTCAGTATTAGAAGCTATGACATTATCAAAGCCAGTTATAGTTAATGGTATATGTGATGTGTTAAAGGGACACTGCGTTAAGAGTAATGGTGGTCTTTATTACAAGAATTTCTTTGAATTCGAAGGCTGTGTTAATTATCTGCTTGAACATACAGATGTATATGAGATTATGTGTAAGAATGCACGAAAGTATGTTGAAGATTACTTCCAGTGGGAAGATATTATGAAGAAGTTTGATGACATAATTAAGCTTGTGGGAGAGAAGAATGAAGCAGAAAATAAGTAATCATGTGAAGAATAACTGGCAGGAATATGCAAGTGTTATACTTATGCTGTTTATTATAACAGTGGCAATGATTTATAAGTTTAATCTATTTAATTTTGATATAACATATCCAATAGCATATTCAGGCGGAGATGACCTTAGTATGCTTGTAGATGCCAAGATGTTCTCAGAACAGGGCTGGATTATGACAACGGACAGGCTGGGTGCACCAAATGGAACACAGATGTATGATTTCTCAGCTAACTATCTGCATAATGCCGGAATGGTTATAATGAAAATATTTGTATTCCTTGCTGGCGGTAATGCTGTTGTAGGATTTAATCTTACATATTTAAGCATATTTATATTTGCAGGAGTTGTGTCATATATCGTAATGAGACAGATTGGAATTAACTGCTGGATTTCAGCATTGACATCAGCAGTATATGGAATGTCACCATTTATGCTTGCAAGAGGTGTGGGGCATATGGTGCTTGCAGAGGCTTATTTTGTGCCTTTATCATTCCTTTTATGCTTTTATATTCTTGAAAGAGAAGAAGTGTTTAAGTTTGATAAGCAGTTCTTTAAAAGACCAATCAATTATGTTGTAATTGTAATTGCACTGCTTATTGCTAATAACGGAATAGGTTATTATCCATATTTCACCTGCTTTATACTTCTTGTAACAGGTGTATGCAAGTGGTTAAAGAATAAGAAGCCGGAAGGGTTTGTCAGAGCACTTTCAATATGTGTAGTTATTGCAGTATTCTTTATTCTTTGTATGGTGCCGGCCAAGATATATAATTTACAGCATGGTGATAATCAGGATGCTGTATCAAGAGCTGGATTTATCGAGACAGAGATGTATGGCTTAAAGCTCATTATGCTTTTTATGCCTAGAAATGCACACGGCATAGGCATAATACAGAAGGCTATTGATATGTATGACAGCAATACTACATATCTTAATGAAAATGTTACAGAGTACCTTGGAATTATTGCAATCATTGGTTTCTTTATACTTATGTTCACTTTGTTTATGAACAGGGACAGTGCATTAAAGAAGAGATTAGGAGCACTTTCTGAGATTAATATTATGCTTGTGCTTCTTGGTACAACAAGCGGACTTGGAACTATGATAGCATTTCTGATCACAGATAAGATAAGAGGCTATAACAGAATTTCGATATTTATTGAATATGTATGTATATTGGCGGTGGCTATGCTTATGGGAGCTATTGTTGATAAGCTTAAAGCTGATAAACGCACAGCTTCAATTATTGTAACAGCAGTGACAGGACTTGTATGTGTGTTTAGTATATGGGAAGGCTGCGGTGGCAAGACACCAACAGAAACCTATGAGGCAATACAGGATGAATATGCAAGTGATGATAAGCTTGTGTCATACATTGAAAGTTCAGTTGATGAGGGCTCTATGATTTATCAGCTTCCATATCATAAATATCCGGAGGGTGAGTCACAGAATGATATGTGGGATTATCATCTTTTCGTTGGTTATCTTCATTCAGACAAACTTAAATGGAGCTATGGTTCTGTTAAGGGAAGAGAAGGCGATAGCTGGAATGAAGAAATCGGAAGCCTGAAAGCCGATGATATGGTTAAGGCTTTAAAGGAAGCGGGTTTTGCTGGAATATATATTGACAGAAGAGCGTACCTTGCAGAACAGATAGAACAGTTAGAAAGTGATTTGACAGAAGCAACAGGAACAAAGCCGGTTATAAGTGATAATGGCTGTCTTAGCTTCTATAAGTTTTAGATGACATAGCTCTGGATAGAATTAAAAATGGTTTAGTGATGATAATAATGAAGCTATGATTTATATTGCTCATATGTGTATGTGGTTCACGTCTGCGAAATAGAAGATATAAGCGATACGATTTTGGGCGACACAGAGAATCCGGTAGAATTATATATTGACGATATACGAATATTTGTAAAGTATAAGAATAATTATAAAATGATTAATAGAATGGAGATTAGAGTATGAGAATACGTTTAGCTGATTATGTTGCAGATTTTCTTGTAAGCCACGGTGTTACAGATGTGTTTTCTGTAGTAGGTGGAGGAGCTATGCACCTTAATGATGCACTTGGACACAATGAAGGGCTTAAGGTAACTTATAATCATCACGAACAGGCTTGTGCTATGGCGGCTGAAAGCTATGCAAGAATTGATAACAGAATTGCAGCAGTATGTGTTACAACTGGACCGGGTGGAACTAATGCACTTACAGGTGTAGTTGGCGGCTGGCTTGATTCAATACCGATGTTTATAATAAGCGGACAGGTAAGATATGATACAACAGCAAGGTATGCCTTATCGTATACTGAAACTCCGTTAAGAGCTATGGGTGATCAGGAATATGATATAGTAAAGTCAGTATCTAATATGACTAAATATGCAACTATGATTGAAGACCCTAAGGATATAAGATATGCTCTTGAGAAGGCATGGCACCTTGCTACAACAGGAAGACCAGGTCCTGTATGGATAGATATTCCGGTTAATTATCAGGGTGGATATATTGAAACAGATGAATTAAGGGGTTATGATCCAGAGGAAGATGATAAGCTGCTTCCACCGCCTGTTGAGGATAGCGTTGTCAAGGCTGTTCTTGAAAAGATTAAGAATGCGAAAAGACCAGTATTTCACGCAGGTTATGGAATAAGACTTTCGGGTGCATATGATGTATTCCGTTCAGTTGCCAAGAAGCTTAATATTCCTATTGTGACATATTGGAATGCAGTTGACCTTATTGAAGATGATAATCCTCTTTATTGTGGAAGAGCTGGTAATATGGGTGACAGACCAGGTAACTGGGCTATACAGAATTCTGACCTTATATTAGCAGTAGGAACAAGAATATCAATCCGCCAGACAGGATATAACTGGAAGACCTGGGCGAGAGCCGCAGAAGTAATAATGGTAGACATAGATAAAGCTGAGTTAAAGAAGCCAACTATCCACGTTGAAATGCCAGTATGGGCAGATGCAAAGGATTTCCTTACAAAGCTTGATAAATACGCTTCAGATATAGCACCTGTATTCAGAGGAGATGAGTGGTGCAGTACAACATTGAAGTGGAAAAAGGAATATCCTGTCGTACAGCCAAAGCAGTGGGAGGAAAATGGAAGCACAGCTAATGTATATGCATTTATCAAATACTTAAGCAGCCAGCTTCCAGAGAACAGCCTTACAGCAGTATCTAATGGGGCGTGCTGTGTTGTAGGTAATCAGACTTATGTTATAAAAAAAGGCAGCCGAATGGCTAATAACAGTGCTGTTGCCAGTATGGGATACGGACTTCCGGCAGCTATCGGTACTTGTATAGGTGGTGGCAGAAGAACTACTATATGTCTTGAGGGTGACGGCAGTATTATGATGAATCTGCAGGAACTCCAGACAATAATTACTAACAAGCTTCCGATTAAAGTATTCCTCATTAATAACAACGGTTACCATTCAATAAGACTTACACAGAACAATCTGTTTAAAGAGCATTGCAAAATAGGAATTGGTCCAGAGTCAGGAGATTTATCTTTCCCTGAATTCAAGAAGATTGCTGAAGCATTTGGTTATGATTATTACAGTGCTTCATCTAACAAAGAGATGATGGAAACAGTTGATAAGGTATTAGAGGCAGATGGTCCTGTATTCTGTGAAATATTTACAGATACCAAGCAGGTATGGGAGCCAAAGAGCAGTACTAAGAGATTAGAGGACGGAACACTTGTAAGTCCTCCACTTGAGGATTTAGCTCCATTTTTATCAAGAGAAGAACTTAAAGAGATTATGTTTATACCATTATTGGATGAAGAATAAATCAGACAATGAAATTATGAATATAAAATAGCTGGTTGTAATAATAATCAGTAATAAAGAGTTAATAATAGAGAGTTAATAATAATGAATAGTGAGAATAATTTAATAAGAAAAATATTCAGCATAGGCATAGCATATCTTGTTGCATTAGCTGGCATTGAGCTGTATGTATATAAGATAGAGGGCAATCCTGTATACAGTGGAAAGATTACATCAAATATAATTCCATATGCTGTATTTCTTCTTGTGTTCTGCCTGCTGGTATGTATTATTATGAACATTCCGGCAGTAAAGAACAGATTAAAGTTATCAGGCAGTAATAATAAAGTGTACAGTGTTATATCAGCTCTTATTATATTAGTTGTATTCGGCATACTTATAGGCTGTTATCTTAATGAGGTTAATCTGTTTGACGGACCGGCAGCAGATGATTACCTGTATCACGCTAATGAAAAGATTACTGTGATTGCATTGACAGCTATATTTATAATAATGCTTGCTGTTATTAAGAAAGAAAATGCAGTGGTACAACCGGTTAAGAATAAGGTGTATCTGTATTTATTTGCGGTAGCAGCAGGGCTTATATATGCTTATTCATTTTATCTGCCTAATGTGTATTCAACAGATTATAATGTATATCATTTTGATGCGTATTTTAATACAGTGTATTCAGCGGTTAATGGTGTTGCAAGAAGCGGTCTTAATTCAGGTGTGTATGGATATTATGCACTTATATTAGCCCCAATATTAAAGCTTATTGGTGGTGGTATTAATACATTTATGATACTTATGGCAGCCTTGTCAGCATTTTCATATATGGCAGCTGCCTATGTAATAATTGAACTTGTAAGTAACAATGCAGTCAGAATAATGGCGGTTACTGCACTTATTGTTGTTAATTGTTCACTGCATACAGGAGTTTACTTCCAGCTTGTACCACATAGAACATTATTTGCAGGCATAATACTCGCTTATTTATTCTTTGGTGTTAAGAGAAAATACTGTTATAAGCCTGTATATATAATTATTAATGTATGTCTGCTTATGATATCAGTAATATGGAACTTTGAAACAGGCATTGTATACACTATAGCAGTAGCAGCATACTATATTATTGATAATGTCAAAAAATATAATTTCAAACAGGCAGGTCTGTATACAAACACATTGATTGTTGTATTGGCACTTATAGGAACAATAGCAGGAGCGTGGGTTATTACAGGAATTATCAATGTTCTTATGGGTGGAAGCTTTATAAGCATTAAGCAGTTCATATTCCCACTTATGAATTCAGACTATTTTGATTATCTTAGATATGAATACCAGAAAGGTATTGTTGCATGGCTTATAACAGCATTTTTTGGATTGTTTTTTATAGGGAATGTCTTCTTTAATTCTAATCTTAATACAGGTGATAAGAATATTGACGACAGCAGATATGATGCCTTTATGGCAGTTGTTGCAGTTATGGCACTTGGGCAGATGACATATTATATTAACCGTACAGCGTATGGTAATCTTACAATTGTTCATTTTACAACAGTGATTATGATTGCTGTATTTGCAGATTATTGTATAAAGAATTACCAGAAGAGCAAGGCAGGATATCTTTCGATACTCTTAAAAGGCTTTGCGGCATTGTCAGCAGGGATACTTCTTGCTATGTGTGCGGCAGGAGTATACAACTATTCATATGTTGAGGGCGGTAATGAACTGTCAGATATGAGAAATACAGAAGTATATAACAGTGAGATACAGCATATAGCGGATGTATGTGCTAAAGACACTAAGGCGATAGGATTTTCAATTCCTATGGTATATTACGAACTTGGCTGGGATAGTGGATATTATTTTATAGACTTTGCAGATTTAGATGTATATCCTCAGTCATTGGAATATTTACAGAATGAACTTGATAACATTGATGAGCCGATAATTATGGATTATAATGCACATTATACTTTAACTGATAAAGGTGTTAATCTTGATAAATTCTATGAACGCTTTGAATTATCAGATGAATTTACAGTAGGCTCAGCAGTGCTTGAATACTGGGTTCCAGTTAATTAATAATAGAGGTTAAATTATTAATTGGTTATGTCCGGTTAAAATATTTAGTTGTGTTTATAACATTATAATAATTATAAAATACCCCTTATATATTGGGTGTATGACCAGAAGATAAAAATCTTACTGGCTGTATTTCCAATATATAAGGGGATTTTATTGATATAAGATTTATTCCAGCTATTTCCTGTTAATATGCACATTCTTTAATATCAGGCTGTAGCCGTCTTTTTTGAAGCATTTAATTATTAAATCAGAAGTATCATTTACTTCGATATTATCAATTGTAGTTTCGTTATATGCTGTTGCAGAAGCCTTGGCAATAACACTGTCATCAGCAAGGTTACATATTTCAAAATAAGTATCTGAATTATTGTCATCAGATGAGTAGTTTATTGTAACGGAATATGTTCCTTTTTCAACACCAGGAAGTGTCATATTCATAATGTTGCCAGAAACAGTATCATCAGCGACAAGATAGCCATTACTGTCAAGTTCAGCCCATCCAATATCAACGCCTTCTGAATACATAAAATTAATATTTTTGGTACAGTTATTATCGAATGCAGTTAAATCAAAAGGATTGATTTCTGATACATATATAAGATAATCACCGTAATTATTAACAAAAGTATATTTGTTAACTATAAATTCAGGAAGTGTTGTCAAATCATCAAGTGTTGTGATAAGCACGGTTCTTCCTGTCCACTGGCTGTTTTCATCATAATAAAGATAATCGCCCCAGCGGTTGCTTCTCTGATAAGTATCATCAGTAAGTGTTCTGTATACAAGATTAAGATCCATTATTCTGAAATTTCTTGCATCTATCTGCATTTGCGCAGAAGTTGTACCCCATACATATGCTATAGGAACATCAAGAGTATCGACTTCTTCAAGAAGAGGAACAAGAGTATCGGAGTCTATAGTCTTTTCGTGATAGAGCCTGAATAATCCAACGCTTTCACATAAGAGCACGAATGATATTGCAAATGTAATGAGTGCTTTAAATATATGCTCATCACTGAGCTTATTAATAGCCTTTAAGCATATTACAATCTGCATAAGGTATACAATAATAAGGTAGCGGTATTCAAAAAAATATCCATCATATAAAGTATAAGAGAATATGAATATTGCGATATTAACTAATATTATTGTATATGGAATTATCTCTGTAAAGTCGATATCCTTCTGTTTTATTTCTTTAATAATGCGTTTAACAGATATTACCATAAGAATTAATATGAATAATATAAAGCCTATGGATAATATCTGGATTATTCCCCTGAATGAGAAAAGGCTTGTTGTTGTTTCAATAGAAATTCCACACAGTAATTGCAGATATCCCATTATAAGACTTCCTATGTTGTGCCAGAATTCATATATACCTGTTAATACCATAGAGCTTTCTTTAGACTGGAAAACAAATATATGACTTGATATGGCTTTGCAGGCAAATGTTAATACAAGCTGTGCCATAGTAAATATAAAGCCATAGTCTTTAAGCACCTTTAAAGAATTCTTATAGATAATCTTAAAGACATAGTAGAACACACAAGGAACTAATATTGTAATAGCAACATATATTCCACTTGAAATTGCTGTAAGCATAGAGAAAAGTGTTGCAAATACAATTGATATATATAATTTGATATTGTTGTGCGATACATTTTCTGAGCCAGCCTGTAAAGCTTTATTATTACGGTGTTCTAACTGTACGACAACCCATAATAAAAGAAGCATAGTTATTATCTTTACGCTGTAAGAGCCCTGCTCGCCAAGAACCATTGCAAAATAAGAAAGGTTGTTATCTATGAAATGGTCTGGTGTCATAAATGGACATAAAAGGAAGATAAATCCAAGAGCAATCTCAAAAGCGGATAATTTGAATTCCTTTAATAGGTTATAGAATATAACAGCTATTACAACATCAAGTATAATATTGGCGATTCCAAATCCGAGAAAGATATTTCCTGTAATGCCGTAGAAAAGTGCGGCAAGCGGAGTCGGTGAATCAAGACCAAGAGTAGTTGTCAGTGCAAAGGTTGATGGAACTAAAGATTTACATCTCCATATTTCAACAGCCTGCAGATAAGCTGATGAAGCATCAAATCCAAGGTGATGTTCAAGTTCAAATAAGTTACTGTAAATAATTATTGCAGACTGTACAACAATAACGAACAGCATAAAAATAAAAAGGATACCCTTAGGTGTTATTTTATTATCCTTTTTGAACTGGTTAATTAAGTTATATGACATACATTATCTCCTATTATTTATAGAATATAAAAGCTTTAATGCCAGTTGGCGTTGCTGGAAAGCTAATGATTTATTATATAATATCATATAGAAAATGTCTAATAAAACAGATACATATTGTTGAATAATAAAGTCCAGTTTGATAAAATTATTATAAATATAATTAATTAAGGAAATAGTGAACTGATTAAAGATAGACTTGGCAGTGTGTGCAGGCGTTAAAGAGCAAAATCCAGATAAGGGGCTTATGACACAAGAAAGAACTGCCCAATGGGAGAATGATAAAGAGTTTATTGGAAGGATAGAGAGCCAGCTTACAGAAAAGCTTGGCATTTCACCAATTGTAAGTAATGATGGCACATTAAGTTTCTACAAGTTAAGATAATGTTATGCAAAGACCATAATTCAGTGAATATAAAGCCAGGAAAAATTGACAAATAGGGTCTGTTGGGATATAATTTTAAAGCTTATAGAAAGGCGTAGTGTGCCTATATTGAAACGTTAAATATTCAGTTATTTAAGAAATGAGGTATATCATGAAAAAAACAGCATTGATAATGGCAGGTGGAAAAGGCGAGAGATTTTGGCCAAGGAGTAGAGTGAACCTTCCAAAGCAGTTCTTGTCATTAACAGATGACGGTAAGACGATGATTCAGCTTACGGTGGAAAGAATAAGTCCATTAGTTGACATTAAAGATGTATATATTGCAACAAATGCTAATTATAGAGAGCTTGTTAAAGAACAGCTTCCAGGTATTCCAGAAGAGAATATTCTCTGTGAACCAATAGGAAGAAATACAGCACCTTGTATAGGTCTTGGAGCGGTACACGTTGCATCTAAATATGATGATGCAGTTATGATAGTTCTTCCATCAGATCATCTTATTAAGCATAATGATATATTTAAAGATACATTTGTTAATGCCTGTGAGGTTGCTGAGAGCGGAGCTAATCTTGTAACAGTAGGTATTACACCTAATTATCCAGAGACGGGCTATGGTTATATCAAATATAATAAGGATAACAAGGAAGGTGTGAGCTATTCAGTTGAAAAGTTTGTTGAAAAGCCAGACCTTGAAACAGCCAAGTCATATCTTGAAGATGGTTCTTATCTTTGGAATTCAGGTATGTTCGTATGGAAGGTTTCAACAATACTTGACTGTTTTAAGAGCTTTATGCCATCAACATATGATGGACTTATGAAGATTAAGGCTTCTGTTGGAACAGCTGATTATCAGGCTACACTTGAGAAAGAGTTCCCTGACCTTGAATCACAGTCAGTAGATTATGGAATTATGGAAAAGGCTGATGATATATATACATTAGCTGGTAATTTTGGCTGGGATGATGTTGGCTCTTGGCTTGCAGTCGGTAGAATTAAAGAGAACAATGAAGATGGCAATGTTGTCAACGGCAATGTTGTTACTGTTAATACAAAGAACTGTGTAATTGAAGGAGCAGACAAGCTTATAGCAACAGTAGGCTTAAGAGATATGATTGTTGTTGATACTAAAGATGCGACACTTATTTCAACTAAAGAGAATGCTGGAGAGATAAAGAAAGTCCTTGCAAGTTTAAGAGAAGCAGGAAAGAATGAATATTTATAAAATATGCAGACTAAATTAAAGAATGGAGTAGAATTATGAAAAATGCATTAATTACAGGTATTACAGGACAGGACGGCTCTTATTTGGCAGAACTTCTTCTTGAAAAAGGCTATAACGTATATGGTCTTATGAGAAGGAAGAGTGTCGTTGATTATGGTAATGTAGACCACATTAAGGATAAGATACATTTTATATATGCAGATATGCAGGATATCGTATCATTAATATCAGCTATGAGAATATCACAGGCAGATGAGGTATATAATCTTGCTGCACAGTCTTTTGTAGCTACATCATGGGATACACCTTGTACAACAGCAGATATTGATGCTATCGGTGTAACTAATATGCTTGAAGCTATCAGAATAGTTAAGCCAGAGTGCAGATTTTATCAGGCATCAACATCAGAGATGTT
>FONU01000017.1 GCA_900112995.1 [Lactobacillus] rogosae | reverse complement strand
CTCCCTTACCGGGAATGTATTAGAACTGCTGGCATCAGCCTTAACAGTTAATACGCATATATAATAAACAGTGTTACCATGCTAACCCTGTATATTATCCTGACTGATGTCCTCTTTCCTATCTACAACCTGCTTATTCATCTTCTTATCTTCCCTTATAAGCCTGCGGATTTTGGAAAGTGTTTCCGGGGAAAGTCCGCGTTCCGCATAATATGGAGATATATAGCGGGACTCCTTCTTGTCCGAATTGGCAGTATTTCTTGCAAGAACCTTGCTTCTTACAATGTTGAGTTCCCTTGGGGCATCTATTAAAAGATGAATGTTCCCTTCTGAGCCTCCCGAATAGATAACCCTTACGTCATCACCAATGTTGATGTACTCGCCGGGTTTGATTGTTAGTTTTAACACATTAACCTCCTTGTCTATGAATAGTCGCAGAGGATTGGACTATTCACATTTACTTCCTTGTTGATGCAACATTTTATATTAAAATGTTGCATTTATATATTGGAGGTATTGATTATTGAGTACAGCACAACCTATAAGAAGTAATGATGAATTAAATTTGTTTAAGGAATTTTATTTGAACAATAGACCGAATGTCAGAAACTATGCATTGATATGTATTGGGTTGAATTCTGCGTTGAGAATTAGTGATGTTTTGCAGTTAAGATGGGAAGATGTGTATGATTTTGAAAATGAACATTTTCTTAAACATATAATAATAATAGAAAAAAAGACTAATAAAGAGACCAGAATTGCAATTAATGACAATATAAAGCAGGGACTTGGTATGTATATGGAGAGCTTATATAATATAAGAAAATGTGATTATATATTTAATGGGCAGAAAAAAGGTAAGCCACTGAGCCGTTCACAGGCTTTTAGAATTATTAAGAAAGCAGCTAATGAACTTCATATGGAAAGCGGGATAAGCTGTCATTCTATGAGAAAGACTTTTGGGTATTATGCCTGGAAATGTGGTACACCACCAGCAATATTAATGGATATATACAATCACTCTTCTTATGAAATAACAAGGAGATATTTAGGAATTAAGCAGGATGATAAAGACTCTGTATTTTTGAATATTAATCTATAATATTAATGATAATTTATATTAAATTAAATTAGTAAACAGGGTAAAGTATTTTAAATTGGTGACGATATATAGAATGTAAATAAGAATAGAATTATAAATTTTAATGCAACATTTTAATATAAAATGTTGCATTTTGTTTATTATAAGACATATTATATGACAGCAATAAGTTAATTAGTCATTAATTAAAGCTGAAATCAATAAAAATAGAAAAACTAATTCATATTTATTATACGAAATTAGTTTTTCTATTTCTGTATTTAATATTATATTATTTTATATCATTACTCCCGATTTCTCCTTGCTCTTGTTAACTGTAGCATTAAGTTTTCTGCAAGGTATGGCAACGACAAGTCCGATAAATAAGCATATACCTACATATATCAATAATGCAATAATACATTTCCAGTAATACCAGCTATATGTTCCACCGACACATTCTCTGAGGGCGTCCATAGCATAGGTGAATGGGAGGTATTTGTATATTGCCTGATATACAGTTGGAAGACATTGTATTGGGAATGTACCACCAGCACCGGCAACCTGAATAACCATAATAACTACAGCAACGGCTTCACCGACATTTTCAAAGGCAACTGTAAGTGAATATGTAATCATTGTAAATACGAATGAAGTAAATGATGCCGCTAACCAGAACTTAAATGGGTGAAGGCATTGTATTCCAATAAAGAATAAATCACCAAGTGTTATAAGTAATGCCTGTGCCTGTCCTATAAGGAAAAATGTTAAATATCTTCCAAAGAAAGCCTGAACAGAGGTAATATTGTATCCGCCAAAAGGATGAACCTTTACATGGATAATGGCAACTAATATTAATGCACCAACCCATATTGATAATACTGAGTAGAATGGTGACATAGCTGAGCCATAATTCTCAATTGGATACAAGTCAACTGTTCCGATAGTAACAGGAGCAGATATGAAAGATGCAAGTTCTTCTGTATTAAATGCGACGGCAGTCTGTAATAATGAATATGTACCACTGCTCTTAAAATCAACAAGCTTGGTTATTGAGTCTGATAACTGGCTCTCAAGGTTATGTACAAGCTCTAATGTATTAGCAATAGAACTGCCCATCTGGCTTATTGAATTATCAAAATCTGCAACATTGTATCCCATATCATCATATATTTCAGAGACAGAATTCATATATCCCTGAATTGTATTAATATCATTGGCAATATTAGCAAATATTGTTGAGTCTATAAGATTACTCTTTCCTATAGTATTATTCAATTCATTAAGAATTGCTTTTTCACTGTCAAATTTCACTGATAAATCTGGCGATATAGCTGCTGCAGTATCAGATGTTGACTGTGCTGTGCTTATTATATTGGAAACGGCAGTAAGCACGCTGTCAAATGTAGACACCTGTGTATTAACAACCTGTAATTTGGCTATTAATATATCTAATATTGAGTTGCCGCTTACATTTTCCTTATTAATATTATTACCATCAGAGTCTTTAATTGCACCTATATTATCAGCAATATCGGCAGATTTCATTATAGCTTCTGTAAGTGAGCTTATAAATGTAGCATTAACCTGTTGTTGTACTGCTGTCTTGGCTTTGTCTGTTATCTTAGGGGCAATGGCATTTTTCTTCTGGTTAGTATAATAGATAATCTCCGGATGTGTCATATTATCAGCTAAGAAGCTTACCATATCACGAGAGAAATCTTCAGGCATTATCAATGCTGCATAGTAATCTCCTGCCCATACACCCTCAATGGCTTCTTCTGACGTATCAGTAAATACCCAGCCGATAGTGTCATTGGTCTTAAGTGCTTCTATAATATTGGTGCTTATATTTACATTCATACCTGAAATATCAATTCCGGTATCATCATATGCTACAGCGACCTTTATGTTAGATGTTGAGTCAGAACCATAAGGGTCCCAGTTGGATAAAATGTTAAACCAGGCATATAATGATGGAAGAACAGAGAGTCCCATTACAACGACTAAAGCTACAACATTTCGCCCAATTCTTTTCCAGTCGTTAGCAAATACTCGAAATATATTTTTCATATTATTCTTCTGAACCTCCATTCTTGATATAATTCTTAGTAATATCTGATATGGCTTTCGCTGTATCAATAAGTGAGTCATCATACTCATTACCAACAATATCTTTAAGATTTTCGGTCATATTATAATCTTTATATTCAATGGCAATAAGATAGCCGCTTATAATAAATAAAGAAGCAATCCACATTACAAGAAATATAACTTTAGAGCTGTTTACAACAAATAAAAGGGTAAGGAATATAATGGGAATTACTAACATTGCTATTATTCCGTATTTAATTCTGTCTTTGTTACGTTTGTGTTCTCTATAGTAATAGTCTTTAATCATATCTACTGATTTCGCAGCAGTATCTATATTTACAGATATTTCATCTTTAATATCAGACATAAACTCCTCCTCATTCATCAATTAATCTACATAAGTTTAGTATCGTGCATACGGTGATGCATATAATGATTGAGCTTCATAAATGGCTTTCTTAGGAAAAGACCAAGGAATAAAGTACCTATAACAAATAGCATAAGCTGTCCCATAAGTATGAAGTAATCATATCTGTAGAAACCACTTACACATTCTCTTATGGCATTGATAGCATAAGGGAATGGGAAATATATATATACATTTCTAAAGAATGATGGTAACAGTTCAATAGGGTATGTACCACTTGAACCAGCAATCTGAATAACTACGAGAACAACGGCTAAAGCTTTACCGACATCACCAAACGAAAGTGTAAGTGTATATATAAGCAATGTAAATGCAAAGCTTACAATTGATGCGGTAAGCATAAATATTCCTGGGTGCACACAGTATATTTTAAGTAAATATATATCACCAAGAACTGTTATAACTGCCTGAATCTGTCCCATAAGCCAGAATATTAAATATCGTCCGAAATATTTCTGTGTTAATGTAGCATTTTTAAATTCTTCCCTGTCATCAGGAGATGTCTTGATAAGTGCTGTAAGGAGAAGACCTCCAACCCATAAAGCAAGAGTTGTATAGAAAGGTGCTACTGCTGTTCCGTAATTAACAGCTTCGTATACATTTTCAGTTGTAACCTTAACAGGTGATGAGAAGAATTCGCCGTATTCAGATGAATCCTTGTCAAGAAGCTTCTGCATAAGCTCATACTTTCCATCGTCTTTTAATGCAGCAAGCTCTGTATTGGCTTTATCTAAAGTATTCTGTACATTGCCGATAAGTTCCCCCATAGTATCTAATGTGAAATTAACACTAGAAAGTGTACTGTCTACGCCATTAATAATAGTACTTATGGCAGAAAGGCTGTCTGAAGCAGATACAAGTGAGTCGTAGATAGAGCTGATGGAAGTCTTAAATAATTCACCAGATTTGCCAACTGAATCGTTAATACTTGATGTAAGTATGCTATTAAGTGAATTAATAGAGTTCTCACACTGTACAAGTGCATCATCCATATATGTAAATATGTTAGCAGGGTCAGCCTTAGAGTCTGTATACCACTGTGTAAATGTTGTCATATTCTGTGCGGCTGTCTTAAGAAGTGCAGGCATAAGGTCAAGTGAACTTATAAGACTGTCATATAAGAACTGGTTATTACCGCCGTTATCATTATCAATATCTTTGAAATGTTCAAGTATTGGTTTAAGGCTGTTATTAAACTCATTATTAGCATTAATAACTTCATTCATTAAACTGTTAAGTTCGCCAAGCTGTTTGATAATATCAAGCTTGGTAACAAGTGTGTGATTATTCTTATAGTCTGCAATCTTTCCGCGTAATGTTTCAATTTTGCCGGTGAGCTTAGTGTTAATATCAGTTAATCTGGTAAGAGATGCACTGATATTGGCAGTATAAGCATCAATTGCATTGTTAGCTGTATTCTTTGAAGCCTCAATATTCTCTTCTGACATATTACTCTGCATATCAGATACAAGTGCATCTGTCTTTTTAAGAGTATCTGAAAGGTTGTCATTACTTGCATTAAACATACTGATTGAAGCGTTGTATTCAGATAAGTTATTGCTTATATCCGTTAATTTATCTGATATGTCAGATAATACATTGGTCTTTGTAAGAGAAGCAGCATCAGTTGAATTAAGAATTGTAACTACAACTGTTTCAATAAATGTTTCATTAATAGTTTCCTGTAAAGTAGACTTTCCAGATTGTGTAATCTTGCTGGCAATAGCGTTCTTCTTGGCATTCTCATAATATGTAACAGAAGGAGTTTCCATATTATCATTAAGGAAATTAATCATTGAACGGCTGAAATTATCGCCGATTACTATTGCGGCGTAGTACTTGCCGCTTTTAACTCCGTCAATTGTGCTTTCCATATCTTTTGTAAATGTCCAGCCGAGTTTGTCATTTTCTTTGAGGTTATCAATAATACTATTACCCATATTCTGATATTCGCCATCCATATCAAAACCAGTATCCTCAGAGTATACAGCAATCTTAATTGAAGCAGTATTAGCATAGGGATCCCAGTTAGAATAAATATTAAACCACGCATATAATGATGGAATAATACATAATCCTATGGCAATAATAAGTGCAAATATATTGCGGCATATGCCACGCAAATCTTTTATAAAAATACGCAGAATTGTACTCATATTCAATCTCCATTTACTATAATTTGACAGTTAATTATATCACTAGATATTAGGACATACAAGCTTCATAATTTTAAAAATCATATAAAAATCTCATAAAATTAATAAAGGCTCTGGACATTATTGTTATAGTAATGTCCGGAGCCTTTGTAAGCTTAATATGCTAAAGCTGATAATGAATATTTATTTAAATTGTATCAAGTGCTGCAGATATATCAGCAATCAAGTCATTTTTATCTTCAAGTCCGCAGGAAATTCTTATAAGTCCTGCTGGAACACCAGCTTCTTTTAATTGTTCATCATTAAGCTGTCTGTGTGTGGATGTTGCAGGATTAAGACAGCATGTTCTTGCATCAGCAACGTGTGTTTCTATTGCAGCAAGCTTAAGGTTCTTTAAGAACTTTTCGGCAGCTTCTTTTCCACCTTTGATTTCAAAAGATACTACACCACAGCCACCTTTAGGCATATATTTTTTGGCTGTTTCATAATATTTATTACTTTTAAGACCAGGATAGCTGACATATTCAACTTTAGGATGATTTTCAAGAAATTCAGCTACTGCCTGTCCATTTTCAACGTGGCGTGGCATTCTTACATGAAGAGATTCAAGTCCAAGATTAAGGATAAAGGCATTTTGTGGGGATTGTATACATCCTAAATCTCTCATAAGCTGTGATGTACACTTTGTGATAAATGCACCCTCTTTTCCGAATTTTTCTGCGTAAGTAATTCCATGGTAACTTTCATCTGGTGTGCATAGTCCTGGATACATATCTGCATGTGCCATCCAGTCAAAATTACCAGAATCAACTATTGCACCTCCGACAGCAGCTCCATGACCATCCATATATTTAGTTGTTGAGTGAGTGACAATATCAGCACCCCATTCGATTGGTCTGCAATTAATAGGGGTTGGAAATGTATTATCTACAATAAGAGGGACATTATGTGTGTGTGCAACCTTTGCAAATTTCTCTATATCAAGAACTGTAAGAGCTGGATTGGCAATTGTCTCACCAAACATAGCTCTGGTATTATGTTTAAATGCTGCATTAAGTTCTTCTTCTGATGCATCAGGTGAAACAAATGTAACGTCTATTCCCATTTTCTTGAAAGTAACTGAAATAAGATTGAAAGTTCCACCATATATTGATGATGATGCAACGATATGACTGCCACATTCACATATATTAAAAAGAGCAAAGAAGTTAGCAGCCTGTCCAGATGATGTAAGCATTGCGGCTGTTCCACCTTCAAGGGCTGCTATTTTGGCAGCAACGTGATCATTGGTAGGATTCTGTAGTCTTGTATAGAAATATCCTGATGCTTCCAGGTCAAATAGCTTACCCATATCTTCGCTTGTATCATATTTAAAAGTTGTAGATTGGATAATAGGAATTTGACGAGGCTCACCATTCGATGGTGTATAACCAGCCTGAACACACTTAGTATTAATAGAATAATCTTTCATAATGACCTCCAGTGTAAATTATAGAATAATTAAATATTACTAATGTTATGTTATAAATAAATTACCCTATAATTCTACAGGATTATAGGGTAAAATGCAATAATTATTACTTTATGAAGTTAGTCTTAGCCTCTCTTTCAGTAGCCGGGAGTGCGACACCTGCATTTTTACCAGCTTCAATACACTTTAACATCCAAGCCATATTATGAGCTACGTTGCGCATTGTCTGTAAGCCTTCTAAATCCATAACGGCTTCGTTCTCATTGCGGCCATAGACGTTATTCCAGTATGTAGAGCTTACTACTGGCATCTGTGATATTCCATAATATTTATTTAATACGTCAAATGAAGCAACTGTTCCACCACGTCTTGCAACAGCTACGCTTGCGGCTGGTTTAAAAGCAAAGGTCTTAGAACTTGAATAAAATACTCTGTCTAAGAAAGAGAGAATTCTTCCACTTGGGTGGGCATAATATACAGGTGTTCCAAATACAAACGCATCAGCTTCTTTTGCCTTGGCAATGAATTCATTAACATTGTCCTTAGTATATGCACAACCATCAGGTGTACATTGGTTACAGCCAATACAATCTCTTACTGCATCTGCACCAATCTGGAATATTTCATAGTCAATTCCTTCATTATTAAGAGCTTTTCCAATCTCATTAAGTGCTGTAAATGTAGTTCCATTGATATGTGAACTACCGTTTAACATTAATACTTTCATTATCATATGCCTCCTGATTTAATATCTTTTATTTGTTTAAACAAGTGTATATATTTTAAGCTTAAAAAGAAAAATTCTCAATACCTTGCATAATATATTTGATTAATATACTATTATATGGTGTGAAAATTATTAATTATTATGGAAACATTGATTATTGTTTAAAGGGAGCGTTATTAATTTATGAAGAATTTAAAAGGAACTTTTATATTATTGCTTGCCGCATTTATATGGGGTACAGCATTTGTTGCACAGACAAGTGCTGGTGATAATATTGGAGCGTTTACATTTAATGCCTGTAGGAATATTATCGGGGCATTATTTTTATTTATTGTTATTGCAATATTAGATATGAGAAAATATTCTGATAGATATGATAATCCAAGTGAGAATAATTACAATATATATAAGAAGAACTACATTATTAATAAGAAAGATTATTTAACTGATGCGAATAAATGGCCTATAAAAGAAGGTGTTATATGCGGAATTCTACTTTGCATAGCGATGAATTTGCAGCAGATAGGGATTAATACATATCCTGATGGAGTTGCTGTATCAGGGAGAGCTGGATTTCTTACAGCGACTTATGTTGTTATGATTGCGATTGTTTCAGTATTTATGGGACAAAAGCTTCATAAGCTTACCATAATAGCTGCATTTGTGTGTATTGCGGGAATGTATCTTTTGTGTATTGCGGGTGGAATTAACGAAATATATGTTGCGGATATATTAGAGTTAATGTGTGCTGTTGCATTTACAATACATATGTTTACGGTAGATAAATATGATAAAGCAGATGGTGTTAAATTATCCTGTATACAATTCTTAACAAGTGGAATATTGTCAGGAATATTAATGCTTATATTTGATAAAGCAGACATTAACAGCATTATGAAAGCAATAATACCAATATTATATGCAGGTGTTATGTCAAGTGGAATTGCTTACACTTTTCAGATTATTGGGCAGAAATATGCCAAGCCATCAGTGACTGCCATTGTATTGAGCCTTGAGTCGGTATTTGCTGCACTTGCAGGCTGGATTTTATTAGGTGAACATTTAAGCACAAGGGAACTTACCGGCTGTATATTAGTATTCACAGCGGTCATTATTGCACAGATACCACAATTTGCTCATAACGTTGACGATAGTAAACAACAGGTCATAGAATAAAATTATTGAGATGCTCTCTCCTAAATAGCAAGTTTTAAGTATTTAACTTACCTTTTTAGAAGGGAGCTAATTATTTGTTAAATGATTATTATCATTACGTTTATTTGACAGATTTATTGCTGTCTTCTGATTTTTCTGATTCGTCTGCTTTTTTAGCTTCATCTGCATACTGTTTTTTAAGTTTTTCTGATTTAAATTTATAAATGAGCAGTCCGGTTGGAAATGGAAGTACTGCAATTATAAATAAAAGCACTATTATTATTATTACTTTAGTTTCACTCATATGCACTCCTAATGTATTAATAGCTTTAATTTGATCAATTATAAAGTAAAGTTAGTGCCAAAAGTAAATCCGGCACTAACGTATATTGTTATGAATTAGATTGTTTTTGATTTACAATATATTTGATAAGAATAATTGTAAGAGTCATAAGCACAATACCTATAATTAAAGGAACTACAGGATTGTGTATGAAACCAGCAATTATATATGTTATAAATGATACTGCGGCAACAACAACTACATAAGGAAGTTGTGTCGATACATGGTTCATATGGTTACACTGTGCACCAGCCGATGCCATAATAGTTGTATCTGATATAGGTGAACAGTGGTCGCCGCATACAGCACCTGCCATACAAGCAGATATAGATATAATCATCATAGTATTATCAGTTCCAGAAAACGTATTAACAACAATAGGTATAAGAATACCGAATGTACCCCAGCTTGTTCCGGTTGCAAATGCAAGGAATATCGCTACAAGGAATATAATGGCTGGAAGGAAATTAAGCAGGCTTCCAGAAGCACCATTTACAAGACCTGCTACATATTCTTTAGCACCTAAGCTGTCTGTCATACTCTTGAGTGTCCATGCAAAAGTAAGGATAAGGATTGCTGGAACCATAGCTTTAAAACCTTCTGGTATGCAGGCAAATGATTCTTTAAATGGAAGAACTTTTCTTACAGCATAGAAGAATACAGTAATTACCATTGCAAAGAAGCTTCCAAGCATTAGTCCTACAGGAGCATCGCAATCAGAAAATGCTTCTATAAATGGCGTTCCGCTAAAGAAACCGCCTGTATATATCATACCTATAACACAGCATATAATTAATGAAACAATAGGAAATACAAGGTCAATAACCTTGCCGTTGCCTTTTATTACATCAGGATTAGCATTAGCATATGGCCTGTCAGGTGTTGTATACAAGTCACCCTTAGCAGCATTATCTTCGTGAAGCTTCATAGTACCAAAATCCACTTTCAATATTACAAACATAAGTAATGCGAATATTGTAAGCAATGCATAATAATTATAAGGAATAGATTTCATAAATACAGAAAATCCGTCCTCACTTTCAACAAAGCCTGTTACAGCGGCAGCCCATGATGAAATAGGTGCTATTATACATATAGGTGCTGCTGTTGCATCTATAATATAAGCAAGCTTTGCTCTTGAAATCTGGTGGCTGTCAGTTACAGGGCGCATAACACTTCCAACTGTAAGACAGTTAAAATAGTCGTCAATAAATATAAGTGCACCAAGAAGAATAGATACTAACTGAGCACCCGTTCTTGTCTTTATTCTTTTGGAAGCCCATTCGCCAAATGCACCTGAACCTCCTGCTCTGTTCATCATACATACCATTATTCCAAGAATTACAAGAAATATAAGTATTCCAATGTTAGCAGGATCAGATAACACACCTACAAGTCCATCATTAAATATATGTGTAACAGAAGTTTCAAAGCTAAAATGTGCAGTAAACAATCCGCCATAGAATAGTCCGCCAATTACAATACCTATAAAAAGTGAACTATATACTTCCTTAGTAATAAGAGCAAGTATAATGGCTACCAGAGGTGGTACTAATGACCAGAAAGTAGCATATAATACCGGAATGTATTCTGTAAGTTCGTTCATTAATGTATCTCCTATCTGAATGTAATTGTGTTATCAGCGGCATTCATACTTTCAACGATTGCAAGTGATTCAAGCTGATAACCTTTTTCCCTTATAATCTTTCCACCCTGCTGGAAACCCTTTTCAATCGCAATACCGATACCTTCAACGGTTGCACCTGCACTTTCAACAAGGTTAGTAAGACCAAGTAATGCACATCCATTTGCAAGGAAATCATCAATAATAAGAATATGATCCTCTGGAGATAAGAACTTTTTTGAAACAATCACATCGTATATTTTACTATGTGTAAATGACTGGATTTTAGTGCTGAAGTTATTATCATCAAGGTTAATACTTTTAGACTTCTTGGCAAATACAACAGGTACATCAAATTCTCTTGCAACGATAGCGGCAATACCGATACCACTTGCCTCAATTGTAAGGATTTTATTAATCTTCTTATCAGCAAATAGTCTTTTCCATTCCTTAGCCATTTCCTCGAAAAGTTTAATATCCATCTGGTGGTTAATGAAGCTGTCAACCTTAAGTACATTTCCTTCTCTTATAATTCCATCTTTTCTTATACGATCTTCTAATAATTTCATAATAGACCTCCGTTTTTTTTATAAGTAATATCCAATATCAAATTGAAATTAAGTTGTTGTATGTTCTACTGTTGTTTTGATTTGCGTCCTGTAAGTAGTGCTATAAGATATATTATAACAACAAGTAACACAGAAAAACACATCCAGCCGATGAATATGCCTAAAGGCTGTTTGCAGAAAGTATCATAGTAGCCTTTAATATAAACAATTGTAATTATCAAAGGTAAGATATATGACATATATTTTCGAAACCATAATGGAAGCTTTATTCCATCTCCAGTATTAGCTTCTTTAGCAAAGTTATCAAATCCCCATCCGTTTTTTCTTGTACAGAAAAGAACTATAACAAGACTTCCTAAAGGAAGAAGGTTGTAGGATACAAGGAAATCTTCCAGATCCATAATTGTTGTACCTGCACCTATAGGCTGTATACCTGAAAGCAGGTTATATCCAAGAATTGCAGGAATTGATAATACAGTAATAGCTATAATATTAATACCTACGGCTTTGGTTCGCTTACATTCTGTTATATCCATCCACATAGCTACGATTTCTTCAAACACAGCGATAATTGTAGATAAAGCTGCAAATGACATAAATAAAAAGAACATAAAGCCCCATATTCTTCCGCCAGTCATATTATTAAATACATTAGGAAGAGTTATAAATAATAATGAAGGACCACTGTCAGGGTTTACTCCGTATGCAAAGCAGGCAGGGATAATTATAAATCCAGCCATTAAAGCAACAAATGTATCTAGAAGTACAATGCTTACCGCCTCACCTGTAAGTGAACGCTTCTTATCAAGGTAACTGCCGAAAATCTCCATAGCACCGATACCTATACTTAAAGTGAAAAATGCGTGTGTCATAGCAGCAAATATGGCTTCGCCAATACCTGACTGATTAACTAAGCTTATATTAGGTACAAGATAGAACTTAATACCAACAGAAGCATTAGGAAGAACAAATGAATGAACTGCAAGAATTACCATAAGTCCTAAAAGAAGCGACATCATAACCTTTGTAATTCGTTCAACACCATTTTTAAGTCCAAGTGCACATACGCCAAATGATAAAATAATGGCGATAAATGAAAATATAAACATTATTCCAGGCTGTGATAACAGACCATTAAATGTAGCTGTGATTTCTGCACTATCAAGACCAGAAAGCTTACCAGATAATTCAAGAAATGCATAATAAATCATCCAGCCTCCAACCATAGTATAGAACATCATAAGAAGATACGAACCAATTATGCTCATCCATTTAAGACGATGCCATTTCGTGCCTTTCTGTTCAAGTACATCAAATGCTTTTCCCATACCTTTGCGGCTTGCTCGTCCAACTGAGAATTCACATATAAGAATAGGGAGTCCAAGAAGTGCTAAAAATATAAGGTACATAACTATAAAAGCTGCCCCTCCGTACATTCCACATATGTATGGAAACTTCCATACATTACCAAGGCCGATAGCACAGCCTGCTGATACAAGAATAAAACCTATTCTTGAACCAAATTGTTCTCTTTCTTTCATAAATTAATAAGTTCCTTTTCTATTATAATAAATCAATGAAATCAGGTTATCTGCTATTAACTAATAATACACAACCCATATAAAATTCATTATATAATATAAATAAAAAATAGTCACGAACAAAATTCATAAACCAGTCAAAAATGTTGCTAATACAGAAATAAATAATAGTCACCCCCGTGTGTTGTGCGAGATGGGTGTCAAGAGGTCCGGTGGACTTCTGTTCTGACACGACCGAGGGGCGCTTTAGCGTTCCGAGAAGTCAAGAGGTCCGGTGGACCTCTGTTCTGACACGACCGAGGGGTGCTTTAGCGTTCCGAGAAATCGAAGCCAAACTGTGAAGCAGTTGGGTTTCGAGAAGTGCCCCGCACTTCCCGGATGACAAAAAAGGACTTCCCATTCGGAAGTCCTTTTTGTTGTCTTACAGAGCGCGAGACGGGGATCGAACCCGCGACCCCCTCCTTGGCAAGGAGGTGCTCCACCACTGAGCCACTCGCGCATATTGTATTGTGTGTTTCGATTTATTTCTCGTGAACACAAGTGATATAATACACGTTAATATGTAATATGTCAACCCTTTTATTTTAATATTTTTAAATTTTTTGAAAATATTTGAAGGAAAATATAGATAAATGTGGAAATTTAAAATTTTATTTTCATATTGCATTTTTTTAGTCTTGATTATATTATTAAATATCTGATATGGAAACAGCTGATTGTAATTAATCTGTATACAATATGTTAATGTTGAATTAATTCTTATAAATAATATATCTGCTTTAAGAATTTTTTATTATCTGTTATCCAGTCAGTTATTATTAATATAAGGAAAGTGTGAAGTATATGAAATATAAAATGGCTGTATTTGATTTAGACGGAACATTGCTTAATACATTGGAGGATCTGGCAGATGCGGTGAACTACTCTCTTGCACAGTTTGGTATGCCTCAAAGAACTATAGAAGAAGTAAGGAATTATGTTGGTAATGGAATTCGTCTTTTAATAGAAAGAAGTGTTCCTAATGGAACCGATTTGCCGGTTATAGATAATGTGTTTGAATGTTTTAAGAAGTATTATCAGGAACATTGTAATGACAAGACAAAGGCATATGATGGAATTATTGATATGCTTAAAGAATTAAAGCAGTCAGGGATTAAGCTTGCAGTGTTGTCTAATAAAGCACAAAATGCTGTGACTAAATTATGTGATATATATTTTGATAATCTTCTTGATATTACATTTGGTGCAAGAGAGGGCATAGCAAAAAAGCCCGCTCCGGATGCCTTGTTAGAATGTGCTGCAATAGCAGACATTGCATTAGAAGATATAGCTTATATTGGAGATTCAGATGTAGATGTGCTAACAGCACGAAATGCAGGGGTTGACTGCATAGCTGTATCGTGGGGCTTTAGGGATAAAGGAGTGTTAATTAAGGCAGGAGCTGATAAAATAGCAGATAATATACAAGTTTTAAAGGCAGAACTTTTATAGTCAGATTGAATAAAATATATTAAAATTTCAATTGCGAAATATATTATAATATGATAAGATACATACAGAACGAATGTTTGGAAAATATGTTCTGCATGTATCTTTTTTATTATTATCGAAAGAAGGTGGGAGTTGTGGTTATTAAAGAAGACCTAAGTATTATGGATAAGCTGACGATTTTATCTGATGCTGCAAAGTATGATGTATCGTGTTCGTCAAGTGGCGTTGAACGTGGTAACAATGGTAAAGGCATAGGCAATTCTAAAGCGTGTGGAATATGCCACAGCTTTAGTGCAGATGGCAGGTGTATTTCTCTTTTAAAAATACTTCTTACGAATGAATGTATATATAACTGCCGCTACTGCATTAACCGTTCGTCTAATGATGTTGTGAGGGCTACATTTTCGCCTGAGGAGATATGTGAGCTTACTATGCAGTTCTACAGACGTAATTATATAGAAGGATTGTTTTTAAGTTCAGGTATAATTATCAGTCCTGATGAAACAATGAAGAGAATGTTAGAAACGGTTATTCTTCTAAGAAAGAAATATAATTTTGGCGGATATATTCATATGAAGGCAATTCCTGGAGCATCGGATGATATCATTAAGTTCGCTGGTTGGTTTGTTGACCGTATGAGCATTAATCTTGAGCTTCCAACTAATGCAGCACTTAAAGAACTTGCTCCATCTAAATCAAGACAAAGTATTTTGCATCCTATGAATATTATTAAGAATAACATACATATGAATAGATATGAGGTTGGTATGAAGCATACGAACAATTATTTGTCAGATGTTTATAATATGTATAATACATTTTCTGATTATACAAGTAATGAGATGTTAGACACTATGTTTAATGATGGATTGGCTGCCAATAACAGATTAAACATTAATAATAGATTGAATACTGGTAATACTGAGCTATCGGCGGGACATAGATATAAAAGATATGTTCCAGCAGGACAGAGTTCACAGATGATTATTGGTGCTACCAAAGAGACGGATTACCAGCTTGTTACGATAGCACAGAATTTATATGACAAATACGATTTAAAGAGAGTGTTTTATTCAGCGTTTGTTAATGTCAATATGGATGAGTCGCTTCCACTTCAGGAAGATGGCAAGGGTGTGCCTTTGCTTAGGGAACATAGGTTATATCAGGCGGACTGGCTTATGAGATTTTATGGATTTAAGTCATATGATCTTCTTAGTGAAGACAATCCTAATTTTAACGCATTTTTAGACCCTAAATGTGACTGGGCAATACGTCACCTTGATATATTCCCGGTAGAGATTAATACAGCACCTTATGCCCTGTTATTAAAAGTTCCCGGAATAGGTGTGAAATCAGCAAGACGTATTATTAATGCAAGACGAATGTCTATATTAGATTTTACTTCTTTAAAGAAAGCCGGAGTTGTATTAAAAAGGGCTGTTTATTTTATAACCTGTAATGGCAGAATGATGTATAACATACGAATAGATCAGGATTATATTACTAATGCTCTTATTGATAATGACAAGAAGAAAATATATGACATAGAACATAAAGACTGCTATAAACAGCTTTCTTTATTTGACTGCAATGTAATATCAGAATGATACGAATGTTTTTATTATAATTGTGAATAATAAATATTAGAACAATATAAAGATGCATATTAGAATAATATAATATATTTATCAGGATAATTATATAAGAATTTGTAATTTGAAATATTTATATGGAACATAGAGATAGAATAAAGATTAGTAAGAAGAAAGGATATGATCAGCCAGTATTACTACCAGCTGATTAGTTAAGTGCATAGTATTATGGATGTTTATTTATGTGATAATTCTATAGAGGGGATATTTTCAGCAATATATAAAGCCTGGGAGGCAGGAACAAGCCATACTGATGTAAGATGTGCAGATGTTGTTTCTAACTATTCATTATTTGAGAACTATATAAATATCAGGACAGATTTAACCTTATCAGATAAAGTTGCCAATACAATAAAGCTAAAGCTGTCTAATGATATATATGAGAAGATATTTACTGTTGCACAGTCAATCGCAGATAATAAGGCCTCAGTAATTTATCATTGTTTGCAGAGAATGTTTAAGTATGGAACTTCAGTATTGCATAACATTAATGATGAATACATATTCCAGTTTAATAAAATATATAAAAAGGCAGCTAATGAAGCACACTTTTATATAGAGATACTTCGATTTAATGAAAATGCTAATGGTTTTCTTACAGCCAGAATAGAACCTGATAATAATATTATATATATGATTATTGATCATTTTAATGACAGACTGCATTGCGAGAATTTTTTGATATATGATGTCAGGAGAAATATTGCGTATATACATATGAATAATAATACAGCATTTTTTTATAATGATTATAATAATGAATTATTAAAACAGCTTGATGATTTTTCAGATAATGAAAATGATATTCAGAATTTATGGATAAGATTTTATAATACTATAGCAATAAAAGAACGTGTCAATTATAAATGTCAGATAAATATGCTTCCATTAAAATATAGGAAGTATCTGCCAGAATTACCTATAAAAAAGGGGATCCCACCAAACAATAATTAATAACTAATTATCATCCAGCGGGATATTGGGGAATTGTA
Organism: [Lactobacillus] rogosae; assembly: GCA_900112995.1. Taxonomy (GTDB): domain Bacteria; phylum Bacillota; class Clostridia; order Lachnospirales; family Lachnospiraceae; genus Lachnospira; species Lachnospira rogosae. The sequence goes on along the minus strand of FONU01000017.1, from coordinate 66,754 downwards.
TTGAGCTCATATCAAGCTCTTTCGATTGTTATTATAACACATAGCAGATAATTGAAAAGTACTATCTTTTTCCTAGTACTATCAATTATAATATATATTATATAATAATACTAATAACTTGATGTTTAATTCAATTCATTAGTATATTTATGCGTTGATACTTATGATACTATAGTCAACAGCCTGTTTGTATGTATCAGAGTTAATTATTTTATCATATCTTGTAATCCATTTGGTTGTTATTCCAGCGTAGCTTGCAACCAGATCTTTTGAAGCTCCACCCGATAACATATAACATATTGCGGCGTGACGAAGGGTCTGCATTGTGAATTTGTTATTTAACATACCTTTTTCTATATTAAGTTTACAATACTTTTCAAGAAGTCTTTCTGTGTCCCTTAATTTAATTCGTGTTTTTCTTTTATTAATAAATATGGCACCTTCTATTATATTATTATTACATATATATCTGTCTAATAATACAGCAACATCATCCGGAACTTTAATTATTCTTGATATACGATTATTGCCTTTTGGAGGATAATTAATATACATTTCGTCATTGGAATTAATTGCAATATATTCTTTATTAAGGCTGCATATTTCAGTGTTAGTCAATGCACATTTGACGGCAAGGGATAATATTAAAAATGCTTTCTCATCATTATTTTGTTGTATTGTTTCCATAATATTGTTTATTTCATTAAGTGTTGGTATATCATTGTCTGTTAATAACTTATCTTCTTCTGGAATAGAAATTTCCTTGAAATAATTTGTATATTCCTTTCCGTGATTACTCATATTAAATTCAATAAAATTACATACAGATCTTATTACGGATAATCTCATTACACCGGTAGAGTATTTTAATTGATTTTTGCTTATCTTATTTAATATATGTTCATAATAAGTTACAGCATCAGTATGACTTAACTCTAATGGGTCGTGGCCAACTACTTTATCAAAATTCTTTACAACATTCCAATATTCTTTTCGTGTACGAGCTTTTAAATTAGTTTCGTAATATATCCAAATAGTATTCTTAAATGTATCAGAAATCATAACATAAATACCTCTTATATCTTTTCAACACAACAAAATAATCTTATCTGTGTGCTATTGATTTTTTACATAATATATAATACAATATATGACGACATATGTCTATATGTTAACCAAAACTCACACCACCACTCTACTTCAAAATAAACACAACAACAACCAAAGTAATTAAGAAAAGCTTCCTGGTGTGAACCTACTATTTGATTTTTGTGTTTATATTTTTTATAATTATGAGTACAATTACTATATAAATTGTTAGATATAATTAATCGAAGATTATGCTATTTACATAAAGAGCAATAACACACTGGACAGACTATATTATAATCATCTATCCATATTCTACTCTTCCACTATCTGCCAATTAATATATAGAATAAAATGAAAATTATATTTGTTGTTATATAAGGAGATATATTATGGAACAATACTCTCGCCGATTTATTGAAGAATTAGCTAATCACATTGATCCAGTTATTATTGATTATTTCAATAAGAAAAGAAATTTGTTAAACTTCTCTGCTGAAAATGTAGCTGAGTTAATTGATGAAACTCTTATGGAATATCTTGATGGAAAGACTAGCCGTGAAGATTTAGTACCTATAATTAATAAGGTAAAGAAATCACGTTTACAAAAAAGATCACGTTGGTACAAATCATACATTAATGATATTGATACAATCAGCATTGACGATGCCAAACACCCTTTAGCTACTGTTGTTGCTATGGCAAAGACTCTTCCTGTTGAAGATTATACTAAAATGTTTGGAGATAAAGATTTACAGGAAATTATCGAAGATAAGAAAAGAGCTGCAACAGAATGGAAAAATGATTCCAATACTCTTTTAATTGATTTCCCAGGTATCTCATCTTTTACTTATAACTCAATATATAATTCTTTAAAGAATGATTTGATTATTAGTGCTTGGAAATACATAGAAAGTGAACTTGCTGGTAATATTGACTCATACCTTCGATTATTCCCTGTTGACTTAGTTGACAAACCACTCTTCAGTCCTTCATCTTTTACATTAATGATGGAAACAGCATCTGATAATCTGCTAAAAGAAATTATCAGAGATGAAGAAGGCCGTGAACTTTTGGAAGTGACTGTCAACAGTGGCAAACTTACTCCACCAAAGGCTATGGATTCTAATGACCTGAAATTAGTTAATGCTTTTATATCTAATATTAATATGCAGGAATTCTCTAAAGAGAAATCTGTAGTAGTCGATCTTAATACTCTTGGTAAAGAAATTGTCGATTATCACGTTGGTAAAAATGTGCTCAAGAAAATTTCTAATTCTTGTAGAAAGCTTGTAGAGTACAATTTCTATTATGAGGAAGCTGGCAGTAAAATCTATTTCAACTTATTTGATAATATTGTCATCAAAGAAGATGCTGAAAGACCTTATGCCATAGCTCAATTTGGTGAGGTACTAAGTAACGCTATTATAAAGAAAAAGTTAATCTCTATAACTTCTGCTTCTTATGATGTTCTTGATAATAACCTTTCAAGAATTATATGCTATGCAATGAAATGTGAACAGATTGCTAATCAGGAAACATTGATGAGTGAATATAGTTATACTTACTTCCAGAAGATTGTTCGATTTAAATTAAAAAATAAAAAGAAGAACTTACAATTAATTCAGGAATCTTTACAGGAATTTGTAGATAACAATATTGTAATCGATAGCTTTGAATTAAAAAATGGTGTATTTATTATTAACTTCCTTCCATTATCGGAAGCTGAAATTCAGGATTTGAATTTTGATAAAACTAAGATGATAGACAATGCTCATTAATAGACGAAATAGGGATTTTTTATTATAATTATTTGCCGTATGTTTTTACATACGGCTTTTTTATGTGAGCCTTACAGAGAGCTCTTATGTAAGCCCTATGAAGTTCCTTTTGTACACTGTAAGTCTCACATAAGAAGCTCCGTAAATTTTATAGCATACATTCTCCTAGTTCCTTTTGAAAATATGTGCAATGCAAAGAACTGCCTTTGTCTGAAACCGTATGCCAGATGGTGTAGTGGATAGATAGAATAATTACTTGCCTGCCACTCTATTTTAATCAAATCAGAAACTATAAATGTCTACATATTTATCATCATAATTAAAGTGTAGATAATTAATTGATAACTAAGAAAATTTTATTGTACTTTTTTTATTTACTTAATTATCTGTATTTCTTTAAGTTTTGTCGTGTTTTTTTTATTTTTATCAGATAAATCTTTTATATATCCCTTAAAATAGGCATTTGTTATTTTTTTATTACAATTTTACTGTTTCTAGCAGCATTTTTTAAATAATATGTTAAATTTATGTAGATATTTTTAGAGTAAAAAACTTAGTTTTTATTTTTCAATGTAGATATTTTTAGAGTAAATTTTTAAAAAGTAGATATTTTTGGAGTAAAATATCATTTTTTTATTGATTTTTCTCCAATTTTCTATTCTATTTATATATTTATATATTGTATATAAATACTTTTTCTACATTTTTTTTTTGAAATTTTATCCACAATGTCTACATTTTGGGCTTAAATACTGATTTTCCTTAAAATACCACTACCCTATGTGGATAGCTGTTAACTATATGTAGATAAAAAAGTAGTAAAATCCACAAAATATTTATTTTGACTTCTACAAAAAAAATTTTATTAAATTAAGTAGATAATTTTAGAGTAAAACACTTTGATTTTGTGGATAAGTAGACAATTTTAGAGTAAAACAAGTTAAAAAATACACTTATGTGGATAAATTTTGAGTAAAAACAAGAATTTGATTTTATTTGATAATATTGTTAAATTATCCATAAAAAGGAGGTGGGAATTTTGGATAATTTTACAAATATAGGCAAAGCTGTATTAATTCAGGCTCTTGGTATTCAGCAAAATTACACAACAATTATTGATTCTTCTGTTGAAGTTACCGATTACTCAAATGATAACTGCTCTACTTGTAAATATAAAGCAATTATCGAATCCTTCTCCAGCGATAATGATATCTACAAAATGGCTATTGATAATTGTAACAATTGTCCACATAGAATTCTCACAACTAAGAACGTAACTAAAAAGATATATCATAATGAAAAAAATCGTTATGGCTATAGACCTATGTTAAAATCAAATGCACTTAAGCTATTTATGTTATTACATTTTTATCATCCGGATCGTTTTGGGATTATAAAAGAAATTAATATCAAAGAATTGGCATCTATTCTTAAATGCAACATAAAGACGATTTGGAATAATCTTGACATATTATCATCTTATACTTATATATCATATTCCAAAACTTCATCATCTATTATTTCATTGCTTATCAATGATTATGAGAATTATTACCTTCCTGCTAACAAAAACGGCAGGGGATTTTTAGTGCTTTCTAAGGAATTAATTACTAAACTTTTTGATATTAATTCAATTGTAACATTAAGAATTTACTTGCGTGAGCTTATCAACCTTGATAGTTCTAATCTTAAGGGTCAGGCAAGCGTGGATCACAAATCAATATCTGAAATAAGACATATGCTTCCTAAGTATTGCAAGCCTTGCATTATAAAACAACATATGTCTAATTCAGATGCTGATATTTTTAATGTCACTATTAATGATAATATCATAAGATTTGAGATTTCTTCAAGATATATTGCTAAGAAGCAAAAACAAATTCTATTAGAAGAAAATATTGACCGGTTAAAGTCATTTATTAATGATTTTAATACAGTAATTCCTAACATTAACTCAGGTGATATTCCACCTGTACGTTTTAGAGAATTTATTAATATAGACACTAATATATCAAATTATAAATTGATTAAAATCAGTAAACTTGATTTGGAGGATTTAGCAAATATTGCTGTTCACTACTCTTTCGATTTATTAATGTATGCGTTAGCAGATATCTATAGACAATATATAGTGTATGAACGATCCATAAAAAATATTCCTGGTCTTGTATCAACGATAATTCGTGCTAATGTTAGTAAATTAAAAAAGGCTGCTTAAAAAGCAGTCTTATTTTCGTGTCTTGTATTCGATTTTTATATCAATATATGTGATATTCTTAATTAATTTTAATAAAAAAGCAGGCTGCTCATTTTTTTTATTTTCTTTTTTTCAATTTTTATGAATGATTCCTTTTATAATTTATTTAATATATAATTAAAATACTAATTTAACAAATTTTGATAACATTTATATTGAAGATTTATTAACATATGGAAACTTTTCAACCTTTTTTTTATCCTTTTCGACTATAATAATTATTAAAAAGACATTTTATGAAAATAATAGACCAGAATAATAATTAATAGACTTGTTTATAAAAAAATTATTCTTCAAAAAAAATTATCCGACTTTGAATTAGTAACTAATGAACTATAAAAAATTGTTGAAAGCCTTATAAATACTGTGTCTATGTTAATTTAATTTATCAATATATGTTAAATATATGTATTGTTGTATATATTAATATGGATATAGATAGATAAATAGATAAATAAATAGATAGATAGATAGATAGATATTTATATGATTATGATTAATAATAATAATAATATATCCCCAACTCCAATGTTAATATTATTAGAATTGGGGACATAATATATTAATTATTGGTTAGTGAATTAATAAAATCAGTTAATCTTTGATTTAAAATTTCTACTCTTATTTTTAAATCAGTATCATTTTTTATAATAGACTTGTTATTCTTAATGATATCAAAGTTTGATTCAAATAATGCAAGTGCCTGTTCTGTTTTAGCAATTGAAGATATTCTTTTTAATTCGTTATCTGAAATTGTTGTCTTGCGTTGTTCTTTCTCACGTTGCTGCTGCTTCATCTTTTCCATATTACTTTCAAGACGTGCCTTTTCCTTTTCAGCTTTGTTCTTAGCCTCAGTCATATATCGAAGTTCCTCTTCAATATCTATTTTGGAATTGGATTTATCAGTATTTGTAGAAATTTCATTTATTTTATTTTCAAGAATTTCTAAAGTTTCATTCTTTTTGTTAAGCTCTCTGGTTACTTCTTCTAATTCCTGCTTATATTTGGCAGCTTCTTTAGCACGTTCTTCAGATATCTTCTTGATAGATTGAAATTCTGCATTTTCAATGTTGCCATTTTTTTGAAGAATATTTAATATACTCTTCTGTGCATCCTCATCAAGCTTACCAAACTTATCAGCCTGGTTAAGATCTATGCCATTGTTATTGAGTAATTCACTTAATTCAGGAATAAGCTTTTCTGCTGTTGTATATTTGCGGGCTTGTCTTTCTGATATATTAAGCTGTTTGGCAATCTCTGCATTGATATTTTTTATTTCGCCGTTTAACTTTTTAGCTTCATAAAGTTCTTTTAAACGGCTTACTTCCCATCTTTTAACTTCCATTGAAGATTCTCTTACATCGTGGTTGGCTGAGATAAGCATAATTTCTTCGTCAATTTCAGTAATATCAGACTTTTCAACTTTGCAGGGAATTCCAGCAGGAAAAAGTGTCTGGTAATCCTTTTCATCCATTTCTGATATGGCGTGATATCTTCTTTCACCAGAGATAAGACGATATATATCTTTGTCAGAATCATATAATACAGATAAATTGTGTCTTAGACCGTTAACAAGTATACTTTCTTTGAGTGCATTAATGCCATCCTGCGCATACATTTCATTTTTAGGGTTAGATACAATTTTATCTTTAGGAATATATTTAAAATTGTATTGTGTCTTTGCCTGAATTTCTTTAAGTTTTTCTCCACCGTCAGAATTAAGGATACCTGTCTTAGTACCACCAGCAGTAAATGATTTCTTAGCCATTATTTCTTCTCTCCTTTAAGATATTTTGCTAATTCTCTGTAATGTTTATTATCCATAAGTCCAAGATAATTAACTAATTCTATGTAATCTTGAGCTGCGGTGCTTCTCTTATCATATGTGAGTAATGGTTCAAACAATGTATTAGATTCATTGACGGCAATGCAATTTCTTATTGACACAGGAAGGAATTTGTCACCAAACATATTCTCATAACTTTCAAACATTTGTTTATATAAGGTTGTTCTTCCTGCCACTCTGGTCATAAACATACCTGCAAATTCAATAGAAAGTGCATATTTAGCATTGAGATCTTCAATCGTATCAAAAAGTGACATTAAACCATCATATGAAAAATTATCAACACATATAGGTGTGATGATTTTATTGCTGGCACACATAGCACATGTTGTAAGGTATGATTTAAAAGGTGAGTTGTCTATTATAATATAGTCGTAATCATCCTTTAATAGACTAAGATTATGTTTAAAACATAATTCTACATTAGATTCTTTACTCTCATCGTATATTTTATATATAAGATTGTTTAATTCTCTTGAGGCACAAAGTATAGATATATTTTCATAGTCTGTTGTAGAAATGTAATTCATAACAGTAGCTTTATCATCAAATTTACTACAAAACAGCTGTTCATAGTCAATATCCTTACCTTCTTCACTTTTGCCAAACATTTTACTTGTATTCATCTGTGGATCTAAGTCTATCAATAATATAGAATAGCCAGAAATAGATAAAATCTGAGCAATTGTTATGGCTGAGGATGATTTTCCAACACCCCCCTTTTCGTTAATTAAACTTATTACTTCGCTCATTATTGACCTTCTTTCATTAAAATCTAATTTTATTATACAACAAAATTACGTTTTATCAATATAAAAGTTACATTATTTAAAAATATTTATGTTGAGTTTTTTTGTGAACTCAGTTCAATTTTATAAATGTAGAAAAATATTTTAAAATATTTTTATTGTTATTTGTTTATTCACATTTATATATAGAAATTAAAACATTATCCAATAATTTTATGTAATAAGTAAACAGGTTTCTAAATATTGATAGATAAATTTAAAATATAATAAGGTATATTTATATAATAAATAAGAATAAATTACTTAATATTTTTGATATATATTATTTTGTAGTAATCTATTATATATGCTTAGATTATTTCTTATATAATTATTTCTTAATTCAATTTTGCCGAAAGATATGAAATTAATAATAAATTCATTATTATAATTAATATATAGTCATTTCCTTTATGATTTACATTGATATCAAATTGTAATGATTGTAATAATAGATTGTAATGATAGTGCTATAAAGAATTTTAAGGATTTTTAGATTCTATATAATAAAACTCTGACATAGAAAGCATATATAGATATGCATAATATAATTGATGGATTAAGTGAGTATTTACGCATAAATAAAATAGAAAGAATACAAAAATAATAAAATGATTTATGAAAAATTATGAACTGAGTTCAAAATTATAATGATATAAATGAGTATTTATAATATTATACACAGCTAAAAGTGAACTGAGTTCAATAAATAAAATTATCTATATGAATTATATGGTGGGATTCTATGTCCAAATTATATATTTGATATTCAATTATAATTCTATATAAACAAAGCATTATGCACATACATAATATTAAGTTATCAATTTGAATTTGTTTATCAATATTAATAATCTAGTTTAATTGTTATATATGATTATTGGATAATGCTTTAATATCTATATATAATTATAAATAAAAAAATTACAGCAAATATATTATTAAATATAATTGAATTAATTCATAAAGTGGTATTATACATATTGATAAGACATATATTATAAGGAATATAATAAAGTGAACTGAGTTCACTTTATTTGAGTACTATTATTGAAAAGTGATTAATAATACATAATATCAATAATATATTTAATTATAATAAATCTAAAACAATATAATTAAATCTAAAACAATATAATTAAATCTAAAATATTATAACTAATGAAACTTATATAATCTATACAATTATAGTAATTAGTAACGATATTACAAACAAATGTTTTAAGTTCCACGTGAAACATTTATATTGCTTTTAGATTATTAAATAATCATATATAGTTGCAGATTATATTTGCAATTATGTAACTACCACACACATTTAATTCATTTTTTATGGATATTTCAACTCATAACATTTATAATATAAGAACACTAACAGATATTGGCTGATGAACAATAATAATTATTAGATAAAGCACACATCAGACGGCCGTACTGTAAAACAATAAAGTATTATTAAATGTATAATATGAGCATTAATACATATAGATTAGGCGTTGATAATTAGAATAAATACTAAAAAATTCTAATAGTTAAAGCTTGTATTTACAGGTGTAACAAGTGATAATCACTAAAATATTAATATAAATTAACTAATACTAATCAGCTGATATGCTTTTATTTAAACATACACATAGTTAACATATAATGAATATATTGAGGAATATAGATAATGATATATAAAGAAAGATATAAAGTAGAGTTAGAGGATATTGGAAGAGAGAATAAGATAGACAACAAAAGAATCGTTACGATTATGGAGGATATTGCTGGTTCTCATTCAGATAAGGTTGGATTGGGGGTATCGGCATCTGCTATTAATAAAAAGGCGTGGGTATTGCTGGATTGGAAGATAAAAATCCTTAAAAGACCAGCTTACAATGAATATATAGATGCAAGCACATGGTCTAGAAAGTCTGATAGACTATGTGCATTTAGGGATTTTGAATTATACGACCAGAATGGTGAGTTATGTGCAATAGGTACTTCAAGATGGCTATATATGGATTTGGTAAGACGCAGACCTATTATTTTAGACAACAAAATGAACGATATATACGGTACTGAAACAGAAAAAAATGTATTCGATGAGGAGATAAAGAAGATAGAGCTTCCTGATTTGGATAATCTGCCAGATAACATTATGGTTACAGAAAAGCCATATTTAATACAGAGAAGAGATATTGATATTAATGGACATTTACATAATGTCAGCTATTTGGAAGCAGCATTAGAAGCTGTTCCAGAAGATATTTATAAAAATGTAGATTTTAACTATATAAGAATTGAATATAAAAAAGAAATTATGCAGAATGATAACATAAAAATAAAATGTCTTACAGATAATAATTATAACTGCCTTGTCATATTTGAAACAGATAATAAAATGAATGCAGTAGTTGAATTGAAATTATTATAGGTAACTATATAGAAAAAGTAATACTGTTGAAATTAAAAAGTATAATTATGTTGAAATCACAGTATATAACTGTATTTGTAATATAAAACTATATTATGTGACATAAATCCAATATTGTATTAAAGAATATATTGTAATATAAACATTATCTTTAAATGATAAAATAGATGATATAATGAGCACAAGAGTGCTCATCTTAAAAGTTCCTTACGGAACTTTATATGTGCTGAAAAGCTGCACAAAAAATATGATATAATATGACTACTTCGTAGTCACTTAGAAGTTTCTTCGAAACTTCATATGCGTGGAAAAGCAACGTAGAAATTATGATATAATATAAATTATAAAATAAATGTATAATAACAATATAAGCTTAAATACAGTTAGAAATTGATTGAACAGAGTAGTTTACGATTAGACCAGTTATTGATATATAAACTTAAATATAGTTAGAAATTGATTAATGGATTTATAATTTAAAAGCTAACAGATTGATAGATTAATAAATAAAAGAGGAGCTGATAATAATGGGATTTATTAATAAAGAAAAGGTCTTAAGAGGTGTTGGTAAAGCTGTTGACGTCACTAATAATGCGGCGGATAAGGTTACAGATTATGTAAAAGAAAATGAACTGGATAAGAAGGCTAAAAGTATGGCTGATGAATTTGGTGATGCAATGAAATCAGTAGGAAAGAGCTTAGAAGATACATTTTCTAATATAGTAGGAAAGAAGTAAATATTTCAAATAAAACAATGCAAATAGAATGATAGACAAAATTATTAATACCAAGTTCACAATAATTCAGAGTAAATATTATTAAATATATTTTAAGCATCTGGATTCACGGAGGATTTAATGGATATATTTGATATAATTGGTCCGGTTATGGTTGGACCATCAAGTTCACATACAGCGGGTGCGGTAAGGATTGGATATATATCCCAGAAGTTGATGGGAGAACAGATAAAGGAAGCAAATATTTTGCTGTATGGTTCTTTTCTTGATACAGGAAAGGGACACGGAACTAATAAGGCTATAGTTGCAGGACTACTTGGAATGCAGCCTGATGATATGAGAATACCACATAGTATGGAGATTGCCGAAAAAAAAGGAATAAAGGTGACATTTGGAAAATCAACGCTGAAAGAAGCACATCCTAATAGTGCACAGATTATATTAACAGGTATTTCTGGAAAGCAGCTTGAGGTTGTAGGTGAGTCACTTGGTGGTTCAAGAATAAATATCGCACAGATTGATGGAATAACAACGAATTTTTCGGGAGATTATCCAACTTTAGTTGTGCATAATCAGGATCAGCCGGGTCACGTTAGTGAAGTGACATCAATGCTTGCACACAAATCCGTGAATATTGCAAGTATGCAGTTGTATCGTTCTAACAGGGGCGGTAATGCAGTAATGGTTCTGGAATGTGATCAGGAGATACCACGCGAAGGCATAGAATGGCTCAAAAAGGTTGAAGGAATAACTAAAGTAACATATTTATCGCAAAAGGGAGATTAAATAATGAATTATCATTCTATAAATGATTTGGTGGAATTATGTCATAAGAACAATGCACAGATATGGCAGGTTATTATGATGGATAATGCACACGAGCGTATGGTTTCAGAAGATAAGATTTTTGAAAATATGCGTCTGATGTATAAAGCTATGAAAACTGCAGATAATAATTATGATAAATCTCTTAAGTCACCAAGCCGGATGGCAGGTGGTGACGGAGAGCTGATGTATCAATATAACAAATCAGGCAGGAATATATGTGGAGATTTTGTAGGAATGGTTATGGAAAAAGCTCTTAAAATGGGAGAGTCTAATGCGTGTATGCGTAGAATAGTAGCTGCACCTACAGCGGGGTCTTGCGGAGTAATTCCAGCGGTATTTATATCATATGAAACATATTTTAAGGCACTTGAAGATGATATGGTTAAGGCGTTGCTGATTGCTTCAGGAATTGGAGCAGTTATAGCAGAAAATGCTTCTATAGCCGGGGCATCAGGAGGCTGTCAGGCAGAGATTGGAAGTGCAAGTGCAATGGCGGCGGCAGGGTTGACATTTCTTCAGGGAGGAGATAGCCTGCAGATAGTTAATTCGAGTGCATTGGCATTAAAGAGTATGTTAGGTCTTGCATGTGATCCGGTATGTGGACTTGTAGAAGTTCCTTGTATTAAAAGAAATGTTGCGGGAGCTATGAATGCAATAACGGCTGCACAGATGTCTATGGCAGGTATTAAAAGTGTAATATCACCAGATGAAGTTATTGATTCAATGCAGAGAATTGGTGCGGCAATGCCATCAAGTTTAAAAGAAACAGCCAGAGAAGGTCTTGCTATAACACCAACGGCAGAATTAATTAAAAGAGAGCTTGACAAAGTGACAGATTAATTATTATAATAATAACACAGGACAATAAATCATTAAAAAAGTATAAAAAATACAATTTTTCAGTTGCTATATTAAAAGTAACCTATTATAATATGTAAAAGTGTCAGGTAGATATTAATAATTGTTTTGCATATTGATATTTAACTGATGAGAAAGATTTTATTATTTAATGTTAATTTAGGTTAATTATTAATTGACAATATTTAATAAGATATTATAATAGATTGTGTCAGGTTATGATATTTGAAAGTTAGATGATGTTTGTTTGGTTATATTTTTGAGAACCTGATACTAAGTTTAATTTGGACGAAAGTATATTGGACAATCTCCAAAGCCAATATACTTGACTATATTTCTATCCCCTCTACTCATCCCCGGTCACCCCAGACCGGGGAACTTTTTTATTTATAGAACACTTGCTGAATGGGATTAATTTATATCTAATAATACAGGAAAATATGTGCAAAAAGAGTAGAAAAATGTAGAACATTTATATTTATTTATGTTATAATACTTCAACGATATGAAATGATATATTCTATGTTATATAAGAAACTAGGAGGTTATGGTATGGAAGATACAACAAAGGTTGATGCTGAATCTACGATGCCTGAAGCAGATAGCGAGGAAGCTGTATCAGAAGTGGATAAGAAGGTAAAAGTTCCAAAGTCTAAAAGATTTGGAAAGAAGGAATCAGCTAAGCAGCCTGTAAAAGATAAATTGAAAGCTGACAAGCCTAAGGTTGTTAAGAGTAAGTCTAAGAAGTCAGTTAAGAATAAGGATATTTCTAATGATAATAACACATCGAATGAGTATAGACAGCCGGGACTTAAGATGAGTATTAAAGCAAGACTTATAGCTAGTTCTGTTCTTCCTACAGTTGTGGGTATTACAGTAGTGCTTATTATTGCAATTGTTAATATGTCAGCTGGTATGAATGCAGAGGCATCTAATGGACTTGTGCTTCTAGCAGAGGCAACAAAGTCAAGTTATGATAATACATATTCTGGTGATTGGCGTGTCGATAATAATGGTAACATTTTTAAAGGTGATACTAATCTTTCACAGAAGCAGGACGGAATTGATAAGTTTACAGATGATAATGATGCAGATATTGCAATCTTTTATGGTGTTGATTCCAAGGTAACATCATTAAGAGATTCTAATAATAAGAGAATGTTGAGCCTTAAAGCACCAGATTCAGTATGGGAAAAGGTTAAGACAGGAGAGACATATAAAGCAGATCATATCGATATTGATGGAGTTGATTATACAGGTGTATATCTTCCATTAAAGAATTATAACGGCAATATTGTGGGTATGTTATTTGCTGGAGAACCAAGAACAGCTATAACATCATTTATTATACAGAAGGTTATAGCACTTGTGGGAGTAACAATTATTGTTCTTTTAGTAATAGCAGTGATATCATTGATGCTTTCCAGAAAAATTGCTAATGCTTTAGTGACAGTCAACAGATTATTTGTTTCCCTGTCTAATGGTGATTTAACTATGAAGGTTGATCCTAATATGTTAAAGCGTAATGATGAGATTGGAGAGATGGCGGGTTCTGTACAGGCACTTATCAGCAAACTTAATGGTATTGTGACAGGACTTACAGAATCAGCAGATCAGTTATATAAGTCTGGAGATGAGATGGCGGCTACAGCGAGCCAGTCAAGTAAGGCTACAGAAGAAATATCAAGTGCAGTTGAAGATATATCAAAAGGAGCTGTGTCGCAGGCAGAGGAAATCCAGAATGCTTCATCATATATTGCTAATATGGGCAAGCTTATTGAGGATATTGTTGAGAAGGTATCTAATCTTACACAGGCGGCTAATGTTATGGGTAACGCAGGTGATACTTCAATGAATACTATGGTTGAGTTATCTGAGTCTAATGACCATACTACAGAAGCAGTTAATAAGATTGCAGATCAGATTGAGCTTACTAATGAATCGGTTGGCAAGATTGGAGAAGCAGCTGCATTCATTACTAATATAGCAGACCAGACAAGTCTTTTAGCACTAAATGCTTCAATCGAATCAGCAAGGGCTGGTGAAGCGGGAAAAGGATTTGCAGTTGTTGCATCTGAGATACAGAAGCTTGCATCACAGTCAGATGAAGCGGCTGGTGAGATTAAGCAGATAATTGAAAATCTTAAGCAGGAATCAGAAAAGACTGTTGAAGAGATGAATTCTACAAAGCTTCTTATTAATGAGCAGGTCGTTAAGCTTAATGCGACAAGGGACAGTTTTGTTGATGTTAGTGATGGCATTAATGTATCAAGACAGGAGACAGCAGCAATTGAGGTTAATGTAGGTTCCTGTGATGACGCAAGACAACAGGTTAATGACGTAATAGCTAATCTTTCCGCTATTTCTGAACAGAATGCTGCATCAGCTGAGGAAACAACAGCTTCAATGCAGGAGCTTACAGCTACAATTAGTATGCTTTCAACAACTGCTAATGATTTGATGAAGATATCAGAGAAGCTTAACTCAGAAATGAAGTTCTTTAAGATATAGTACATAAGCAGATATGTGAATTATAATCATCTGTTTAGTGCATAAATAATAAAAAATACCGCATTAATGTGGATATTCCATAACTTGGAATATGTTACACATTAATGCGGTATTTTTTATTATAAGTATTATTGTATACAATAATGCTTATTTTATTGAATAATTAATCTAGTATATATTGTTATTAGTATTTTCATTGCGGTCAATTACTTCGCCGGTATCAGGATTAACAGAAATTCCATTTACTTCAAGATGTTCATCAATCTGGATAACGAGGCACTGCTTTCCGTCAATTACACGGGTTTCTACAAGGTCGGTTTTATCAGGATTGATTTTGATTACAACATCGGGTGTCTTTACTTCAAATTTTCTTGAAGGTGTGATATTGTTAGCGGCAAGTTTTCCATTTTCTCCAGCAGCCATCTCAAAATGTTCTTCAAAGTCAGCAAGCTTTTCTTCTTTTACGCCGCTTTTTTCAAGAATTTCCTTAACTTCAGTCTTATCAAGCATTACAGGAGCGCTTGAAACAGCTTTGTGTTCATCAATTATTTCATTGAGGTTGTCGTGAATATTTTTAACAGTTTCATAGTTACAATCATCACCAAGTGTTTCAGTTACTAATGCATTGAAGGTTTCTTTCTGTACATTGGCTGGAAGTGGAATTTCACAGCTAAGTACATATGTAAGAAAATTCTGTTGGAAATCATCTATATCTTTACAGTGATACAGAATTTTTTCATCATCAGAACTCCGATTATTAAAGGCTGGGAAAAGAAATGCTATGTCAGGATTGTCAACCATATGGCTTTGAACCTGATTGTGGAAAGTCTTATCATTTTCAAAATATCCAAGCCCAGGTTTAGAGAGAGTAACCGGACAGATACAGCATAAAATGTAGTTATACACTTCATCAGAAGCGTCTTCCATAGCAATATTATCTGCAGTCATACCCGGAACATCATATGCCTGATTGATTACAAGAATTAAGTAGTTGCCAGGATAATAATAGTTGGCGATTATTTTATCATATAATTCATTGAGTTTATTCTCGTCTTTTAATTCGCTGTCTCTTAGCTCAAGCAGAAAATCGTGAGGCTGTTTATCGCCGTAGGCATCAAGAGTAAACTGCATATCAATAAGGTTACGTCCTGGTGTGCCAGAAAGACATTTTTTAAATATATCTATATATTTATGGCGTTCTTCCTCAGGAAGATTGAGGAATGTTTCATTAATAGTTGTGACTTTATTCTTCTCACCATCAACATAACATCCGCATAATTTAAGAATTCCACAGTCTTCTATATTGAATTGTGATTTGATTTCATTAATCTCTTTTCTTGTCATATTAATCCTCCATAAATGCCGGTGTATAGATAACGGCATACTAATTCAGTGCTTCTTATTGTATCATAATGCATTGAAAAATGTAATTAGTATTAGTTGAAATTTATCTAATTGAATATATAAAAAGTATATAAGTTTTAAAATATATATGTACAGTAAAAATATAGTGTGATATACTATAAATATATTAATTTGGTATAGATGTGAATACATTGTATAGTATATTTAATTTACATAGATTTTACATATAAGTTCGTTAAACTTTACATAACTACTATAATATAATGTCAGAAATTGCAAAACTATGAAGCAATTTATTGAAATATATCAAGAATGAAGATATTAGATAGTTGTTTAATGTACAATAGAAAATAATAAGTAACAAAGATAAAGATATAAGTGTAAAAATAAATTTTTACACGCGAGGTTGTGTCTGTGCACACTAGACATAAGCTTGATATGTACAAAAATGTGTGCAGGAATGGAGATTAATATGAGAATAGGAATGTTGACAAGCGGTGGTGACTGTCAGGCACTTAATGCCGCTATGAGAGGTGTAGCTAAAAGTCTTTACAATAAAGTGGATGATGTTCAGATATATGGTTTTCTTGACGGGTATAGAGGACTTATTAATAATACATATAAGCTTATGGATATTAATGATTTTTCAGGGATATTAACTATAGGTGGAACCATACTTGGAACATCAAGAACACCATTTAAGAAGATTAATGAACCTGATGAGAATGGTAAGGACAAGGTTGAGGCAATGAAGCACACATATAAGGAGTTAGGGCTTGATTGTCTTGTAATATTGGGAGGTAATGGTACACATAAGACAGCCAATCTTTTATATAAAGAAGGACTTAATGTTGTAACACTTCCTAAGACGATTGATAATGATCTGGTTGGGACAGATGTAAGCTTTGGTTTCCAGTCAGCAGTTGATATAGCAACGAATACCATAGATTGTATACATACAACTGCGGCATCACACAGCCGGGTATTTATAGTTGAACTTATGGGACATAAGACAGGCTGGCTTACACTGCATGCGGGCATAGCAGGTGGATCTGATGTAATACTTATACCAGAGATACCATACGATTTAGATAAGGTTGTAGAAGCAATTAATAAAAGAATTAATGATAAAAAGCATTTTACAATTCTTGCAGTTGCAGAAGGTATAATATCCAAAGAGGAAATGTTATATAGTAAGAAAGAACTTAAAGAAGTAAGAAAGAAGGAGCATTATCCATCAGCAGCATACAGAATTGGTGCAGGTATTATGGATAGAACAGGTCAGGAAGTAAGGGTTACTGTACCAGGTCATGTACAAAGAGGTGGAAGCCCTTGTGCTTATGACAGGGTATTAGCTTCAAGGTTAGGAGCTAAAGCAGCAGAACTTATAATGAATAAAGAATATGGATATATGGTATGTGTCCGCAATAATCAGATAGATAAGATTGAATTAAATAAAGTTGCGGGCAGATTAAAGACTGTAGATCCACAGGCGGGAATAATTACAGAAGCAAAGGCGATGGGAATATGTTTTGGAGACTAGGATTTTGGAAGAAAGATAAAGAGGCTCATATGACTATTAATAATGATGACAATAAAGAAGTTAATAATAAGAAGAATATCAGTGATAATAAAGAGATGAATCAACCAGAGTTTAAAGAGATTAATTCAGATAACGCATATATTAATAAAGATGTATATCAGGCAGAGGTTAAGAATAATACTTCAGCCGATGAGGTTAAGAGTAATGTTTTAGTTGGTGAGATAAATGGCAGTGCTTTATTCGGAGATATTAAGAGCAACGCTTCAGGTGCTGATGTACCAAAGCCATATTTTGCTAACCGAGAGTTGTCTTGGCTTAAGTTCAATGAGAGAGTAATTGATGAGGCTGCGGATTTAAAAGTGCCTTTATGTGAGAGATTAACATTTGTATCTATATTTAATAGTAATCTTGATGAATTCTATATGGTAAGAGTTGGTTCATTATATGACCAGATGTTGCTTGCTAAGGGAAATAAGCACGATAAGAATGCAGGATTTGATAATAAGACACTTATGACAGCAAGAGAGCAGCTTGATGCTGTCTTTAGTGAGACAAGGGAATTACTGCATAAGAAAGATAAGATATATCAGCAGCTTATGTATAGATTTGAGGAGCAGGGAGTAAAGCTTATAAGTTTTAATGATGTTGAATATTCAGATGCTGTATATTTAGAGGAATATTTTAATAATTCAATTCTTCCTATATTATCACCACAGGTTATAAGCAAGAAGAATCCATTTCCATTTCTTAAGAATAAAGAAATATATGCAGTGGCACTTCTTGGTTCAAAGAACAATGACAAGATAGGTGTTGTTCCGTGCAGTAATGGCGTATTTGACAGACTTATTCCAATACCATCAGACAGTCATAAGTATATGCTTATTGAAGAACTTATACTGCATTTTCTTCCAAAGATATTTAAGAAATATAGTGTTAAGAGTAAGTCTTTGATTAGAATTATAAGAAATGCAGATATAGATATGGACGAAGCATTCTATGATGAAGAGATGGATTACAGGGATACTATGGAACAGCTAATTAAGGAAAGAAGGAAGCTGTGTCCTGTAAAGCTTGAATATTCAAGAGTGCTTGATGATAAAGTAATATCTGCTTTATGTAAGGAACTTAAGCTTGATAAGAAGCAGGTATTTTATTCTGAGTCACCTCTTGAGATGTCATTTATATCAAAGATACAGGATGACTTAAGAAGCAGGAGAGAGTTGTTCTATGAAAGACGCGTACCACAGAATTCAAGTAATATTGATATTAAGCAGCCGCTTATAGACCAGCTTGCTAAGAAGGATTTATTGCTCAGTTATCCATATGAGAGTATGCATCCATTAATAAGGCTTCTTAATGAAGCAGGAGGTGATGACAGGGTTCTGTCAATTAAGATGACATTATACCGTGTTGCCAAGAATTCGCAGATAGTAGAGGCACTTATTGATGCGGCTGAGAATGGCAAGGAGGTTGTTGTACTTGTTGAACTGAGGGCAAGATTTGATGAGGAGAATAATATTGAATGGTCACGCAGGCTTGAAGAAGCAGGCTGTAAGATTATATACGGAATAGACCATATCAAGGTTCATTCAAAGCTTTGTCTTATAACATATAAAGACGGAGAAGATTTTCGTTATATAACACATATTGGAACAGGTAATTTTAACGAAAAAACTGCCAAATTATATACAGATCTTGCTTTATTTACTTCAAGTGAAGCTATTGCCAAGGAGACAGCAGATGTATTCAATAATCTCGGACTTGGAGATGTTGTTGACAATACAGAGCATTTGCTCGTTGCACCTAAGTGCTTACAGAATAAAATCCTTTCATTAATTGATGAGCAGATTGCTATTGCAAAAGAAGGAAAGGAAGCTTATATAGGAATAAAGATTAATTCGCTCACAGATAAGGTTATAATAGAGAAGCTTGTTGAGGCATCTATGAGCGGGGTAAAGATTGATATGATTATAAGAGGGATTAGCTGTATGGTTGCAGGAATAACCGGATATACAGATAACATTACAATCACAAGTATTGTTGGTAGATTTCTTGAGCACTCAAGAATATATATATTCGGAAAGGGTGCAGATATGAAGATGTATATTTCCTCAGCAGATTTTATGACACGTAATACTCTTAAGAGGGTCGAAGTTGCTGGACCGGTATATGATGAAAGTATTAAAGAGCGTATATTACATATGTTTAATATAATGCTTAAAGATAATGTTAAAGCAAGAATTATGGGAAGTGACGGCAACTATTACCATAAAGGTATTAAAGAAGGTGAAGAGTCGATTAACTCACAGGAATACTTTTATGATGAAGCGATAAAGGCATCAAGGTAATATGTGAGATTAATCAATAAAGAATATATAAAGTTATTAAGTTTTTCGATTTTTCGTATTAAGACTTGCTGTAATGCTTGAATTTGCTTATATGAATACTGTATAATGTGCGTGGTAAGATAGTTTAATAATTAACAATTTCTAACAAACGGACTGTTAGGATAAAATCAGGCATGGAGGATTGACAGTAATGAAGCCGGGTAAGTTTTTTCATAATTTTTTTGGACATTTGCATACTATTAATACGCATAAGTTAGAGGTTATGAAGAATTGTTTTCGTGTGGGTCTGTATAAGCAGGGACTATTGCACGACTTATCCAAATATAGCTTTTCAGAGTTTATTCCAGGTGTAAAGTATTATCAGGATGGTAACAGAAGTCCGAATAATGCACAGAGGGAAGCAGAGGGCTGTTCAACAGCGTGGCTTCATCATAAAGGAAGAAATAAGCACCACTATGAATACTGGATAGATTATCCAGCTAAAGGTGGTGATGGAAGTCTTATAGGAATGGAAATGCCTGTTAATTATGTTATTGAAATGTTTTGTGACAGGGTAGCTGCAAGTAAGATATATAATAAAGATAAGTATACAGATGCAGATTCTTTGAATTATTTTAAGAGAGGAATGGATCATTATATAATTAATTCTAATACTAAGGAATTATTGTATTCATTACTTGTTATGTTGTCAGAGAAAGGTGAAGATTATACATTTGCTTATATTAGAAGGAATATACTGCATAATGGATAATTGTGCTGTTGATAAAGCATTTTACAAGCAAATAGCAGGAAGGAACTTATAATAACTAATGGGTATTGAAGATTTTTTAAAACAGGAAGAACAGAGATTTATACGAGAAAATCTTATGTCAGATGAAGTTTTTGATTTTATAAGAGAGAATACAATGCCATTTAATGAACTTATGGCTTATTACAGATGTGCAATTATGGAAGTTGAGACTAAGTTCAAGGTTCTTAATGAGCAGTTTTCTTTACAGTATGACCGTAATCCTATAGAGACTATTAAGACAAGAATAAAGTCAACAGAAGGAATTATCAAGAAAGCTAACAAGAAGAATATTCCATTTACAATGGAATCTATTGAGCAGAATATAAGGGATATTGCAGGAATAAGAGTAATATGCTCATTTACAGAGGACATATATATGCTTGCTGATTGTCTTTTACAGCAGGACGATATAATACTTATCGAGAAAAAGGACTATATCAAGAATCCTAAAGAGAGTGGTTATAGAAGTCTTCATCTTATCATTGAGATACCGATATTCTTACAGAATGAGAAACGAAGAATGAAGGTTGAAGTTCAGCTTAGGACTATTGCTATGGATTTTTGGGCAAGTGTTGAGCATAAGCTAAGATATAAGAAGAATATTCCAGACAGCGAAGCTGAAATACTTGCATTGGAATTATCAGATTGTGCTAACCAGCTTGCACAGTTAGATGATAAAATGGAACAGATTAAGAAACGAATTGTTGAGGCTGAGAAAGAATCAGCACCTAAGGGTGACAGGAAAAGACCTCTGCCAACGATTGGTGGGATGTTGATTAAGAATAGGATTAATGGATTGATTAAATAATTAGTGGTAGTATTATTATACGATTATATTTAAAATCCCCATATATATAATGACCATTATACTTATTATTGGTAAGTATAATGGTCATTTTTTATATTTAGCTTATAAGGAATTGCGGATTAATATATTAATAATTAGAAGAAAAAGTAATTATTAAAAATATTTATTTATGGAAAACATCAATTTACATATATAAAAAATACCAACCTATAATAGTTAGATTATCAATCATAACAATTATAGGTCGGTATTTGATTACAATCCATTTTATTGGAATTTAGTACCGATTATAATATTATATAAGTATGTCATTGATAAGTAAGATATTAGGATATAGCCCTTTCCAGCTTATCAAAGTAGTCTTTCAAATTAATAACAGGCTGTGGCTTAGCATATTTGTAACCCTGAATATAATCAAAGCCTTTATCTATGCTGTAAGATGCCTGCTCTTCATTTTCAACGCCTTCAATTAATAATACAAATCCCTGTTCCTTGAATACGCTTGTAAGGTGAGATACAATATCCGATACAGCGGAGTTATCAAGAGATTTGTAAAGCAGTGTTTTATCGAACTTGATTGTGTTAAATGGACAGCCAATTATTCTTTCAAGGTTAGAGTATCCAGTTCCGAAGTCATCAAGATAGAACTTGATACCTGACTCATTAAGCTTTTCCATATTGTGAATAACCATATTGAAATCATCAAACATAGCACTTTCTGTAAGTTCAAGACGGATATGTTCTGGCATAATATTATTGGAATTAATTATAGCCATAAGTTCATCAAAAAGATTACGATTAGATAATTCTGATGATGAACAATTGATAGTTATTGCATCAAAGTCATATTTCTTCTCAAATTCAGCTACAATCTTACATACCTTGTTAAGAATTATTCGCGTTAAAGTATGAATACAGTTATTCTTCTCAGCAATAGGTATGAACTTATCCGGATATATGATTGTTCCATCAAGTGAGAGGCGCATAAGTGCCTCGGCTGTTCTAAAGCTGTTGTTATTAACACTGAATATAGGCTGTGCATAGCATAATACACGTTCGTCATCAAGGTCATTCTTATTGCGGATATCAAGAAGAAGCTGTTCAATCTTGTATGCCTCGTGAAATTCCTTGTAATCCTTATCTGTAGCAAGATAACACTGATTGCCCGGTTCATTGGCAATTTTATTAAAAAGGTAGGCTGACATTGAGCTTAACTTATGTGTTGATGATACAACAGGATTGCTCTGGATAGCAGCTATTCTGTAGTTAATTGTGTAAGATGAAGCAGTCATATAATCAATTATTGCCATCTCCACATTATTGAGAAACTGCTTTATTTTGTTTTCATCCTTGATATATAAAATCATAGCAAATTCATCATTGGTAAATCGGTAAATATGAACCATATGATGAAGCTTTTCAATTCGTCTGCATACATTAGCGGCTGTTTCTTCAACTTTTTCATTATGAATAGCATAATTTACATTTTTAAGCTGAGGAAAGTTAAGGTATACAACAAGAAATTTACGTTTCATTGATACACTGTCTGTAAATCTTGCTTCAAAGGAGTGCATATTCTGACAGCCAATAAGTTCATCATATGGATTGCTGTGAAATAATATATAATATATTAAAAATGGTAATACATATGTGAGACTTGAAAATATTATATTGCTTGTCATAAATTGAACTGAAAGCATTATGAAATCTACTGGAATAAATATTAAAGCATATTTATTGACTACCTTTGGAATTGAATGTTTATTTAATAATATGGATAAAAGGCATATTAAACAGGTTATTATGCCAAAGATAGCATAAAAATTAATATAATATTCTAATGGCAATAAACCATCAATTATATCCGGTAATTTACCAGATACTGCAAATGCAAAAACAGCTATAGCATAAGTACAGCCGAATGATAATACTTTTGATTGCAGATTTTTCGTGTGATGTAATGTCCTTGTTGAAAGAAGACATATATACACATAGAGCATCATTAGTAATGCAAGGTATTCTGCTAAAAATGCTAACGACAGGAATAATCTTAATTCTCTGTTAAACATATCGGTATGAGCCTGACTATAAAAAAATGCAAGCTGCGTGGCGATAGATATCATCGATAAAAGTATTCCATAATGAATGATTTGGTACGAACTCGTCTTTCTTGGATTGGAGTATAACATAAGAAATGTCAAAAATCCGGCCACAATTAAGCTTACAAGTTCAGCAGTTACGTTACAATTCCCTATTAACATATAAGTTTCCCCCTGATAGTATAAACTACAAGTATGTATTATACACGAAAATTATTGTTTATACAATTCATAAAATAATTCAAATACAATCAAAATAATTCAATCCCAGACAAAATTGATAAATATTATTTAATAATGAAACTATATTTGTATGGATATATTAAACAGGGTATACAATTAAAATATTTTATTGTATATATTATATAATAATGTGAACTTAAGAAAAATAAGAAAAATAGCTGATTAAATAATAAAGTGTATTAAACAGTAGTATTATGATAACTGTGTAATTAAGAATTAAGATTGGAGAAAAGATATGAGTAATATTTTATTAATAGAGGATAACGAAGCAATAATTATGGGGCTGGAATACCTTTTTACCAATAATGGTTATAATGT
Organism: [Lactobacillus] rogosae; assembly: GCA_900112995.1. GTDB lineage: Bacteria > Bacillota > Clostridia > Lachnospirales > Lachnospiraceae > Lachnospira > Lachnospira rogosae. Next base: position 42,126 of record FONU01000017.1, on the reverse strand, counting down.
CAGGGTTGCAAGAAGTGCATATCAGGCAAAGGAGATATTAGAGAATGCAAAGGACACTGAAAAATATAGAACTTTAATTGGAGCTGGTGATGTATGGAACATAGATATTGTCATACTTGATGTAATGCTTCCTGATGGGGATGGCTTTTCGCTTTGCAGAAAGATTAAAGCTGATGATATAGCCCCTGTCATATTTCTTACAGCTAAAGATGAGGAGAAAGATGTTGTAATGGGGTTGGAGTTAGGTGCAGATGATTATGTTATAAAGCCATTCCGCAATATGGAACTTCTATCGAGAATTAAGAATGTGCTAAGAAGAAACCGGAGCGGCAATGAGCTTACATTTGCAGATTTAAAGATGGACGTTGATATAAGAAAATTGTACAAGGCGGATAATGAAGTTAAGCTCACAAAGCTTGAATTTGAGATATTAAAAATACTGTTACAAAATCCTAAAAAAGTATTTACAAGAGAAGAAATATTATCACATATATGGGACTCAGCAGGCAACTTTGTAAATGATAATACACTTACAGTTACAATGAAAAGACTTCGTGATAAGATAGGCGATAAAGAAGGAAATATTATTGTGACGGTCAGGGGCGTAGGTTACAGATTGTCAGATTAGAAAGAATATGATAACAGATTGGAGAGAATATGGGTGCATATAAGAATAAGCAGGCGGTTAAAAGCCTGCTATTAATAGGTGTAGTGCTGGTTGTCAGTGTAGTGACATATATTTCCTGGATAAGCTGGTATACACATAAGTATAAGAATATGGAGAATACATATATAAGATGTATTATGGAAAATGTTATTAACCAATATCCAGACCTTGATATGGAAGAAATTGCGATTATATTAAATAAGTCCTACAGTGAGCTTGAAAGTAGTACGACATCAGAAGAATTTGACAGTATATTAAGAAAAAATGGAATAACAGATAATACATTTTACATTAAAGATATGAGTGACATAAGAAATGTCAATATCATAGTCAGCACTTCGATTATAGGCGTGATGTCGGTATTGTTTATTATATGTTTTTGTATGTATTTAAGGAGAAGGAAGAAAGACATTTTCGAGTTGCAGGATTATATGGATAAAATATCACGCGGTAATTATGAGCTGGAAATAAATGATAATTCAGAAGACGAGCTTAGCAGTCTTAAGAATTCGCTATATAAAATTATGGTATATATGAAAGAACAGGCGGACTCAGCCAGAATAAAAAAGGTTATGTTAGCGCAGTCTGTATCGGACATATCACACCAGTTAAAGACACCGCTTACTTCAACGCAGGTTCTATTGGATAATCTTAATGACAATCCGGATATGGACTATTCTACAAGAAAGAAATTCATATATGAAGCTTTAAATCAGGTTAATGGAATGAGCTGGATGATTGTGTCTATGCTTAAGCTGTCAAGAATTGATGCAGGTGTAGTTGAGTTCAATAATGAGAACATTTCTATTAATAAGATTATAGAAGAAGCTGTCGGTAATCTTGAGGTTATAGCAGAAATTAAAAATGTAAATATAGAAAAGAATATCGATAATCGCAATGAAGATGAATTGAATAAATCGGACATCTATATAAATGGCGATTACAACTGGAACAGGGAAGCATTACAGAATATTATTAAAAATGCAATTGAACATAGTAGACATAAAGGTACTGTAAAGATAAATATAACAGATAATGATGTGTATACAGCAGTGTATATAACTAACAGAGGTGATAAACTGAGTGACCAACGACAGAAGCAGATATTTGAACGATATTACAGTGAAGCTAAATACGAAGATAACAGTATGGGAATAGGACTTCCTCTTGCTAAGGCAGTAATTGAGAAGCAGGGAGGATATATAAGTGTGGAGTCCGATGATGAAGAAACAGTATTTATAGTTAAATACATAAAATAAATGTCACCGAAATGTCATTTTATCTGTGTATATTGAGATATGTAATAAATCAATGCATATTTATAATCTATATTTACGACAGAAAGAGAGGCAGTATATGGAGATATTAAAGGTAGAACATCTTGTTAAACAATATGGCAAAGGTGACAATGCTGTACTTGCAGTAAATGACATTTCATTCAGCGTGGAACAAGGCGAGTTCGTAGCTATAGTGGGAAGTTCAGGAAGTGGTAAATCAACACTTCTTCACTTGCTTGGCGGTGTGGACAGACCTACAAGTGGAAAGGTATATATACAGGGTGAGGATATATATTCACTGAATAGTGATAAGATAGCGATATTCAGAAGAAGACAGGTAGGGCTTATATATCAGTTCTATAACCTTATACCAATTCTTAATGTTAAGGAAAATATTACTTTACCTTGTGAGCTTGATGGCAGGACACCAGATAAAAAAGAACTTTGTGATCTTATTAATACTCTTGGTTTAAAGGACAGGGTGTCACATCTGCCTAATCAGTTATCAGGTGGACAACAGCAGAGGGTATCAATTGGCAGGGCACTTATTAATCACCCGGCAATACTTCTTGCGGATGAGCCGACAGGAAATCTTGACTCACGCTCAAGTGATGAAATCGTAGAATTATTAAAACTCTCTAATCAGAAATATAATCAGACAATTGTAATGATTACCCACAATCTTGAAATTGCAAAGATTGCAGACAGAATATTACGAATTGAAGATGGCAGGCTTGTATAAAGATTATGAACAGGCACGAGTCTTATATAAATAGTTTCATAATTTTATAGGATTTTATAAGATATAGAATTATGTAAATTCATGAAACGGGCTGGAAAGGAGAGTTTATATGCAGATACTTAACAGGTTGACAATAAGGAATCTAAAGCTTAATAAAAAAAGAACAATTGTTACAATTATTGGTATTATACTTGCAACGGCACTTCTGACTGCGGTTGCAGCTATGGCGGTAAGTTTAAAAGAAAGCATAACGTTAAGAGCAAAGAAGGTAGATGGAGATTTTCATCTTCTCTTATATGATATGACTGATAAGGAAAAGGAGTCAGTTATTAATAACAGGCAGGTGGAAAGTTATTACGAAATGCACGAAGTTGGTTATGCAGTGCTTGACGGCTGTGTTAATGACAGTAAACCTTATGTTTATATTGAAGCACTTGATAGTGATACATTTGAAAAGGCAGAAATAAATGTAACATCAGGAAGACTTCCAGAAGATGACAGCGAAATAGTTATATCAAGTCATATTAAGACCAATGGCGGTGTTAAATACAATCTTGGAGATGAGATTACATTTGATGTAGGCGACAGGACATATAATGGTAAAAAGCTTTATCAGAATGATGATTATAGAGAAGATGAGCTGCTTGATGTAAAGAAGACTAAGACGTATAAGGTTGTGGGAATATGTGACAGGCTTCCATATGGTGAAGAACCAAGAACTGCACCGGGTTATTCAGTCATTACATTTGCAAATAAGTCAGATACATCTTTGAATAAATCGGACATATATATCAGGTTTCATAAAAAGGTACTTAAAGACAGATATAATATAACTGCGGATATATTAGGTGTCGATAGAATTTTATTTAACAAGCAGTATTCAGGCAGCCCAACAGATGAAGAGGCAGAGATATTAAAGAACCAGCTTGATAAGGCACATTCATATTACATTAATAACAGTCTTATAAAGTATGAAGTGTTTTATGATTCAAGTGTTGCATTTGTATATAATATGGCGGCTGTTGTTATGGTTATAATTATTATAACTTCAGCGGTATGTATAAGTAACAGCTTTGCTATATCTATTAACCAGAAGACTAAACAGTACGGAATGTTAGCTTCAATTGGTGCTACGCCACGCCAGATTAGAAAAAATGTTTTTTTTGAAGCTGCGTTTATGGGTGTAATAGGTGTTGCAGCAGGCATAGTCGTGGGTCTGTCAGCAAGTTATATTCTTGTCATATTGAGTAACAAAATGCTTATTGATACATTAGAAATGAGCATTGTGTATGCACCATCTTTATTAGGAGTGCTTTTATCAATTGTACTTGCGATAGTTACGATTGTATTGTCGGCATTAGTACCAGCAATAAGGGCTTCGCGAATGTCACCAATAATGGCTATCAATCATAGTGAAGATATCAAGATAAAATCTAAGTCATTAAGGACACCGGAATTAGTCAGTAAAGTATGGGGTGAAGGAGGTGTCCTTGCCTATAAGAATATGAAGCGTAACAAGAGAAAATACAGGGTAATCACTATTTCTATTGCGCTTAGTGTAATGACATTTATTGCTTTATATGGATTTATGAGTTTATTAACAGATTCAGCCAACAGATACGCTAATGGCAATATAGATTTAAGGGTGTATATGTCTTCATATAAAAGTATGTCTGTAGATGAGGCTGATAAAAAAGTAAGTGATATTGTGAACAGGATAAATAATGAAACGAATATAACTGATTTTACATTTGCAAGAGGCTTTTATGCTTCATTAAAAGATGAACCAAAGTATAGTAGTGATTATAAGGAAGTAAATAAATATGAGGCAGGTTTATCAGAAAATACTGGTTACTATATAAGTATTATTTCATTAGGTAATGAAGAATATGAAAAGTATATTAAAAAGCTTGGTATAAGCAAGGAAACTGCACAGAGCGGAGGAATACTTGTAGATAATACATATCAGTACATTAATAATGGAAATAACGTAAAATATTTTAATGTATATGATGGTTATAAAGCTGGTGATGTATTAACTTATAGAATTGATACTTCAAACAGCAGTAAATCATTGGATAATAGTAAATCGTCAGATGATACAACATTTTACGATATAAAGATTGTGGCACTTAGCAATGAAAGGCCATTCGGATATGAAAATGCTTATACTTCTTATGGCTATCTTATTGTAAGTGATGATTATATGAATCAGTTTAATCCCGGGGATATTGATTGCAGTGTACTTCTTAATATTAACTGTGACGACCCTGATAAAGCACAGGATATACTTGTGAATGAATTTGATATTGGGAAGAATAACATAGTTAATGCGGCACAGGAAAGAAGAAACAATGAAAATCTAATTCTGACAATCAAGATATTCTTATATGGATTTATTGCTGTTGTTTCATTGATTGGAATTACAAATATATTTAATACTGTTACAACCGGAATGGAATTAAGAGGCAAAGAGTTTGCAATGCTTCAGTCGATAGGTATGACAAAGAGAGAATTTGATAAAATGATAAGGATGGAAAGTGTATTTTATGGAAGTAAAGCCCTTATAATTGGTGTAGTGTCAGGAACAATACTTTCTTATGTCATATATATTTCGGCAGGAGAATCGCAGTTAAAATACACTTTACCATTACTAGCTATAGTTATGTCGGTTATTGTTGTAATTATACTGCTTCTTGGAATTATGAAATATTCGATAGCACAGATAAGAAAGCAGAATATTATAGAAACAATAAGAAATGAGAATATATAAATAAATGTATTGATGTAAATATAAAAATACGAATATATAAATAAAAATATATAGACATGAATATACTATAGAAGAAAATATATAGGTATAAATATATAGAAGAAAATGTATGGAAGAGTAATAAAAGTATTGCTTTGACAGAAACTTCTGATTATAATATAATCTCTTATTGAAATACTACCATAATGGTAGGTTTAGTAATTAATAATTCGGAATGGAGATAAAGATGTTAAATCAGTTTTCAAGAACACAATTATTGCTAGGTGAAAGTGCAATGCAGGAACTAGCTAATAAGAGAGTTGCTGTATTTGGAATAGGCGGAGTAGGCGGATATGCCTGTGAAGCACTTGTAAGAAGCGGCATAGGCGCATTTGACCTTATAGATGATGATAAAGTATGTCTTACCAATCTTAACAGACAGATTATAGCAACAAGAAAAACTGTTGGAAAGTATAAGACAGAGGTTATGAAAGAGAGAATGTTGGAGATTAATCCAAATGTTGATGTAAGAATTCATAATTGTTTCTTTCTTCCAGAAAATGCTGATGAATTTCCATTTGATGAATATGACTATATAATTGATGCGGTAGATACTGTTACAGCTAAGATTTCAATTATTATGAAAGCAAATGAACTTGGAATTCCTGTTATAAGCAGTATGGGAGCTGGTAATAAGCTGGACCCGACAGCATTCAGGGTTGCAGATATATATAAGACAAGGGTGTGTCCTCTTGCAAAGGTTATGCGCCGTGAACTTAAGAAACGTGGCGTTAAGAAGCTTAAGGTTGTATATTCAGAAGAACAGCCAACAAGGCCAATCGAGGATATGTCGATAAGCTGTCGTACTAACTGCATATGCCCACCAGGAGCAGAACACAAATGTACAGAAAGACGTGATATTCCGGGAAGCGTGGCATTTGTGCCATCTGTTGTAGGGCTTATAATTGCTGGAGAGGTGATTAAGGATATCGCAGGGGTTAATGCAAAGTAGGACTTATAGGATAAAATATTTTGATAGAAACAGCAAAGTAATTAAAGTGATTACAATATTTAATAAATAAACTAAAAGAACCTGAATGATAATGATATCAAGTGGCAATTGATATGATTATCATTCAGGTTCTTTTTGGGAGAGTGATAACTACAAATTTAAGGGAGTAGGTAGTTATCTGTTTATGAAAAAGTTTATTGAAAGCAATGTCATATGTCTTTCAACAATGATTATATTAGAGGGAAAATGTGAACGTGATATGTAAAAGATGTGAGTAAAATGTGAATTATAAAAACAAAATATAAACTAATGCAATAAGACTGATTATATATTATAATAACGTATGTTTCATTAAAGAATATTTCATCAAAGAAGATTTTAGCATATTACGCTTAGTTAATATGAAAAATATATATTATATTAAAGTATAGTATAAAATAATACATTTTATTCGTATATACAATAAATAATTATCTATAAATAGCATAAAAGAGAGAAAAAGTGAGGGAAAGCGTGGAAAGGGAGAATATTTATAAAGGCAGTACATTTAATATGAAATGTCAGTATTGTGGGGCAGTGCTTAATCTGACCGATGAGGTGTGTCCGCATTGTGGCAGGAAGAATAGGGCAGGGGAAGCCTATAAAAAAGATTATGACAAATATCAGTCAAAAGTTAATACGGCGGAAAAATCAATAAGCGCACAGCAGCTGTATACAGTAAAAGTGCTTGTGCGTGGAGTGGCTATAGCGGTGCTTCTTGCAATGTTTATTGGTCTGGTGGTGTATATGCTTACACACGACTGGTATTTTATTAAGCAGAAAAATGCTGTTAGTGAATATGATACGGTGACAGCCACGTTAGACAGATATTGGGAGAATGAAGATTACTATGATTTCTTTAATTATAGTGACAGCATTAATATATCAGGCTGGTCAGATGGTCCGTATCTTGATTATCACCCACAGATAGAGGCTGCACAGATATACATATTTGTGAATAATTATATAAGTGAATATCTTGCCACGGATAATATATTTGATAAGAATAAGGCACTGACGGATATTTGTGGTCTGCTGGATGAATTTTATGATTTGGATAACCTTCATTATATATATGGAAAGCTTGCGGTTGGAGATACGTCTGATGAGAAGGTAGAACAGATTTATAAGAATATGGATGCAATATTAAAGACATATTTTTATGTGAGTGATGAACAGGTGCAGGCTATAAGGACGGCGGATAGTACGCAAATCCAACTTATTATAGAAGAAAGTGTGAAAAATAAGTATGAATAATAAAATGAATGTGATATGTCCTTCGTGTGGCGCAGAATTTAATAAAAATCTCAGCCAGTGTCCATATTGTGGCAATTCCAATTATTATGGACAGGAAAAATCATATATGAAAGGACTGGCAGGACTTAGGCAAAGGCTGGCAGAACTTGCTGATATTAATAAAAAAATAATTGTAGAAGAGGCTGTAAAAGTGCTTGTCCTTGTACTGGCGGTTGTAATCATACTGGTGGCAGCTATATTTTCTGTAAAAGCAATTGACAGACACAACGAAAGCATTGCCGTTAATAATATAAGAAAAGAGATAATAGATGGAAGATAAGTATTATACAGAAAGTCATAAAAAAGCCATAGACAGGTATGATAAAGATTTCAATAATACAGAAAAGAATGTACATAATAAGGCGGACAGTAATTCAAAGAAAGCTTACGCATTTGCAATACCCGCAGTTGTTATTGCACTGCTTCTTATAGCATTTATTGGTATTGCATTAACTGGCTCTGTAAAAAAGGCTGTAAAGAAATCAGCAATAACGAATAATTATACAGAAATAAGTAATAAAATATATTCATATCTTGATAGCAGTAGTTATAAGGAATTATCGGATTATAGTGATGAGATAGATGCTCTTGATAATAAAGCATTTGATAAAGAATATTCGGTTCTTATGGGTGTAAGATATTATGTGTGGTCAGTGGGATTTATGAATACTAACGATAGTGATAATTATAATCTTACACAGTCAGATGTGTCTAATCTGGCATATTATCTTTCGCAGTTTTACTACTATACACAGTTATCGGCATATAAAGATAAAGAAGTAACTATGACATCAGACAATGAAAAGTATCTTAACAAAATGCGGGAAGATATGGGAGTACTGCTTAAGAAATATTATCACATTACAGATGAGGATTTAGAGGCTATTGATACATTTTCAAGCGCACGAATTGAGCAGTGCCTTATACAAAGAGGATAGATGTGAAAATGGATTTTTTATACGCAGGATTTATGTTTGTATACATTTGACACAAAGCCGATATGCGCAAAATGTGCGCAGGAATGAGGATTATTATGAAGAAAAGCAGATTAATTATTATGGATATAATTATTGTAATTCTTGTTGTTCTTAATGCTGCGATGATAATAGCGGTAGCAGAGAATTATAATGATGAGAACAGGACATATAATACACGCTGGTTTATGAACCTGTATAAGAATGATGAATATGGCAGGGCAGTAGATTATGCCAGCAGGGATAAGATTGTGATAGATAATATTCAGGACAATGAACTGGATGAAAGCATAGCGGTTGCAGAGTATTATAATGCGGAATTTTATAAAAATGTATATAAGACAATGGGAAATACGCAGAAGCTAAAGCAGATGGAGGAGCAGTCTGATATGGCATTAAAGAGAATGGGAAGCCTGTCAATATTAAAGCAGAAGATAGATAGTATAGTCAACGTACCTGACAGGCAGACTAAATAATAAAGTAATAGAATAATAAGGCAATAAAGTAACAATATAATGAGATATTGAAGATTATTATTGATAAATCTATGTATAATTATTAAAATAACAGATAGAAGTAATAAGGCATATATGCTGAATTAATAAATTAACCACGAGGTGCAAAAGGAGAACGATGGCAGATAATATAATAGAATTAAGACATATTAGTAAAGTATATAGTGATAATGGATTTAAGGCTGTAGACGATTTTAATCTTGAAGTAAAAAGAGGAGAGTTCGTCACTTTTCTTGGACCATCCGGATGTGGTAAGACTACTACATTAAGAATGATAGCAGGATTTGAGATGCCAACAAGTGGAGAAATACTTCTTAATGGAGAAGATATATCACAGCTTCCAGCAAACAAAAGGCCTATTAATACAGTATTCCAGCGATATGCTTTATTTCCACATATGAATATATATGACAATATAGCATTTGGACTTAAACTTAAAAAGCTGCCAAAAGAGGAGATTAGAAAGAAAGTAAAGAGAGTTCTTGATATAGTTGACCTTGAGGGGTTTGAGAATAGAAAGATATCTACCTTATCAGGTGGACAGCAGCAAAGAATTGCAATTGCAAGAGCCTTGGTTAATGAGCCGGAAATTCTTATGCTTGATGAGCCGTTAGGTGCACTCGATTTGAAAATGCGTCAGGAAATGCAGATTGAATTGAAGCATATGCACGATGAACTTGGAATTACATTTATATATGTAACACACGATCAGGAAGAAGCACTTACAATGTCTGATAAGATTGTTGTTCTTTCAGAAGGCAGGATACAGCAGATTGGTACGCCTGAGGATATATATAATGAGCCGCAGAATGCATTTGTAGCTGACTTTATCGGTGAAAGTAACATTTTCAAAGGTATTATGACAGGACATATGAAAGTAAGATTTTGCGGTGGTGAATTCATAGGAATGGACGATGTTCCAGAGGGTACACTTGTCGATGTTGTTGTAAGACCGGAAGATGTAATTATAACTAAGCCAGAGGACGGAATTATTGAGGGCGAAGTTGTGTCGGTTATATTCAAAGGTATGCACTATGAGGTTACTGTTGAATCGGGCAAGTACGAAATGGTTATAAGAACGACCAAATGTTATTCTGTCGGTGAAAGAATTGGTATGAAGCTTGAGCCGGACGGAATTCATATTATGCTTGCTGAGGACCATACAACAAGCTTTGTTACTAATATTAATAGTGATTATACACTTGATTTTAATGGCAAGGTTATTAATTGCGATTTAACAAAAGTTATTCCTAAATCAAGTATGAAGAACAATGTTTTAGTTGATGAGAATAATGAGGCTATTGATACGGCTAAGTTAAAGGTTATGGTTTCAATCCAGCCATATGATATAAGAATGAGTGATAATGTGGAGGAAGGTCTTGTATCTGGACATATTATCAACCTTATCTATAAGGGTGACCATTACAGTTACGTTATAAGAACAGAATATGGACACGACCTTATTGTAGATGATGAGTACCTGTGGAATATGGACGATGCTGTAGGGCTTGTTATGCTAGAAGACAAGATGAAGTTCCAGTTAAAAAAGTAAGTAAAGGGAAAGGAATTAATAAAGATGAATAATGTATTATCGCGTAAGCAGCTTGGAATTCCTTATGGGATATTCCTTTTATTATTTGTTGCAGCCCCTTTGCTTGTATTGATATATTATGCATTTACCAATGGACAGGGACAGTTTACAGTAAGTAATCTCTGTAATTTCTTTACAGATCCTAACACACTTGGAACATTGTGTTACAGTTTTGCACTGGCATTTGTTGTAACTATAGTGTGTCTTTTAATAGCGTATCCAGTTGCATACATACTTGCACAGAGCGAGATTAAAAGAAAAGCAGTTATTCTTATGCTTTTTGTGCTTCCAATGTGGATTAACTTTACACTTAGAATTACAGCACTTAAGGAAGTTCTTTCATTAATAGAAGGTAATCTTGCATTTTATCCATTTATTAATACAGTTATTGGAATGACTTACGATTTTCTTCCATTTATGATACTCCCATTATATACAACATTATCGAAAATGGATAACAGCATTATAGAAGCAGCAAATGATCTGGGGGCTAATAATTTTCAGACATTTATAAGGATTATATTGCCATTATCTGTACCGGGAATTATAAGTGGAATATCAATGGTGTTCCTGCCAGCGATGACTAATTATGTAGTGCTTGATATGCTTTATAACAGTACATATATTATGGGTAGTCTTATAGGAAGCTATTTTAGTGCATACGACTGGAACAATGGTTCAATGATAGCACTTATACTTCTTATAATTATATGTATAATCAGTCTTATATCAGCAGACAGCGATAATGAAGGTTCAGGACGCAGGCTGTAGATATATGTGACGGGAAAGAGGACAGGTATGTTTAAAAAATGTGTTAAATATGCAATTATCGGTCTTGTACTTATATTTATGTATGTTCCGATTCTTATATTAGCAGTATATAGTTTTACAGATTCACCTAATATTGGGGCTATTCATTCATTTTCGTTCCATAATTATGTGACATTATTTACAACACCAGAGCTTATAGATATGATTATAGGTTCAATTGCACTTGCAATTGGAAGTGCGGTGCTTGCTACAATACTTGGAACAACAGGTGCAATTGGAGCATTTTATTCTAAGAAAAATGTTAATGGTACAATGTCAGTTCTTAACCAGATACCAGTTGTTAATGCCGATGTCGTGACAGGTTTTTCATTATGTATTCTTCTGGTTGTTGTATTCGGGGTAAGCAAGAATACTTATATTCCACTTGTAATAGGACATACAGTGCTTAGTGCACCATTTGTATATCTTGCGGTTGTTCCCAAGTTAAAGCAGATGGACCCAAGTCTTTATGAGGCTGCACTTGACCTTGGAGCAACACCGGGATATACGTTAATTCATATTATTATACCTCAGATTGCATCAGGTATTGTTTCAGGATTCGTTATGGCAGTTACTTTATCACTTGATGATTATTTTGTGGCAACTTATACGAAACCGGCAACATTTGATACAATAAGTACATATGTTGTTAATGCAACAAAGGGTTCGCAGACTAATATTAAGACTGCATTATGGGCATTATCGACAATTATATTCCTGATTGTAGTTATAGTTGAAGTTGTTATGAATTTTGCACCTATAAAGAATGAAGCCCAGAAGGAGAAACATTAATGAATAAAAATGTGATTATAGATATTACATCTTATATCAGACATTTGACTAAAAAGGTTATAAAAGTTTCGCTTGCTATGATTTTGGTTGTTGAAATGCTGTCTGGAAGTATAACAGGAGTGTGGAAAGGATTTAATTCTACTAAAGCAGAGGCGGCAGATAACGATACAATTACACTTAGAATATGTAACTGGGAAGAGTATATAGATGAAGGCGGCTGGAACGCTGATGAAACAATAGATCTTGAGAGCACAGATATCAGGGGCGATAATTCTATGGTTGATGATTTTGCTGAATGGTATTATAAGACATATGGCAAGAAGGTTAATGTCGAATATAGCTGTCTTGGAACTAATGAAGAACTTTACAATATGCTTACATTAGGTGATGAGTATGATTTAATATGTCCTTCAGAATATATGTTTATGAAGCTTATGACTGAGGGCTGGCTTGAACCATTTTCTGATGAATTTTACGACACGGGAATCAAAGAGAATTATTATGCAAAAGGGGTTTCACCATTTATAAAGCAGACTTTTGATAATAATACAATCAATGGTGAACCTTGGAGTAAATATGCGGCTGGATATATGTGGGGTGTTACAGGTATTATATATAATCCAGAATATGTTACAAAGGAAGAGGCATCGACATGGAAGATTATTAATAATGATAAGTTCAGACGTAAGATTACTGTTAAGGATAATGTAAGAGATACTATGTTTGCGGCAATTGGTGCAATCAAGTCTGATAAGTTAAGGTCGCAGGATTTTACCAAGCAGGCAGATTATACTGATAAGCTGGCAGAGGTGATGAATGACACATCAAAGGATACAGTTGATGAAGTATTAGAATATCTTCAGCAGGTTAAAGATAATGTATATTCATTTGAAACTGACAGTGGTAAGATTGATGCTATTACAGGTAAGATCAGTGCTGGCTATCAGTGGTCAGGTGATGCTGTATACATAATGCAGCAGGCAGAAGCTAATGATGTCGATCTTAATTTTGCTATTCCAGAAGAATGTACTAATATGTATTTTGATGGCTGGGCAATGTTAAAATCAGGAATTAATGGCAATTCAGAAAAGAAGAAGGTAGCAGAAGCATTTGTTAATTTCGTATCTATGCCAGAAAATGCAGTAAGAAATATGTACTATATTGGCTATACATCAGTTATATCAGGTGGTCAGAGTCCTGTTATATATGATTATTTAAAATGGAATTATGGTCTTGAGTCACTTATGGAAGAGGATGATACAATAAGTGAGGCTGATGCAATAGATTATTCTTTAGGATATTTCTTCTCAGGAGTATCTAATGATTCAAGATATATATTAAGAACATCTAAGGCGCAGACAGAAGGAATGTTGTCAGCACAGTATCCAACGGAAGAAGTAATGCATAGAAGTGCTATTATGCAGTATTTTGATAATGACGAAACAGCGAGAATTAATCAGATGTGGATAAATGTAAGATGTTTTAATATTCATAATGTACCAGTCTGGGTATGGATTGCCGCAGCCGTTGCTATCGTAGGAGTTATAGCACTAAGAATTGCGGATGTCATAAGACATAAGAAAATATAGATGTATAGGATATTTTTAGAGAGAATATTATTATAAAAACAGAGAATAGAAAGTTGTATATTGGAGGAGAAGCTCCGGTTATACTTTCTATTCTCTGTTTTGATTTTATTATTACGCAACATATTAAAAGATATTGTGTGGTGTGACAGGGTAGTTATAATTTTAAGAAAAATGCACTATATCCCGGTAATTCCAATCCATTATTTAACTGTATTTCTCTATCGGTTATAAGGTCATATGCTTTGTCACAGCCCATATTAAATGAGGCAGAATAATTGTAGTCAGCGGCATTTATTGCAACAAGTACACGCTCACCCCGCCACTCTCTTAAGAATACGCATTGTTCATTAGTGAGGACTATAGATGAGAAGTTACCATATTGTAATGCTGGTGATGTCTTTTTAGCATTGGCAAGCTTTGCAATCCAGTCAGATAATTCATTAAAGACAGGCGTGTCAAAGCAGGCTCTTAAGGCAGGGTCACCATCTTCTTTACGCCCAGTTGCACCCCATTCACTTCCATAATATACACAAGGTATTCCTGGCATACCAAAAGCAAGAGCATATATTAAAGGAAGGTGACGGATGTTATTCAGTATGCTTGCAACTCTTGTGACATCGTGATTGTCAACAAAAGATAATAAATGCTTACCTTTGTAAAGTGTCCAGTTCTCAGGTCCGAACTGCCTTAAAAGTGAATGGTTAATTTCAAACATATTCATTGAATTAAAGCTTGAATAAAGACCCTTGTAGCACTCATAATTAGTAACTGAATGAAGCATTTCGTCGTTCATAATCTGGTTATAATCGCCGTGCAGTGTTTCTCCTAACAGGAAAAAGTCTGGTTTTAAGCTGTCACAGAAGCTTCTTAATCTTTTAAGAAAATCGTGATTGAGGCAGTAAGCAACATCAAGTCTTAAGCCGTCAATATCAAATTCCGTAACCCAGCCTTTGATAGCATTAAAAATATGTTGTATAACATCTTCATTATACAGGTTAAGCTTTACAAGGTCATAACAGCCTTCCCAGCCCTCATACCAGAGCCCGTCATTATAATTAGAATTACCATTAAAATCTATTCTTGCAAACCAGTTGATATAAGGGGAACTTTCCCTGTTCTTTAACACATCCTGAAAAGCCCAGAAGCCTCTGCCAACATGATTAAATACGCCGTCAAGAACAACCTTTATTCCTTCATTATGAAGATTATAGCACACGTTGGCAAAATCTTTATTAGTACCAAGCCTTGTGTCTATCTTTGTATAATCTCTTGTATTATATCCGTGAGTGTCAGATTCAAACACAGGAGAAAAATATATAGCATCAGCACCTAATCTTTTAATATGTGGTATCCAGTCATTAACCTTTAAAATGCGGTGGTTAAGCACACCATCATTCTCAAAGGGTGCTCCTGAAAACCCAAGAGGATATATTTGATAAAAAACACTTTCGTAAGCCCACATAGCAGCCTCCATTTATATATTTATATATATATTAATCGGCATTTTCTTCTTTATCAACAACCTTAATAATATTCTTTTTCCACATTATTCTGGATGAAATTATAGCAACTTACAATACAAAAGAATAATCGTTTATACATTGTCAGTTATATATTTTTTTGATATAATAATTATAATTTTATTATGGTAGAGTGTAAAAGTTAAATCATTACTGATATGCTTAGATTATGTATTGAAAATATGCATAGCAGTCAGGATGGATTAAACATAACAGCCAACGGATAATACAGCATACTGAACGGAGAAAAGCCTATGAAGAAAAATAAGTGGTATACAATAAGCGTGTTTATAATAATATGTGTATTGCTGAATCTGGCAGGAAAGTGTATTGCTGGGTATTTCAGGCTTCCATTATGGCTTGATTCACTAGGTACAGTTGCGGCCACTTATGTATGCGGACCGGTATGCGGTGTTATCGTTGGAGTTACTCTCAATATTCTTTATTCTATAATATATTCGTGGACATATGCCTGTTATGCCATAGTAAGTGTTTCTATAGCAGTTGTTGCTGGAATTTGCATAAGTAAGGATTATATGAAAACACTGCTTGGTGCACTGACATCAAGCTTTTATATTGCACTTGTTTCGTGTTCTATTTCCGTGATTTTTAATTATATGTTTTTTAATGGTTATACCAATAATATATGGGGTGATGGAGTTATTGAGTCGCTTTTAGGAATAGGATTTAATGATTTATTAAGTCACGTTGCAGGACAATTTTATATTGATTTTCCTGATAAGATCATAACTGTGCTTGCACTCTATATATTTGTAAGGTATGACAAGGGAAAGAACAGATTTGATAAAAGGATAATGACAGCCTGTATATATATCGGGATAGCTGCTATGGCAGCAGTACAGCTTATAGAAGTTAATACACCTAAGTGCGTGTATGCAGCTTTTGATAACAGTAGGAATAACCAGAATAATATAGAAGAAACACCGGATTATAATACTTATCTGCAGACAGTTTACGGAAGAGAAAACGGAATACCAGGCGGCTGTGCCAATGATATAGCACAGACTAATGATGGAATACTATGGATAGGAACCTATGGTGGTTTATACAGGTATAATGGTACAGAGTTTAAATGGGTGGATGAATATGCCTCTGTTAAGACTGTAAACTGTCTGTATAAAGATGAAGAGGGCAGATTATGGATAGGAACCAATGATGGCGGCGTATCGATAATGATTGATGAAACAATCATAAATGTTGTATCAGAAAAGGAGGGATTATCAGCTGATTCCGTAAAGTGTATAACACAGGGTTCTGATGGTGATTACTATATTGGTACGACAGGTGCTATGTCAATAGTTTCTCTTGCAGATGGATTAACAGTTAAAAGCTATATAGATGATATAAAATATGCTGTAAGTGCAGACTCTGATAAGAATGGTAACATAGCAGTTGTCAGCGATAATGGACAGCTAAGTATTGTAAAAAATGCAGCAGTTATTTCAGAATATAGTGCATCAGATGGTGGAAGATATACAACGTGTTCATTTGATGATGCGGGTATGCTTTATGTGGGAACATCAAAAGGAAATATAGATAAATATGAATATGATTTATATAATAACGCTTATGTACTTAAGGAAAGTGTAAGCTGTAATGAGCTTAATAATATTAAAGAAATATATTTTGTAGATAACACATTAACAGAAAATGGCACACTTTTTGTATGTGCAGATAATGGTACAGGATATTATGACAGTCAGAATCAATTTATAAACATTGATACAGGCAGCTTTAATAATTCAATAGATCATATGACAGCAGATTATCAGGGAAATCTCTGGTTTACATCATCAAGACTTGGGCTGTTAAGATTAAGCAGATCAGCGTTTACACAGCTTAATTATGAACATAGTGATGAAAAGCTGGTTGTAAATACAGTTACAATGTGGAATGGAAATTATTATATAGGTACAGATAGTGGAATTGCCGTTTCATATGCAGCTGCAGGCAGTATTACAGCTGATAGTGATTATATTCAAAAGCTGGACAGCGATTTAAAGGAGCTTGTGAATAAACTTGTAAAAGAGCTTGATAACGTAAGAATAAGGTGCATAACAACGGACAGTAAAAATAATATGTGGATATGCACAACAGGCAAAGGAATATATGAGGTTACATATAGTGGTGAAATTATAAGATATGATGAGAATAACGGACTAAGTGGAAACAGATACAGGACTATAACAGAGTTAAGTGATAATACAATGCTTGCAGCAGGTGATACAGGACTTAGTTATATTGTAGATGAAGCTGTCATTGGCAATATAGGTTATTCTATGAAAAACAGTAAGGTTTTATGTACACTTGAAACAGATATACAAGATTATGGAAGAGTTATACTTGCAGGAACAGATGGCAATGGAATAGAAGTTATTAGTGATGGAAGAGTAATAGATAATTATGATAAGGATGATGGTCTTAGCTCAGCGGTTATATTAAGAATGGTAAAGGATGCTTCTGGCGAGGGTGTATTCATAGTAACAAGTAACAGTCTGTGTTATATGGATAAGACAGGCATTATAAGAATATTGGATAATTTTCCTTACTATAATAATTACAATGTAGTTAATGGGAACAATGATAATCTTTTTGTGCTGGGCTCAGCCGGAATATATGTTGTTGATAAGAGTGCCTTACTTTCTGGAAAAGAACTTGATTATAAGCTGCTTAATGGGGATTGCGGACTTGAAAATGCATTAACACCAAATGCATGGGATTATATTGATGTGAATAATAATTTGTACATGTCAACAGATGATGGTGTAATGATAGTCAATCTCAATGATTATAGTGCCAGAATAAGATCATATCGTATACAGATGAAGTCCGTAAAGGTAGATGGAGAAAGTCTCAGGGTAAAAAGAGGGGAAGAGCTTTATATTGACAGCAAAGCACAGATGATAGAGATGTTCCCAGAGATTATAAACTATTCTGTTAATACACCTTATGTAAGCATATATCTGGAAGGGTATGATGCCGAACCGAGGATAATATTGCAAAGTGATCTAACTAATATAATATATATGAACATACCTGTAGGCACATATACATTTCATTTGTCAGTTCTTGATGAAAATGGCAGGGTGCCAATATCTGAAAACACATATACAATTATTAAGGAAGCAAAGATATATGACTATTGGTGGTTTAAGGTGTATATGGTCGGAATATTTGCACTTACAGTTGCATATCTTACGTGGATAATATTCCATACACAGATTAAAAGAACCCTTGATTTTCAGAAGAAAGAGCTCGAATTCGTAAAGAAACAGCTTGAGATGGGAAATGAAACAGTTCTTACTATTGCAAGGACTGTTGATGCAAAGGATGTTAATACAAGCCAACATTCACTAAGAGTATCTGAGTATTCAGTTATGATAGCAAAGGAGCTTGGATATAGTGATGAAGAATGTGAAAACCTTAGAAAAGCGGCATTGCTTCACGATATAGGAAAGATAGGTATTCCAGACAGAATACTTAACAAACCGGAAAGACTTACAGATGAAGAGTATGCCATTATGAAATCACATGTTGAAAAAGGAGCAGAAATACTTAAAAGCTTTACTCTTGTAAATCACGTTGAGGAAGGAGCACTTTATCATCATGAGAGATATGATGGAAAAGGATATATGCATGGTCTTAAGGGTGAAGAGATACCTCTTAATGCAAGGATTATCGGAATAGCGGATGCATTTGATGCTATGACGGCTAACAGGGTGTATAGAAAGAAGCTTGATAAGGACTATGTTTTAGGGGAAATACGAAGAGGCAGCGGCACACAGTTTGACCCGGAGCTTGTGGATATTATGCTTAGACTTATTGATAGTGGCAGGATAGACATTGATAATCTGTATAAGGATGGTGAAGCAGATGAAGATAAGTAATATTAAGAAAATATCCGGCAGGGTATTGTCTTATATAGTAAGCAGGGAGAGTATCATAACTCTTATAACATGTGTTGCAGTAAGCATCATCATAGGTGCCTGTATGGTTTATTCAAGAAAAGATGAAGATAAGAGCATCAAGGTAGGGATAATATATGTAGGTGATGCAAGTACTGCATATACAGACAATTTCATAGAGGCACTTGCTGACATTAAGGAAGAGTATGGCGATAAGGTAGAAGTTATGCATATGTATAATGTTGCCGAGGGAACAGAAAGAGAATATCTTGAAAGACTTGTAAATGCAGGCTGTAATCTGATATTTTCTACAAGCTATAACTATGGTGAAACAACTAAGGAGCTGGCTGGCAGGTATCCAGATGTGCAGTTTTGCATGGCAACCTGCTCTAATGCTAATGAGGAGCCATACAATGCTAATTATCATACATTTATGGGTGCCATATATGAAGGAAGATATGCAGCAGGAGTCGCGGCAGGCATAAAACTGAAGGAGCTTATATCAGAAGGGATAATAACAGAAAATGAGGCTAAGATAGGATATGTTGCAGCGTATCCTAATGCGGAGGTTATATCAGGGTATACAGCCTTTTTGCTTGGAGCAAGATCAGTTGTGGGGAATACTACCATGACGGTAAAGTACACATATAAGTGGAATGATTATCGTACTGAAAAGAAGTATGCAAGAGAACTCATAAATGAGAAGTGTGTTATTATATCACAGCATTCAGATACAGCAGGACCAGCGACTGCCTGTGAGGAAACATCCTCAGATGTACCTGTTTTTAATGTGAGCTATAACCAGAGTATGTTTGATGTAGCACCAACTACATATCTTACGGGGTGTAAGATTAACTGGAAGCCATATATGAAGGCTGCCGTTGATGCAGTTCTTAATGGAAAGGTGGTAGAAAAGAACATCAGAGGTAATATACATGGTAATGATGTGGGAGCCGGCTTTGATGAAGGCTGGGTTTCAATGCTTGAGTTTAATGATATTGTTGTGGCAGATGGCACTAAGGAAATGGTAGCAGATGTTATCGAGCAGTTTAAGAAGGATAGGCTTACTGTGTTTAAAGGTGACTACATAGGCGTAAATACTGACAATCCAAATGATATCATAGACCTTAGTGAAGGCTTTGTGGAAAATAAAGACAGCTCAGCACCATCGTTTAACTATATATTAAAGGACATTATTACGATAGAGTAAAAATACATTATTACGCATTATTACAATAGTACATTATTACGACATTATTACAATAGAGTAAAAACACTTGACTGTACAGCTTTTTATATGATAGAATATGCAGGCTTTAAATGGTTTTATTGGAAACGAAACATCCTCCTGGATGATAACGAACAACACATTGAGTTAAGTTATCATTAAGGAGGATTTTTTTTATGCCAAAAAACAAATTTCAGGACGTAGTATTCACAATTATTATGGCAGCTATTATGGTGTACGGGATGGTTGTTTATAATATAGCTCTTAACACAGGAACAGTTGATGGAACAACTTTTATTGCAGCATTACACGAGTTACCAATAATGGTGCCAGTTGCTTTCATTCTTGAGTTCTTTATAGTTGGAAGGCTGGCAAGGCTGCTGGCATTTACTGTTATGAAGCCAACAGACAGACCACAGTTTATCACATATGCAATATCTATATGCATATGCTGTATTATGTGTCCTGTTATGAGTCTTGTTGCAACAATACTTTTTAAGGAACCATCTTTTGGTATGTGGGTTAAGACATGGGCTATGAATTTCCCTATGGCAATACTTTATCAGATGTTTTACTGTGGACCATTTGTACGTCTTATCTTCAGAGCAATATTTGAAAGAAAAGACAGCAGGCAGAAAGAAGCCATAGAAGCATAATTCCTGCTGCGTTAGTACAGCATTTATTGAGATATTTAGTCTGGTGATATTATCCAAGGTATGAGAAAAGCATAACTACTATGCCTAGTATAACAAGTATGAC
Organism: [Lactobacillus] rogosae; assembly: GCA_900112995.1. Classification (GTDB taxonomy): domain Bacteria; phylum Bacillota; class Clostridia; order Lachnospirales; family Lachnospiraceae; genus Lachnospira; species Lachnospira rogosae. The sequence goes on along the minus strand of FONU01000017.1, from coordinate 20,637 downwards.
TCCTGTTGCACGGTTAAGTGTTTCAGGAGTAGCTTTGTTTGCAAAGATAGCTGCTATTCTTGCCCATATAAGTGTAAATACGATACATAATAGCCACACAGTTATATCAGGTATTCCACCAATCGCAAAGTGTGATACAGCGCCGGTGAGTGCTGTAAAAGCCATAATAAATACACTAGTTCCGACAGCAGTTTTAAGTTCATATCCAAGTACGGAGGTAAGGATAAGCAGCATCATCATACCGCCGCCGGCACCGATGAAGCCACATATAAAGCCAATTAATATGCCGCACACAACTGACTGAATGGCACGTTTCTTAGCAGATACACCCTCCATGGCTTCCTTTGTAGTCATAACAGGTCTTATGATGAATTTGATTCCAAGAAGGAAAGTCATAAATACAGAGAAGTTTCCCATTGTAGCTGATGGAACAAGGCTTGATACATAACTTCCTACAACAGTGAATATAAGAACACTGACCATCATAATAAGTCCATTTTTAATATCTAGATTCTTGTTTTTTCCATATGTATATGCTGATATGGCACTGGCAAGCACATCAGAAGAGAGTGCGATGCCGACAGCCATATATGGGTCCATTCCTAAAAATGTGATAAGCATAGGGCTGATTACGGCAGCGGCACTCATGCCGGCAAATCCAGTTCCAAGACCGGCACCCATACCTGCAAAAAAAGTTACAATAATAGTTAAAAATAATGATGACATAATTTATATACCTCCTTGTTTTGCGAAGCAAAATGCGACTGCCCATGCAGGAGCAGAGGTATTTACCTCCTTGTTTTGCGAAGCAAAATGCGACTGCCCATGCAGGGGCAGAGGTATTTACCTCCTTGTTTTGCAAAGCAAAATGCGACTGCTCATGCAGGAGCAGAGGTATTTACCTCTTTTCTGTGCACAATTCTAATAAAAATAGTTTGGTGTCAGGTGCACACCGACCCTAGTTGTCTTCAAGTATCTTATCAAGATTATCTTCTATCTGTTTCATACCCGTAAAAAAAGCCTCTTTAGTGGCAGTGTCCATATTATCAAAAAGATGTTCAAGAAAATCTTTCTGTAAAGCCTGACCTTCTTTAATTATTTTCTCTGCCGCAGATGTGCATATAAGCTGTGTTTTTCTTCGGTCACCTTTGATTTCTTTTCGTATGATATAACCATCGCACACAAGTCTGTCAATATTGACAGAAACAAGATTGGCTTTGATTTTTCTTATCTCCACAATATCTCTTGCAGTGGTATATTCTGGATTATTTGCAAGAAACATAAGAATATCGAAAGCTGTCTGTGGAAGATTAAACTTATGTAAAAGCGGCTTGCATACAAAGTTATATGCAAGATTGATTTTTTGTGCGAATTCAATTCCTGAGTTCATAAGAGAATCAGCCTCCTTGTAGTGAAATATAAATTACAAAAATGAATAATTCAAATTTGAAGTATTATAACACGTTTATATTGATAAGTAAAGAGCGTAAATGCAGTTTTAGATTTGTACAGTTTTGCTTTATTTATTAGCTTTTTTATGTTTTTTATCTTCAATATAGTGCATTTCGTAATGACGGGTGCTATACTTACTTACAACAAAAATATGCGCACACCTGACACAGATTCGATATGCGTAAAAACACGCAGAAATGGAGATTAGTGTGAAAAATAGGATTTTTCACACGCAAGAATGGGAGATTATTATGAAAATATTTTTTTATGCCCTTAGGGAATATGATGAGAAGAAATATGTTGAGAAATTCGCAGAGCAGTATTCATTTGAGTATGGTTTTACATCAGATTATCCTTCAATGGATAATGTAGAACTGGCTGAAGGCTATGATGCAATATCAATAATAACCAATCCCATGTACCCGGAAATACTTAATGCATTTCATAAGAAGGGAGTTAAGTACATATCAACAAGAAGCATAGGTTATGAGCATATTGATATTAAGTATGCACATTCAATAGGTATGAGAGCAGCCCACGTAGTGTATTCACCAAATAGTGTTGCGAATTATGCGATTATGCTTATGCTTATGGCCTGTCGCAATATGCCTTGGATAATGAAAAAAGCGGATTGTCAGGACTACTCATTAAAGGGAAAAGTCGGAAAAGAATTATCAACATCAACAGTTGGAATAATAGGAACGGGTAATATAGGTAAGACGGTGGTTAAGCATTTATCTGGCTTTGGATGCCGTATATTAGCATATTCATGTTATGAGGATGAAGAAGTGAAAAAGTATGCAGAGTATGTAAGCTTTGATGAACTTCTTACGAATTCAGATATTATAACATTACACGTTCCTGGAAATGCTGAAAATACACATCTTATTGATGAGGCAGCATTTAAGAAAATGAAGGATGGAGTAATAATAGTCAATACAGCCAGAGGCCTTATAGTGGATACACAGGCACTTATAGCTGCATTAAAGAGTGGAAAGGTAGGATTTGCCGCACTTGATACTTTTGAGGGAGAGGCAGGCTTATACTATCTTAATAAGGAAACTGAAAAGCTTGATAATGACAATATGGCAGTTTTAAAGAGCTTTCCTAATGTAATACTCTCACCTCATATGGCATTCTATACAGAGCAGGCGGTGTCCGATATGGTTGAGAATTCAATAAAGGGAATACTAGGTTTGGAAAATGGTGACAATAGTCTGGAGGTTATGTAGTTTTAACAGCCGGATGTGATAAGGGTAAAAATGAATTCCTGAAATTTTGTTTTTGGCATAGTAAGCCCTCCTTATAAAAATAATAAAAAGTTTCATATAAACACAAAAATGTCGCCTATCCGTCTGACAATGGATAAGCGACATTTTATGTCATATTTATTTTATCAAGTATTGGGAATTTGACTTGCTATTTTGTGTTGGTGTATGTAGTAAAATAGTATATAATTATTAACAAGATATGAATGTGAAATGCAATTATGTTATTAGGAGGAAAATGATATGAAGTGGGGAATTCTGGCTACAGGTAATATTGCAAAAAAATTTGCATCAACTATAAATCAGATGAGTAAGGAAAATGAACAGCTTGCAGCAGTAGGCTCACGGCACATGGATAGTGCAAAAGCTTTTGCCAGGGAGTATGATATTCCACGATATTATGATTCTTATGAAGCATTGGTAAATGATCCTGATGTTGAGGCTGTTTATGTAGCAACACCGAATAGTCTGCATTATGAGAATTGCAGACTTTGTCTTGAGCATGGTAAGCATGTACTTTGTGAAAAGCCATTTACAATAAATGAGAAACAGGCACAGGAGCTGTACAGGCTGGCAAAGGATAAGCATCTTTTTATTATGGAGGGATTATGGATATGGTTTCTGCCATTGTATAATCGTCTGCGTAATATCCTGCTTCAGGGAACAATAGGAGAAATTAAACATATTTCCTGTCAGTATGGATTTGTTGCAACGGGTGCCAGAAAAGAGCGTAAATTTAACTCTGCACTTGGTGGAGGTGCTCTGTTGGATATAGGAATTTACAATCTGGGATTTTTGCGTATTGTTACAGGGTGTGATCCGCAGAATGTAGAAACCACAAAAGTACATATTAATGAGAATGGAACAGATGATTACAGTTGTCTCAAACTGACATATAATGATGGATGTATTGCAGAATCAGTCCAGACAATAGGAGAGGAATTAAAACGTAATGCCAGAATTGAGGGAACAAAGGGAAGTATATTTTTGCCGGATTTTCAACACGCAAAGACCTTGATACTTGAGGTGGATGGTAAAGAACCTGAAACAATCGAGTACCCGGTTGATATAAATGGATTTGAATATGAGATTCGTGAAGCAGGCAGATGCATAGCATCAGGAAATAGTGCCAGTGCTATTTATACACCGGAAGATAGTATTGCACTTACAAGGCTGATGTATGATATCCGTATGAGCTGGAATATGATATTTGATGGTGAGATACAGGCATAAAAACCGACTAAATAGCTTATTTTAAATAAATTGGCATTGCATAATAATAAAGAATATACTTTATAAAGTTGTGTAATGCGAATTAGCGAAACAAATTAAATTTAATAAGCATTTTAAAGAATGGGGGAAGCATTGCTATTCATTAATATATAATGAATAAGCGGGGCATAAAAACCATGGCAATTGCTAAAATGGGAAAACTTGTTGAAGTTGATATAAGAAAGCTCTGGGAGCATGAGCAGTATGATTTTTCTAAATGGCTTTCAGATAAAGAAAATCTGGAACTACTTAATGATGCCATTGGGCTTTCATTAACAGAGGTTGAGACAGAAGTATATGTCGGTGCTTACAGATGTGACTTGGTGGGAAAAGATGAGGTTACTGGTGAAAAGGTTATTATTGAAAACCAGCTGGAAGCTTCAAACCATGACCATTTGGGGAAAATTATTACATATGCGTCAGGACTTGATGCCAATGTAATTGTATGGATTGTAAAGGAAGCGAGAGAAGAACACAGAAGTGCTGTAGAATGGCTTAATAATAATACATCTACAAATATTAACTTCTTTCTTATTGAGGTTCATGCATACAAAATTGGCGATTCTAATCCGGCTCCTATGTTTGAGGTAGTCGAAAAGCCTAACGGCTTTATTAAAAATGCCAAAAATCAGTCGGGTTCTTCGGATCTTAATAAATCGCAGTCTGAAAGACTTGAATTCTGGACGCAGTTTAATGATGTTATAGTGGAGCGGGGAAAGCCATTTAAGATTAGAAAGGCTTCTACGGATCACTGGTATGATATTGCCATTGGAACTAGTGTTGGACATGTTGCTCTTAATCTGGTAAATAAAGAAGGCTGTGTTGTTGTTGAATTGTACATAAATGATGATAAGGAATTATATGATTCTCTGGAATCGCAAAAGGAAGAAATAGAAGCAAAGCTTAATCTTCCATTGGAGTGGCGCAGACTGGATGATAAGAAGGCTTCAAGAATAATGCATAAGATTTATGGACTTAATTTTGATGATCATTCAAATTATGGTGAATTAATGAATGAGATGATAGACAAGGCGGTTAAGTTTATAAGTGTATTTAAAAAATATATGAAATAAAAAATAAAATGAGTGTCAGCCGTTTGGATTTGAAAAGGATCAAATGGCTGATTTTTTATGTCAGGAGGTTTCTATTTGAATTACTGTTATTATTTTTTATGTTAATATGAAAATAGGAAGAGCAGAACTTGAAATGACATTAATTGACAAATTACGACAAAAAAGAAAAAAATATTTGTTTATGTGGTATAATATTTCAGAAGCAATAATGTATAAACTAAACGGATAGGAAACGGGGGCTATTTTTTGAGAATACTGTTTTGTAACATTGCATGGATGGATTATTATAAGGGAATTGTTCCGGGAAAAGATGAGCCAAAAAACGGAGGTTCATATGTAAAGGATACGAAAGATGCACATGAAAAGTATAATTTTAAGCCGGAACTCTTAAAACTAAAGGGATTCCCGGAAGGTGAGTATTGTCTTGGATTTGTGGAGACGAAAAGTACAAGTGCAGGAAAAAGGAACCAGCTAAATATTGAAAAGATAGAGAGCTGCAGTGATCTTAAAAATGATACAGAAGTTGATGATGTGCGGGTTGTGTACTGCGCATTATATCCGGACTCTTTTGATGAGGAAATAATTAATGCAAAGAAGAATATAATTATTAAAATTCAGGAAGCATTTTTAACTAGCGGGATATCCGATGAATTATTCAAGGTGAAAGATGTACCCTTACATGAGATAGGATTTAGTGTCAGAGTCGAGAATGCACTCAGGCGTTCCGGAATAAATTCGTTAAAATAATTGGTTCTCTGTTCCAGATGTGATTTATTGAGGGTAAGAAATTTAGGTAAAAAAGGAAGGGCAGAGCTTGAAGCACTTCTTTTGGATAAGTATGGGGTTACTTTAAGAGAAGGATTAAAAATTTAGTGCTTAAAAAGACATGATAACAGTTCTTATACTATAAAGGCAGTATATGTATGGGAAAATCGGTATTGACCGAGCTCTTTGAGCGAGGGATACTTCTTGTCCGAAGGGCAAGAAGGTGTAACTGAGAATACTTAGATCAATCGAAGTTTTTAGGGCTAAAGCCAATATAAATAATACTAGACAGGTTTGTCCAATAGCGTAAATACGGCATTTTCTCGCTTTGTGTCGTGTTATGTTTAGTAGAATAATATTACTCTGTCAATGAAAGGAGGAAACAGTATGGATCAGAAAAAGATTGGACGTTTCTTAAAAGAACTTAGGAAAGAAAAGGTTATTACACAGGAACAGCTTGCCGAAAAGATAAAAGTTTCAGGCCGAACGGTTTCTAGATGGGAAACAGGTGTTTGAGTTATAATAGGACCAAGTTAGATGAAACCCAGTAAAATCAAGGGGTTATGCCTAATTTAGTCCTTATTTTTATACCAATTTAGCGGTAGATAAGGCAGCGCTGTTATATCAAAACCGAAAATCCAAGTCAGTATCACAGATGTCCGCAATCAGTCTGAGAGTGAATCTGTGTGCTTAGATTAGGTACAATTTTATATTAAAACATTTAGTGAGGACTAAATTAGCACTTGAGATGGAATATTCCATCAGCTGGTTTGATCCTCTATTTATTTGAGAGGAGTGGTCGAATGGGCAAAGTGTTAATTTGGTTCGTAATCATTATTAGTACAGTGGTTCTCTACTGTCTTATGAAAGTTAAGGCAGAGAGTGATGAACTGTATTTAGATAAGGTTTTTTATGATGAAAACAGTATATCATATGCGTTCATGCATTGAAAATACTGTTCAGTTAAGAAATGCTGTATTTTTTTGGTGCACTAATGCGTAGAAAGCAGGTGTATGATGAGTTCAAATCATTTTTTTGTGTATGACAAAAAGACAGATTGCATATCTGCCTCATAATGCAGTATAATGGTAACGAGATTTATGCAACCCGATACATGAAATCCCTATTTCTCTTTGGACGGAGGTGAATAGGATATTTTCGATTGTACCTGACAGGTGTCAGATACTTTTGTATGAGAAGCATGGTCTCTGTTTCGTTACCACCGTGTTTGAGATACGCCCTGCATATGTTTACTGCGATGGCGAAATTAATTTTATAGATGTGTTTGGTATTTTTAGATTTTTTTACCATAGCGTGAGAAGTCACTAATTCACAGAAATTATACAGAATCATATGGGCATTGATTTCCTGAAGGATTCCATCATATTTGCTGCTGTGCCAGTTGATCAGACCGATGGTGTATTTGAGTTCACGGAAGCTTGTTTCCTCGCTCCAGCGCATCCGGTAAAGTTTATTGATTTCTTCCAGAGGAAGTTCTTCTGAAAGATTGGTGGCAATACAGATATAGGTTCCATTATCAAGGCGAACACGTACAATACGGAATTCAATATCGTAATACATGCAGTTTTCATCAAGAAAATCAAAATCGGTAGAAGGCTGAAGTATGGTATAGGTGTTAGGATTCCCCAGTGTTTCTTTCGTATGGCGTCTGGTAAGTGTTGTCCTTATATGAGTATCAAATTCGCTGTCAGGCAAATCATAAGAGGAAAGGATACCATTACTGTTGATATCCTTCATGCGGATAACGAAATACATTCCCTTCCGGATCAGGTGTGCAAAGGTATTAAAACTTTCGTAACCACTGTCTGCCATAAGGATGGTATTATTACAATACTTATGAAAAACATCAGATCAGTGCAGTAGATATGCATATAGAAAATCTGGATAGTGATAAAATGATTTGTTATCCAGTAATTCAAGGAGAACGAATCAACTATCAAAATAAATAATGTTTTGAAATCAGGGATGAGGTAGAAAGGAAAGTTCCATGACAAAAGATGAAGTAAAAAAACTCAGGATGAACAGTCCGGAATCACTACAGTTTTTAAATAATGCTACAAAATTTTATAATTTAATGATGATGTATCGTTGTGCTATTCGGGAGATACAAACTAAACTTGAGGTTTTGGATGATGAATTTTCAGTTGAGAACAATCGAAATCCTATTTCTTTTATAAAAACAAGAATTAAGCAGCCCAATAGTATTTACGATAAACTGCAGAAGATGGGATATGAGTTTACAACAGAAAATATACAGACATATCTCAATGATGTAGCAGGCGTTAGAATAGTTTGTGCGTTTATTGACGATATTTATATGATATCAGATTTGATTACCCAACAGGATGATATTAAAGTTATTGAAATAAAAGATTATATAAAAAATCCAAAATCGAATGGTTATCGAAGCTATCATATGATTGTTGAAATACCAGTATTTTTTGCTAAGGGTAAAACACCTATGCGTGTAGAATTACAGATTCGAACCAATGGTATGGATTTCTGGGCAACATTGGAACATCAACTTCGCTATAAAAAAGGAATTGAAGAAATGCCTGGCTATGATGAGATAAGTGAAGAATTACTTCATTCTGCAAGAGCTATCATTGAAGCAGATAATGAAATGCAGAGAATAAAAGACAAAATTGGTATGTTCTACGAAATTTAGGGAGAAAACTGAGCAAGTAGGAAGGTGGAATATATATGAAACAAGATACTTTAGAGGGCAAAGCAAAAACAAAAAATGGGGTAAAACGGCTGTGTTTTTCCATAATCTGCATTCTTCTGGAAGTGATTTTTATTATTACTATCGTAACACGCTTGAATGAATATGCAGAAATCATAAATTTATTTACAAGGATTTTGAGTGGGATCTTGGTTTTGGGATTGTACGCATCAAATAAGACATCCTCTATGAAAATGCCTTGGGTCATCTTAATTCTAATTTTCCCAATTATGGGTGTAGGCCTGTATTTGCTGATTGGTTTGAATGGTGGCACACATAAAATGCGTGAGCGATATGCAGAAATTGATAGCAAATTGTTACCAATGCTTCCGGACAGTCAGGAGTGTTTGAGCAGAATAAAAGAAACAATTCCGAAAGCAGGAAATATAGCAAGTTACATACAAAGAAATTCGCAGTATCCAATCTATCAGAATACGGATATTGTGTATTTTGATGAAGCAGTGAAAGGATTAGAGGCACAGCTTAAGGATTTGGAGAAAGCACAGAAGTTTATCTTTATGGAATATCATGCGATAGAAGACGCTGAAGCATGGCATAAGATTCAAGATGTTCTGGAAGAGCGAGTAAAAGCAGGTGTGGAAGTTAGAGTACTCTACGATGATATGGGTTCTATAGGCTTTATTAACACAGATTTTGTGAAAAAGATGGAGGCAATAGGAATTCATTGCCGTGTATTCAATCCGTTTATGCCAGGTTTAAATCTGTTTTTGAACAATCGTGATCATAGAAAAATAACAGTTATTGATGGAAAAGTCGGATTTACAGGTGGATATAATCTAGCAAACGAATATTTTAATTACACACACCCGTATGGACAGTGGAAAGATACAGGTATTCGTTTAGAAGGAGATGCTGTTCAGTCGCTTACGGTGACATTTTTGGAAATGTGGAATGCAGTAAGTGCTAAGGATGCTAATGATCCTGATTTTAGTAAATACCTTTTCCACTATGATTATGCGGCACAGCAAACTGGGTTTGTTCAACCTTATGCAGACAGCCCTGTGGATAATGAACAAGTAGGAGAAGAAGTTTATATCAGTATGATAAATAAAGCTGAAAAATATTGTTGGTTTATGACTCCGTATCTAATCATAACAGATGAAATGACGCATGCGTTATGTCTGGCTGCTAAGCGAGGGGTAGACGTAAGAATTATCACACCTGGTATCCCTGATAAAAAATTCATTTATAATATAACTCGTTCTTTTTATCATGGATTAGTTAAACATGGTGTTCGTGTTTATGAGTGGACTCCTGGTTTCTGTCATGCAAAAATGAGTGTGGCAGATGACTGTATGGCAACTTGTGGAACAATTAATCTGGATTATCGAAGTTTATATCACCATTTTGAAAACGGCTGTTTTATGGCAGATTGTCAGGCAGTTGTGGATATAAAAAATGATCTGATAAGAACGATGGGAGAATGTCGTGATGTGACAGACCAATATCAAACCGGACGAAGTGCATATTTGCGACTGGGACAATTATTTATGAGATTATTTGCTGGATTGCTATAAGAATCTGATGAAACGACCTTTCAAAAAACAGTTGATTTAGAAGTTAACTGTTTTTGAAAGGCCGTTTTTGCTATATCTAACAGTCTGTTGTACAAAGAAGATTTTGCATGGATGAAAAAACAAACCTTGTTGAGGTTAAATTGAGTTTTCCATTGTATTGTATTGCTAATGAATAAGAATAAGAACAGACAATGCTGAATGCTCTGGAAACAAGAATATCTGAGTATAGTATGTAAGTTCGTAACAGAATGAAAGGAGCGATTCAAATGAGCAATTTGGAAAATTATATGAAACGGCAAGCAATTTTTTGTGAACAAAATGATAGCATTAGTAAGAATCTGTATTCAGAGTATGGTGTAAAAAGAGGCTTACGAGATGAAAAAGGCCAAGGTGTGTTGACGGGGCTTACAAATATTTCTGATATAAAAGCTTTTGAATATCATGATGGAGTAAAGAGTCCATGTGATGGCGAGTTATCTTATCGTGGTTATAATATAAAAGATTTAGTAACAGGAAGTAAAGGAAAAAGGTTTGTCTTTGAAGAAGGAGCATATCTTCTTTTATTCGGAGAATTGCCAACTGATACACAGTTAATGGAATTTCAGGGAAGACTATCTGATTGTATGGAACTACCGACTAACTTTACCAGAGATGTCATTATGAAAGCACCTACATCAGATATTATGGGTTCTATGACTCGAAGTATTCTTACATTGGGCTCTTACGATAAGGAGAAAGAAAGTCTTGAAATTCCGAATGTGCTAAGGCAGAGTATGCAGTTGATCGCAGTATTTCCTATGTTAGCAGTATATGCATACCATGCTTATTGTCATTATGAAAAAAACGAAAGTATGTATATTCATAGACCTGAAAAAGATTTATCTATTGCTGAAAATTTCCTGCGCCTATTAAGACCAGATACAAAATTCACAGAACTGGAAGCAAGAGTACTGGATATAGCATTATTGTTACATATGGAACATGGTGGTGGTAACAATTCTACATTCACTACACGGGTAGTAACATCTTCAGGTTCAGATACTTATTCTGTTATTTCAGCAGCAATGTCATCCTTAAAAGGAAAAAAACATGGCGGTGCAAATCTGATGGTAATGAATATGATGGATGATATTAAAAGTCATGTGAAAGATTATGAAGACGAAGAGGAAATTGCATCATATCTGAGTAAGATTTTGAAGAAAGAGGCGTTTGATCAGAAAGGACTTATTTATGGAATGGGACATGCTGTATATTCTATTTCCGATCCGAGAGAAATGGTGTTCAAAGGCTTTGTAGAACAACTCGCAAGGGATAAAGGACGTGAGAAAGATATGACCCTTTATAACAATATTGAGAAGATTGCACCTAAGTTGATTGCAAAGCAGCGTCAGATATTCAAAGGAGTAAGTCCTAATATAGATTTCTATAGTGGTTTTGTGTATGACATGTTGAATATTCCAAGAGAATTGTACACGCCATTATTTGCGATAGCAAGAATTGCTGGTTGGAGTGCACATCGCCTGGAAGAATTGATAACTACAGATAAGATCATTCGCCCGGCATATAAGAGTCTAGTCAGCAAAAAAGAATATATAGAAAGAGAGGAACGATAATATGGGAGCAGGAACCAGTGCAGAGGAGTTTTTTTTAAAGAGCATCAATGTTGAAAGCATATTTGAATTTGTCGAAAGAACAGATTATTTGTTCCTTTATAGTATAAAGGAATGTGTTGAAAAATCAGACTGTCATGAAGGAGTATATCTTTCAGAAGTGGCAGAATACATGAAATTATCGATTCCAGAAACATCTAAGATGGTAAAAAGTCTTGAAAATAAAGGATATATTATCTGGAAATTAGATGAGAAAAAAGAAAGAACGTACCTTGTTTTGACGAACAAGGCAATTGAATTAAGTAATTGTCAGAAAGAAAAAATGATAGAAGCTTATGAAAAAATCATATCGAATATACAAGAAGATGACCTGGCAGTTACACGGTGTACATTGAGAAAAATCCGACAGCTTATGGAAGAAATAAAATAGTGATTAATAAAACGGAGTAAGAAAAGCTCCTTCATATATTAGAACAAAAATATGACTGTTTCTTTAAAAAGAAGCCTGTCATATTTTTTTATGAAAAATAAATTTTGTTGAGGTTAAATTGAGATTGACTTTGTATTGTATAAGTATGAAATAAAAAGGAATCAGGTGATGTACAATGAAAAAGTATAAAATATGTAAAATCCTTCTTGTTATACTGGCAATTTTTTTATGTGTGGCTTTTTATGAATTGATCGGAATCTGCATTGCATATAAAAAGCAGCCGGAAGTGTCCAATACAACCAAAAAAGAAACAAAAAATGGGTCATGGAACGAATGCAGTGAAAATACAGAACGGGCAGTAATCATAGAAAAGAATCCAGAAGCGCTTTTACAAAGAGTGCGTTTGATCAAGAATGCAAAAAAGGAAATTATTCTTTCTACTTTTGCATTTCAATCCGATGAAAGTGGAAAATTGATTTTAGGAGCACTGCATGATGCGGCAGACAGAGGTGTACATATTCGTCTGTTAGTAGATGGAATGGAGAGCTGGATTGATATGGAAGGAAATCCGTATTTCTATGGATTATCTTCCCATGAGAATGTTGAAATTAAACTGTATAATAAGGCCAATCCGTTGAAACCATGGAAGATGATGGGTAGAATGCATGATAAATATTTGATTGCAGATGGAAAGAGATATATTCTTGGGGGAAGAAATACATACAATTATTTCTTGGGTGATTTTCCGGGACATAAGAACTATGACAGAGACGTGTTAGTGGTTTGCGATGAACCTGAGAAAGAAAATTCAGTTAACCAGTTGTTAGAGTATTTTGAAACGATATGGGAACAAGAAGACAGTGGTTATTTTCATGACAATAAAAAACTGGCAAATAGAAAATCTGTAAAGAACGCAGTTTTAGAGCTGCAGAACGGCTATCAGAAATATTTTGAAGAGAATAAGGAAAGAATCTGCGATACCGATTACACGGACGAAACTTTTGAGACAGAAAAGATTGCATTAGTGTCAAATCCTATTCACACAGGTTCCAAAGAACCAGTAGTGTGGTATCAGTTGGGAGAATTGATGAAAAATGCAAAAAATCGTGTGAAGATCCACACGCCATATATTATCTGTAATGATATGATGTATAATACATGGGAGGAGATTGCAGAGAACGTTTCAGATTTTTCTATCATGACAAATTCAGTTGCGAATAATGGGAATCCATTTGGGGCTGCCGATTATGCGAAAAACAGAAATAGAATCTTAAGTACAGGAATTAATATCTGGGAATATGAAGGCGGTTATTCATACCACGGAAAAAGTATTCTGATTGACGATGATCTGTCTGTAATCGGTTCCTTTAATATGGACATGAGAAGTGCATATCTGGATACGGAACTGATGCTTGTAATTCGCAGTAAAGATATTAATAAACAGTTGGAAGAGGGCATGATGGAATATGAAAGAGTGTCCCGCCAGGTATTGGAAGATGGAACCTATCGTGATCCATATCATGTAGAGCCAATCGAATTAACAAAGAAACGTCAGAGAAAAATATTTTTGGTACAGCATCTGCTTGGATGGGCAAGGTATCTGTTTTAATAAGGAGGAAGGAAAACGTGTTTCAAATATTGATTGTAGAAGATGATAAAGAATTAAGCCAGCTATTCCAAAAAGTGCTTGAGAAGAATGGATATCAAGTCAGAAGTGCATCGGATGGAGCACAGGCATTGGAAGTATTGGATAAGGAATATATTGATCTGATCATTTCTGATATTATGATGCCGGTTATGGATGGCTATGAACTGGTGTCAGAACTTCGTTCAGCAGGATATCAGATACCAGTGCTTATGATCACTGCGAAAGGTTCCTTTGATGATATGCGCCAGGGATTTCTTTCGGGAAGTGACGATTATATGGTAAAACCGGTAAATGTGAATGAAATGGTTTTAAGAGTCGGAGCACTGCTTCGCCGTGCACAGATACTGAATGAACACAAAATTGTGATCGGTTCAACAGAGTTTGATTATGATGCAATGACGGTTACAACTGATAAGGAAAGTCTTGTTTTGCCTAAAAAAGAATTCCTGCTTTTATATAAGCTTGCAGCTTCGCTAGACAGAACATTTACAAAACAACAGTTGATGGATGAAGTATGGGGATACGAGACGGAGGCAGACCCACATACGATAGAGGTACATATAGGAAGAATCAGAGAGCGTTTTAAAGATAACCCTGATTTTGAAATCGTAACAATGCGTGGAATTGGATACAAGGTGGTGAAAAAATAATGGAACAAAAGAAAGAAAAAGGATTGCGGATCCGATCCTGTCTGACTGGTGCAATCTGGCTGGCACTTGTATTTTCAACAGTTATATCTGCTTTATTATTTGCTATTTTAAATCATTTTTTTAATCTGCCGGGCAGTATACCTGTGCTTGGCTGGCTTTTGATTTTCAATACATTGATTGCAGGGCTGATCACTTCCTTTATTAATGCAAAGTTACTGGAACCAATTACCAGACTTAGTAAAGCAATGAAGGAAGTTTCTCGGGGAGATTTTGAACAGCATTTGGAAACGAACAGCCGTATAGCAGAAGTTGGAGAATCTTATCAGAGTTTTAATGTGATGACAAAAGAGCTTCGTGCAACAGAGGTGCTGCAGATGGATTTTGTATCTAATGTTTCTCATGAGTTTAAGACCCCGATTAATGCCATTGAAGGGTATACAATGCTTCTTCAGGGAGAAGAACTGTCTCAGGAGCAAGAGGAATATGTAGAAAAAATCCTGTTTAATACCCAAAGGCTTTCCGGATTGGTTGGAAATATTTTGCTGTTATCCAAGTTAGAGAATCAGAACATACCAATGAAAAAAACAGAATATCGTTTGGATGAACAGATCCGTCAGGCATTTCTTTCCCTGGAGACAAAATGGACAGAAAAAGAAATTGGTTTTCAGGTAGAATTGGAGGAAGTTAAATATACTGGGAATGAAGGACTTTTTATGCATATCTGGATAAATCTTTTGGATAATGCGATTAAGTTCAGCCCTTCAAAGGGGACAATTACGATGTTTCTGAAACAAGAACAGGATTCTGTTAAGTTCATTCTGGAAGATGAAGGACCAGGAATAGAGGATGATGTAAAATCCAGAATATTTGACAAGTTCTATCAGGTAGATGGATCTCATAAAGCAGAAGGAAATGGCCTAGGTCTTGCACTTGTAAAACGGATTGTAGATAGTGCCGGAGGAACAATCAAAGCAGAAAAACGTGAATATGGTGGATGCAGATTTGTTGTAGAGCTTCCAATACAGAAAGATGAGGCCATATAAGTTTAAGAAAAACAGATAGAGGAGGAATTACATGACATTTTATCAGGAATTGCAGTTAAATCAGGCAGGTTCTAAAAATCTGTTGAAAAAGAGTGAAACAGCGAAAGAAAAATCATATCATATACTGGTATATTTGGTAAAGATAGCTGTTACAATGGCATTTTGTTTTTTATTTGTTACTATTTTCAGTATCTTATTTGGAAATGAGAATAGTATTGTGGGTGTAGTAGTTTTATTATGCCTTATGGTATTTCGGAATGCGGATCTGGGGATCCACACCGGACAATCTACGATGCTTTTGGCTTTGTTCTTTGTAATTATGACTGTATGTCCGCATTTAGCAAATCAGTTTTCACCGGTATTGGGAATGCTGTTAAATATTGCGGCACTGGCTGTGTTGATTCTGTTCGGATGCCATAATCCATTCATGTTTAATCAATCTACATTGGTTCTTGGGTATCTACTGCTATATGGTTATGATGTTACGGGAAAAAGCTATCAGATGCGATTAGTCGGAATGGCTTTAGGTGCAGCACTTACCTGCTTCGTATTTTATCGAAATCATAAAAACAGAACTTATAAAAGAAATCTGAAAGATCTGATACAAGAATTTGATATCACTTCTTCCAGAACAAAATGGCAGATATGTCAGATTTTATGCGTGCCGATTGTCCTTTGCATTGCAGAACTTTGTAATATGCCACGTGCAATGTGGGCTGGTATTGCAGCCATGTCCGCGATTTTGCCATTTATGGAAGATATGCACTACAGAGTCCGTAAAAGGATTGTCGGAAATATTGCAGGTGTTATATGTTTTACAGTGTTATATTTTCTGCTTCCTTCGTCAATCTATGCATATATAGGAATTCTTGGAGGAATCGGTGTAGGATTTTCAGCACAATATGGCTGGCAGGCAGTATTTAACACATTTGGTGCTTTAGCCATTGCTGCAGAGACTTATGGACTACAAGGAGCGGTTAGTCTTAGAGTGATTCAAAATGTTTTTGGTGTTGTGTTTGCTTTAGCATTTTGTGTTATATTTTATTGGTTTATGTCTAAAAAAAAGGAAAGTGATGTGATCGTACATGCAGAGTGAAGTGAATCAGGAAGAAAATTTGAATAGAATTATTACGGTTCCTAATCTTCTTTCTTTTTTTCGGCTTTGTCTGATTCCGGTAATTATATGGAGTTATTGTGTAAAGAAAAATCCTCTGTTAGCTGGTGAAATCTTATTGCTGTCTGGTCTTACGGATCTTGCTGATGGATATATCGCAAGAAGATTCCATAGGATTAGTAATTTAGGAAAAATACTTGATCCGGTGGCTGATAAGCTGACACAGGCAGCGATGTTAATCTGTCTGTTTACTCGTTTTCCGCATATGCTTCTTTTAATCGTAATAATGGCAGGTAAGGAACTGTATATGGTAGTCAGTGGATGTCTTGTGATACGAAAGACAGGAAAAGTACATGGTGCAGACTGGCATGGAAAGATAGTAACCTTTTTATTATATGGAACTGCAGCGGTTCATATTATATGGTTCCAAATTACACCGATGGTATCAGATCTGTTGATGGGTTTGTGCGCTATAATGATGGTCATATCGGTCGCTCTGTATATTATCCAGAATACCAGGACTCTTAAGGGAGAGACGGTATAAGCAATTTTATATTGCAATGACTAGAAAAATATTTAGGAGAAGATAGATATAAACAGTAAGTCAAACACACAAACTATGGAGTCTTTAGTCGGTTTAATAAAATTTTAGATAGAAAATAAATCATTCAATGTCATTTAGATAAGGTTTTTTATGACAAAAAGACAGATTACTTATCTGCCTTATAATGCAGTATAATGGTAGTCAGACAGTTTTGGATATAAGAGATGATCTTGGAGCAACAATAAATGAATGCAGGGAAGTGACCGAAAAGTACCGCACAGGACGGAGTGCATATTTACGGATCGGACAGTTGTTTATGAGATTGTTTGCAGGACTATTATAGCAGAAAGAAGAGGTGTTCGATATGTGTACAGCAGCAACTTACAAAACAAAAGATTTTTATATGGGCAGAACGCTTGATTATGAATTTTCCTATGGGGAACAGATCACGATAACGCCAAGAAATTACGAATTTGATTTCCGGTTTGCCGGGAAGATAAAAAGCCATTATGCTTTGATCGGAATGGCATTTGTTGCAGAAGGTTATCCGCTTTATTATGATGCTGTTAATGAAAAAGGCCTTGGAATGGCAGGTCTTAATTTTGTCGGAAATGCGGCATATGAAGAGGCTTTGCCGGAAGATGAAACAGAAGTCAGCCAGGTGGCACAGTTCGAGTTCATCCCATGGATCCTTACACAGTGTGCTACTGTAGCAGAGGCGAGAGAGAAGCTGGCAGCAATGAGACTGACAGGTACAGCATTCAGTGAACAGCTGCCGACAGCACAGCTTCACTGGATCATTGCAGACAAAGACTCTTGTATCGTTGTTGAGTCTATGAAAGATGGGCTGCATGTATATGATAATCAGGTAGGAGTGCTTACCAATAATCCACCATTCCCGGGTCAGATGTTTGCACTGAATAATTATGCCGGAGTATCCAGAAAACAGCCGGAGAGTACTTTTGCAGGAGTATTACAGCTTGATGCATATAGCAGAGGAATGGGTGGAATGGGAATACCTGGAGATCTTTCCAGCCAGTCAAGATTTGTGAAAGTTGCCTTTACAAAATTAAATTCGATCTCCGGTGAAGAAGAGGATGAGAGTGTAAGCCAGTTCTTCCATATCTTAGGATCCGTAGATCAGCAGCGTGGATGCTGTGAGGTGACAGAAGGCAAATATGAGATCACGATATACACGTCCTGTTGTAATACAGCAAAAGGTATTTATTATTATACGACTTATGATAATCATCAGATCACAGCGGTTGACATGCATGCGGAAAATCTGGATTCAGATCAGCTGATCTGTTATCCGCTTCTGTCCAAGGGCGAAGTCAGATGGCAGAATAAATAATACGAAAATGCACGGAGAAAGCATAACGCAGAACAACAGGAGGAAAGACCATGAAAGAAGTTAAAACACCGAAAAAACCACTGGCATATTATTATGGGATTGTGTTAATAGTGCTGATCGTATTTAATCTGGTTGTCACACCAATCCTTATGGAGCATCAGGTAAAGGAAACGGATTATGGAACTTTTATGAGCATGATCGAGAAGAAGAATATCGGTGAAGTAGAAGTTAATGACAATCAGATCATCTTTACAGATAAAGATCAAAAAAATATTTATAAAACAGGTCTGATGAACGATCCGAACCTGACGGACAGGCTATATGAATGTGGAGCAGTATTCGCAAAAGATATCGATAAGCAGATGTCACCGATCATCAGCTTCCTGCTGACCGGGGTTTTGCCATTGATCCTTTTTATCGCACTGGGAAATTATATGGCGAAGAAACTGATGGAGCATGCCGGAGGAAAAAATTCGATGGCTTTTGGAATGGGAAAAAGCAATGCGAAGATTTATGTGCAATCCAGTGAGGGAATCCGTTTTTCAGACGTTGCAGGAGAAGATGAGGCGAAAGAAAACCTTTCAGAGATCGTTGATTATCTTCACAATCCGAAGAAGTATACCGATGTAGGTGCGTCTATGCCAAAAGGTGTCCTTCTTGTAGGACCTCCGGGAACCGGCAAAACAATGCTTGCAAAAGCAGTTGCAGGTGAATCAAATGTACCATTTTTCTCAATGTCCGGATCAGAATTCGTAGAGATGTTTGTCGGTATGGGAGCTTCCAAGGTTCGAGATCTTTTCAGACAGGCAAAGGAAAAGGCACCATGTATCGTGTTTATTGATGAAATTGATGCCATTGGTAAAAAGCGTGACGGACAAATTGGCGGAAATGATGAGAGGGAGCAGACCTTAAATCAGCTTCTTACAGAGATGGATGGATTTGAAGGAAATAATGGTGTCATCATTCTTGCTGCAACGAACCGTCCGGAGTCGTTAGATCCGGCACTTACACGTCCGGGACGTTTTGACAGACGTGTGCCGGTTGAACTGCCGGATCTTGCAGGCCGTGAAGCAATTTTAAAGGTTCATGCAAAGAAGATAAAAGCATCTGATGATGTTGACCTGCATACGATTGCACGTATGGCATCGGGTGCATCCGGTGCGGAGCTTGCCAATATTATAAATGAAGCAGCATTACGTGCTGTCCGTAGTGGAAGGACCGTTGTAAATGAATCTGATCTCGAAGAAAGTATAGAAGTGGTTATTGCAGGATATCAGAAGAAGAATGCGGTACTTTCAGATCAAGAGAAGAAGGTTGTTGCATATCATGAGATCGGACACGCTCTGGTAGCTGCATTACAGAGTCATTCAGCACCGGTCCAGAAGATTACGATCATCCCGCGTACCTCAGGTGCACTCGGCTACACTATGCAGGTTGAGCAGGGTGATAAATATCTGATGACGAAAAAAGAACTTGAGAATAAGATTGCTACATTTACAGGCGGACGTGCAGCAGAGGAGATCGTATTTGGTGAGATCACGACCGGAGCCTCCAATGATATCGAACAGGCAACAAAAATTGCAAGAGCGATGATCACCCGCTACGGCATGACAGATGAATTCGACATGGTGGCAATGGAAAACGTGACCAACCAGTATCTTGGCGGCGATACGTCTCTTTCCTGTTCTGCAGATACACAGAAGGAAATTGATGAAAAAGTCGTGCAGCTCGTAAAAGCAGAGCATGAAAAAGCAAGAAAAATCCTTGCTGAAAACAGGGAAAAACTGGACGAACTGGCTATGTACCTGTATGAGAAGGAAACAATTACAGGTGACGAATTTATGGATATTTTAGACAGAAAATAAAGTAGTTAATTAGATAATCAATGTCATTTAGATAAGAAAAATAGTTAGTAGTTCTGAAAAATGGAATTATTTTATATAAAGGAGCGGACAAATTCAAGTTTGCTGAAATATCTTTCTAACTTTCCCTATTTTACAGGCTTTTCAGCCCATTCATTAGTGAAATGATATGTATTTTCCCTTATTTTTGCCCTTATGAGATAATCGTAAGGGAAATAAGGGAAAGTTTTATTTAGTCGTTGCCTGCCACTTTATCAAGTAACTTTGC
>FONU01000013.1 GCA_900112995.1 [Lactobacillus] rogosae | reverse complement strand
CCAGCTGCTATCCCCCTGTATGAGGCAGGTTACCCACGCGTTACTCACCCGTCCGCCACTCAGTCATAAAAGACTTCAAACCGAAGTAATCTGTCTTAAATGCTTCGTTCGACTTGCATGTGTTAAGCACGCCGCCAGCGTTCATCCTGAGCCAGGATCAAACTCTCATAAAAAGTTTGCCTTGTCAGTTACAAACTAACTAGCTTAATAATAGTTTCCTTATACTGTGTTTAAGGATTCATTCAATTGCTTGAATGATGTTCACAAAAGATGTATACTTAATTCTAATGAATTCTGTACTCATCTCGAAATTCTAAAAAGAATTTTCAAGGTTGTCTTTCTGTTCAGTTATCAAAGTTCATTATCAAGAAGCGTTTGCTTCTTATCTGTTAGCAACCAGCGTTTCTCGCTGACAGCTATGATAGAATAACATTTTGTTTGATGTTTGTCAACAAGTTTTTTAAACTTTTTAACTTTAGTTTCTATATTGTTGGTATTGTACTAATGTGTACTCACATTGTATCAGATGCCTTCAATATATAATCAATTATGTTATCCGTTCCATCACCAGCAGTTACCTGCAAGCTTTGGCATAAAAAAACCATCTAAGTTATGATAGATGGTTTTCAGCGGAGAGGATGGGATTCGAACCCATGCGCCCGTGAAGACAAACGGTTTTCAAGACCGCCCCGTTATGACCACTTCGGTACCTCTCCATATTCCACATATTCATCTGTGTTTTGTTCGTCTCGCTGACGACTTAGTTATATTATCATTCGTATTATGTTTTGTCAACACATTTTTCAAACTTTTTTAAACTTTTTTATGTTTTTCATCTTCAATACCATTTTACAAGCTTCAAAAGTGGCTATTTCACTGGGTTTCAGACCAATATTTCCATTTCAGCTTTCCAATCTGTTTTCAGAGATACCAATGCAAAAAGACTGATAAAAATAATATAAATCTATATATCTGCTAAACACCTTAAGACAAATCCTGAAGGCAGGCTGGTGAAACAATATAAATCTATATATTATAATTAATATATAACACATAATAATCAATACATAATACTATACCACTACATATTACCATATCACTACATATTGTCTGGCACAGGTAATTTGCCTATGCCTTTAAAAATATCCTTGCTATGTCCATATCTTCTGGCGTTGTTACTTTTATATTCTTATAGTCTGCCATTGTCATTTTCACAGTCCTATCCATATAGTGCTCCACAACCATAGCATCATCTGTTATGTTGCCTGCTGTCGTATCATTATACAGCCTTTCGTATGCTTCTTTTATAAGGCCAGCTTCAAACACCTGTGGTGTCTGTATCTGCCACAGTGTGCTCCTATCTGGTGTATTAACAGACATTCCAGCTTTATCAGCCACCTTTATTGTATCTTTTACCGGTACTGCTGCCACACACGCTTTATATTCCATTACATCCTGCATACAATTATATATTATCTGTGCAGTTACGCAGGGTCTTGCCCCATCGTGGATAAATATATAGTCCTCGCCTGATAACCATTCTTCATCCCTTGATAACTGCCCAGCCCCACTGCTCATCAGTGTTTGTATAAGCTCAAGTCCTGAATGTACAGAGTCGTAGCGTTCTTTGCCGCCCAAGGCTATACCTGCTATCTTTTTATAGCCATTTTCTTTAACAAGGGCTTTCATATAACCTGTATAGTCTTGGGATGTGACAATTATTATAGCATCTATAAACGGACTTTTCTCAAATACATCAAGGCTGTAGCTTATCAAAGGCTTTCCACCAACCACAAGGAACTGCTTTGGTATCTCACTATTCATTCTGGTTCCCTTACCACCAGCAAGAACTATAGCGCAATTCATATTCGTTCTCCTAATTTAAGGTTAGGTACTGCATTAAGGTCATATCCATGTCTTGTACCTGCCATATACTCATAATAAGCTGCACAACCAATCATAGCTGCGTTATCCGTACATAATATTGGTGATGGTGAATAGAACTTGATATTGTTCTTATCGCACTCTTCTGATAATGCTTTTCTAAGTGCAGAATTAGACGCAACTCCTCCTGCTACTGCAAGCTGGTTCATTCCTGTTTCTTTAGCAAGACTGATTGCTCTTGTTACAAGTGCTTCTACAACAGCTTTCTGGAATGAAGCCGCCACATCTGCCCTGTTAATTGTCTCACCTTTCATCTCCGCTGAATTAATGTAATTTAACACTGACGATTTAATTCCACTGAACGAAAAATCATACGGTGCATCATCAACATGTGCTCTTGGGAATACTATAGCATCAGGATTGCCCTCTTTAGCTATTTTATCAATCTTTGGTCCGCCAGGATATCCAAGCCCTATTGCTCTTGCAACCTTGTCAAATGCTTCTCCTGCCGCATCATCTCTTGTTCTTCCTATTATCTCATATCTGCCATAATCAACAACCTTTACAAGGTGTGTATGTCCACCTGATACTACAAGTGCAACAAATGGTGGTTTAAGCTCTTTATTCTCTATATAATTAGCCGCAATATGTCCTTCTATATGATGAACTCCTACCAATGGCTTGTCTGTTGCAAATGCTATAGCTTTAGCTTCTGCCACACCTACAAGTAAAGCACCAACAAGCCCTGGTCCATATGTTACTCCTATAGCTGTTATGTCATCTAATGTGACATCTGCTTCTTTAAGAGCTTCTCGTATTACCGGATTAATATTCTCTATATGCTTTCTTGATGCTATTTCAGGCACAACTCCACCATATTCAGTATGAATTGCTATCTGAGTATTTATTACATTTGATAATACTGTTCTTCCGTTCTTTACTACTGCAGCTGCAGTTTCATCACAAGAACTCTCTATTGCCAGTATCAGTACATCTTTCTCATTTTTCATTGAATTACCTCTCATCTGCCCAAAAATACCTTCTATATATTGATTAATCAATAATTGAATCGTCCAAAATTCTGCTTATAACCATTAAAATTGAACTTAAATATATTAAAATCATACTCAATCCATTAAGATTATACCTAATTTATTAATTTCAAGCTTAATCCATTAAAGTCTAACTAAAATCAGCTTAAATCCACTGAGTCCACTAATTCCCAGTAAAGTATCTTCCATTTACCTGAGTTATCTCTTCTAAGCGTGAATTTAGTGCCTGATGTTCTTAGCTGTGTGCCTTCACGAATATAGTATACAAGCTCTATAGAAGCATACTCTCTGTTGTTAAATTTGGTATATCTGGTATTATTAGCCGTCTGTATATTAAAACTGCTTATTTTGGCATTATTATTTCTGTAAATGCTTATATCTTCTTTTAAAGCACTTAAAAATTCATCTTCTGTCTGGGTATTCTTTAATTCGTCATCAAATAATATGCGTGCCTGTCTGCCAAGCTTTTCTATATTCTCTTCTGACACATCAGACTCATAATAAGCTTTTGTTATTCTTGCATACAATTTTACAACATCTCTTACTGACTCTGGATAGTTATCTTCAATATTTCTGGATACAAGATATGACAACTCACTATTACTATCTGCAACAGACTCTGTTGCATCCTTATCTGCTGGTTTATTGGCAAGATAATAATAGTACGCAACACCCATAACCGCTAATACAATAATCGCAATTATCCATCTTAAATGTTTTTTCATAGGCTACTCCTCATCTTCAAACGTAAGTGTCACGCTCTGTCCATCTTTAGCCGCACATACATTTGAATATACAGACTTGATATTCTTTACATAATCTGACGGACGGACAAGCGATGGACTATAGTGTGTAAGCCACATTTCCTTAACTTCTGCTTTCCTTGCTATATCTGCCGCCTCATAAAATGTCATATGCTTATATTCCCTAGCCTTTGCCTCTTTATCTTTTTCTCCATACATACCTTCACATATGAATAAATCTGAACCTGCTGCATTATCTACTATTGACTGCACAGGTCTTGTATCAGTACAGTAAGTAAGCTTAATACCCTTTCTTGGTGCTCCCATAACCATATCCGGAGTATATGTAACCCCTTCCATAGTAACTTCTTCACCATGCTGTAACTTATTCCAGACCCTGCACGGAATACCCAGCTCTTTCGCCTTATCAGCATTGAATTTGCCTATTCTCGGAATATTAATTGAGTATCCATAACAGGTAACTGCGTGGTTTACACGGAATGCATCAATCTCATAGCCCTTGACTGATAAATGTTCCTGCTGCCCTGTCAGTTCTATCGTCTTTATTTCAAATGGAAGCTCCGGTGCAATAACTCTCAATGCTGACACTACTCTGTTAAGTCCCTTAGGACCTACAAGCGTCAATGGCTCTTTCCTGTCAGAATTGCCTATTGTAAGCAGCAGACCCGGAAGTCCGCTTATATGGTCAGCGTGGTAATGTGTAAAGCATATAACATCTATCGGATTATAGCTCCATCCTTTTTCTTTGATAGCTATCTGTGTTCCCTCACCACAGTCTATTAAAAGACTGCTGCCGTTATAGCGTGTCATTAAAGATGTAAGCCATCTTCCAGGCAAAGGAAGCATTCCGCTTGTTCCTAATAAACATACATCTAACATATCGTCTCCTTCCATCTTGTTAATAATATTATGATTTGGACATAACTATTGCATCTTCAACCGGCTTTTCATAAAATCTCTTTCTTACACCGATTGGAGAATAACCTAATTTCTCATAAAGCCTCTTGGCTGCTTCATTGCTCTGTCTTACTTCAAGAAAGAATACAGTCACATCTTTTAATCTTGCCCGTCTTTCAAGCTCCTTAAGAAGTGCTTCTGCAACACCACTTCTTCTATATGAAGGAGAAACCGCAATATTGGTTATGTTGCCCTCTCCTAACACAGTCCACATACCACAGTAACCTGCTATCTCTCCTGTACACTCACATACAAGATATACATTTTCTGGTGTATTAGCTGCATCTGCAAAGGATTTAGCCGACCACGGAAGGGAAAATATACTTTTTTCTATCTGTTCAACTGTTGAAATATCTCTGTCTTCCATTGGTCTTATATGATATTCCATAATTATGCCCTCTTCCCACTATGTTCTCTTTCAGCCTGTGATGGACGAAGATAATCTGGCTTTAACATATCTGATCCGATTGTCTTTCCCTCATTAGCCATATCAATAGCTGCAAGGGCAACCGATGAAGCCCTCTGTGTCCTTAAACCGGCTGGGCTGAATGTGTAATTGCAGGTAAGATTATCCTTAAAATAGTCCTTAGCTGCCGCTATTCCATCTCCAACGAACACAACCTTTTCCTTTACTTCATTAAGGATTCCTGCAAGCTCTCCATATGATATAAGGCACTGTTCGTGGACAGTTATAAGCTTTCCATTCTCAAAACGGTAAAGACCACTATACAGATGTGCCCTTCTTGCATCCATAACAGGACATATAATCCTGTCATCACCATAAAAGTTGTATGCCATAGCTTCAAGCGTAGGAACTGCCACCATTGGTTTATCAAGTGCAAGTGCAAGACCCTTCCCTGTTGCCGCACCAATTCTTAAACCCGTAAATGAACCCGGACCATTGGATACTGCAATTATATCGCAGTCCGCCGCATTATTTTCTGTCATACGGCATATTTCATCTATCATAGGAAGCAATGTCTGGGAATGTGTCTTTTTATAATTAATTGTATATTCTGCTATAAGCGTATCTTCCGTCATAATTGCAACAGAAGCTGTTACAGCAGAACTTTCAATTGCCAAAACCTTCATACTAATCCTCCATTTCTTTAGTGGCTACTTCTACCTTTCTGTAATCAAAACCTTTTGATAAATCTTTACTTATTGAGATATATGTTGTATTGTCCGGAAACAGCTCATCTATAAGCTTTCCCCATTCAACAAGGCACACTCCGTCTGAGTAAAAGTATTCTTCATATCCTATTTCGTCCATTTCTGACACATCACTTATTCTGTATACATCAAAATGGTATAATGGAATACGTCCTTGTGTATATTCCTGTACTATTGTGAAAGTCGGACTATTAATAGGTTCTTCTATTCCAAGGCCCTTGGCAAAGCCTTGTGTAAATACTGTCTTACCAACTCCAAGCTCGCCGTCAAGACAATATATATCTCCTGCCTTTGCCTCACAGCCAAGCTTATAGCCAAGTTCATATGTCTGCTTTGAATCAAATGTCTCTATTATCATATTTAATTCCTTTTATGCTACTTTATTCATTTTCTTAACATCAACTTTTATCTGGAATGGCTTCAGATGCTGCTGTGCCATTCTTATAAACTCATCTGCCCTGCCGTTAAAATCCCTTACAGGAATAATATTGGCATTGACTGTTGTCATATAAACATCGATATTAGCACCATCAAATTTAATCTTGTAAATCTTGTCCCAGCCAAGTGTTTCTGTTACATCATTAAGACTCACAGTTATGCCTTTATTATCTATTCTATAATGCACCTGCTCCTTAAATGTAACAACCTTTTCCATCTGTCTTTTAGCCCTGTGCTTCATATCAACCGATGGGAACACAAGAAAGAATACACCAAACACACCTACCATAAGTGAATATGAAGCGTTAACCCTGCCTATTGATATAACACAGAGAACTATCATTATCAGGGCCAGCATTATCTCTGCCATACCTGATATTGTGTGATACTTATGATAAAACTTAAATCTAAGTAAATCCTTTTCTGTGACCTTGCTGTCAAATTCTATTACATTATTGTCTGCATTATTATCTTTTGCATTATCATTCATAATATTATCAGCCATACACCTTCTCCTTAACAAAACGCATTCCAATCATCTTAAATTTCAACCTGCCTATAAGCCTGTTTACGGCTTTCTGTATACTTTCTTTGCTGTCAGTGCAGGATAATTAGTGCATAAACTTCTCAAGGCCTCTTAAATTAAGCCCCTGCTGTTTAGATGACTTTCTGCCAGCATTATTTTTATTATTCCTGCTGCCATTATTCTTATTATTCTTCTTGTCGCCATTCTTGTCTGAATTGTTCTTATAGCTTCTATTGGCAGCTTCCTTTTCATCTAAAATCATAGATAATGATATTCTACCCTTGTTAGTATCAACATCTATAACCCTGACATCTACAATATCTCCAACGCTCACGATATCAAGAGGGTGTTCAATTCTTCTTTCTGCGCTCATCTGTGAAATATGTACAAGTCCGTCCTGATGTACTCCGATATCGACAAATGCACCGAAATCTATAACATTTCTTACTGTACCTTTAAGTATCATACCCGGTGTAAGATCTTTCATATCAAGAACATCTTTTCTAAGTATTGGCTTTGGCATTTCATCTCTTGGATCTCTTCCCGGCTTTTCAAGCTCTTTAACGATATCCTCTAATGTCATAGTTCCTATTCCAAGTTCATCTGCAAGCTTACTCATATCTTCAATTCTTGATTTAAGACCGATAAGTTCTCCTGAGCTTATCTGGTTAATATCATAGCCCATAACCTTTAAAAGCTTAGCAGCAGCTTCATAGCTTTCTGGGTGAACGCTTGTTGCATCAAAAGGATTATCACCGCCTGTTATTCTCATAAATCCTGCACACTGTTCAAATGCCTTAGGTCCTAACTTGGCAACCTTTAAAAGCTGCTTTCTGTTAGTGAATCTTCCGTTAGTTTCCCTGTAATCAATTATGTTCTTGGCAACTGACTTAGATATTCCAGAAATGTATTCAAGAAGTGAAGCTGAAGCTGTATTAAGATCTACACCAACCTTATTAACGCTGTCTTCAACTACTCCTCCAAGCGTCTCACTTAACTTCTTCTGGTTCATATCGTGCTGATACTGTCCTACACCTATTGATTTAGGATCAATTTTAACAAGCTCTGCAAGTGGATCCTGCACTCTTCTTGCTATTGATACGGCACTTCTTTGGTTCACATCAAAATCAGGGAATTCTTCTGTAGCAAGCTTACTTGCCGAATATACAGATGCTCCTGCCTCATTAGTTATAACATAATCTACGCCTGCAAGATTATATTCCTTTATCATATCTGAGATTATCTGTTCTGACTCTCTTGAAGCAGTACCATTTCCACAAGATATAAGTGTAACACCATATTTCTTAATAAGGTCTGCTACTATTTTCTTAGTCTCCTCAACCTTGTTAAATGGCTCTGTTGGATATACAACCTTAGTTGCAAGCACCTTTCCTGTGGCATCAACTATAGCAAGTTTACAGCCATTTCTAAAGCCCGGATCCCAGCCTAACACAACCCTGCCTGCTATTGGTGGCTGCAATAAAAGCTGCTCTAAGTTCTTTCCGAACACCTTGATAGCCCCGTCCTGTGCATTATCTGTCAATGTGCTTCTTATCTCTCTTTCTATTGCTGGTGCAATAAGTCTGTCGTAAGAGTCTTCTATACATGCTGTAAGATATGGTGTTGTAAATTCATTATCTGCTGTTATCTCCTGCTTAGCAAGATATCTTAATATTCTGTCCTTAGGTGCTTCGACCTTTACTGTTAAGAACTTCTCGCTCTCTCCTCTGTTGATAGCAAGTATTCTGTGTCCTGGAATAGAGGCTATAGCTTCATTGTAATCATAGTAATTCTCATATACCGAGTCTGCATTTTCGTCCTTGGCAGTTACTACAAGCTTGCCCTCTTTAAATGTTATATCTCTTATATATGTCCTGTAATCAGCGACATCTGATATCTGCTCTGCAATTATATCAAGTGCTCCTGCAACAGCTTCATCTGCCGAATTTACTTCCTTACCTTCTTCATCAGATATATACTTAGCAGCTTCTGTTAATATATCTTTAACAGCATTCTGTTCTTTAATATAAGCTGCTAATGGCTCAAGACCTTTTTCCTTGGCAATAGTTGCTCTTGTTCTTCTCTTCTGCTTATATGGTCTATATAAATCCTCGACTAAAACCATAGTTTCAGCCTTTATAATCTGTTCCTTTAACTCCTCCGTGAGCTTTCCTTGCTCCTCTATACTTGCTATAACCTGTGTCTTTCTATCCTCAAGATTACGAAGATATTTAAGTCTGTCATCAAGAGCACGGAGCTGTTCATCGTTCAATGCACCCGTAACTTCCTTTCGGTATCTTGCAATAAATGGTATTGTGCAGCCCTCATCAATAAGCTTGACTGCTGCATCTACCTGTGATGTCTTAACTTCAAGTTCTTCCGCAATTTTCTTAATAATATCCATTATTAAACTCCATTCAACTATATATTTATAATAATTATCTAACGATTAATTATACCAATTGAGCAATCTATTATCAAGCCACATTAAATTGTAAGCCTTAAATGAAAAAGCACCATATAAGCAATATCTTATTATACCGTGTATACAGTATGATTTAAGATACAGCTTATATGGTGCTGTTTTATGCCGTTTGAGGCATTTTTTATTGTAAATATATTATCCCTTAATAAATATTTATCATTCCACCAATATTGGTTGTGAGCCTGTATTTACTTTATGTTCTTTTTTAACTGCTCAAGCTCATCATCAATATTCTTTACGCTTGATGAAACATCATCAGCTTTCTTATTTCCGCCTTTTCTGCCTTTGTCATCTGAGAAATTGCCAGCAAAAAGCACTTTTCCAACAAGTCCGGCACCGCCGAATATAAGAACAAGTATAAGTATCCAGTCATAGAGTGTCATTGCACTTAAATGTATATTAGTTGTCATAACAACTGATGCAATTATTATAATCGCCGCTAATACTGTAAATACCTTTGAGGCGAAATTCGCACCGCTGACAAACATCCATACTATGCCTATTATCAATGGCACAACTATTAAACCGGAAGAAAATCTTCCTCCACCGAATGAGAAAAAGCCTGAAAATACAATTACCTTCTGAGAGAATATATACAAGCCTACAACAAGCATTATTATGCCTGCAACAAACTGCATTAATTCATTCTTTGCTTCCTTCATATGTAAAACCCCCTTATATTATGTTTTATTTATTATTTGTTATTAGGAACAAATACATCATAAATAGTCTTAATAGCATCTTCAAAGTATCTGTTTCTTACACCAATAATAATATTAAGTTCACTAGAACCCTGATCAATCATCTTAATGTTAATCTTTGCCTTTGCAAGAGCCGAGAATATATTAGCTGCAAGACCTGAGTTATTTCTCATACCACGTCCAACAACAGCAATAAGTGAAAGATCTGATTCAAGTTCAATGCTATCTGGATTAACTGCTCTGTGTAGCTGTGCAAGAACCTTCTGTTCCTTCTCAACAAATTCATCCTGATGTACAAATACAGTCATTGTATCAATTCCTGATGGCATATGCTCAAATGATATTCCATTGTCCTCGAACACCTGAAGCACCTTACGTCCAAATCCTATCTCCGAGTTCATCATATCCTTATCAATTGTGATTGATACAAAACCTTTCTTACCTGCAATACCTGTAATTATGCAGTCTGGCTTGTTACAAGTTGTCTCAACAATCATTGTACCCTTATCCTGTGGTGCATTAGTATTACGGATATTGATTGGAATTCCTTCCTTTCTTACCGGGAATATTGCTGATTCGTGAAGAACTGTAGCACCCATATAAGAAAGTTCTCTTAATTCCTTGTATGTAATAACTTCAATTGATCTTGGATTGTCCACTATTCTTGGGTCTGCTGCAAGAAATCCTGATACATCTGTCCAGTTCTCGTATACATCAGCCTTTATTGCCCTTGCAACAATAGAACCTGTAACATCTGAACCACCTCTTGAGAATGTCTTAACTTCTCCGTTAGGCATAGCACCATAGAA
The DNA here is from genome assembly GCA_900112995.1 of [Lactobacillus] rogosae. Taxonomy (GTDB): domain Bacteria; phylum Bacillota; class Clostridia; order Lachnospirales; family Lachnospiraceae; genus Lachnospira; species Lachnospira rogosae. The sequence goes on along the minus strand of FONU01000013.1, from coordinate 101,581 downwards.
GCCTGGAATTACAGCTTTCTCAACATTAGCTAATCTGTCAGCCATAACTTTGTTAGTCTTCTCACCATCAAATTCTCCTTCTGGGTCAAAGCAGATAACACTTGCTGCATCTATAAACTCATAACCAAGATAATTAGCCATTATTATACCATTGAGGTATTCACCCCTTGAAGCCGCATAGTCCTTGCCCGCCTTACTTTCAAAGTTCTTCTTGATAGTTTCAAACTGTTCCTTTAATGAAAGTTTTAAGCCAAGTCCTTTAATAATCTCATTGTATCTTTCTTCAATAGCCTTTAACTGCTTGTCAAAATTCTTTCCGGCTTCTGCCTCTGCATAACACTTATAGAGCATATCTGTTACTTTGGTGTCCTCTGAAAATCTCTTTCCTGGTGCAGATGGAACTACATATCTTCTGCTTTCCTCAGCTCTTATTATGTTACCAACCTTCTTAAACTGATCTGCACTTGCAAGTGAACTTCCACCGAATTTAACTACTTTAACCATTACTAATTCTCCCTTATAATTATATCTTAATTGTTTAGTATTTATACTCTAAATATCTCGGCATTCTTATATATTCAGCACTCTCATACTTTTAGCACTCTTATATATTCAGCACTTTCATATATCTATCATCTGACTATATTAACACCCATTGATATCACTGAAGCTTTGTATCGTCTATTCTTATTCTTGAAATCATATCTACATTAGCTGCTGCTTTATCAAATGCTTCTTCTGTCATCTTGTCGGTTATAAAGCCGAATTCATTATCAAGACCATCAACTGTGATAATCTCTACATCACCGAACTGTTCTTTAACCATAGCTGTATCAGAAGCATTACCTTTAACTCTTACAAAGAAGCTTCTGACTTCATCTCTGGTAGGTGCAAGTTCGAGCTTTTCATCATCCCAGATTACACAGACATTAGTTCCCTTATGTTTAACACAATCTATTATATCTCCAACTACAGCACTTGCTGTTGGAAGCTTTCCTGCACCAGCACCAAAGAACATAACATCGCCTACCATATTACCATTAACATATATTCCGTTAAGAACTCCATTTACATTGTAGAGCGGATGTGTTGTATCAATAAGGAATGGTGCTGTAATAGCATATACCTTTCCGTCTTTTCTGTAACTTGTTGCCAAAAGCTTTATAACGCTATTAAGTTTTCTGGCATATGCAAAATCTTCATTGGAAATCTTAGTAATTCCCTCTGTTGTTATCTCCTCAAAATTAACCGTCCTGCCATCTGCTAAAGAAGTAAGAATAGCTATCTTTCTACAGGCATCATATCCTTCAACGTCTGCCTCCGGATTTCTTTCAGCATAACCTAATGCCTGTGCTTCCTTTAACACTTCTTCATAAGAACTTCCATCATTACTCATCTTTGTAAGAATGTAATTAGTTGTTCCATTCATAATACCAGTAATCTTAGTTATCTCATCTGCTGTAAGTGCCTGATTAAGTGGTCTGATAATAGGAATTCCACCGCCTACTGATGCCTCGAACATAAAGTTAAGGCTGCGTTCCTTAGCCATAGCAAGAAGCTCTGCTCCGTGTGCCGCAACAAGCGCCTTGTTAGATGTACAGACACTCTTCCCAGCTTCAAGTGCTCTCTTAACAAATGTAAATGCCGGTTCAACACCACCCATAACTTCTACTACTACATCTATCTCATCATCATTAATAACAAGGTCTATATCGTGTACAATCTTTTCCTGAATTGGATCACCAGGGAAATCTCTTAAATCTAATACACTCTTTACCTCAATAGGCTGGCCTGCCTTTTTTGATATCGACTCTGCGTTCGCATCAAGTATCTCTACAACACCTGATCCAACAGTACCATAACCTAAAACTGCTATCTTCGCCATATTATCCTCCATTTAATCTTATTGTTCTTCATTATGCAGGTTCAAGAAACTAATATGTTCACTAATATATCAGTTCCCCACCAATATATTAAAGTGACGCATCACTGCTTAATATCTTTAAATATCTTACTCCGTTAAGCTGTTCAATCTCTTCTATCATCATAGAAGCATCACCTGTCGTTGGAAGTATCTCAACACTAAGCGTAAGAGAAGCAATGCCATTAACAGGAATCGTCTGGTGAATTGTAAGTATATTTGCCTTAAATTCTGCAACTTTCTTAAGCACAACTGATAAAAGCCCCGGTTCATCTTCCATTGATAATACAAATGTTATTGTCTTACCTTTAGAATTGTCCCTGAATGGAAATATATCATCTTTATACTTATAATAAGAGCTTCTGCTTATTCCCACTTTTTCTGTCGCATCTGCTATGGAGATATTCTGATTTTCTATAAGTCTGTTAGCTTCTGCTACCTTCAACAGTACCTCTGGAAGAGCTTTCTGCTTAACAACATAATACTTAATATTCTCTTTCATACTTCTCCTTATATATATAGTCCTGCTGCAGCAAATTGTTCATCTCAGAAAGACAATTGTGCTACGCACAAAGAATGGTATCATAAATTACACTTAATTGCAAGAGATTTTCTATTACAAAAAAGAATGTGCTTTGCACATTCCCGCGCCGAGCGTGGTCGCTTGCGCCAAATTGCATCTTCACGCGAGTGTGCATCACCAGCACATAGTACCTTTATTGTAACAGGAAATTCTATAAGAATTTCCTGTTACAATAAAAATAACCCTCGCACAACGGGAGAGGAATGCGAGGGTTAGTATATAAAAATAATGCTTATGCATCATCTTTACCAGATATTAAACGCAAAACAAAAAGCACCCGTTACCGGATGCTTTAAATGTATACTTCATAATATATCAAACAGACCTTACTAACATCAGCCACGCTAATAATATTACAGGCAAATGTTAATTAAACCATTATAATAACTCAATGAATAAACAGTGCAACCGGCTGTCTTTCCTTAACATAAGCAATATTAATATTCCTGCTGGTGTTACCAGGCTGCCATATAAATACTGCTATAAAGGTGAGGACCCTTTGGCTTTGCGTCACAGCTTTTCAACTGCTTTGCTAAAATATTAACTTATGAAGTAGACTATATACATTTTACTTTTAATTGTAAATAGTACCTTAGTACCACATCAGTTTCTTTCTCTGTCGAATACACTTGCCAGATATCTCATTGCATTAAGATGATCCCAGTTAAGCTGCCCTTTCTGCATACGCCATTTCCAGTTATTACCAAAGCTTGATGGGAAGTTCATTCTTGCTGAATTATCAAGCTTTAATATATCTTGAACAGCAAATATTGTAAGCACAGCAACACTTGAATATGCAGCTCTGAACACCATATCTACCATTCTGTACTTATCCCTTGTATCAAGATAATCAAATGCATAACCTAACTCGCCATCATTTCTGTCATTAAAAAATCCAAGAAGTGTTTCATTGTCGTGTGTTCCACCGTAGCATACACAATTATTAGTGTAATTATATGGAAGATGTGGATTCTTTCTGTCGCCACCAAATGCGAATTCAAGCACCTTCATTCCCGGATAATTATTATCCTTTAATATCTGGTCAACCTCCGGCATACATACTCCAAGATCCTCTGCTATTATCTTCTTATCGCCGATTGATTCATTAATAGCATCAAGAAGCTTCTGCCCTGGCCCCAGCTCATATGAGCCCTGTCTTGCATCAGGCATTTCATATGGAATAGTATAATATTTAATAATACCAAGAAAATGGTCTATTCTTATAATATCATACAGGCGTGCAGAATTAGCCATTCTCATTCTCCACCATCCAAAATCACTGTTCTCCATCTTAGCCCAGTCATATAATGGATTGCCCCACTTCTGACCCATATCTGAAAATGCATCTGGTGGAACTCCTGCTACCTTTACCGGTGTGAGATTCTCATCAAGTTGGAATTCTGCCTGATTGGCCCATACATCAACACTGTCGTAGCCCATATATATAGGTATATCGCCAATTATCTCAATTCCGTTAGAATTAGCATATGCCTTTAACTTACCCCACTGTGTATAGAACTCATACTGGATAAAATTCCAAAATCCTATATCATCAGAAAGTTCGTCCTCATATCTTTGCATAGCCTCTGGTTCTCTGAACTTAATATCCCTGTCCCATTCTCCCCATGCTTTCTGGTTAAAATACTCTTTCAAAGACATAAACATTGCGTAATCCTTAAGCCAATATGCATTATCCTTAACAAAATTATCAAAACGCTTGTAAAGTGGAAGTCCCTTATCAAGGGTAAGCTTTGCTGAAACACATTTTCCCTTAAAACGCTCATATGCTTTTCTAAGTACATTAAATCTTTCATTATACATTTTCTCATAACTTACATATCGGTCATCACCAAGATAGCCGTCATGGTTGACTGGATATCGGTTATTGACCGCATCATCTTCTGACACCTCAACCGGTATTATTCCATCTCCCCAGTCAACTGCTATAACCTCTGATTTAAGAAGAAGTCCTTCTTCTATCAGCATATCCAGATCGACAAAATAAGGATTACCCGCAAACGCCGAATATGGCTGATAAGGACTGTCACCGTATGTTGTTGGTCCTACCGGAAGTACCTGCCAGTATTTATGATTGCTGTCCCTTACAAAATCCGCAAACTCATAGGCATCTTTTCCTAATGTTCCTATTCCATAAGGTGATGGAAGCGAACTGATTGCCATAAGAATACCTGCATTTCTTTTAAATACATTGCTATTACCCATATACACTCCTTCTCGCTATACACTTAATTAACAGTTACTGTATTAGTCGTTCCTGCTCATCTGTTCAGCAAATTCCCTAACGCCCTGTGCTTCATCCTCTGATAATATCTTGTTAATATCAAGAAGAATAACTAAATCACCATCTACACTTGCAACTCTGTCAAGGTATTCTGTTTCCTCATTCTTAGCAAGTCTTGGCATATCAACAATCTTCTCTGCGTTAAGTTCACCAATTTCAAGAACCTCATCAACCTCAAGTGCTATCTTCATATCCGGAAGATTAACGATAACTGTATTATTACCCTTAGATTCAGCGGTATCATCCATAGAGAACTTCTTCTTAAGACTCATTACTGGTATTACTTCTCCTCTAAGATTAACAATTCCACTTATGTACTTCATAGCATTAGGAACTGGAACAACATCTACCTGTCTTTCAATTGACTGAACGAGGTTAATATCCACTCCAAACTTCTGACCTCCAAGTGTAAATACTACCGGTCTGATATAATCTGCCATAATTACTCCTTTCTTAATGCCACTGCATTTTATAGTTATTATAAATTAATTATCTCATTATTCTTCATCAGCTTTCTTTCCTGTCGATATCCAGTTAAGATATGCGTTAATAAATGGATCTATATTGCCATCTAACACACTTGCTGCATTACCAATATCTTTATTAGTTCTATGATCTTTTACCATTGTGTATGGCTGTAATACATAACTTCTTATCTGATTGCCAAAATTAATATCTTTAACATCACCTCTTATATCTGATGACTTCTGTGCATTTTCTTCCTGCTTCATCATATAAAGCTTTGCCTTTAACATCTGCATTGCCTTATCTTTATTCTGGTGCTGTGATCTCTCATTCTGGCACTGCACAACTATTCCTGTTGGAAGATGTGTAATTCTGATTGCTGATGATGTCTTGTTGATATGCTGTCCACCCGCTCCACTTGAACGATATGTATCAATTCTTAAATCATCATCATTAATCTGTATATCAATATCCTCATCTATATCAGGCATTACATCACACGATACGAACGATGTCTGTCTCTTTCCGGCCGCATTAAATGGAGATATTCTTACAAGCCTGTGAACCCCATGTTCTGACTTAAGATGTCCATATGCATTATCTCCTGAAATCTCTATAGTAACAGACTTTATTCCAGCCTCATCGCCTTCAAGATAATCAATTGTCTGCGTTGAATAGCCGTGCTTTTCTGCCCATCGCGTATACATTCTAAAAAGCATCTGACACCAGTCACAGCTCTCTGTTCCGCCTGCTCCGGCATGTAATGTAAGTATTGCATTACATTTATCATATTCTCCTGAAAGAAGTGTCTCTGTCCTTATTGAGTCCATTTTCTCCTCGAATACAGTTATCTCATCTTCTATCTCAGAAATTAATGAGTCGTCCTGCATTTCATCTGCCATCTCAATAAGTGTATTAATATCCTCAAGCCCTGACTTTAAGCTGTTATAACCTTCAAATGAGTCCTTTAAAGTCTTAAGCTCTTTCATAGCCTTATTGGATTTATCTGGATCGTCCCAAAATCCGGGTGCTTCCATATCTGCTTCCAGTTCTTCTATTCTTTTCTTCTTACTGTCAAGGTCGAGCGACTGTTTTATATTCTCAATCTGTGCATCATACCCTGAAATCCTATATTTAAACTGATCTAATTCTACCACTATATACCTCTTTTATTAACTTACTTATTCTCTTATTAACGCTCTTGTTCACAGGCTCATTGCTATCCGTATATAATTACAAATCACCATTCTATATTAAGGTCCTATATTAAAAAAGGAGCTGCACACTATGTTAAACATTCCAAGTATTATGATTAAGTGTCAAAGCCTTAACTCTTTTAATATATTAACATAATATATTAACACTTACATCATATTATAATACCACAAAATGTCATATTCGCATAGTGTGACAGCCCCAATCCGTCAAATATTATAATCTATAAATTACTATATCACTTCCCGGACATTATGCCTGACGTCCACAACAATTCTTATACTTCTTCCCACTTCCACAAGGGCAGAGGTCATTAGGATAAATCTTCTTATCTGTACGTCTTACAGGTCCTTTTACAGAAGGTCCTTCGTCTTTGTTAGTGCCTGTAACTTTAGCTACCTGCTCTCTTTCAACCTTTTCTTCTACCTGAATGTGCATAAGAAGTCTTACTGTATCTTCTGTAATAGCTCTTGTCATCTCATCAAACATATCATATCCCATCATCTTATACTGTACAACAGGATCTTTCTGTCCATATGCCTGAAGTCCAATTCCCTGCTTAAGCTGATCCATATCATCAATATGATCCATCCATTTTCTATCAATAACCTTAAGAAGAACAACTCGTTCAATCTCTCTTATTGTCTCTGGTTCTGGGAATAAAGCTTCCTTATCTTCATAGAATTTAACAGCTTTCTCTTTCAATGCATGAATAAGTTCATTCTTGTTCTTTATATTCTCATCATACGCAACTGGTGCTATAGGTATAGTTGGAAGTAAAAGCTCGTTAATCTCATCATAATTCCACTCATCAGCACTCTTATCTTCGCTGACACTTCTATTAACAACGCCCTCAACGAAATCAGTTATCATCTTCATAATTGAGTTACGCATACTCTCGCCATTAAGAACTCTCTTTCTCTCGGCGTACATAATCTCTCTCTGTTCATTCATTACCTGATCATATTCAAGCAAATGTAATCTTATTCCGTAGTTGTTAGTCTCAATCTTCTTCTGTGCTGTCTCAATAGCATTACTTAACAACTTATGCTCAATCTGGTCATTCTCACCAACACCTAATCTGTTAAATGTATTCATAAGAGTCTCCTGAGCGAATAATCTCATAAGATTATCTTCAAGAGATATATAAAATCTTGATTCACCTGGGTCACCCTGACGACCTGCACGACCTCTTAACTGATTATCAATTCGTCTTGACTCGTGTCTTTCTGTACCAATAATCTTAAGTCCTCCTGCCGCTCTTGCTTCCTCATCAAGCTTAATATCAGTACCACGTCCTGCCATATTAGTAGCTATTGTTACAGCTCCGTGCTTACCTGCATCGGCTACAATCTGAGCCTCAAGCTCGTGATACTTGGCATTAAGTACATTATGAGGTATTCCTCTTTTTCTAAGCATTTCACTTAAAAGTTCTGATGTATCAATTGTTATTGTACCAACAAGTACAGGCTGTCCTTTTTCGTGTGCCGCAACAACTTCTTCTACAACAGCATTGAACTTGCCCTTCATAGTCTTAAATACAGCATCATTATGGTCAATTCTTGCTATTGGCTTATTAGTAGGGACTTCTACAACGTCCATATTGTATATTCCCCTGAATTCCTTCTCTTCTGTAAGAGCAGTACCTGTCATACCAGCTTTCTTATCAAACTTATTAAAGAAATTCTGGAATGTAATAGTTGCAAGTGTCTTACTCTCTCTCTTAACCTTAACGTGTTCCTTAGCTTCAATAGCCTGATGAAGACCATCTGAATAACGACGTCCTGGCATAATACGTCCTGTAAATTCATCTACAATAAGAACTTCATCATCTTTGACAACATAATCCTTATCCCTGAACATAAGATAATGTGCTCTTAATGCAAGTGTTACATTGTGCTGTATTTCAAGGTTCTCAATATCAGCATAGTTATCAATATGGAAGAACTGTTCAACCTTATGGACACCCTGTTCTGTAAGATTAACAACCTTATCCTTCTCATTAACGATAAAGTCACCATCTTCCTCTATCTCTTCCTGCATCATAACCTGCATCTTAGTACGTTCACCATGGTAAGTACCCTTTACAAGCTGTCTTGCAAGTACATCACAAAGTTCATATAACTTAGTTGACTTGCCGCTCTGTCCTGAAATAATAAGAGGTGTACGTGCCTCATCAATAAGTACTGAATCGACCTCATCGATAATACAGTAATGAAGGTCACGGAGTACAAGCTGCTCCTTATATATAGCCATATTATCCCTAAGATAATCAAATCCAAGTTCATTATTAGTAACATATGTAATATCACTTGCATATGCCGCTCTTCTTTCATCATCTTTCATATCGTGAAGAACTATACCTACTGAAAGTCCAAGGAAATTGTGTACCTGTCCCATCCATTCAGCATCACGCTTAGCAAGATAATCATTAACTGTAACTACTAATACTCCCTTTTCTTCAAGTGCATTAAGATATGCCGGAAGTGTACATACAAGTGTCTTACCTTCACCTGTACGCATCTCTGCAATACGTCCCTGATGAAGAATAATACCACCGATAATCTGTACTCTGTAATGTTCCATCCCAAGAACTCTCTTGGCAGCTTCTCTTACAGTTGCATATGCTTCCGGAAGCAAATCATTCAAAGTCTCGCCTTTAGATAATCTTTCCTTGAATTCTTTAGTCTTTCCTTTAAGCTGTTCATCGCTTAACTTACCATATTCTTCCCTATAGCTTTCTACTTTATCAGCAATAGGATAAATTCTCTTTAACTCATGTTGACTATGTGTTCCGAATATTTTCTGAACTAAACCCATTACATACTCTCCTTACTTTACCTTTTCCACACTACGAAAAGCTGAAATTATTGTAATTGTATCACCATTTATATAATTAGGCAAGCATCACCCATAACAAGAAAGAAGTGCAGATATACTAAGATACTGCACTTCTTTTAGATAATCTTTAATTAATTAAATTACTATAAACTTATACCTTATAATTAATGTAAATTCATCAACTATATCTAATATAATACATTACATATAATTCATTAATCACACCATAAAGACTTGAATATAATTATATAAATCAACTATAATTCATAATCAGCTGCATTATAATTAGTCAAGTTCTGGCTCTATAAGACCATATGTATTGCCTTTTCTCTTGTATACAACATTAACTTCTTCTGTCTCTGAGTTGAAGAATACATAGAAATTATGACCTAATAATTCCATCTGGACACATGCCTCTTCAGGATCCATTGGTTTGATACCAAATCTCTTAGTTCTTATAATCTTAACCTCATCTGTTGGCTCATATTCATTCTCTACATATTCCTTAGCAAATGCGGCTTCATTATGATGCTTATCTACAATCTTGTTCTTATACTTCTTTAACTGTCTCTCAATTACTTCCTCAACAAGATCTATAGACACATACATATCACTGCTTACCTGTTCACTTCTTATAATGTTACCTTTAACAGGTATTGTAACTTCTATCTTCTGCCTTTCTTTCTCAACACTTAATGTTACATTGACTTCTGTCTCTGGTGCAAAAAATCTATCCAGCTTACCTAACTTTTCCTCCACTGCTGATCTTAAACCATCTGTTACATCAATATTTCTTCCTGTAATAATAAAACGCATGATGTCCAACTCCTTCTATCACTTTATTATCGTGTTGCCTGATCAAGGAATGTTGCCAATTCAATTGTGCTTCATTGTGCTTCACGACTTTTGATAATGTTATTATAACACAATTTCACATTTAGACAAGTAAGTTCACACAATTTACAGATATTTTATTAATTTAGTAGTCAAAGAGCCGTGAACCCCCTGTAATACTGGCATTTCAAATGTCAAGCACTAATACTGGTATTTTTTTAACAATTTTAAATTTTGTATAATTGAACAAAACATTTATTCTATTATCCACGATATAATCCACAGTGTTTATCCCCATATCAAATTGTGGATAATGTGGATAACTCGGTGTATAACTATTTTTCTAAGCAATTCCACACTTTTTATCTGTGGATAACTTCTTGATTATCTGTCAATTTGTGTCGAATAACTTTCTGAGTTTTTTGTAAGCATTTACAAATTTAGTAAGTATGCACAAATCATTAAATGTCAAGCTTGCCCAATGTATTTTTTTGATATAGAATGATAAATATAGTATATGCTCACATTTGCATTATTATGTTTAAATATCAGATTATTCTGACACAATAAGTGCTGATGTGTGCAAAAATCATTCATAGAAATGAGGATTTATTATGGAAACTAATGTATCCACTGTCATAGTGGTAACCGGTGCTTCACGCGGAATTGGCAAAGCTATTGCTTTAAGCCTAGCAGCACCTGATACAGCACTTATTATCAATTGTTCCAAAAGTGCTGGCAGGCTTGAACTTGTCAAAGAAGAAATTATTAAAAAGGGAGCATTATGTGAAACCTTTGTCGGGGACGTCAGCAATTATTCAACAGTTAATGAAATGTTTGACCTTGCCATAAGCATTTATGGAAAAGTAAATGTTCTTATTAATAATGCAGGAATTGCATCTATAGGACTATTTCAGGATATGACACCTGATATGTGGAATAATATAATGTCTGTCAATCTCAATTCTGTATACAACTGCTGCCATTTTGCAGTGCAGGATATGTTAAGACGTCATTGCGGAAAAATCATCAACATATCATCAGTGTGGGGCTTGTATGGTGCAAGCTGTGAAGTCGCCTACTCTGCTACCAAGGGGGCAATCAATTCTTTTACCAAAGCTTTAGCTAAAGAACTTGCGCCAAGTAACATACAGGTTAATGCAATAGCCTGTGGAGCTATAGACACTGAGATGAATGGACATTTAAGCCCTGAGGAGCTTCAAGAATTAGCAGAAGAAATTCCTTGTGGAACACTTGGCTCACCTTATGGGGTTGCCAATCTTGCAAAGCTTATTTTAAACTCCGACAACTACCTTACCGGACAGATAATACAATATGATGGAGGCTGGATATAATCCCAGTCTCCATCATTAATTTCAGAACATTTTCTTATCAACCTGTATTACTGCTCTCCAGTTCTCGTGCTTATCGCGGAGTGCATCTTTTATCCTGCTAACTATCTCATCGTCTTTCATATCAAATCCAAATGGAACTAACACATCAAATATAAGATTAGTTATATGTGGTCCTTTTATTGTTCTGAAATCATGCATGCTTATATCCGGTGATATATCATCAATTATCTCCTGAACAACCGCTTTCTGTTCATTAATAACCTCATCATCTGTTATTACAGGATCCATATGTATGCTTATAAAACAACCCATTCGTTTTTCTATGCGGCGTTCTGCCATATCCACACAGTCGTGTGCCACAAGAATATCCATATCTGCCGGAACTTCTGCGTGTACTGATACGAATACTCTTCCCGGTCCATAATTATGAACGATTAAATCGTGGACACCTATGATATGTTCGTCCTCTAATATTAATCTTTCCAGCTCCTTTACAAATTCCTTTGATGGCGGCTGGCCAAGAAGTGGCGAAAGCGTTTCTTTAGCTGCTTTAAATCCTGCTATTATTACAAATAATGCGACAAACGCTCCTGCATAGCCATCGATATCTACATTGGAAAACTGTGTAATAAGCACGCCTAACAATACAACGGTAGTGCTTATGCAATCTGATAAGCTGTCTGTTGCTGTGGCTTTCATTGCCGCAGAATCTACTTTATCTCCAAGCCGTTTGTTAAATTTAGCCATCCACATTTTTAAAAGAATAGAAAAAATCAGTATTATAATTGAAATAAAGCTGAATTCCAGAGGCTGTGGATTGAATATTTTCTCAACTGAGCTTCTTAACAGCTCAACACCCATTACAATAATGAGCATTGATACAATAAAGCCTGATATATACTCTATTCTTCCGTGCCCATATGGATGTTCCGAGTCCGCCGGCTTGGATGCAAGCTTAAAGCCCGCAAGTGTTACTATTGATGAACCTGCATCTGATAAGTTATTAATTGCATCTGCCATAATTGACAATGATGATGTAAGAAATCCAGCCGTAAGCTTTGTAAGAAACAGTACAATATTACATATAATTCCAACAATTCCTGCAAATATTCCATACTCCAGCCTTACTTTGGGATTTTTCGTATCTTTATAATTCTTAACAAATATTCTGCATAATACGTTAATCAACTCTGTTCCCCCTTTTTTATAAATCCACATAATAACTTAAATAACAATTTAAACAATAATAATCCGTATACTATTACATTTTCTTAATATTACTATCCTTCCTGTGAATTTATACTACATTCTATACCTCAATAATTCCTTACATTATATATGATTTGAATACATTTTTGAAGTTAAATTTTGAAAAATTATATTATCATATAGACAGCTGATACATTTTTGACACTCTCATATTTGTATTGTAATATATATTATATTAAGCTTATTAATGAACGAACACTTGTAAAATAATTAACCAACGGAGGATTTAATTATGCAGACTAAATTTAATTATGTTAAACCAAGCGAATGTAATATCGACTACCACAATCTTATTAATTATGCAAAACGTCTTGAAAATCAGGATATTCCTATGCACAGCCTTATAATTATGCGTGGAAACAATATATGTATGGAAAGCTATTACAAGCCTTACGACAACAATTCACTTCACCGTATGTTTTCTATGACAAAGTCTTTAGTATCTTTGGGCATTGGCTGTCTGTATGGCGAACACAAGTTATCATTAGATGACCATATTGTTGATTATTTTAAAGATAAACTTCCCCAAAATGGAGCTTATGATTATATGAAAATGCTTACTATAAGGGATATGCTTACTATGAGAACGTGCCACGACAGCACCACTTATAAAACTGCTGGCACAACCGACTGGGTGGGCTCATTCTTTACAGTCAAGCCTGTTCACGCACCTGGCACACAATTCTCTTATGACACTTCATCAACTCACGTTCTTGGTGCTCTTATTGAAAGATTATCTGGAATGAGACTTATTGACTATCTTAAAGAAAAGTTCCTTAATGAACTGGGATTTTCTGAAGATACATTTATTCTTCCTGACCCTTGTGGAATTCCTATGGGCGGTTCTGGAATATGTGCAAGACCTGTTGATATGCTTAAAATAATCTATCTTATATCTAAAGATGGTGTATACAACGACAAGCAGCTTATTCCAGCAGATTACATCAAAGCCGCAAGAATGAAGCAGAGCGATCCTTATGGAAAGAGCGGTACCTTGGAGGAAATGCAGGGTTATGGTTATCAGATATGGATCACACGCAACGGCGGATATGCCCTCTATGGTATGGCGGGACAGCTTGCGCTTTATGTTCCTGATAAGGACATCTATATGGTAACAACCGCTGATACCCTTGGACGTCAAGGCGGCGTACAGTGCATATATGATGCCTTCTGGGAAGAAATCTATAATAAAATCGATGACGAAACATCTGTTAATAACGAAACTGATGCACAGCTTGCAGAATACAATACCTTTATTAACAGCCGTGAATTGTTCTGCCTTAAGGACAGCACGGCTTCCTCATATGAGAATTTAATCAATAATGTTACATATGTATGTGATGAAAATGTATGTAACATGACCGCTGTAAAAGTTACAATTCATAATGCAGACAATGCCAGCACGGACACTAATAACACTACCAGAAAATGGGGAACAATAACCTATACTAACGAAACAGGCACACATAGCATTGACTTTGGATTTGGTTATAACATCGTATCTGAATTTCCTATATACAATTTCAGATGTGCTGCTTCTGCTGTTTGGAAATGTGACAATAACCTTCTTATTAAAATACAGATTATAGACTCTGCTATTGGCAACCTCTATATATCTTTATCTTATAAGGATAATTATGCTTCTGTATTCTTAAAGAAATATGAAGAAACATTTTTCAATGAATTCAATGGTGTGTTTGGTGCAATCAGAAGCCTACAGTAACCTGATTGAATATTATTACAGTAACATAACTAACGAATCATATAATAAAATGACATAGCGGCAGTGATTTATTAGTTCACTGCTTCTATGTCATTCTTATTACAATCTTTAATTATTATAATACCAGTGGCGATATTTCTTTTTAACTATCACATCATATTATAATGATAATACTCACGCCTTACCGCAATCGTGATAATCACATTTTATTAATAATTTACTATATCAAGAATTGTGGCAATTCTCTGTGTATAACTGTGCCTTTGTTTAACTATGTTATAGCCGTTAAGTGCAATCTGTCTGCACTCATCTTCGTGTGCCAGATAATATTCAGCTTTACGGCAGCAGTCATTAATGTCCTCATAGTACACGATATCTTTTCCATTTTCAAAATAATCCGGGAGTTCCACCTGAAAATTCGTAAGCAGAAAACCTCCTGCTCCTAATATATCCCACACTCTTAATGGTATACCCGTCCTTATATTTCTTATTGTCATATTAAGATTAATTCTCGAATTGTTAAATACAAGCGGCATATGTGTCATATAAGCTACTGCACCCCTGTAGTCAACTCCTTCCAGCTTACTATCAATCGTGTCTGTATACACGGCAGTATTATGACCCCTTAACGTCTTTGACAACCTGTTAAGCGTACTTACACGTTCTATATTAGCAAGCTTAAAGCCCAGAAATGTAGACTCAAACACAAGCCGTATATCAGAAAATGCCCTGTCCCCCTGCCTGAAATCTATTATCTCCGACAATTCCTTTAATATATCTACTGTCAGCAAATCGTCTATTATGTTATCCCCATATATATTAAGCTGTGCAAGCATTGCCGCATCAAAATACCCCTTCATATATGGCGGCAGTTTATCTTTAATATCATCATAAGAATTCTTATGGTACATACTTCCAACGAATGAAACATCAGCTGCAAACCTCTGCCGGTCTTCTTTGCTCTGCTGACCAATCAGCTTATCAAGCCTTTCTGTATTAACAGCAAGCGGAAGATAGTATACATTTCGGACACCCATCTGCTTTAATTCATAATAAAAAAACTTATCAAATATAAATATATAATTACACGAATTAAATACAGACTGGTGATAAAGAGATATAAGTGGACTGTCTACTGTCCATGCAATATACTTCTTTCCAAGCTTTTCACATACATCTGATATATGCGGAAAGTAGTTAAGAGAAAATACTATATCATATTCTGAAATCACATCTGATATCTCTTTCATATCGTGTTCTTTATAGCCTGTGATACTGTTACTGTTGACAGGCTTTTCTTCATACATATCAACGGTATATCCGAAATATTCAAACGCTTCGGCTACATCGCTTTGATTGTATACTTTCCATTTGTACATTAGGATTTTCAAATTGGGGGTCACCTGCTTTTCTTTTAATTTGTGGGAGTACTTTACAAAACTTTTGTGGTGGCGGTGGTGGACGGACGTTGTGCGGCATTAATATATTACCGCTGGGCACGCTCCCGCTACTTGAAGCCGCAGCGGACACTAAGCGGCTAAAGGACAGCCGCTAAGTGCCGGCGGCTTCAACAGTACCCAGCTTGCAATATATTAATGCCACACAACTGCGATTGCCAGCCGGAAGTTTTGTAAGTGCTTGCCGTAATTTATTTCGTGGAGTGGGGCTGTTGTTCTCTCGGCTAAGTAGGACTTATCAACGTGTGTAAATTAAGCAGTACCCAGATATAAGGAACGAAAAAAATCAAGGGAGGGTGGCTGGGGTGAGGAGGTGGTCCTTTAAACATATTGTGATATTTCTTAGGCTTTCCCTCTACGTCCAACAGCACTCGTACAAGGATGTACGAGTGAGCGAATACGAAACACGGATGTTTCGTCTGAACGGCTGTGTCCCTATCAACAACCTTCACAGAAAATCTTAGAAATATCCAATCTGTTTACCTGACCATCACCTTATCCCAGCAGCCCTCCCTTTTTTCGAGCCTTATATAGTCCGGCTAATCCATAACCTCCAGCTTAACACCTTAATATCGTGCCTTATATCGTCCGAAATCCGACTAACCAAAAGCTGCCCCCTCTCGCATTACTCTCGTGTAGCCCTGTCAAGCACCTGAAAATAATCCTCAAAGGTCTTCGCACAACACTCATAATCATCAATTATAATGCCATCCACTCTGAGCCCGATAAGTGCAAATGCCATAGCCATTCTATGATCGGAGTATGTCTTTACAACGCCTGGTTTAACATGTCCTGGAAGAATTTCTATTCTGTCTCTTCCCTTCTTAATATCTATGCAGAGGCTGTTAAGTTCATTAGCAATAGCCTCTATTCTATCTGACTCCTGAAGTCTTATATGTTCAATATTTCTTATAATTGTTGGTGTCTTTGCAAATGGAGCAATTGCCGCAAGTGTCATTGTCTGGTCTGAGAAGTCATTCATATCTACGTCTACGCCATTGTATTCACCATTAGCAGGACCTGTAACACTTATTCCTTCATGCTCTTCCTCAACTTTACAGCCTAACTGCTTTAACACCTCAAGGAACTTCATATCACCCTGCATTGAAGTATATCTTACATTCTTAACAAGGGCATAACCACCTGTAAGTGCTGCTGCCGCATAGAAATAGCAGGCTGCTGACACATCAGGTTCAATCTGATATGTACCTGCAACATAATTGTCATCAGCAGGTATCTGATATACAGCCCCTTCGTGTACAACCTCACAGCCGAACTGCTTCATCATATTAGATGTTATTCTTATATATGAGCCATCTGTCTTCTTGCTTGTAATATTAATCTTAAGACCACTGTCAAGCATTGGTGCTGTCATCATAAGTGCACTTAAGAACTGTGTACTCTCACTTATGTCAATTGATACCTCTGCCTTAGGCTTATTACCGCCAAAAGCTGCACCTGTTACCTTTACTGGAAGATGTCCGTTTTTTTCAAGGAACTCAAAATGTGCTCCCATATCTTCAAGTGCATTAAATAAAGGAAGCATTGGTCTTTTCTTCATCTGCTCAGAACTTTCTATTGTATACTGTCCATCAGAAAAAGCTAACATTGCCGTAAGAAATCTTGCTGCTGTTCCTGCACTGCCTACATTGATAACGCCCTCTTTCTTAGGAATATTGCCACTATGTCCTTCTATGATTGCATATTTGTCAACTTCATTTACCTGTATAACATAACCTAATGCTATAAGACTTGAAA
The DNA here is from genome assembly GCA_900112995.1 of [Lactobacillus] rogosae. GTDB lineage: Bacteria > Bacillota > Clostridia > Lachnospirales > Lachnospiraceae > Lachnospira > Lachnospira rogosae. The sequence goes on along the minus strand of FONU01000013.1, from coordinate 83,858 downwards.
GAAAATGTCTTGAATCATCGCTGAATAACACTCCATTAAGTCTGCACTCCCCATCTGATAACGCTGCCATAAGAAGTGCTCTGTTCGTAATACTCTTAGAACCTGGCACTTCAACAACACAGTTAATTGGCTTATTTAACTTTCTTACCTTATATTGTGACATTTTGATTAATACCTCTTTAATTGCTAATTATTATTTGCGTTCTTCCATCTTAGGATAATCCCTATGCCAGCCTACATACTTATAAGCAGGACGAATAATCTTTCCTGCATTGACAAGCTCTTCAAGACGATGAGCACACCAGCCTGAAATACGAGCTGTTGCGAACATAGGAGTAAACATTTCTTCTGGAATACCAAGCATTGAATATACAAATCCACTGTAGAAATCGACATTGGCACATACCGGCTTGAACATTTTTCTTTTGTTCATAATAAGCTGTCCTGCTTCTTTTTCTACTGTCTCATAAAGAGCATACTCCTTCTCCATTCCCTTTTCAACAGAAAGATTTTTCGCAAAGCTCTTAAGTATAACTTCTCTTGGGTCAGAATTAGTGTATACAGCATGACCCATACCATATATAAGACCTGCACCATCAAATGCTTGTTTATCAAGAATTTTATTAAGATATGCACAGATTTCTTCTTTATTATCCCAATCCTTGCAGTTAGCTTTTATATCAGCGAACATTTCCTGAACCTTAAGGTTAGCACCACCATGCTTAGGACCTTTAAGGGAAGCGATTGAAGCTGCCATAGCTGAATATGTATCAGTTCCTGATGATGTTACAACGTGGTTAGTAAATGTTGAGTTATTACCACCACCATGCTCTGCGTGGAGTACAAGACAGATATCAAGAACCTTAGCTTCAAGCTCTGTGAACTGTCCATCATCTCTTAACATATAAAGAATATTCTCTGCCGTTGAATATCCCTTCCTAGGATTCTTAATCATAAGCGTTCCGTCTAATTTAAAATGTCTGTATGACTGATACGCATATACTGTAAGCAAAGGCATCTTAGCTATAAGCTGTAACGACTGCCTTAATACATTAGGAATTGATATGTCATCCGGATTTTCATCATATGAATAAAGGCTTAAGATACTTTTCATAAGTGAATTCATAAGATTAGTACTTGTTGCCTTCATAATTACATCTCTGATAAATGCACCTGAAAGTTCCTGTAAATCAGCAAGTATTCTAAGGAAACTGTCAAGCTGTTTCTCTGTAGGAAGATTACCAAATAAAAGAAGGTAAGTTGCTTCTTCAAAACGGAATCTATCTCTTGTAGAGCCTTTAATAATATCCTGGACATTATATCCCTGAAAATATAACTGTCCATCGACAGGTATCTTTCTACCATGAACATTCTCATTACCACATACATCAGATATTTCTGTAAGTCCTGTAAGAACACCATTACCATTACTATCACGAAGACCCCTCTTAACATCATATTCGATATATAAATTCTGGTCAATGGAGCCTGATCTTGTACACTCTTTAACGAGTTCTTCAAATTCACTTTTATCAACCGTTGTTAGTTCCATCATTTCCTGATTGTTCATTGTAATCCTCTTTTCTGCGCAATCTTTAGTACCTGCCTGATAAATGCCTGATGCGCTAGACATATACCTGCCAGAATATGAATAATTATACATATTCATACGTCATATTATGCGATAACTAATCATATTTTGTCAATTAGTACACTTATTATTTTTAAGGTGTTATTACATTTTCAAAAGATTATTAACTCAATCAAAGCTTTTACTTATTATTATTAATGAAATCTTACATTCATATCCACGAATTGATCTCCGAAGAAATCCCTGTATACAGTATCTGTTATCTCATCCATATAGTCATCTTCTACTTCATCGCCTGCATACAATATTCTATATTCATTACCAAGGAAATAACAGCTTGTATTGCTTAATTTCATTCCATTCTTCTTATAAAAGCCTATTCTCTTAATCATATAATCCTTAGCTGCACCCTCATCTGCATAGTCAGGATTTTCAACCTCTAACATTAAGAGCCTGTCATCATTTACTGCAATATTCTTTAACTCCTGTAAAAATGTTGAACCTAAATGCTTTGAACGCTTATTCTTAACTATCGCAAGATAATCAAGAAGATATACATCTTTATTACTGCATTTTATAAAATACGCATATCCTGCAAGCTCTCCATTATCCTCAAACATTCCATATACAAAATACTGTCCTTGCTCTCTCTTTCTTAACATCTGACTAAGAGGCTTAACCTCTGATGCCGGAAAGTCTGTTACTATATGTTCATTATATATGTCTGTAATCTCGTCAGCCTCTAATATTCTTATGTAAAGACCATTTGCATTATCCTGTGTATCTGTGTTATTAATTCTAACGCTTATATTATTCATTAATATTCTCCTCATCATCCCTAAGTCCCATAACTGCTGTTGCAAGTTCGATTAAATCTTTATATGTCCCTTCAACAAAGCCTTCCTTATTAATTACAAGGCAGTCATCAGCAGACACAAAAAGATATATATTTTCCGTATCCTGATTCCATTTAATTATATCGTCCCAGCTGAATGTGTCCTTGTCGTCTTCCTCATCGGTTACAACAATATATTCTGAGTCGATATCATATGTAAATGTAATTCCAACCATTCTTGAATATATATTATGGTACTTTCTTTTACTGCTTCTGTCCATTCCAATCATTCCTATATAAAGGAATACAGCCGCAGCACACGCATAAAATATTACCATAAACCAGTCGGCTTCCTCGCTCCCCATAATCTGGAATATAAGATATCTTATACAGCCCATTCCAAATAAAAGTCCGAAGATGTTGTATATCATTTTAAATATTTTGTACTTATTATTATCAAAATTGCTGGCTCTCATTGCCGCATCAATGTACTCTTGTTTAAATAAGGTTCGATTTTTCATACTTCTCTCCTATTGTTTTATGTTATAATGTTTCTATTGTAATGCAGTCCATTTAATTTTACAAGTGGAGTAATCGTGTCTGTGCGCACCTGACACTAAACTGTTATGCTTTAATCTGTGCGCAGAAATGAGGTTTAATATGAATAATATTAATAATTCCAATAAATCCAGCCGTGCCGTTGCCTGCATAACCGGTGCAAGCTCTGGTATCGGCCGTGAAATGGCAAAGCTTTTAAGCAAGAAAGGCTATGACCTTATCCTTGTATCTAGAAATACTAAAGAAATGCTTCTTCTCTCACAGCAGTTATCTACAAGATGTGAAATAATAACCTGTGATTTATCTGATGAAAATGCCTGCATTAAGCTTGGCAGGACATTGGCAAAGAAGGATATATATATCTTAATTAATAACGCTGGATTTGGCGACCTTGGAAGCTTTGATAAAACAAGCCTTAATAAAGAATTATCTATGATTAATGTAAATATCAAGGCAACCCATATTCTTACCAAATATATGGTTAAGACTTTCAAGAAAAGAAACCGTGGTTACATTATGAATGTGGCTTCTAGTGCAGGACTTCTTCCGGGAGGTCCATATATGTCTACTTATTATGCTACTAAAAGCTATGTGACAAGTCTTACCAGTGCCATTAATGAGGAACTCCGTGAGGCTAAGAGCAGGGTTCACATATGTATGTTATGTCCCGGCCCTGTTAACACCAACTTTAATAATGTAGCTAATGTAACCTTTGCACTTCCGGGAATATCAGCCACTTACTGCGCTTCTTATGCATTAAGACAGATGTTTCGGGGCAAAGTCACAATTGTTCCTACTCTAATGATGAAGCTTGGCACAACTGTTGCAAAATGTGTACCTAGACAAATGGTTACTGCCATAACTGCAAGACAGCAGAAAAAGAAAATTATGTAATGTACAGGAAATGAGGAAATATGTCTAACACCAAAGTATATCTTGCCCCTATGGAGGGACTTACGGATTATATGTTCCGTAATGCCTTCGATGAATTCTTCGGAAACGGCAAAATTGACAAATATTTTATGCCATTTATATCACCTAACCAGACAGAAAAATTTCTAGCAAAGGAAATGCGTGATATTGACAGAAATAATAATTTAATCAATTCAATACCACAGATAATGACTAATAATTCAGAGGATTTCATATGGACAGCCCATATGCTTTTTGATAACTTCGGATATAATGAAATTAACCTTAATGCAGGCTGTCCCTCTGGAACAGTCGTTTCCAAATCAAAAGGCTCAGGAATGCTTGCAGATACTGACAGGCTTGAACGCATACTTTATGAAATAATGTCCGATAATTACATTCAGGACAACAATATAAAAGTATCTGTAAAGACACGTATCGGAATTGAATCACCTGATGAATGGTACAATATTCTTGAAGTATATAATAAGTTCAGCCTTGAGGAATTAATTATCCACCCAAGAGTAAGAACTGATTATTACCGTGGTGATGTTAATAAGGAAGCTTTCAGGCTGGCAATTAAAGAAAGCCGCAACCCTGTATGTTACAATGGTGACATATTTACTCGAAATGATTATATTGCATTTCTTAAAGATTATGCTTATACAGATGAAAATGGAAAATCACCACTACCACACTGCATAATGCTTGGACGCGGACTTGTCGCTGACCCAGGACTTATCAATGTACTTGTAAGTGATAATCCTTATGAATATGCAAGAAACCTTAAAGAGGATAAAGATAATATGCGAAAGCTCCATAACTATGTGTATGAAGAACGCCTTAAGATAATGTCAGGTGATAAGCACGCTATCCACCGTATGAAAGAAATGTGGTGCTATATGGAATACGCATTTGGTGACTGCAAAAAAGAAGCCAAGGCTATTAAAAAGGCTCAGAAAATGAGCGATTATAAAGATGCTGTAAATGTATTCTTTACTAACTGCCATTTATCTGAGCCTGCACATATTCTATTTTCCAAAAAATTCTAACATTAAAATATATATTATATTCTGTATGATTAATATATATTTACATATATCAGTTATTAAACTATTAAATTACTATCTTAAAAATACGCCTGTCAGTGCCTCTATCATATAAGTTGTATCTTTCACACCTGCTGTTTCATATGCTGAGTGCATTGCAAGCTGTGCAAGCCCTATATCGACAGTATTAACTGATACGTGTGAATTAGATATATTGCCAAGTGTTGAGCCGCCGGCTATATCCGACCTGTTAGCATATGTCTGGTATGGGACATTTCTTTTGTCACATATGTCCTTGAATATGGCATAAGATACACTGTCAGTCGTATATTTCTGATTGCCATTAAATTTAATAACAATTCCTTCATTCATATATGGTCTGTTTGTCAGGTCTGCCTTATCTGTGTGGTTAGGGTGTACAGCGTGTGCATTATCAGCAGATACCATATATGATGAAGCTATTGCCATCATATACTTTTCCCTGTCCAGACCATAAGCTATGCTTATTCGTTCTAACACATCTGATAAAAATGTAGAGTCTGCTCCCTGCATAGTTGTACTTCCGACTTCTTCATTATTAAATACACAGCATACATTTACTTTATCATAATCATCTGAAATCTCACCCAATGCCTTAATATAAGCCATTAAAGATGAATACGCACATTGTATGTCATCTAATCTTGGTGCTGATATATATTCATCGTTGCAGCCCCATATTCTGCCTTTTTCCCTGTTATATAAGAAAAGTTCTGTTGTAAGGCTTTCATCTGCAACGCTTTCTTTATCCTTGTCTTCAGATTGTATACAAGACTTTATATACTCATCAAAGTTATCCTTGGCATTAATATCACCAAATAAAGGAAGCATATCCTTCTGTGGGTTAAGACTTGTGTTATCATTGACACTACGATTCATATGTATTGCAAGGTTAGGTATTACAAGCAGGTCCTTATCTGCATTTACAAGATATTCTTTAATGCCTGACCTGCCAATTGCTACTGCATATCCTGCAACTGACAATGGTCTGTCAAGCCATGTTGACATTATCATTCCGCCGTATTTCTCTACATTAAGGCTTATGTAATGTTTATCTGTTGTTATCTCTGGATTTTCTTTTATCTTAAAAGATGGAGAATCACTGTGGCTGGCTGTTATATTATAACCCTTATAGCTTTCTGCCTTTGGCATATTAAAAGCTATAATTGAAGAACCACCTCTTATTACATAATAACGTCCTGACGGATTAATCTTCCAGGCTTTACCCTCACTTAAGCGTATAAATCCGTTTTCATTAAGAACTGCCGCTATATTATTAACAACGTGGTATGGACTTGGACTTTTATATATAAAGTCTATCAACTGTTCAGAGTCTTTCTTAAACTGTTCATCTGTAAACTGCATTTTTTACATCTCCATTCCAACTATACATTTTTATTCAGTGCCTGTTTTTTATTTATTTCTTCTGAATTTCCCTGTACTGTTTCTTTGTGCTATTTTTTTTACTTCTTTAATGATATTTTTATTTCTTTCTGCTTTTCCTTATCTTTCCTGCTATATAATAATAGATACCAACCGCTGCTGCTATCATTACTACAATAACAATAACCCTTACTGGCATGCTCATATTTAATACATTGCTATGCGAAGCATTATTAGTGCTTCCTGTCTTAATAAGTCCATTATCACTGCTCTCTGTACTGTTATCCTCTGAACTGACAAGCTTCTGCTCATTCTCATATGGATTATCTACAGAATATGTCTTTCTTACATAATTGTCAGGCTTTAAATCTACTGTATAATCATACACCTCATTTCTTACAAAATTATCTGTATTAGCAGCAGAAGTTGAATAAAGATTCATTCTTTCACCGGCAACAGCCTTGCAATATGCACGTCTGTCTGTATTATCCTCAAAAAATGTTATCTTTCCATTGATTGTATTGCCTGCAATATCAGCAACATAACTTCCCGTAACTGGATATAATATATAAAGTCCTGTGATTCCGCCTGAATGAACATATCCATGTTCTGATATATAGCCGTCAATATTAACTACGCAGTCACTTACATTGATATAGCCATCGGCATATATACCACCCATAAACTGCTCATCTCTGTCAGCAGAATTCTTATCTGCATCTGTACATACAAGTGTAACATCTGCCTCACAACCACTTATATTTCCGTTACCAAAGCCTGCAATACCCGCAGTTCCCCACATAGCTGCTGTTGATTTGAGGGATACATAACCTTCCACTTTACAGCCTGTGATTGTCGTATTATCCATATAACCTGCCAATATAGCAGCTAATATGCTTTTATTACGATTACCATCCTCATTCTCGCTTATATTTACATATGCACCTTTTATATTAAGATCCTTAATAACCGCATTCTTCGTTATCCCAAAAAGTCCGGCATAATAAGTATCATATTCTTTAAGGTTGCCATCATAAGCCTTTTCTGTAACATCTGTAACAGTATTAATGTCCATATTGTAAAGTGTATGTCCATTGCCATCAAATGTTCCATTAAAATTCCAAGGCTTCCAGCCGTCCACCCCAAATACTGACATATCAATATCAGCCATAAGGACATAACTGCCATCACTATTCTTAGAGGCTTCCAACAAATCCTTTGAGGTTCTTATCTCTATAGCCGATGTGTCATTATCTGCTGCGTAACACACAGCATTTTCTGGCTGATATACTGCCAGTACGCCTATTACTGCTGCAAGAACTGTAATTAACATTTTCCAATTCTTCTTTATTGTGCCTGTTATCATATATATCCTCATTTCTACGCACATTTTGGCTTATATAACGCTTGTATCAAGTGCGCCGTGACACTTACGCCTATCATTATATTAGGCTGCCACAAAATGCAGCAGCCCAGAATACAATTTACTTATTACTTAATGTTATACTTCTTCTCAAACTCATCAACCGGTATTGGTTTAGAGAAATAATATCCCTGATACATATCACACCCCATCTCTACTAACATATAGAGCTGTTTTTTTGTTTCAACACCTTCTGTTATAACTTTCATTCCAAGCTTTCCAGCAAGTGTTATTATACTTTCAAGAATATCAAGCCCTTTCGCCTCATTTTCTGAGGCTCTTAAGAAGCCCATATCAATCTTTAATACATCTGCACTTATGTCCTTTAACATATTAAGTGATGAGTATCCACTTCCAAAATCATCAATCTCTATATTAAATCCGTAGTTCTGCAAAAGCCTGATTATACCCATATTCTTGTCAAAATCGGACATTAATGTTGTTTCTGTAATCTCTATATTAAGATTAACAGGGTCAATGTCATATTTATCAACAAGCCCGACAAATGTTTCGTATACATCCACAAGATAGAAATCCTTAGTCGATATATTAACCGATATGTGATACTGGTCTTTTCCCTCTTTCTTCCATTCTCCAAGCTTCTTAGCTGCTTTATCCCACATATATCTGTCAAGCTTATATATAAAGCCTGTCTTTTCAAGAACATCAATAAATATTGCCGGAGATAACAGTCCTCTTTCAGGGTGCTGCCAACGCACAAGTGCTTCTGCTCCGTATAAATTACCGCTAGAGTCTACCTGTGGCTGTAAGTACATTTCAAACTCATTATTACTTATTGCCCTCTCGAATTCTCCTATAATTCTTCTTTCTTCAATAGAGCTTTCAAAAAGTCTTTCTGTATAATAAGCTATATTGCTCTTATATTCATTCTTAATAGTTTCACTTGCAAGATTAGCCTTATCACACATAATACTTACAGGCTCTTCCAAATCATTTATATCATACACACCTGTAAAAATGTGCAGATGGAATGAACTATCTTTAAAATAATCCTGCATTCTGTGAATTATGGATAATATCATATCTACACTGAAACTCTTCTTAGGAATAAGCATAGCAAAACGGTCACTGTTAATTCTTGCTGCTATGATATCATCACTGGCATATTCTTTCATTATCTCTGCCTGCTTTACAAGAACTTCGTTACCTTTTTCTATTCCAAATAATTCATTAACGAACTTAAAGTCCCTTATATTACTGCATAACATACAATATGGCACATCTGCATTTCTATGAAGGATCTTGTATGTTTCTACATAGAACTGATCCTTGTTATAAAGTCCCGTAAGCCTGTCGTGGGTTGCTTTATACTTTTCTTTCTCAAGTGACTGTATGTCTTCTGTCTTATCATTAAATATAAAATAATCGCATACAAAATTATTCTTATCATCAAATATTCTCTTATATACAACCTCATAATATTTCTTAATATCGTGAAAAGATACTGTTGTTTCAGTCTTCATCGTATCTTTTCTGTCACTTCCACGCTCATTAAGCCATTCTGAATATTTTCTCTCAACATCAATATATTCTGTTCCAATATTATAAATATTCTTTAATATGTCATTACAGTATATACATCTTCCCCTGTTATCAAAGCACACAATTCCACTATTCATATCTTTAATAATAAGGGACAGCGTATTCTCTATAAGCTCATTAGGTATATATCTTAACGTGAAATAGTATATAAGCATACACATAATTCCGTATGCCGGCATAGACACATCATATATTGACTGTGACCTTATTGTCACAATGTCAAGAATAAATCCAATCAGAAGTGCTATAAATATTATCTCGTATCTGAAACTGTAGAACTTAGACGAGTTCGCTATCATAAACATAAAGGATAAAAGCAATAATAAGATAACAAGATAATTATATATAAAATGTGCCTTATAAAAGAAATTGGTCTTCACAAATTCTGTTACAATCTCATAATCATTAATCTCTGTTATAGTAAATATCTGATGATTCCATACATTGGCAATAAGCATAACGCTGTCTATTGCTGAAAAGGCAATCATTGCCTCTTTAATAATCTTAACTCCATGAAACAATCCTGTATAATATTGCGTGTAGTACATTAGAAGAATAAGAATCCAGTCAAAGCATATCAATGTAAGGCTCTTGCAAAGCGTTGTGATAGTTATTCCTGGAACATATATATACACAAGAAATACTATGCCACAAAATGCTGCAACAGCTTCATATATAAATACTATCTTTGCCAGTCTGCCTTTCTTATTCATTGCTTTATATGAACATATTCCCATAAGAATAATCTCAATAGCAATTAACAATCCATACATTATTCTCATCTGTAATCTGCACTTCCTCACCGTCAGTATAAATATACCTCTTCACTACCATTATTATACATTTATATGCTTTAATTTGTAAATATAAAATCACATAAAATTATATTTCATATAGTCATTTATATATGTGTTTCTTTTCTTCTCATCAACACATTAGTTCCTGACATTATAAGCATACCTGCAGCGTTGAACGCTAATACAAGTATTGCCGCTGTCATTCCTATTCTGTCAGCAAGGAAACCTACTATCTGTGGTGTAACAATTCCGCCTAACGCAGCAATAGCCAGGAATAATGACATTCCTGTTGTTGAACCTTTAATTATATTGCCAACACTTGATACTGTTGTTGGATATATTCCCGCAAAGAAGAAGCCAAGTCCTGCAATAGCTACAGTAATAACTGCAAGATTATGGGTTGCTGTAAGTAATATAAAGAATACTGTTGTAGCAACGCAGTATCCAGATATAAGCTTATTCTTATCAACCTTTGATGATATCTTAGCTGTGAGAAGTCTTCCAAGCATAACCATTATCCAGGTAACCGATACAAGGTTAGTTGCATATGTACTGCTCATTATATCCATACTCTTAAAATATGTTACAAACCATCCATTTACGCAGTTCTCAAGTCCAAGATATAAGAATAATAAAAAGCCCATTATATAAAAAATGCTATTTTTATAAAATGGCTTTGCATTGCTGTCAGAAGCATTTTCCTTAGCCTTCTTAGACTCCAGCGGCCAGTTATAGTCTATTCTCATCCACACATATAATATAACTGATAATGTTGAGCCTATAATTATTGTATATGCAGCTGCTCTCCAGCCCAGACCAAAACTCGTGTAAAGCGATGTAATAAATGGTGCAATAAATGCACCTGCCGCAAATGTCATATGTAAAAGGTTAAGTGCGGCTGGTCTGCCGTTAGAATTATCATTAACAACTGCATTATTGATTATGCTTACTGAGCCTCTGCCTATTCCAATAAGTATAAATGCTGCATATATAACCGGCACTGGTGGAAGAAATGTTATAACAAGCAGCATTACTGGTATAAATGCTGAAAATACAACAATTGTTGCTTTTCTTCCTATCCGTGAAGCCATCGGCGGATTGACAAAGCTCGCAAGAAGATTGCCTATTGCAAATGCCGATAAAAAACCTCCTGCTACGCTGTAATTAATTCCTGCTTCTTCTATAATATATGGAAGTATTGCTCCAACTAATAATACCATTGCCCCATTTACAAAAAATGAGAAGTAGCACGGAAATAATAATCTGAATTGTGATTTTGCTTTAGTATCCATATTTTCTCCATTCTATTTTGTATTAAACTTCTTTTAACCACTATTAGCTGCTATGAGTCTTCCCTATTTCTAATAGACTATCTAATTTATCTTAATTCTCCCTAGCTTTTCTTAAGCAGCTTTCTATAGGTCATATCAATGGCAAATGCCCCAAGCGGTGCTGTTATTATTATTGCTAATACTGCTACTATAAGTACTGTATTGCCACACGCAAGTCCCATTGACAATGGAACTCCGCCTATCGCCGCCTGAACGGTTGCCTTAGGTGTGTATGCAAGCATACAGAATACCCTTTCTTTCAGCTTCAGCTTAGTTCCTGCCATACACAAAGCGACTCCTGCCATTCTGAAAATTAACGCTCCTAATATAATACCTGTAAATAACATTCCAAGCAGTCCCGGCAGTTTTACCTTGCGGCATACCCAGCCTGCAGACATTCCAATTAACATTATCAGCGCTATACTTTTTAACATAACAATCCTCTTTTCTAAATAAATATTAGCGCAAAAAGAGCTGATAGCTCCTGCACTTTGCAGAAGTCATCAGCTTTATAATCAAGCAGTTATGAACGAAAGATTTAGCTATTGCTATCTCGTTCCTGGGAGAACCTCATTCCCAGTAATATTTCATCAACTTGTTAAGTATACAATATTGTTGGAATACTGTCAATATTCGTAGTAATATATAGGCTTTGAAAGGTAAATTTATTCTATAGTCTGCCCATTTTTTAAAACTGGCAGATGAAAATTGTAAATATTTATTATATGATGATGTCGGGGGCAAAAGCCCACGACTTTGATACCTACGAATTGTTCCGTGCTACGCACTCCCACAATTCTCCCCAATATTCAAAATCAGAACTTTGCAAATATGTTAGTACTATTCTTAAGATTCTGGGCAATACCCTTGTTTTCTATCATTTTATTGCTGATATTGACTATATCCTCAACAAGATCCTGTGTGCTTATAGCCGCATTATTAACTCCAGCAGCACCATCATCAACTACTGTTGTTATCGTATTGATGGAATGAGCTATTTCATCCATATTTTTCTTCAGGACATCTGTTTTCTCAACGAATTCATCCATTGCATTCTCTATATATGAAGCATTTTCTTTATATTTCACGCCGCCATCAACAAATGTCTGAAATTCAGGAAGAATAGTCTGCTGAAGATACGAAACCAGATTATTAGCATTATCCGATAGATTATTAACAGCAGCAACAACAACCGAGTTAATACTTTGTATCTTGTTGGCAGTTTCACGGCTTGAATCTGCTAACTGACGAATCTCATCTGCCACTACTGCAAAGCCCTTACCCGCTTCACCTGCTCTGGCAGCTTCTATTGAAGCATTGAGTGCTAACAGATTCGTCTGGCTTGATATATTAAGAATATCATTCGTAAGGTTATTTACCTGGTCAACGCTCTTACTATCTTCTATTGCCTTATTAAGAACATCTAATATATTCCCAACCTTTTCACCTGTCTGAACCATATTATATCTTGCATCACTCTCTATTTTTTCTGCATTTGCCTTCATTTCCTTTGAGAACTGATTAATATCATCTGACTTTGTCGCTATAATCTCGACATCTTTTAGTATATTATCAGCATTATCATTAATAGTATTAACAGAAAGCCCTACATCCTGCATAGTTGCAGATAATTCCTCTGTCATAGCAGATAAATCAGAAGCACTGTCATTGGATTTGACAACACTGCCATCAACCTCAGCAACAACATTTTCCATATAGTTAGTATTCTCTATAATCAGCTTTAGTATTTCCTGCAGCTTATCCATAAAAAGATTGATACCGTTACCAAGGTCTGCTATCTCGTCATTAGATATGACTCTTACGCGCTTTGTCAGATCTCCTTCTCCATTATCGATTCCATCAATAATATCCCTGATATCTTTATTGGTTGCAATAATTGGTTTGATAACATACTTCATAACACAGTATATTGCTACAATAATTAATATAACGCTTATAATAATAACTATACCATTACTGACAAGTGAGCTTATATACACACTTGCAAGCCTTTCCCTTGCCTCAGAAGCTGTATCATTGGCATGTGTGCTTAGCACCTCAATATCCTTCTGGATTGCTGTGCTGCTATCACTTACGACTCCGTTAGCAATAGCATATGCTTCCTCATTCTTGCCTAAAGCACTGTATGCCATAATGTTTCCAAGTTCATATTTCATAGTATTATAATTACTTACTAATGAATTATATGTATCCATATCATCATTCTGGACATATTTCTTATATTCGTCCAGCTTTTTCTCTAATTCTTCCTGATTATCATTAATCTCACCTACCACTGATATCATAGTATTAAGATCTGTTGCAATAATATGTGATAATCCAAGTGTATGAATAACCTGTATATCATTCTTTATTTCACCAAGATCTGAAACACTCATCATACAATTATCTGTTATATCAGCGGCATTAGAGTTAACAGTTCTTATATTGTTTATAGCCATAACATTACATATTATTGTTAAAGCACCTAGTATAAATACCGGCAATAATATCAGTGTCTTCAGGCTCGTCCTTTTTTTATTATTCATGCTTGTTCTCCAATCTTTTTCACATACAGTAAATCAACTTTGATCATCTTACTGCTACTTAACAGCAGAAGCTGTAATTTCATTAACTAATGTATCCATAACTTCCTGATCTGATAAACCACCGTTATTACCACTAAGTACGGTATTAGCAAACTTCTTACAGGCATCCCAGTAGCTGTTTCCTACTCTTTGCAATGTTCCATACTGGGACTGTGCAATGATTGCCTGTATTGCAGCCACTTTTTTGATTTCTTCTGATTCTGCTGCCTTACTGTTAGATGGTCCCTGATTTTTCTCTTTAAACCTAAGTTCCTGATTCTGCTGATTAGTCAGCCAGTCAGCAAGCCTGCATGCCCATTCTTTATTCTTTGAATAAGAATTCACTCCCATCATCTTATAGCCTGTAAATGAAGACATCTGAACTTCCTTTCCCGCAACTGTATATGTTGGCAGCTTACAGGCACCATAATTCTCTCCCCAGGCTTCCTTTACATTCATAACATCCCATACACCACTTATTCCTGCTATAACATCACCACTTTTAATGTGTTCAGCTATATCTCCGTTAGGCATACTTACAAACCCTGGATTAGCTGCTATACTATTGAGAGCCTGTTTTATAGCTGCTCCAGTTATATCACCTGTCTGCGAATTCCAGTTACATTCATTAGTTATACCATCTGGTTTAATAGAAAGACTAAGTCCTGTATTTCCGAAAAATGTATAAAGATACCATCCTGAATCAAACTCCATAGCAACTTTTTTATTGTTAGCTGCTGCAATTGACAACATTTTATCTAATGACTTAACATCGTCTTCTGAAAAATATTCTTTATTATAATACATAAAATATCCATTATCTGCTGTCATAGGATAGCCGTATAATGTATCATTCAGAGTCGCTGCTTCGACTGACTCCTTTACATTAGCTGCTGCTATTTCATCTGCATTGGGTACCTCTGTCAGAACTCCGCCAGCCGTTAATGATATAATCTGATCATCTGGAAATGAAAACACATCTGCACCATTGTGTACATCTGTAAGCATAACATCACGAACCTGTGAATCTGCCTGGATTTCAACCGTTATATCAAACTCTGCTTCATCTTTATATTGTTCCTTAAAGCTGTCTAGCATTTTGTTCATGACATCCAGACCATCCTTTTCTGTCCACACCTTTAAAGAGACAACTTTATCTGTACCACCTGATAACTCCTCTCTGTTGCCACCTGTTATACCTGCATTACCACATCCAGATAAGACAATAGAAGATATCAAGCCAACAATGCACAATTTCCTTGTTATTCTTTTGTTCATATTAATATACCCCTTTTGTATAAATTTACGTTCTTAATATACCGATTAGAATCTAATAATAAATGTAAAATCGAAATCACAATCCAATTTCCTTTAGATTACTTCACACGAATTTGACAAATCATAATAGAAATTAATTAACGTACTAATATATTATATATGTTTTAGTATTTATAACAGTATTTGTCAATCAATTTACCTGCTGACCGGCTTATCCTGTACAGTCTTTTCAACACTTCTGAAAATAGTAAGAATTGAGATAATGATTTTTTATAATAAACTTCCTTAGCGTTTATTATATTTATTGTCTGTTGTTGTCAAGGGTGTGTATACAAAACACATTAAACTCAGGTCGAAGAGGAATAAATTAGAATAATTATAAACTATTTATAAATTATTAGCACTCACCACTTGACAGTGCTAATAATCAGGTGTATAACATAGCCAGAACAAAGGAAAGGGAGTTAAGAAATAGTAATTAAGATAACGCCATTCCAGATGTTCCAAAGAAACAAGGTAATAGTTCAGATGAATATGTAATCCTGGGGATTGGTTATTTATATATCCAATCTGAATGAACGAAAGGTTCAGCCGAACAAATAGTTTATTAAAAAAGGAGCGATGACTTATGTTAATGCCTAGTATTTTTGGAGAGAATTTATTTAATGATGATTGGATGAACTTCGGATTTCCTGAAGTTGAAAAAGCTTTATATGGTAAACACGCCAGCCACGAAATGAAGACTGATGTCAGAGAAACTGATTCCGGCTATGAAGTTGATATTGATTTACCTGGCTTTAAGAAAGACGAAATCAATATACAGCTTGATAATGGTTACCTTTCAATCAGTGCCGCTAAGGGTCTTGATAAGGACGAACAGGACAAGGAAGGCAAGTATATCAGAAAGGAACGTTATGCCGGCTCTATGAGCAGAAGCTTCTACGTTGGTAATGCAATTACTCAGGACGATATAAAGGCTAAATATGAAAGTGGTATTTTAAGACTTTCTGTACCAAAGAAAGCTGCTGAGGAAATTGAAAGTGCTAAGAGGATTGCTATTGAGGGATAATCCGTACAGAAATGTGTGAATTGGACTAATTGATAGTGCACTTAGCATCTGTGACTGCTGTTGCTAATGTAGTCCTTAGCCAAGATATGAGTTGTAATTGAATAATTAAGAAATGCCAGTAACTAAGGTTGAACTTAGAGACTGGCATTTTTTATATTTTGCCATAACAAGATATCCATTATCCCACTCAACTACTTTCGTATATCTCTCCAATTTATCAGAAATGATAAAACGAACTCTTTGATTATTAAATTCAAAAATTGTACACACAGAACACCTAAAACGGAATATAATGGTGTGAACACGCTATTTTATAGGAGTTTGAGATGTTCGAGGATTGCGGGAATTGCATAGCAATGAAGCAATCCGGTTACATCAGCGAGTAGCAAAATTTACTTTTGACACTCTCATCATTTATATTGTATCATTAGATTTAATGATGCCGGTGTCAAAAATCCACGGCTTTAACGCCTACGGATTGTTCCGTGCTACGCACTATTATATTTAATTTTAGCAGAATCAGTATTGTGAAAATGGAGGGCAGTATGGCTATTGTTGTTGCTGAAAAAATAATTGAAATGGTTTTTATAATGCTTTGCGGAATAGTTCTATATAAAACTGGTCTGATTGATTATAAGACTGTTCCAAGGCTGTCAAACATTCTTCTTATGCTGGTTTCACCTCTTATGATATTCCAATCTTACCAGATGGACTTTGATGGACATCTTATGTGGGGGCTTGGTCTTACACTCATTGCAGCTTTAACAACATTTACAGTTATTATAATATTAACAAATATACTAATCAGAAATACTGAATATAGCAAAAACGGTATAAGTATAAGTTCTGATTATAACCTGCAAAAAAACAGAATTCCAGTTGAGAAAATTGCCCTTATATATTCAAATAGTGGTTTTATAGGACTACCTCTTATCAATGGCGTCATTGGCCAGGAAGGGGTTTTCTATATGACAGCTTACCTTACTGTATTCAATCTGTTATTATGGACACACGGCGTTATAGTCATGGGTGGAGCAGGTGACTTAAAAACTATATGCAGGAATCTTTGCACACCAACCATTATAGCCATATTCGCTGGTGTTATATGCTTCGTTACCGGCATAAAAATACCTGCTGTTATAGATAATCCTATTCAATACATAGCCAATATGAATACGCCACTTGCTATGCTTATAGCTGGTTCTAATCTTGCACAGAGCAATATTGTAAGCAGCCTCAAGAGCCTGCGTATGTACTATCTTTGTGCTCTTAAGCTCATCATATTTCCTGTAATCGGTATGATTATTCTTTATATTTTCAACTTCCAGAGCTTTGATTTTAATGTACCGTTTACCGTATTCATAGGAATGGCCTGCCCTGCCGGAGCATCTGCTATTATGTTTGCAGAAAGATATAACAAGGATTCACTTTACGCGACAGAAATATTCGTGCTTACAACTATATTGTCACTCATTACAATACCTTTGTTGTCAATATTTGCGATAAAGCTGTTTGGTCTGTAAGTGAATTATGAAGCCTGTCTGTAAAGTCTATCTATGAAGCACGTCTGTAAAGCCTGTCTATAAGGTATGTCTGTGAAGTCTTTTTATGAAGTCTTAGAACTACTTACTGGAATAATGATTTTGGCAAATACTTATGTATGCAGCACTTGCTCTTGACTGTCTCCTTGCAGTATCAGACTTTGACTTAACCTGTTTTAAACTTGGATATACACCCTTTTCCACTCTCTCAGATTTAACACCTATTTTCTTATAAATACATGCTCTAATAGTTTCTTGTGGATTATCAGGATGATATTAATGCAGATATTATCTGTAAAAAATTTGGCTTTTCCCAGTCTCACTTTTCAAGATTGTTCAAGCAGAATACAGGGGAATTATCTCTTTGAGAACTAGAATTATCGTTTTGATATCCTAAAAAGCCCATAAATAGGGGATTTATATCTGGTAGTGTTACATATCTGTTGTATGCGTAGCACTACCCACAGATTTCCAGAACTGCTCATTACTTTATTGAAGAAAGAATATTATTCCATCTCAATGCCAATGTTATTAAATGTGTCGACTTCTAAATCCGCAAGTATCATATTAACTCTAATATATCAACCATCCGCAACAAATGCTTACACCGCCGTAATACTAGCATTTTTAATTTTAGTCTCTGATAGGTTTTCATTCCACCTGACTGTACATTCTGTTTCATAATGATATTTTATAAAATCAATTTGAGCTTTGACCCGCACTTTTGCCCCTTCCTTATTAAGGCTTAGAAGCTCAGATGATATCCATTTAAACTTTGCCTCTTCATCAGATGGCCACTCATAGCCAGCGATAAAATCACAGCTATATAAGCACTTATCCTCGTGCTCAGCTTATATTTTTTCATCTGTTAAATCTCCCTTTATATTTCTACACTGTAAACGATATCCATGAATCCTGACAATACTTACTATAAGCAGTGCCAATACTACAATATAAATAATCAGGCTCATCATTACCGTGTCAGGAACTTTAAAATTAACAAATGCTATAATCAAGGCAAACACAATGTCGGCAGCAGCTATAAAATACCATTTATGTATATTCCGTTTATAATCTTTAATAAGTTCATTACTATTCATTCCCTTATCATTATAACCAGCATCAAGTTTATAAATGTTAATTGGCATTCTCTCATCATTCATTACTAATCCCTCCGCAAAAAAACAACTGCTTAGTTACATATGTATTATACATTATTAATTTGTCGCTTTCTTTATAAAAAATATCACTTTACAAATAGGATTTAAGATATTATGCTATTTTTATATTTAATATCATTAGAAGGAAGTAAAATGCATGCCAAGACCTATAAAAGATGGTAATAATTTTGAAATAAACAGAAGTATCGTTTATAACGGAAAAGATATTAATTTTCATATGCCATCAATGAGTGCATGTATAAAACATTATGAGATTGGTTTTCAGATATCTGGCAGTCATCATGTATACTCAACTGATGGAGAGTGGGATATTCTCAGAGGATATGTTGGAACAATGCCTCTTGGATTACATCACCAGACCTTTTATTGATGTGTGATAAAGAAGCAATAGAAGTGTAAAAAATTTTGCCGTTCCTATCCGGCACTTGCGCATTGTGTCGGATAGGTCGGGCGGTTATTCGGGCAAGTCCACCTTGCCAACAAAAGAATAATAAATCTCAATGTCCTGTCTGCGGGTCTTGTTCTCGTCATAGCTGCACTCATGCACAACAATTTTCTCTACAAACTCCCGCAGCAGAGTAGGGGTAAGTTCTTCAAAGCTGGTATGCCGCCGGACAACATTCATAAACTTTTCTGCGTTCACGGTGGCTTCCTGTGCTTTGGAAAGCTCCGCTTGGATAGCGGCGGCTCTTTCTTTCAGTTCCCGTTGCTCTGCTTCATAGTCTGCCGACAGCTCTGTGAAACGCTCGTCTGATATGCGCCCGGTCACGCTGTCCTCATACAGCCGCTTGAAGATAGCGGATAACTCGGCTATGCGTTTCTCGGCGGCTTCCAGTTCCTTTTTCTTGGCGGCGTTCCTGCGCTTGCCCCCGTCCTCGTTCTGCTCAATCAAGAGCTTCATAAACCGGGCTTCATGCTTTGCCGCATAGCTTGTCACTTTCCGCAGATTGGAGAGTACACCAGCGGTCAAGAGGTCGGTGCGGATAAAGTGCGCCGTACAGTCATGGGTGCGTTTCTTGTAGTTGCCGCAGATATAACAGTCCTGCTTGCGCTTGTCTGTCTGGTATCGCTGCTGATACATGACGCTGCCGCAGTCCGCACAGAACAGTATGCCGGAGAACAAGCCCACTTCATCATAGCGGTTGGGGCGTTTGCGCTGCTTGCGAAGCTCCTGCACCCGTTCCCATGTTTGCGTGTCTATGATAGGCTCGTGGTGGTTCTCGAAAATCACTTGCTTTTCCGGGGAATTTTCTACACTGTGCTTGACTTTGTAAGAAAGTTTTTCTGTCTTGAAGTTTACCAGACAGCCCGTGTATTCCCGGTTTTCAAGGATATGCACAACGGTATTGGTCGCCCACTTGCACTCATAGCCGGGGTGGTAGCGGCGGGTGCTGCCCGTCCTGCGGTATTCCAGCGTTCCCGGCGTGGGGATTTGCTGCTCTGAGAGCATACGGGCTATCTTGGTCGGACCATTCCCGGCAAGGCAGAAATTGTATATCTGCTTGACTACGGGTGCAGCTTCCTCGTCAATGATGAAATTTTCGTCCTCGTCCATGAGGTAGCCATACACAGGCTTGCTTGTGATAGGCTTGCCACTCATGCCTTTTGAGCGTTTCACTGCTTTGATTTTCTTGCTCGTATCTCTCACCAGCCATTCGTTAAAGATATTCCGCAGCGGGGCAAAATCATTGTCGCCCTGTGCGCTGTCCACTCCGTCATTGATAGCGATGAAGCGGACACCTTTCTGTGGGAAAATCATTTCCGTGTACATTCCCACTTGCAGGTAGTTTCGCCCTAACCTCGACATATCCTTTACGATAACTGTCCCGACTTTTCCGGCTTCAATGTCCGCAAGCATGGCTTGAAAACCGGGTCTTTGAAAGTTCGCACCAGAATAACCGTCGTCCGTGTACCAGCGCAGATTGGAAAAGCCGTTCTGCTTTGCATAGGTTTCAAGGATACGCTTCTGATTGGAAATGGAATTGCTCTCGCCTTGCAGCTCGTCCTCATGGGAAAGTCTTGGGTAAAGGGCGGTAATTGGTTGTTGGTTGGTCTGTCTTAACATAAAATCCTCCGTTTCCGACAGCCAGCCCCACTATTCCGTACCTTGATTGTACCACATGGGGCGGCTGTCTGTATAGCGGCAAAAGCGTCAAATCTGCTTCTTTATGGTCGGTCAAATCGCCGTTTTTTGTGTAGCAGCTTCCGCTTCCAGCACTTTCATCATCTTGTCGGCTGCGGTGTCGGTTGCACCCTGCTTGAAGAAGCCGGAAACGGTAAGGACGGAGTTGCCCATGCGGATTTCCGTTACACAGTCCGGGCGGCGGTCTGTTTTGGTGGTGCTTGTCTGTTTGGTTTCTGTCATAGGCTCTCCTTTCGCTGCTTCATCAGTTGCTTTAAGCGTTCCAGCTTTTCCTGTGCGGTTGCCTTTCGGAAGTTGCTGCCCGTGAAGCGGACGGGGGCGCACATGGAAGTCAGCCTGTCATAGATACGGGCGTGGGGCGTGTCCTGCGGGTGCTGCAATTCCTCCAGCGTGAGGTTGGTCGTGGCGATCAGCGGCTTGCCGCTTCGGTAACGGCTGTCAATCACGCTGTAAACCTGTTCCAGCCCGTATTCTGTCCCTCGCTCCATACCGAAATCATCAAGTATCAGCAGGGGGTAGCTGCAAAGGCGGGAAATATACTCATTCCTGCCCTCAAAGCTGGCGGCAAGGTCATTGAGTATTGTTGCAAAGTTTGTCATGCAGACGGCAACCTCTTTTTCCATAAGGGCGTTGGCGATACAGGCGGCAAGGTAGCTTTTTCCTGTCCCCACGCCGCCCCAGAACAGGTAGCCGATATTTTCAGCCTGCATGGTTTCCCAGCTCTCCACATAAAAACGGGCGGTTGCGGTCTGCGGGTTTCTGCCGTTGTCATGCTCAAATGTCCAGTTCCGCATAGCAGGGTCGGTAAAGCCCCGGCGTTTCAAGTCCTCCACTGTTTCAAGGTGCTTCTGTCGGCTTTCAGCGGCTTCCCGTTTTTCACGGGCTGCCCGCTGGCAGTCGCACTCTGACGGGTGTCGGTCATGCCCTAACCATTGGGCGGTTTCTTTTGAAAAATAGGCTTCTTTGGGCGTATGGCACTTGCCGCAGTATAAAAGCCCGTCCTCGCCTGTGTAGTCCTCCGCTTCGGCGGTAGTGGCTGTAATGTCCGTAATCATAGCTTCAATCCCGTTTCTCATAAGCTCTCGCCCTCCTTGCATGAATAATCGGGTATGCCCTGTTTCGGGGCAGCCTTGCCTTTGGCAGCGTCCTCCTGCGCCCACTTGTAAATGGTGGCTGCATGGCTGTGGTACTGCTTCCCGGTGGAAGCGATATGGCAGGAAAGCCGGTCAATATAATACTCCCACTTGTCGGGCAGCTCTGTTTTCAGCCCGGAAAGCTCTGTATCGGTCAGTATCACATTGTTGTATCTGCCATAAGCGGCAGGGGTGGGGTGTCCCGTTTCTCCCTCTCTCTCTTTTTCTATCTCTATCTCTTTCTCTAACTCTATCTCTATCTCTGGTGGACGAATGTCGGACAAATGTCCGCCTTTTGTCCGGGGCGGTAAAAGTGCTTTGTTTTCCAGCCTTGCAGCCCGTTTTCGCTCGGCTTCGGTAGAGGACTGTCCTATCATCAGCTCAATGTCGGTCATATAGAAAGCCCCGCTGTCAAGCTGCTCCACAAGTCCCAACTGCCGGAAAATCTCTAAAGCCCTCTCAACCGTCCCTATCTGGTGGCGGGTCAGTGTCGCTATCATCTGCGCTGTGTAGGGGATATGCTCGTCAAGCTGCAACTTCCCGCCGTTTTTCAGCGATTTTAAGTACAGCTTCAAGAGGATATTGGAATATAAAATTCCGTCTTTCATATCTTCCAGCAGCACAATGGAGTCGCTGTCAAAAAAGTTCTCTTTCAGCTTGAGGTAGTAATACTTGCGGTTATCTGCCATTGTCCCTGTCCTCCTTTTTCCGGCGTTTGGAGTAGTAGCGGGGGCAGAGTATGATAACCGCCCGGAAGCTCTGCTTGCAGCTATGGGTACAGCCCCGGCAGAGGTCGTTGTATGTGATACGGTCGCAGGTGGTATTTCCGACTTTCACTTGCCGCAGGAAAAAAGACCATTCCAGCCGCCGTTTCTTGCTCATTCTTGGCATGGGTGCGCTCCTTTCTGCCGTTTCCGCTGGTGTGGCGGTATCGGCGGTAATTCTGTATCATCTCGGTATCATTTTCGGGGTTTTTCTGCCCTGTAAGCCCGTTAAAAAATCCTTTGGTATTGGGGATAGGGTACGGGGCAGCCCCCTTGTTCTGTATGGGTTCGGGTACATTTTGGGGTGGTTTTTATCGCTCCTGTTCCTGCCTTTTCACAGGCTTGCGCTCCCGGCGTAAAATCTGGTCGATATTGCCCTTGACAGTCTGTAAGCGGCGGTATTCCTCCCGTTTTGCCCGGTAATCGTTGTAGCCGCTGTTTTTCTCTTTGATAAGGGTTTCAATCTCTGCTTGCAGGGCTTTATAGCTTGGCAGCTTGGAAATGCCGTTCTCCCTAAAATAACGGGCGGCTGCGTCTGCTATGATAAAGTCGCTTTCGTGCTTCTGTCGGTAGGCTGCTTTTGCTTTGGCGTTTTTCTGCTGTTTCAGCCCGTCCCGGACAGGGCGGGTCTTGGAATAGGCAAGCACCTGCCGTTGCAGCTCCTTTTTCCCGTCCAGCGTCTTTTCCACCTGCTTCAGCTCTGTAAGGCTTTCCCGCATGGCGGTATAGGCGGCAGAACAGGCTTCGTCCAGTTCCTCCGGGGAAGAAAAGCCGTACTGCTGATAGGCGGTAACGGTAGCCGCCATTTGCTTTAGATTGTACTTTGCCGCCCAGCGGTCATAGCCCACGCCCTTGCCCTCGGCTCGCTTGGCTTCCCGGTCAACCATGCGCTGCAAGGTGTTGTCTGCCGGGGTGGTTTTTGTGGTTTTTTCCCCTTGTGACGGCTTTTTAACTGCGGCAGGGTATTCGGGTATGGCTTTGGTCTGTTCGGCGGCTCTGCGGGCGTTCTGTGTAAGCAGGGCAAGGATAGTAGCCTTGTCAAAATCGTCCCCCAGCTTCCGGTCTGTGATAGGCTTTGTCCTGTCCGGCGTGAGGTAGGAAAGCCGCCCCCGGCTCTCCTTGACAGTCACACCCTCCCGCAGCAAAAGGGAAGAAAACTCGTCAAAGCTGGTAGCTTGGGAAAGTGCCTGCCGTATCGTCCGGCGCAGCTTCGCCTTGTCCGTTTCAAACTTGGTGGGCTTGGTCGGCTGTCCGGCGGCTTCTCTGGCGGCGTTCTCTTTATCAAGGGCAAGCTGCCCTTTCTTTGCCGCCCAGTATTCCCGTTCCGTTATCCGTTCCTTGCTGCCGTTCAAGAGGTCGATTTGGTAAAGCCCCTCCCGGTGGCACATCTCCATGACTTCACTCTTGAAATATTCCATAGCGGCGTTGGTGCAGCGGTGCTTGCAGCCCTCCCGTGTATCGGCTGGTCTGTCCATGTAGGGCAGAAGCGGGACTTCATAAATCCGCAGGGAGTTGATGACGATATGCACATGGATATTGCCGCTGTGGTTATGCCCGTCCGGGTGGGTGCAGATTAGGGCTTGGTGTCCGGGAAAATGCTCCTTGCAGAACTGCTCGCCCAGCTCCTGCGCCCAGTCTACGGTCAAGCCGTTGTCTGTCCCGTCCCGTGGGTCAAAGCTGATGATATAGTGGTGGCTTTTCACATCTTCCCGTTTTTGGTTTTTCTCATAGCGGAGATTGGCCCGCATACAGGCAACAGCGAAATCCTCGCCCTCGCAGTTGAGGGAAGAAATGCGGTAATCCTCCCTCGGTATCAGCCGCCCATTTTCATCAAGGGTGGGCTTCATGGTAAACTCGTCATGCTCAAATGTGAGGTAGGCTTCCGCTGCGCTATAGTCAGCATTTTTAGAGCTGATATGTTTGAATGTTGCCAACAGCGTCACCCACTTTCTGCAAGACTTCAAACTTTAGGGCAGCAAGGTCGGAAACCGCCGCCCGTACCTCCCCGGCAAGCTGCGGGTAGGGGCTGTGCCACTCGTTCAGCGTCCGGGCTATCTGGTTTAAGTTGCCGCCGATCCTGCCGTATTCGGCGGTTAGCTTCCCGACGGCGGCAAGCAGCTCGTCGTTGACGGGGGAAACGGTTATGGTGGGGCGTATGGCTGCCCCGGTTATGGCTTGCCGGATAAACTCGGCTTGGCTCATGTTGCAGGCAGAAAGCCTTTCCGCAAACTCGGCGTATTCTTCCTCGGTCATGCGTGTCTTGACTACCCGGCTGCGGTGCGGCGTGTTGTATCGTTTTCGCATGGTAAAACCTCCTTTCTGTGCGTGGCGTCCTCTCACTAATAGGAGAAAAACGGGGTGTGAAGCGGAACTGTTTTTGAAAAATCCGAAAAAATATTTTGAGGGATTTTTAAGCGGCGCAAGCCGCATAAGCAGGGTTTGGGGAAGGCACTCCCCAACAAGATTCCCGCAGGGGCAAAATGAGCAAAAAGCGAATTTTGGTACTGCGGTAGAATCTTGCTCTAAAAAACTACCGCTTTCCTCGGCGGCTCTGGTTTGCGGATATACTGGCTTGCTCCACCAATATAGCGATTGCGGCGGCGTGTTCTGCCCGCTGTTCACCACTACAACGGTGAAAAGGGGTCGTTTTGGCAAACGCAGCGGAAATTTTTTTGTTTTCCCTGTCTGCTCCCTACAACAATCCGGCGGTGTGGTTTGCCAAAGATTTTTGAAAATGGGCGCAAAAAAAGCAGTAAACCTTTTCAAGATTTACTGCTTATCTGCCGCTGTGATGGGCGGCGGTATTAAATTGTCAGCCGTTTTTCAAATGGAATTTATCTGCAATCGCTTTCTTTCTGCTTTCCAATTCCTTTTCTGTAATCTTCCATAATCCTAACGCAATGATCTGCTATCTTTTGCATTCCGAGTTCTTCAAAAAAGGCAATTTGTATTTTCATCAGTTCTTCACAAACAGTCAACTTCTGCTCATCCATATTGCTAATAGCAAGCCATGGGAACGCTTTATATTTCTTAGTGTCCCCAATGAGAAAATTGTACCCTATCAACTCATTTTCACGGAAAACGAAATAGAATTGTGGGCCTGAACCTGGAACTGACTTTTCCATAATTTGCTGCATTGTTCTCACGCCGCCGTATGCCGGAAAAAAACCTATTCGCTCAAGAGCATTTAATATGTCAATCCTTTTATCTGTGGGTATGTCTCTATAATTGATAATCTGTTCCATTTGCTCTACCCTCATTGAAGTTTAATTTGTCAGGCTCTAATTATACAACTTTTCTGTTTAGCGGTCAAAGCGGAACTTCAACAGGCTTTCTATCAGTTGCCTGACGATATGCTCCTGCATATCCGTGTTAATCTGTCCGTCCATTTTCGCACAAGAGCGGACATATCCCGCATAATGGGATAGGACGGCGGCAACAGCTTCCGGGTCGCCCTCGCTTGCCTTAACGATTGTCTCATAGGGAAGTAGCTGGCTCATAGGACAAACCCTCCAACTCTGCCCGTAGCCGCCGTAAAATCATCTGAATACGCCGCCCGGTTGTGTTGCCAGCCCGTCCATATCTCCGTCCAATCTCCCTATGCGTCAATCGTTGGAAGTAGTACAAGAAAATGATTTCCTGTTCCATCTGTGATAGTGCGGACAGGGCTGCGGCAAGCTCTGGACTTTCCAAAAGCACCATCTGACCACAGACGAAAAGCGGATAGCTGGTCATGCCGGATTGCTCCGCAAAGTATTTATCTGTGGTACTGAATGGATAGTGTTTTTCTTCTATCAGATATTCAAGCGAGATTTCCCGCTTGCGGCGGCTCCGTATGCTCCGGGCTGCGTCTATGGCAGCGTGGCGAATAACAGTCTTGCAAAAGGCATCGTGTGTATGCCGGATATGTTCTTGATACTTTTCGTGTTCGGTCATGGAAAATCCCCCTTTCTGAATAATGGCAGAGGGCGGCAGCATCTTGTGCTGTCGCCCTCTTGATTACCGAACAGCAAAGACGGGCGGGGCTGTCAACGGCGGCGCATTTGCGCCGTTCATCTTGACCGTTGACAGGCTCGGCTGGGTTTGCTATCTGCTCACGGCAATTCACTCTCATTGATAGGAATTGCCTCAAGTTCCGTATTCAAATTGTTCCAATAAGAGCCGATATCCGCACTTGTGAAATACTTAAAACCGCCTGCTGCTGACTTCAATTCGCCGTTTTTAACCCCATAGCAGGCGTAAATCAAATCGTAGCTTGTTCCATCTGAGAGGTTAAATCTAAAGCTGGTCACATCTGCTCCGGCAGTTTCCTCAGTCGTTTTGTCTTTTAGGGATAAGCCATTGAACTTATCATACAGGGTCTTTATATCATTTTCAGCAACAACTACTTTCTTTTCTGCTGATGCAGGCACTCCGTCATAGTGGTACATTTCAACGTTTTCGACATCTTCAACCTCAAATGGGAAGTCGATTTTGACAGGCTCATAAGCAATGTTTATAGGTAACAGAAAGAGAGCTGTAAAAATTGCAATGATACAAAGAGCGATGGAAACAAGAACAGCAATCGTTATCTTTTTTCTGCCTCTCTGCTTTTCTTTTGCCTCATGGCGCATAATAACGCTTTCGCTTTCTTCGTGAAGAACATCTTCGCTCGTGTGAGAAAGCAATTTCTGATAAATTGCGTTACAGTCAGCACAGGCGTTCAAATGCTCTTTTACCATCTCTGCGCTTGCTTCGCTGCAAGCACCGTCAACATACAGCGGAAGAATATCTCGAACAATATCGCATTGTTTACTCATGCTTTTCATCCATCCTTTCTTGAATTTTTAGCTTTGCACGATGATAAGTAACTCTCGCCCATGATTCTGTTTTTCCAAAAATTGCAGCGATTTGTGAAAAAGATAGTTCCCCGAATACGCGAAGCTGAAAGACTTCTTTGTATGGTTCTTCCAAACGGTGAAGAACGAGGTGTATGCGGAACGCCATGTCAGAATCTGCAACTGAGTTCTCAACATTTTCATTTGATGGCAAGTCATTGATTTCACTCACATCAGCTACTCGCTGACGGCTTCGCATTTCATCATGGTAAAGGTTTTTTGCTATGGAGCAGAGCCATGTCAATTCATCTGACTTACCTTTGAATTGTGATGTTGTAGAAACAGCCTTATAGAATGTGTTCTGCGTGATTTCCTCTGCTATCTCACGATTTTTGGCAAGAGAAATAGTATACGAGTATACCTGTAAATAGTAGGCTTTATAGAGCTTTTCATAGTCCATACTTGTCATCACCTCCTTCAGCTTCATGGGTTAGACGGAGAAAACGGAATTTCGTTACAAAGAAGTTTGAAATTTTTATACCTTTACGCTACTCTTGCTTTGTGCGGACTATTGGTAGACGCGCATTAACGGCAAGTAAAGAGATTGCTGTGTCAGCTTGATATGTTCAAATGCTAATTAAGTATAGCATACAGCTATGAATTTTTCTATTGCGTTCCCCTGACTTCGGAATAGTGGCAGGGCTGGCTATCCTTGTTTTGCTTTGTGCTTCTCTACCGTACATGAGCATTTATACCAGCAATGAAACGCATAACAGCATACTTATTAAATATTCATTTGATATAGCTGATTATATAAAGTCAGAAATATCTGCTGTTGCATTTAACAGATTCTACGCTGAAAAATACCACATTCTGAATCAGGAAGACCAGCAAGTTGTCCGGAATATTTTTGAAAAGATGCTGACTGAGTATAATATTAATTCACCATACTCAGATTCTAAATTAAAGGCATTGCTTACATACTTAATTATATTTATTATTGAGCATGAGTTATCTCATGATATAAACGGCAGTCAGGGCAAGAAAATAAACAAAAATATCAATGATGTTATGAGATATATAGACTCTAATTATATGACTGATATAAATGTGGATAATATTTGTAAATTATTTAGCTTTTCCAGCTCTCATTTTTCAAGGCTATTCAAACAAAATACAGGAGAAGCTTTTTCAAGATATTTATCTAAGGTAAGATTAGAACATGCTATAGTTTTACTGTCAAATACTGACAAACCAATAGATCAAATTGCATATGAATGCGGATTTAAAAGTACCAGCTACTTTAGTTATTCATTTAAAAAAGAATTCCTTGTTTCACCGCTTAAGTATAGGATGCAGATGAAGGGTTAATGTAATTAATGTCAAAAAACACACCAGAACCGAAATTCTGGTGTGTAATAAATTGTATTGGTATTCCAAGATAAGATAACAACAACATTATTCCATCAATCCTAATATATCCTGTTCACTCCAATATTCATTTGGATATATTGATAGTTCTTCTTTATGCTTACGAATAATTCTTTCTGGTGATTTGGTATTATCATAAACATGCATAATATCGCATATATCAAGTAACTCTTTTATGTTATTAATTGATTTATAATATCTTTCAATAACTTTACTGCTATCAACATTATGTCCACCTGCTGCCACACGAGATTCTATTCTGGCAATATTAATTTGTGGGTCAACTGTCAACACAAATACACATTTTATAAAATATCCCTCTTCTTTTGCTTTTCTTAAAATGTTTAACTTATGTTCAGATGACAAGACTGTTTCAAATGTAAAATCTTCTTTCTTGGCAATTGATTCATATCTCATCCTGTCAACCAAAACAGCAGCTTCCATATTATTCATTCCTGTAGTCGCAACAACATCATCAGCATTAGTATACTTACCAACTTTATCAAAAAAAGTGGTTATTGTACTTTTCCCCGAGCCATTTGGTCCTGCTAATACAAGAATCATCGGTTTTCTATTCTGCATACTTTCTTTCCCCATTCGCATACTCTACATAAGCACGCTTTTTTTCTTTATCATAACCTGCTATAGGTTTTTTACAAATCTTAGCTTTATTTATCGCTGCCTTAACAGCTTCAACCGCTCTTTCGTCCATTTCACTGTCTGATTCAGTCAATGTACTCTTCTCTTCTTCTCTGGATACAACTTTTATAATTCTACCACTCTTTGTGCTTACAGTTGTCATATAAATATCTCTCCATTCTAATTAATACGAAAATAGCTTTTTAATTACACTTAATACTTAACTATTATAATATATTCTATCACATTTTATATAAAAAAACACCCCGGAACCGAAATTCCGAGGTGTAATATACTTTTCTGAAACGCCATAAGACGCTTTGGATTGTAAATATTATCTCTTTGAGAACTGAGGAGCACGACGAGCTGCCTTTAAACCGTACTTCTTTCTTTCCTTCATTCTTGGATCTCTTGTTAAGAAACCAGCCTTCTTAAGTGATGGACGGTATTCTTCTGAATCAACCTGAAGAAGAGCTCTTGAGATACCGTGTCTGATAGCACCAGCCTGACCTGTGTATCCGCCACCGTGTACGTTAACGATTACATCATACTTGTCAGCTGTCTCTGTAAGAACTAATGGCTGTTTAACTACAACCTTAAGTGTTTCAAGACCGAAATATTCATCAAGTGATCTCTTATTTATTGTAATATTACCATTACCTGGTACTAAATATACTCTAGCAATACTGCTTTTTCTTCTACCTGTTCCGTAGAACTTTCCGTTTGCTTTCTTAGCCACTGTTAATTCCTCCTTATGATATGTCCTTTAATTAAAACTTTAAAACTTCTGGCTTCTGAGCTGCCTGTTCATGATCTGGACCTGCATATACATGAAGCTTTGTGTACATCTGTCTTCCTAAAGGTCCCTTTGGAAGCATACCCTTAACAGCAAGTTCAATAACTCTTTCTGGATGCTTTTCCATCATCTCCTTAAGAGTTGTTTCTTTCATACCACCTACATAATCTGAGTGATTGTAGTAAATCTTCTGATCTAACTTCTTACCTGTAACCTTAATCTTTTCAGCGTTGATTACGATAACATTGTCACCACAGTCAAGGAATGGTGTATAAGTAGGCTTATTCTTACCTCTTAATACAGCAGCAACCTGTGATGCTAAACGACCTAATGTATAATCTGCAGCATCTACAACATACCATTTTCTTTCGATGTTAGATGCACTAGCCATATAAGTACTCATTAGTTTTCCTCCTAAATATTGCTTAAATGCATAATTAATTGTTCTAATTAAATAAATGTTAATATATATTAAATGCTTCTCCGGGGCATATGGTGAAACACCTAATTCTGATTAACTTATGTCAAGGCGCACTTATCACGTCACATTAAAGAATTATATAACACACAGCCTTGTGTGTCAATCAGAAAATGTATTTTTACCATATAATTTTGAGGAAATTATCCACAAAGATTTTATTCTGCAATATATTTATCAACAGCCTGAGTTAAAAATATAAACTATGTATTAGATTATCACAATTACAAATATCAAGAATTACAGATACTCTATTCTCATAAGCGTAAGTCCCTGCGGTGGTGCTGTCTGGCCTGCCTGTGTCCTGTCCTTTGCATCAAGCATTTCCTTTACATACTCTGGATTAAATTTCCCTTTTCCGACCTGTATAAGCGTTCCTGCTATTATTCTTACCATATTATATAAGAAGCCATTACCTGTAACTGTTATTAATATTTCATCACCTTTTCTATCTACATCAAGCGAATATATTGTCCTTACGGTTGTTTCTGTCTGTGTACGCACACAACAGAAGCTTTTAAAATCGTGTTCTCCTACAAGATACGCTGCCGCCTCCTGCATTTTAGCAATATCAATATTCCCTGGTACATTCCATGTATAGTTACGTTTCTTAGGAAGTCCGAACTCCGTATTTAGTATCCTGTAGCAGTATGTCTTTCTTGTATCACAGTGTCTTGGATGAAAATCAGATTCTACCTCATCTGACTGCTGTATTATTATATCTTCAGGAAGGTACCTGTTAAGTGCATATGTGAACTTGTCTGCCGGTATGTTTGAAGCTGTATCAAATACAGCGACATTTCCTAATGCGTGAACTCCTGCATCGGTTCTGCTTGCACCTGTTACATGGACATTTTCACCTGTAAGTGCGTATATAGCTTCATCAAGCTTTTTCTCAATTGTCGGTGCATTAGGCTGTATCTGCCAGCCCGAATAATTCGTACCATCATATGCAACCCTTAATCTTATTCTTTTCATTCACTCCTCCTTAATTTTTTTACACACTTATTATTAATAGATACATACACTTCCTATTAATATCTTCATATACTTGTCATTAATCTTTCCGCGTACTTCTCTCTAATCTCTTTACATACTTGTCATTAATCTTTCTGCACACTTCTCTCTAATTCCTCACTTCTTAACATAAAAGGGACTGCCACCTCAGACATAATCTATATAATACGTAGGTTAATACAACATTTCCTGACTTCCTACTATATAAATAATGCTTCGTGCTACAGCCCCTTTTAGCGACTTACTATGCAGCTATAATCTTGACAATGATAATCACTCCAAGGTACAGAACCATACTGATATAGGCAATTCTGTCTCTCTTTTCATATTTTAAAGGCTTCATCTTTGTCCTGCCCTCTGAACCGTGATAACATCTTGCTTCCATAGCCATTGCAAGCTCATTGGCTCTTCTGAAGGCTGACACAAATAATGGAACAAGTATTGGAACCATTGCTTTGGCTCTCTTTATAAGACTTCCATTCTCAAAATCCGCACCTCTTGCCATCTGTGCTTTCATAATCTTATCAGTTTCTTCTATAAGAATTGGTATGAATCTTAATGCTATCGACATCATCATCGCTATCTCGTGAACTGGTACTTTGATAACTTTAAGAAATCCAAGCCCCTTCTCAAGACCATCTGTTAAGTTATTAGGCGTTGTAGTAAGTGTCATCAATGATGTGCCTACAATAAGATATATAAGCCTTACAACCATAAATATAGCCATTTTAAGACCCTGATAAGTTATTGTCAGCTTCCATATCTGTATAAGCACGTCTCCCGGTGTCAGAAACAGGTTAAACACCGCACTTATAATAATCAGTATTACTATTGATTTAAGTCCTCTAACCATAAATTTGAGAGGAATTCTGGACATTTTAATAACTACCGCCAATGCTACCGTGACAACAGCATATATCCATATATTCATTCCCATAAACAACGAAATTATAAAGATAAGAGTACCCATAAGCTTAACTCTTGGGTCTAATCTGTGAATGACAGAATCAGCTTTATAATATTGTCCAATTGTTATATCTCTAATCATACAATCTCCATTCCTGCCTGTTAATATTACCGCTACGCCTTTGCATTATGCTTAAAATGTGACAGAATACTTTCTTTTGCTTCCGCAATTGTTATTGCATCTGGATTTACATTTATTCCGGCCCTTATAAGGTCATTCATTATATAAGTAACCTGTGGTGCTGCAAGTCCTATCTGCTCTAACTGTCTGTAATGTCTGAATACATTTTGTGGTGTATCATCATATTTTAATACGCCATCATCCATAACCATAATTCTGTCAACATATTTGGCTACATCTTCCATACTGTGAGATACCAGGATTACAGTAATTCCAGTTTCTTCCCTTAAGTATTTAAGGCAGTCTAAAATGTCATCCCTTCCTTTAGGGTCAAGTCCTGCTGTTGGTTCGTCTAATATAAGAACCTCCGGCTTCATAGCAAGCACGCCAGCTATTGCAACTCTCCTCTTCTGTCCGCCTGACAAATCAAATGGCGACTGATAATAAAGATTCTCATCAAGCCCGACAAGTCTTAAGCTCTCAAAGGCTCTAAGCTCGTATTCCTGTCTTGATAAACCTAAATTCTTAGGTCCAAAGCACACATCTTTAAATATGTCTGTTTCAAAAAGCTGGTGTTCTGGATACTGGAATACCAGTCCGACCTTGCTTCTTAATTCTTTCATATTAAATCCAGCATCATATATATCTTGTCCATTAAAATATATATGTCCCTCTGTCGCCTTAAGCAGCCCATTAAGGTGCTGGATAAATGTGGACTTACCAGAACCCGTATGTCCTATAAGACCTACAAATTCTCCGTCATTAATTGCACACGACACATTGTCCAGAGCTCGTCTTTCAAAGCCTGTTCCTGCTTCGTATACATAACTGATTTTATCAACAATTATTGACATTGCACTCTCCATTCTAATGTACATTCTGCCCACTGGCAGTAACATCATTTTTATTTATCCAGTCTTTTTAATTCTTCCACTAATTCTTCATTTCTTATTATGCCATCTTTAATAGGAAGACCTGCCTTTTTTAATTCATAAGCAAGTTCCGTCACTTGTGGCACATCGAGCCTCATACTCTTTAACATCTCAACCTGTGTGAATATCTGCCTTGGAGTTCCGTCCATTACAAGCTTTCCACCATCCATTACATACACATAATCTGCATCTATTACTTCTTCCATATAATGCGTTATAAGTATTATAGTAACATTTTCTTTTCTGTTAAGCTCGTGAAGAACATTTAATACTTCTTTTCTTCCAAGAGGATCAAGCATTGCTGTAGGCTCGTCTAACACGATACATTTAGGTTTCATAGCTACTATGCCTGCTATTGCGACACGCTGTTTCTGTCCACCTGAAAGCTTATTAGGAGAAGCACTACGAAACTGATACATTCCAACCGCCTTAAGGCTTTTTTCTACTCTTTCCCATATTTCTTCTGTTGGAACTCCTATATTCTCTGGTCCAAATCCTACCTCTTCATCTACAAGTGTACCAACTATCTGATTATCCGGATTCTGAAATACCATTCCTGCTGTCTGTCTTATTGAAAGTGTATTGCCGCTGTCCTTAGTATCCATTCCATCAACATACACTGTTCCCTCTGTCGGCATAACAAGGGCATTAAGATGCTTGGCAAATGTTGATTTGCCTGAACCATTATGTCCAAGCACTGCAACAAAATCTCCTGCTTTAATATCTATATTTACATTATCAACTGCTGTAGTTATCCCCTCAACATTACCCTCTTCGTCTCGTCTTATATATTCAAATGTCAAATTCTTCGCTTCTACTATTCCCATAACAGTCTCCTGTTCCAGTATTCCAGACATTTCCGGACATACTTGCTGATATTATATCTTCACAGATAATTCCCCTGTAATGATACATTTTTATTCTTTCTTTCAAATAATTGCATATTACTATATAACTTTATAAAAATCAATTTTATATACTAAATTCATTGAAATAACGTGAAAAAATACAAAACTTTCTAATATGTAATTCAACCTTAAAAAAGCGGATATGAGTTACCCCATATCCGCTAATAATACGCAATGATGTAATTATACTAATTCAAGAAGAACTTCCATTGCTGCATCACCTTTTCTTAAGCCAATCTTAACGATTCTTGTGTAGCCACCCTTACGGTCAGCATACTTAGGTGCGATTTCGTCAAATAACTTATTAGTAAGGTCAACAGTCTTAGTATTCTTCTTCTTTCCAGCAGCATCAGCAGGAACTTCTGTCACCTTGTAAAGAACCTTATCCATCTGCTTTCTAGCGTGAAGCTTTGAAGGGAGATCCTTCTTGATTTCCTTCTCTACTGTTTCATATACAGTAACCTTCTTGCCATCAACAACTTCCTTAACTCTCTTGCCATCAGCATCCTTCTTTGCAACCTTAGCAGATACTGTAACTGTTTCGTAGTTGTCCTTTTCCTTAACTGCAAGTGTAATAAGCTTTTCAGCCTGCTTACGAACTTCCTTAGCTCTTGCTTCTGTTGTAACAATCTTACCATTCTCGATTAAAGCTGTTACCTGGCTTCTTAATAAAGCCTTTCTCTGGCTTGATGTTCTACCAAGCTTTCTATACTTTGCCATTGATTTAACCTCCATTTGTAACGTCTATACACGCGCATATGGTCTTACTGTATAGATGTTTTTTCTACAAACTCTAATATTACGCTTTAATTTTTAGTCTTCACTAGATCTAAGATGTAAATTTAACTGCTTAAGCTTTAAAAGCACCTCATCTAAAGACTTCTTACCAAGGTTTCTAACCTTAATCATATCATCTGGTGTCTTATTGCAGAGTTCTTCAACAGTGTTGATACCTGCTCTTCTAAGACAGTTAGATGAACGAACTGATAATTCAAGGTCTTCAATACTCATTGAAAGAACCTTAGTTGACTCATCAACCTGCTGTTCAACCATAATCTCTGCGTTAGCAGCATTCTCTGAAAGGTTAATGAAGCCCTTAAGATGCTCACTAAGAACCTTAGCTGCAAGGCTTAATGCCTCATCTGGAGCTATTGTTCCATTAGTAAATATATCAAGTGTAAGCTTGTCAAAATCTGTATCCTGACCTACTCGTGTATTCTGAACAGCCATATTAACTCTCTCTACTGGTGTGTAGATTGAATCTACAGCGATAACGCCAACTGGCTGGTCTTCTTTTTTATTTCTTTCTGAACTTACATAACCACGTCCGTTAGTGATTGTAAGTTCCATAATTAACTTGCTGTCTGCACCATTAAGATGTGCAATAACAAGATCTGGGTTAATAATCTCTATATCAGGGTCTACCTGAATATCAGATGCTCTAACTACACCCTCGCCTACGAACTCAATATGAGCTTCCTTAGGCTCAACGGAATTACCATTGTTCTTGATTGATAACTGCTTGATGTTCATCACTATCTCAGTAACATCTTCCTTAACACCAGGAATTGAGCTGAATTCATGAAGAACGCCCTCAATCTTGATACTGCTTACTGCTGTACCAACTAATGAAGAAAGCATAATTCTTCTTAAAGAATTACCAAGAGTAAGTCCATAACCTCTTTCGAGCGGTTCAACGACAAATCTACCATACTTTCCATCTTCTGACTGCTCAGTCATCTCAATCTTTGGCATCTTGAAATTAAAATCTGCATCAACCATGTATAGCCCCTCCTTTTATGGGTTTTAATAAGTTTATTCCTTCTATCCATAAGACAACAGAACGCATATATAGCATTCTGTTGTCTTATATAAACGTATCTGTCCACAAGCAACCTGCAAACTGAAACGTCTAAACATTTAATTAATGGATTACTTAGAATATAACTCGACGATAAGCATCTCGTTTACAGGAACGTCAATAGCTTCTCTTGTAGGTAATGACTTAACAGTACCCTTAAGTGCTTCCTTGTCAGACTCTAACCACTCTGGAACTAATCTTCCGTTAGTAGCTTCAAGTACTTCCTTGTATCTAGCACAAGACTTTGACTTTTCTCTGATTTCAATAACATCTCCAGCCTTAACTAAGTATGAAGGGATGTTTACACACTTGCCATTAACAAGTACATGCTTGTGGTCTACGATCTGTCTTGCTTCTTTTCTTGTTCTAGCAAAACCTAATCTGAAGATAACATTATCAAGTCTGAGTTCAAGAGTAATCATAAGGTTCTCACCAGTCATACCCTTCTGCTTCTCAGCCTTCTTATAATAATTTCTGAAAGGCTTCTCTAATACGCCATAGATGAACTTAGCCTTCTGCTTTTCGCGAAGCTGTAATCCGTATTCGCTGATCTTTCTTCCAGCATTCTTAGCCTTTCTTCTAGACTTCTTATCTATTCCTAAATATAAAGGATCTAAATCAAGAGATCTACATCTCTTGAGCACAGGTGTTCTATTAACTGCCATTGTAATCTTACCTCCCTAAATTAAACTCTTCTACGCTTTGGTGGACGACAACCGTTATGTGGAACTGGTGTAACATCCTTAATACTTGTAACTTCGAGACCACAAGCTGAAAGGGCACGAATAGCTGCCTCTCTACCTGAACCTGGTCCCTTAACCATAACGTCTACAGACTTTAATCCGTGAACTAAAGCAGCCTTTGTTGCTGTCTCTGCTGCCATCTGTGCTGCATATGGAGTAGACTTCTTAGATCCTCTGAATCCGAGTCCACCTGCTGATGCCCAAGATAAAGCATTACCTTCTGCATCTGTTAAAGTAACGATTGTATTATTGAAAGATGACTGAATATGTGCCTGTCCTCTTTCAACGTTCTTCTTAACACGCTTCTTTGTCACTTTTTTTGTAACTTTCTGAGCCATGATAAATAACCTCCTGTGAGTTTAACAATTTAACAATTATTATTTCTTCTTATTAGCTACTGTCTTCTTAGGTCCCTTGCAAGTTCTTGCATTAGTCTTAGTCTTCTGACCTCTAACTGGAAGACCCTTTCTATGACGAATTCCTCTATAACATCCGATTTCCTTTAATCTCTTGATGTTCATGGCAACTTCTCTTCTTAAGTCACCTTCTACTAAATGCTCTGGATCTGCATCTATAACTTTAGCGATCTTTGCAACTTCTTCATCTGTTAAATCCTTAACACGAGTATCTGGATTAACACCAGCCTCTGCAAGAATCTTAGTTGCTCTAACTCGTCCAATACCATAAACATAAGTAAGTCCGATTTCGATACGTTTTTCTCTTGGTAAGTCTACACCTGAAATACGAGCCATGTGTTCTTTAACCTCCGTTAATCAAATATATATGTTATTAATAAATTACCGTGTAGTGATTATACATACGCAGCCCGTCAGTTGCCTGCCGTCTGAAATGTGTGCGTTGCCATAACAACTACTATATAAAATAGCAATGTCCACCTTACAACTTAGCCGGGTGGTTCATCGCTGCAGCCGCAAAACTACATTGTCTGTCTATCATAGTGATTAATAGAACAAACATCAATGTTATGACATCAACTAGTGATATCGATATCATAACGCACAAACATGAGAAGTATCAGCTACTTCTCTCCATAAGGATTAACCCTGTCTCTGCTTGTGCTTAGGGTTCTCACAAATAATCATGATTCTACCCTTTCTCTTAATGACTTTGCATTTTTCACAAATTGGTTTAACTGATGATCTAACCTTCACTGCAAAAGCCTCCTTTCAGACAAGTTCGTTGACTATTATAGCATAGTCATATTTTTAAATGCAAGTTAAAATTGCAATTTAAAACAAAAAAATTTGCACAAAAATATTATATATTTTTAGATGTTTTTTGAAATAATTACTTATCTCTCCAGATAATTCTTCCCTTAGTAAGGTCATATGGAGAAAGCTCTATTGTTACCTTATCGCCTGGAAGAATTCTGATAAAGTTCATTCTTAACTTTCCACTGATAGTTGCAAGTATCTGATGTCCATTCTCAAGTTCAACCTTAAAAAATGCATTAGGTAACTTCTCAACAACTTTTCCTTCGATTTCTATTACATCTGCCTTTGACATATTTGCCTCCTTATTATTAAATCTCTGTTTGCTTTACCGGTTATTATACTTCTTAATTGCAAGTTTAATATCTTCATTGGTCAGCTTAATATTACGACTTATCTTGTCTTTTATTGTATCGTCACATATTTTGATAAGCTGAATATGTTTTAACTTTTTCTTTTTAGGCTCATCAACCTGCCTGAGCCTGCCATCAGTTACATATACATATTCATTATCAACACCTGTAATAACATATGTTAATCCCTTATCGTGTCCTGCTAATGATGTAGCAAAATATCCTATATAATTATTCAAATCCTGCCCTCCATTATCAGTTATTCTACTAATGATAGTATTTCTGGTCCAGCTTTCGTTACAAGCACAGTATTCTCATAATGTGCTGATAATGAATGGTCAAATGTTGATGCTGTCCAGTTATCATCTAACCATCTGACTTTATAATCGCCTGCTGATACCATAGGTTCAATCGCAAGTGTCATCCCCTCATAAAGCCTGATACCTCTTCTGTCCTGTCTGAAATTAGGTATCTCTGGTTCTTCGTGAAGTTCTGTTCCTATTCCGTGACCTACAAGATCTCTGATAACTCCATATCCAAACGACTCATTATATTGTGCAATTGCATTGGAGATTTCATATAAGTGGCATCCTTCTTTGGCATATTTAATACCCTCGAAGAAACTTTGTCTTGTCACTTCTATCAATTTAGCCGCTTCATCGCTTATCTTTCCAATACCGTAAGTTCTTGCGGCATCAGAATGATAACCCTTGTGTATCACTCCTGCATCAAGGCTTACTATGTCACCTTCTTTTAGTACACGCTTCTTTGATGGAATTCCGTGTACTATCTCGTCATTAACTGATACACATATTGCGGCTGGATACCCCTGATATCCCTTAAATGAAGGAATACATCCGTAGCTTTTTATCATTTCCTCACCAATCTTATTAATATGATAAGTTGTAACACCCGGTTTACATTCCTTTTCAAGTTCATTAAGGACTGTTCCAAGTATCTTGCCAGCTTCTCTCATTAATTCGATTTCGCGTTGTGATTTAACTGTTACAGACATATTCAGCCTACTTTCCTAAAACATCAACAATTGCATTAAATACATTTTCCATTGACTGTGTACCATCAACCTCAGCTAATACACCCTTCTTTGAATAGTAATCAATCAATGGCTGTGTCTGCTCATGATATACAGATAACCTGTTCTTAACTGTTTCTGGCTTATCATCATCTCTTAATATAAGCTTTTCACCACAAGCATCACATATGCCTTCAACCTTAGTAGGATTGAACTCGATATGGTATGTTGCACCACAACCAACGCAAGCTCTTCTTCCTGACATTCTATTGATAATATTTTCGTCTGGAACTTCTACGTTAATAGCGTAGTCTACTGTTTCATTATTAGCAGCAAGTGCCTTATCAAGTGCTTCTGCCTGAGGTATTGTTCTTGGGAAACCATCTAATACATATCCATTAACACAGTCAGCTTCCTTAAATCTATCCATTATAAGGTCTACAACTAATTCGTCTGGTACAAGCTCACCCTTGTCCATATATGTCTTAGCTTTCTTGCCAAGTTCTGTATTATTCTTGATATTTGCTCTGAAAATATCTCCTGTTGAAATATGAGGAATTGAGTATTTTTCAGCTATTTTCTTTGCCTGTGTTCCCTTACCAGCTCCAGGAGCTCCTAACATAATAATCTTCATATGTTTACCTCATTTCTTTTTTATATACAAAGGACTCGCCCAACATTACTGTCAGGCAAGTCATCTAATACTTATAAGCTATTCGCTTAAGAATCCTTTATAATAACGATTAACCATCTGCGATTCAATCTGCTTTAATGTTTCAAGTACAACACCAACGATGATGATTACTGATGTTCCACCAAATGAAACGCTTGCATTAAAGAACCCTGTACACATAATAGGTATTAATGCGATGATGAGTAATCCAACTGCACCTACGAATACGATGTAGTTTAATATATTATTAAGATAATCACTAGTAGACTTACCAGGTGTTATACCAGGGATAACTCCACCAGCTTTCTTTAAGTTATCAGCTACTTCAATTGGATTAAATGTAATTGATGTATAGAAGTATGCAAATATTATAAGCAATACAATATACAATATTAACCCGATAGAATACTTAGGTGCTGATATTCTGCACCAGTATGAAGAGCTTAAATATCTGGTCCATTCGTATGACTTTCCAAATAACTGTGCAATAATTACAGGGAACTGCATAAGTGATGATGCGAAAATAACAGGCATTACACCTGCAGTATTAACCTTTAAAGGTATATTAGTTGACTGTCCGCCAAATGTCTTTCTGCCACTAACCTTCTGTGAATACTGAACAGGAATTCTTCTCTCTCCATCCTGTAAGAAGCATACTAAAACTACCATTACAACAAGAATTGCAATAATAATTGCAGCTGCTAATACACCCTTTGCAATAGTTCTAGGTGCAACAAATGTGCTATACAATGTAGCAAAATCACTTGGCATACCAGAAATAATGTTAATTAAAAGTACAATTGATATACCATTACCAACACCATTTTCAGTAATTCTTTCACCAAGCCACATAAGCATTGCAGAACCTGCTGTAAGTGCTGCAACAACTACGATTATGCTTACAATATAATGTAATGTACTAAAGCCCTGATATCCCTTGATAAGTCCAGATCTACCAAAACCTACAGCCATAGCTATACTCTCTATAAGAGCAAGAGCAATTGTTACATATCTTGTAATTGCTGCAATCTTCTTTCTACCATCTTCACCTTCTTTTTGCATTTCCTCTAACTTAGGAATTGCAATAGCAAGAAGCTGCATAATAATAGATGAAGTAATATATGGCGTTATGCTTAACGCAAAGAGGGACATTCTTTCGAATGAACCTCCTGTAAATGCGCTAAGATAGCTCAAATCACCAGTATTAATTCCACTAAGTAAGCTACTGAAATACTCTGTATCTACTCCTGGAATAGGAAGCAAACTTCCTACTCTAACAATAACAAGAATCATAAGAGTATATAAAATCTTTTTTCTTATGTCTTTGTTCTTAAAAGCGCCTACAAGTGTCTTTAACATATTAGATCACCTCGCAAGAACCACCAAGAGCTTCGATCTTTTCCTTTGCAGAAGCACTGAAAGCGTTAGCCTTAACGTTGAGTTTCTTTGTGAGTTCACCGTTAGCAAGAATCTTGATACCATCCTTAGGATTCTTAACGATACCTGATTCAATTAATGTATCAACTGTAACTTCTGCACCATTATCAAATCTTTCTAATGTGCTGATGTTAATAGCAACAAATTCCTTACGGTTTCTGTTAGTGAAACCTCTCTTAGGAATTCTTCTATATAATGGCATCTGGCCACCTTCGAAACCTGGTCTTGGTGCTCCTGAACGAGCTTTCTGTCCCTTATGACCCTTACCAGCAGTCTTGCCGTTACCTGAGCCATGTCCACGACCTCTTCTGAAATTATCACTCATTACTGAGCCCTCTGCTGGGCTTAAATTAGATAAATCCATCTTTGCACCTCCTTATCCGATTTATTAATTAAATTTCTTCTACCTTTAACATATAACCAATCTGCTGAATCTGTCCTCTTGTTGCAGCATTGTCTGGAAGTTCTACTGTCTTATGCATCTTTGTAAGACCCATAGCTTCAACAGTTCTTCTATGCTTTGGAACAGCACTGATTGGAGACTTAACTAAAGTTATTCTTAACTTCTTATCAGCCATTTTAACCTCCATCTGTCAATAACGACTATATCAATGTTTATTTGTTAATTAGCCAAGGATCTCGCTAACAGACTTTCCACGAAGTCTTGCAACTTCTTCTGGAGTCTTCATAGACTTAAGACCTTCTATTGTTGCTAATACAGCATTCTGCTTGTTATTAGAACCAAGTGACTTTGTACGGATATTCTTAATACCTGCAAGCTCAAGTACTGAACGAGCTGGACCACCTGCGATGATACCAGTACCTTCTGGAGCCTTCTTAAGAAGAACTGTTGCTCCTCCGAACTTTCCGATGAAGTCATGTGGAACTGATGAATTCTCGTCCATAGGAACTTCTACTAAATGCTTAATGGCATCTTCTTTTCCCTTACGGATAGCTTCAGGAACTTCAGCTGCCTTACCAACACCAGCGCCAACATGTCCGTTGCCGTCACCAACAACAACTAAAGCTGCAAAACGCATGTTACGTCCGCCCTTTACAACCTTTGTTACACGCTTGATTGATACTACATTATCTCTTAATTCTAAATTGCTAGCATCAATTATTGTACGTTTCATACTGTTTGTTTCTCCCTTCCGCTTAGAATTCAAGGCCAGCTTCTCTTGCTGCCTCTGCTAATGCCTTTACTTTACCTTCATATACAAATCCGCCTCTATCATAAACGACAGTTGTAATACCTTTTTCTAATGCCTTCTTAGCAACTACTGTACCAACTACTGTAGCAGCTTCAACGTTATTAGTCTTTTCAAGTTCTGCCTTTACGTCCTTATCAAGTGTTGAAGCAGAAACAAGTGTCTTACCAACTGTGTCGTCAATAATCTGAGCGTACATATGATTATTGCTTCTAAATACAGCTAAACGTGGTCTTTCTGCTGTACCGCTGAAACGATTACGTAATTTTCTATGTTTATTTTCACGAACTACTGTTCTTGACTTCTTACTAACCATTTTGTATTCACTCCTTTAATTATTTCTTACCAGTCTTACCAACCTTACGTCTAATAACTTCATCAGAGTACTTGATACCCTTGCCCTTATATGGCTCTGGAGCTCTCTTAGCTCTGATTTCAGCTGCGTACTGGCCAACTTTTTCTTTACTAATACCTTTTACGATGATAACGTTAGTACCATC
This sequence comes from [Lactobacillus] rogosae, assembly GCA_900112995.1. Lineage (GTDB taxonomy): Bacteria > Bacillota > Clostridia > Lachnospirales > Lachnospiraceae > Lachnospira > Lachnospira rogosae. The sequence goes on along the minus strand of FONU01000013.1, from coordinate 39,532 downwards.
AACAGTTGTTTCGATTCCTTCTGGATCTTCCATTTCGACTGGATGAGAGTAACCTAAAGCTAATACAAGCTTCTTACCCTGCTTCTGAGCTCTGTAACCAACACCGTTGATTTCAAGCTTCTTCTCATATCCTTCTGTAACACCGATTACCATATTATGAATTAATGTTCTTGTTAATCCGTGTAATGACTTCATCTTCTTTAAGTCGTTAGGTCTAGAAACAACGATTTCTGAACCTTCCATCTTAATGTCCATCTCAGCAGGTAAAACTCTTTCAAGTGTACCCTTAGGACCCTTTACAGTCACTTTGTTATTTTCTGCGATCTCAACAGTAACACCTGCTGGGACAGCGATAGGCATTCTTCCTATACGTGACATGCCGTGCACCTCCTAATTTTGATTAAGAAAACACTTTAAAAATAGGAACGTGTTTTCTTTGTGAGTGAGTATCTATTATAAATTACCAAACGAAGCAGAGAACTTCTCCACCAACGCCCAGCTTTCTAGCTTCCTTATCTGTTACAACACCTTTGTTTGTTGAGATAATTGCAACACCAAGACCACCGAGAACTCTTGGAAGTTCATCCTTGCTAGCATAAACTCTAAGACCTGGCTTAGAAATTCTCTGGAGACCTGAGATAATCTTTTCATTCTTATCAGCACCGTACTTTAATGTAACACGGATGTCGTTGAAATTACCATTCTCAACAAGCTCATAAGACTTGATATAACCTTCATCTAAAAGAATCTTAGCTATAGAAAGCTTCATCTTTGAAGATGGGATATCAACTGTGTCGTGCTTTGCTGTGTTTGCATTACGAATTCTTGTAAGCATATCTGCAATTGGATCTGTCATTTTAAATGTTCCTCCTTAAATAATTCACTGGTTTCCCTTACCGGGACTACGTCAATTGTTCATGCATATATAGCATACGGCAGTACGCCGTATAACTATGTTAATGCATATATATCAAGGTAATAGTGGCAAACCACTGTTGATTAATTACATATTGTAATTATCAATTCATCTTACCAAGATGCCTTCTTAACTCCTGGGATCTGACCCTTGTAAGCTAATTCACGGAAGCAAATTCTGCAGATTCCGTACTTTCTTAAAACAGAATGTGGACGACCACATATTGTACAACGTGTATAAGCTCTTGTAGAGAACTTAGGTGCTCTCTGCTGCTTAACCTTCATTGAAGTCTTAGCCATTAAAATTTACCTCCTATAATTAATTCTTGAAAGGCATGTTGAACATTCTAAGTAATTCACGTGCCTCTTCATCTGTATGAGCTGTTGTTGCAATAATAACATCCATACCTCTTACTTTGTCAATCTTATCGTATTCGATTTCTGGGAAGATAATCTGCTCTTTGATACCTAAAGCATAGTTACCTCTTCCATCAAATGATTCAGCGCTTACGCCTCTGAAGTCACGAACTCTTGGTAATGCAAGATTAACAAGTCTGTCAAGGAATTCGTACATCTTCTCACCACGAAGTGTAACCTTGCATCCGATTGCCTGACCTTCTCTTAACTTGAAGTTAGCAATTGAATTCTTAGCTCTTGTAAGAACTACCTTCTGACCTGAAATAGTCTCGAGTTCTTTAACTGCTGCATCGAGAAGCTTTGAATTTTCTTTAGCTTCACCAACACCCATATTTATTACGATCTTGTCGATCTTTGGAACCATCATTGGGTTCTTGTAACCGAACTTATCTGTCATTTTTTTAGTGATTTCGTTTTCGTATAAATCTCTAAGTCTACTCAAAATTATTGCCTCCTTCCTTTATTAATCGATAACTTCGCCAGTTGCCTTAGCAACACGAACTTTCTTACCATCCTTGAAGTCATAACCAATCTTAGATGTCTTATCACCCTTAACTACATAAGCGATGTTAGAGATATCGATTGGTGCTTCCTGGTGGAGAATTCCACCCTGCTGATTAGCTGCACTTGGCTTAGCATGCTTTGTTACCATGTTAACGCCCTCAACTAATGCTGTATGGTTCTTAGCATTTACAGACATAACCTTGCCTGTCTTGCCCTTGTCTTTACCTGCGATTACCTTAACAGTATCACCTTTTTTAATTCTTACAGCTGACATTGTGGTACCTCCTATAATACTTCTGGAGCAAGAGAAACGATCTTCATAAACTTCTTTTCTCTTAACTCTCTAGCTACTGGTCCAAAGATACGAGTTCCCTTAGGAGTCTGATCATCCTTGATGATTACAGCAGCATTTTCATCAAATTTAATGTATGAGCCATCTTTACGACGTGCGCCCTTTACAGAACGAACAACAACGGCCTTAACAACATCGCCCTTTTTAACAACGCCGCCTGGTGTTGCTTCTTTAACAGTAGCGACAATCACATCACCGATATTTGCATATCTTCTTGTAGATCCACCCATAACTCTGATGCAAAGAATTTCTTTAGCACCTGTGTTATCGGCAACCTTAAGTCTGGTTTCCTGTTGTACCATAATACTACCCCTTTCAGTAATATCAATTCTAATTCTAAATTGTTAAAATTATTTAGCTCTGCTGATAATTTCAACTAATCTCCATCTCTTATCCTTAGATAAAGGTCTAGTTTCCATTACCTTAACAACGTCACCGATTAAACATTCGTTGTTCTCATCGTGAGCCTTTAACTTGTATGTTCTCTTTACAATCTTGTTGTAAAGTGGATGCTTAACGTTATCTTCTACAGCAACAACAATTGTCTTATCCATCTTATTGCTGATAACTTTACCTGTACGAGTTTTTCTTAAATTTCTCTCTTCCACAGTTATTCTCCTTTCTTAGGAAATACTTACACATTTATAAATGTAATTTAAGCATTCTTCTGAGCAATTACAGTCTGAATTCTAGCAATGTTCTTTCTAACTTCTTTAATTCTGCTAGTGTTATCTAACTGATTTGTTGCGTTCTGGAATCTTAAATTGAAAAGTTCCTTCTTAGCAGCTACTAATTCTTCATTCAATTCTGCAGCTGATTTTGCCTTTAAATCTTCTACATACTTATTAATTTTCACTGTTATCACCGCCTTCTAAGTCTGCACGTGAAACGATCTTGCACTTGCAAGGAAGTTTATGAGTTGCAAGACGTAATGCTTCTCTTGCTGTTTCTTCAGGTACACCTGAAATCTCGAACATAACACGTCCAGGTTTAACTACTGCTACCCAGCACTCTAAGTTACCTTTACCTTTACCCATACGAACACCGATAGGCTTACCTGTTACCGGCTTATCTGGGAAAATCTTTATAAATACTTTACCGCCACGCTTAATGTATCTTGTCATAGCTACACGGGCTGCTTCTATCTGGTTTGACTTGATCCAGCATGGTTCTGTTGCAACGATACCATATTCACCATTAGTGATTCTGTTACCTCTTGTTGCCTTACCTGCCATAGAACCACGGAACTGTCTACGATGTTTAACTCTCTTAGGTAGTAACATTACTTATCGCTCCCTTCCTTGTTAGTCTTTGTTGGAAGTACCTCACCTTCATAGATCCATACCTTAACACCAACTTTACCATAAGTTGTGTTAGCTTCTGCAAATCCGTAATCGATATCTGCACGAAGTGTCTGAAGAGGAATTGTACCTTCGCTATAGAACTCTGTACGAGCCATATCAGCACCGCCGAGACGACCTGAACAAGATGTCTTAATACCCTTAGCACCCTGCTTCATTGTTCTTCCCATGCAAGACTTCATAGCTCTTCTGAAAGAGATACGATTCTCTAACTGCTGTGCGATGTTCTCAGCTACTAACTGAGCATCCTTATCTGGTCTCTTAACTTCTTTAATATCAATGCTAAGTCTCTTAGCACTTGTAAGCTTTTCAACCTGCTTCTTGAGTGCTTCTATTTCAGCACCACCCTTACCAATAACAACACCTGGCTTAGCTGTGTGAATGATAATCTTTAATCTATCTGAAGCTCTTTCTGTTTCAATCTTTGAAATTCCTGCAGCATATAACTTATTCTTAAGGAATTTTCTAATGTTATAATCTTCTACAAGGTTATCTGCAAAAGTTTCTTCTGCATACCACTTAGAGTCCCAGTCTTTGATAACGCCGACTCTTAAACCATGAGGATTAACTTTCTGTCCCATAAAATCTCCTTTCTATTCTTTAGGAAATGCAATTATCTTTCATTTAATATTACAGTGATATGGCTCATTCTCTTTTCGATTCTATAAGCTCTACCCTGTGCTCTTGGATGGACTCTCTTCATTGTTGGTCCCTTGTTAGCGTAGCATTCTTCTACATATAACTTGCTTGGGTCCATACCGTTATTGTTCTCTGCATTAGCAGCAGCTGACTTTAATAACTTCTCTATAAGTGATGAAGCATATCTTGGGTTGTACATAACGATACCAAGTGCTTCTTCAAGGCTCTTGCCTCTAATAGCATCTAATACGAAACAAGCCTTCTGAACAGATACTCTTGCGTAAGATAACTTTGCGCTTGGTCTTGTGTCCTTAACAGCGTTTCTTTCACGTTTAATCTGGGATCTATGTCCTTTAGCCATCGATTAAACCTCCTTTCAAATAATACAAATTATCTACTCTTCTTTTCGTCTTTGCCGTGTCCTCTGTAAGTTCTTGTAGCAACGAACTCACCGAGCTTATGACCAACCATATCCTCTGTAACATATACAGGAACATGCTTTCTTCCGTCATGAACTGCAATTGTATGGCCTACGAATGAAGGGAAAATTGTTGAACGACGTGACCATGTCTTAATAACCTGCTTGTCGTTTGATGCGTTTAATGCATCTACCTTCTTAAGTAAGCTTTCGTCCGCGAATGGTCCTTTTTTAAGTGAACGAGCCATAGGTTGAAACCTCCTTATAATCTATCAAATCTTAGTTAAATGTTAATTAAAATGTACTATTAATTACTTAATAGCCTTTCCATCTCTTCTTCTTACGATAAGCTTGTTAGAAGCTTTTTTCTTCTTACGAGTCTTAAGACCCATAGCAGGCTTACCCCAAGGTGTCATTGGGCTTGGACGACCAACTGGTGCTCTACCTTCACCACCACCGTGTGGATGGTCGTTAGGGTTCATAACAGAACCACGAACTGTAGGTCTGATACCCATATGTCTCTTACGTCCAGCCTTACCAAGATTAATAAGGTTGTGATCTCCATTACCTACAACACCGATTGTTGCGCGGCAGATAATTGGTACCATTCTCATTTCGCCAGAAGGAAGTCTTAATGTTGCATACTTGCCTTCCTTAGCCATTAACTGAGCTGAGTTACCAGCAGAACGAACAAGCTGTCCACCCTTACCTGGATATAACTCAATGTTGTGTACCTGTGTACCTACAGGAATCTCTGTAAGTGGTAAGCAGTTACCAACTCTTACTTCAGCACCAGCACCATTCTGTACTGTCATGCCATCTGTTAATCCCTGTGGAGCAAGGATATATGATTTCTCACCATCTGCGTAGCAGATAAGTGCGATATTAGCTGTTCTGTTAGGATCGTACTCGATACCGATAACCTTTGCAGGAACGCCTTCTTTATTTCTCTTGAAATCTATTAATCTATATTTCTGTCTGTTTCCACCACCATGATGTCTAACAGTGATCTTACCCTGGTTGTTACGGCCAGCAGTCTTACTCTTCTTAGCGAGTAATGATTTCTCAGGAGTTGTCTTTGTGATTTCTGAGAAATCTGATCCAGTCATGTTTCTTCTGGAAGGTGTATATGGGTTATAAGTTCTAATTCCCATTATATTCTCTCCTTTCGAGCTTGTGTAATATTGTTTTCTACACTATTAAATGTTGCTAAATCTTAAAGTCCTTCAAAGATTTCGATATCTTTGCTATCAGCTGTTAACTGAACAATTGCCTTCTTAGTCTTAGCAGTTGTACCAACTGTTCTTCCTCTTCTCTTCTTCTTGCCAACGCTGTTCATTGTGTTAACGCTGGCAACCTTTGTTCCTTCGAACATCTTTTCAACAGCTTCTTTAATCATAGTCTTGTTAGCATCTGTATGAACTAAGAATGTATACTTCTTGTCTGCCATATCAGCCATAGACTTTTCTGTTATAACTGGTTTGAGGATTACATCATAATACTGTACGTTTGCCATTATGCATACACCTCCTCTAATTTCTCTACAGCGGCCTTAGTAACAACTAATGTTGTGTACTTAAGTACGTCATATGTGTTGATTTCGTTAGTAGCTGTAACCTTAACTGAAGGAATGTTTCTTCCTGAAAGAACTACGTTCTTGTTCTCTCCTTCAAGAACTACTAATGCGTTTTCAACCTTTAAGTTGTTCATAACTTCTACGAACTTCTTTGTCTTGATTTCATCTAACTTGAACTCATCAAGTACAACGATCTTGCTTTCTGCAACCTTTGAAGATAATGCAGAGAGAAGAGCGATTCTCTTTTCCTTCTTATTCATCTTGAATGAATAATCTCTTGGCTTTGGTGCAAATACGATACCGCCGCCTGTCCACTGTGGAGCTCTTGTAGAACCCTGTCTTGCATGACCAGTTCCCTTCTGTCTCCAAGGTTTTCTTCCGCCACCAGAAACTTCTGAACGTGTCTTAGCGCTCTGTGTTCCCTGACGATTATTTGCAAGCTGGTTAACTACTGCCATGTGTACAAGATGTTCATTAACTTCAACACCAAATACTGCATCGTTTAATTCGATTGAGCCAACTTCCTTGCCTTCAATATTGTAAACAGATACGTTTGCCATCTGTGTGGTCCTCCTTCCTTAGTAAAAACTACTTGCTAGCCTTTACTGTTTCTTTCAGTGTTACTAATGATTTCTTAGGTCCAGGTACAGCACCCTTAACTAAGATTACGTTGTTTTCAACATCAACTCTTACTACTTCAAGATTCTGGATTGTGATTCTCTTAGAACCCATATGTCCAGGCATTCCTTTTCCCTTGAATACTCTACCAGGTGTTGTTGCTGATCCGTTTGAACCCTGATGTCTGTGGAACTTAGAACCATGAGCCATAGGTCCTCTTGACTGGCCTAATCTCTTGATTGCGCCCTGGAAACCTTTACCCTTTGAAATAGCAGTTGCATCTACCTTATCGCCTGCTGCGAAGATATCAGCTTTGATTTCATCCTTTACTGAGTATTCTGAAGCATTTTCAAACTTGAATTCTCTTAAGAATCTCTTGTAAGGAACCTCTGCCTTATCAAAATGTCCTTTAACAGGCTTGTTTACTAACTTTTCTCTAATGTCAGCAAAACCAACCTGAACTGCATCGTAACCGTCGTTCTCTACTGTCTTAACTTGTGTTACAACACAAGGACCAGCCTGAAGAACAGTTACAGGTGTTAAAACACCGTCTTCATTGAAGATTTGAGTCATTCCGACTTTTGTAGCTAAAATTGCCTTCTTCATTGATATTCCTCCTGTTTAATCTACAGCGGACAAGATGAATATGCTCGCTCGAGCATATTCATCTGAAAGAAAAACCTGCGGCTTCCTTTCGGTTTCAACGCCCGATATATAACGCTTGCACAGCGCATCCTGTCATCCTAGAACAGCTAATATAAGTGGAACCCGCACCACTGTGCTACACTTTCGTGTATCGTTACTTCTATATTAAACCCTTAGGATTATTGCTCTTAAATAATAATGAAAAATTGTGTAATGATTAGTTCATTACCTTAAGGTTGATGAATACACCAGCTGGCATTTCTAATTTAGATAATGCATCTACAGTCTTCTGAGATGGTGATAATACATCGATGAGTCTCTTATGAGTTCTCTGTTCAAACTGTTCTCTTGAATCCTTATACTTGTGAACAGCTCTAAGGATTGTAACTACTTCCTTCTTTGTTGGAAGAGGTACTGGACCACTCACATTTGCTCCTGTCTTCTTAGCAGTTTCGATGATTTTCTTAGCTGACTGATCGATTAACTGATGATCATAAGCTTTCAGTGTAATTCTTATTACCTGATTTGCCATAAAAAAAGTCGCCTCCTTCGCACTTTATTGTTTAAGCACGACAAGCGGTGACTGTACACACTCCCACGCGTATCGAGAAACCGCTATTGGTATATCCCGATTAACCAACGTGTCATTTCTGCATCTTGCAGATGATATTAGGTACAGTGACTTGTCGCCAGATTCTTCGCCGGACTTACCGGCCTTGACATTCGCTCCACGGAAAACCTACCCTCACGGATAGCAACCTCACGCTTCTACGCTATCAATGTCACAGCAAGTATTAATATACACTACCCCTACTATAAAATCAACCAGAAAAATATTATTTTATTGTTTTTTTTTTAGTACAATCATGTAATATTTTTCTGGTTTAATTATTATCCATTTTAGTTGTTATTTATCCACAATATGCATTATTTAATGAATATTTATAAACATTTCTGCTTTATTTACACACACCTTTTACTGATTTGCAATTCTTTCCGCAAGGTCATTAAGATATACCCACCTGTCCATCTTTTCCTCAAGCTGTTGTTCTTTTTCAGCCTTCTCCTTAGATAAGTCATTAAGCTTTCCGTAATCAGTTGCACACTTAGACATCTCTGCATCTATTCTTTCTATATCATTTTCCAATGCCGCTATATCATCATCAATAGTTTCGTACTCTTTCTGTTCCTTATAAGTAAACTTAAGACGTTCGCTTCTTGACTTATTATATTCCTTGCTTGTAAGTGTCTTACTGCCAGATACAGCCTTCTGCACACTATCCGTATCGCCACCTGATACTCTTCCTGCTGCCGTGCCTCCTGCTGTTACATCTACACCTGCCACTACACTATTACTGCCTAATGATAAATTACTTTTTGAAACTCCATTTTCTGACGCATTATATATAGAAGAAACACATTTTTCTTTATAGTCTGAATAACCTCCTTCATACTGTGTAAGGTGGCCTCCAGCCTCAAATGCAAATATTCTATCAACCGTCCTGTCAAGAAAATATCTATCGTGAGAAACAGTAATTACAATCCCTGCAAACCCATCAAGATAATCCTCTAATACTTCAAGCGTTTCAATATCCAGGTCATTGGTTGGTTCATCAAGTATGAGTACATTAGGTGCACTCATAAGCACACTTAAAAGATACAGTCTTCTCTTTTCTCCTCCAGACAGCTTTCTTATTGGTGTCCACTGCTGCTTAGGCGGGAACAGGAACTTCTCACACATCTGGCTTGCTGTTGCTTTTCCATCAACCGTCTGCACATACTCGCCTATGCTTCTTACGAACTCAAGCACTGTCTGATTCTCATCAAGAGGCTCATTCTCCTGCATAAAATAGCCTATATGAACTGTATCGCCTATCTCAACACTTCCACTGTCAGGCTGTATCTGTCCTGTTATTATCTTCATAAGTGTAGACTTGCCACAGCCATTGCTTCCAATTATACCTATTCGGTCATCCCTTAAGAAAATGTATGTAAAATCATTAATGTATGTATGTCCATTATAAGCTTTAGTTATATTGTTAAGTTCTATTGTCTTTCTTCCAAGACGTCTGCTTACAGAGCTCATATCCATAAGGCTTTTGTCAAACTTAGCTCTTGCCTGTCTTGAAGCTTCTTTCATATCTTCAAAACGATCTATTCTTGCCTGCTGCTTGGTTGAACGTGCCTGACAGCCTCTCCTTATCCACTCAAGTTCTCTTCTTAATGTGTTCTGTCTTTTAGCCTCTGTAGCTCTTTCCATCTGTTCTCTTTCAGTCTTTAATTCAAGGAATCCTGAATAATTAGAGTCATAACTGTAAAGATCTGCGTGGTCTATCTCAACTATCTTGTTAGTTACATTGTCAAGGAAATACCTGTCGTGCGTTACCATAAGAAGTTCACCCTTAAATGCCTTGATATACCGCTCAAGCCACACAACCATATCATTATCCAGATGATTAGTCGGCTCATCAAGTATAAGTACCTCTGTAGGTTCAACTAACACTTTTGCCAATGCAACCCTCTTTTTCTGTCCACCAGATAGCTTGTCCATAGGAGCATCATATACATCTATGCCCAGCTTATTAAGTATTTCCTTCGCCTTTGGCTCATTCGATGAATCTTTGCCACGAAGCACATATGAAAGTACATTTTCATCTTTAATATAATCTGGTGACTGTGCAAGATATGTAACAGTAACTTTTCTTCCTTTTATAATATTACCCTCATCAGGTTCTTCAATGCCGGCAATTATTTTAAGCAGTGTAGACTTTCCAGTTCCATTAACTCCTATAATTCCGATCTTGTCACCCTTATTAATCCCAAGTGTGACATTGTCAAGAAGCACTTTCTCACCAAATGCTTTGCTCACTTTTTCAACATTTAATATATTCACAATTAAAACCTTCCCTTATATATAATGATATATGACAGTTTAATCATCAAGCTTATAGAATTCCTTCATCTTAGCAGCAAGCTCCGGCTTTTCTTTCTCCAGCCTGCTTATATGTTCCTTTCTATGCTGTATCATATGAGCATACGCTTCTGGATTGTTCTCTTTAAATCTCTGTAACACTTCTTTTCTATGTTCCCTTAAATGCTTTAACGCATCCGGATTTAACTTCGCAATCTTAGCCTCAAGCCTTAATCTTCTCTGTTCAATATGCTCCTCTAACTCTTCTGCATTGCTGTTCTGTGCAAGCTCAGATAAGTGCATTTCAACTCTCTCAAGAAGTTCATCTTCATCAAATAAGCCAATTCTACCCCAGGCATTCTTGCTTTCCGCCTTATCAAGAACATTTTCTGCAAGCTCAGATGCCCCCACATCAATACTGCTTGTAATGTCATCTGTAACCTGTACGGCATATTTATCAAGCCATTCTGCGGCGTCCTTGCCAAATGCCCACTCTATCTCTGCAAGCCTTTCGTTATCCTCAATAAAATCCTCGTGTACAGCAACCTGCTCAGGACTGCCAACAAGCGGATATGGCCTGTCAACACCAGCATCTCTTAAAGCAAGCGATATTGTTCTTCTTGTGACACCTTCCTCAACAAGACAGCCAGCACCCAACTGCCTTAACTGATCATTTACATGGTCAACGTGCTCAGTTATATAAAAGTGTATTCCTTTGCCCTTTAATATTTTATTAAATGATACAAGCCTGTCTGCTGCTGTTATATCTATGCTTCCGATACCGCTCGCATCAACTATTATAATCTTTGTATCATCATTTATGGCATTTTCTATATCCTGCAAAAATGTAGACACATTTGCAAAGAAAAGATTACCACTAAATCTATATAATAACGTGTGTTCTATCTGCAAAGCGTTCTTGTTACGGTTAAGATTATAGAAGCCCTCGTGTCCTGGTATACAGCCAAGAAATGATCTTGGAGGAACAACTGCCCTTATTATTACCGCTATAAATGAAAGAATAACACCTATAATAACGCCATATATAGTTCCAAATAATAATACGCCAAACATAGCTGCAAGAAATATAAAGAACTCCGCCCTGTTGACTTTTCTAAGTTTATCAGCAAGCTTATATTCAACTATTCCGATAAGTGCAGCAACGACAATTCCTGTAAGAATAGGCACAGGAAGATATTCAAGCACAGGTGTTGCAAAAAGCACGACAACAAGCATTGTAATTGAAGCTGTAACTGACATAAGCTGTGATTTACAGCCAAACTGGTCAGCTATACCTGTTCTTGATACGCTTCCGTTAAGAGGGCAGCTTCCTGATACCGAAGAAGCTATATTGGCTAAAGAATAAGCAAGCACCTCTCTGTTATTATCAACCTTATATCCATATCTGTTAGCATAGTTATTAGTGGCAAGCAGTGTCTGTGCCATAATAACAAGTGCACAGGTAAGTCCAAGTATAATTATATCTGATGTATCTGTCTTTAATAATGTAAAATCGGGTACCATAAGCTTCGGAAATCCCGAATCAACGTGAGGCAGAAGCTTAACCCCTAATCTGTCAATGTGTAAAAATGCTGTTGCCATTGCACCAAGCACCATAAGCACAACTGACATTGGAAACTTCGGAATATATTTCTTTGCAACAAGTATAATTACAACTGTTCCAAATCCAAGAACTGCCGATAACACATTAAAATATTGAAGCTGTCCCCATATGTGGATACCCAGTTCAATAAGTTCTCCTGTACCTGCAGAACCACCAAACAGCTTTGGAACCTGCATAAGTATTATTGTAATACCAATTCCACTTATAAAACCTCCCATAACCGGCGTTGATATGTAATTAACTATTCGTCCTGCTTTAATAAGACTGAATATCAAGAGCCATATTGCAACAACAAATGTAATGACCGGCACAAGCTTCATCGCTTCCTCAGAGCCTGAAGTAACGCCAAGTGCCGATAACGTACCACCTACAAGCACCGCCGGCGTTGCATCTACACCAAATACGAACTGTGGTGATGTTGTTGTAAAAGCATATATAAGCACTGGTATAAGCGAACCATACAGTCCATATGCCGCTGGAAGCCCTGCTATCTGGGCATACCCCATAGATATTGGTATTGACACTAACGCCACAATAATTCCTGCTATAATATCATTCTTTGCTGTTTTAAAAGATATATTTTTCAAATGTGCATTTTCCTTTCCTTATATATATTATGCAATTATCAATAGTTACTTTTAACACTAATACCATATAACAATTTATATTTTTTGTCTGTTATATGTTACAGTAAAATGGTATATTTTTCAAGTTACGCAATATATGCACAACTATACATTTAACATATTACATACCGCCGCACATTAATTATATCCTAATCACTGTATTAAATGATTATTATACACTACCATACGTTAATTATATCCTAATCGCTGTACTTTTTGATTGCCCCAACCATACAATCTGTTATATACTTAATATATATGCTTAAACAAGAAAGGACTTAATTACAATATGTTTGTTGCAGATAATTGGAAAGATTATGAAGTTATAGATACATCCTGTGGAGAAAAGCTTGAACGCTGGGGCGATTACATTCTTGTCCGCCCAGACCCACAGGTTATATGGGACACTCCTAAGAACGACAACAGATGGAAACATATGAATGGACATTATCACAGAAGTTCTAAGGGAGGCGGCGAATGGGAATTCTTCGACCTGCCACAAAGCTGGACAATAAAATACGAAAGTCCTTCTGTTGATGTTCCTCTTACATTTAACTTAAAGCCATTCAGCTTTAAGCACACAGGAATATTCCCTGAGCAAGCAGCCAACTGGGACTGGTTCTCTGAAATTATAAAGAAAGCTAAAGATAATGAACCTGACAGACAGATAAAGGTTCTTAACTTGTTTGCCTACACTGGTGGTGCTACTCTTGCCTGTGTAGCCGCTGGTGCTTATGTTACACACGTTGATGCCTCTAAGGGAATAATTGCGTGGGCCAAAGAAAATGCCACATCATCAGGACTTATTGACAAGCCTATCCGCTGGATAGTCGATGACTGTGTTAAATTTGTTGAAAGAGAAATAAGACGTGGCAATCACTACGATGCTATTATTATGGACCCTCCATCATATGGCAGAGGTCCTAAGGGCGAGATATGGAAAATAGAAGAAGCTATACACCCACTTGTTAAGCTGTGTGCAAAGCTTCTTTCTGACAAGCCATTATTCTTCCTTATCAACTCCTATACAACAGGACTTCAGCCAGCAGTTCTTACTTATATGTTAAGCACAGAACTTAAAGATTTTGACGGCTACTGTAGTTCTAATGAAGTCGGACTTCCTGTATCCGCTAACGGACTTGTGCTTCCTTGCGGAGCTTCTGGAAGATGGTGCGGTTCTGAATATTAATTACCAATTAAAATGCTGCCATTTTATGTGGCAGCATTTTATACTATGTTTTTTATATTATTTTTCTTGTATTATTTTTTATATATTATTCTTTATGCTCTTTTCCTTCATAATCAGTTCTTCCATAAGTCTGCTATAATCCTCCGCGTCAACCGGAAGCTTAACCTGGATACCATTACATGCTGAATAATAAGCTCCTGCACACAACATCAGGGAATTGATTCCTTCCTCACCTTTCGACACAAGATATGTATCATCATGTTCTAAGGAAGCTCTGGCAAATCTTTTAAGCAGCTCTGTATATGGCTCTGGTGCCTTTGGAAACTCAATTGTTTCTTTCACATATTGCATATTTTCCCTTGAATTAACCATCTCCGTTTTTATATACTCTTCTACATCCTGATGTCTTGTTATAGTAAGTGTATTATCTTCAAGCAGCAGCTTTGCTTTTGTTCCTATTATTTCCAGTCTTTCTTCATGACACGCTTCTCCTGTTGTCAGTACAAATGAAGCCGTCATGCCATTATCATAATCCATAATAATAGTATCTTCATCATCTACTGCAAAATCATTATATTTGCCAAATGGTATAAGTGCAAACATTCTCTGCGGCATACCAAAAAGATACTGGAACATATCAAGAATATGCTGTCCCTGGTTAATAAGTGCGCCGCCGCCTTCACCTGTAAAACTACTTCTCCATGCGCCAGAATGATGATAATATGATGTTCTTAAATATCTTGAATTAATAAGATTCACCCTTCTTAGTTCTCCCAGCTCACCTGCATCAATCATACTCTTAATCTTCATATACTTAGGATATAATCTCTGATGAAACACCATACCATATATTCTTCCACTCTTTTTAGCTGCTTCATTCATAGTAAGTGCTTCTCCTATATCTGATGCTGCCGGCTTATCGCACAAGACATCCTTTCCTAGCGAAAATGCCTGTATCGCAAGCTTAGCATGCGTTTTATGAGGAGTTGCTATAATTACTGCATCAAATAATGTATCTACATCTTCTGCTTTAAACATATCATCTGCACTTCTGAATATTTTCACATATTCACCATCAGTATTTACAAGAGTCTCTCCCCATTCCATAAGTTCATCTCTTCGTATAACTACTGCTGTTAGTTTTATATTGGATACCTCACCTGATACTATCATCTGTACATATTTTTTTCCCATATTTCCAACACCTATAAGAGCTGCTCTTAATATTTTATCTGACATAATATGTAATATTCCTTTCTACTTCTTTAACAAATATTTTCTGAATTCATAATATATTATTAAAATATTTATTTATTTTTAGCTATACATATCTTTTCAATACAGCTACTTACCTTATTACTTGTCCTTACTGCTTCATCAAGCAATATTGCCGCATACGCATCTGCAAATGCATCTTCCATGCTATATGGTGATTCTGCCTCACCTCTGCTATACTTTGCTGTTCCTATCATAAGACCTGCTATTGCAGTTTCATCTTCTGACAAACCACGCATCCCTAATTCCGGTTCATACAATACATTTTCACCACACATTATTTTCTCTATTTCACGAACGATAGACAAGTTAGGATTAGTATCTTTGGTGTGCGTTGCATTCACATCTGTCACAATCTTTTGATACTGTCCTTCATTTTTATCATCAAGATAATACAGCTCATTGTTAATAAGTTCCCCTCTGACACCCTGCACCTTTATCATATTCTTTCTGATAGGTGAGCGGTACTGCTCAGAGTCAAAATCATACCATGCAACCTTTCCGCTCTCAAACTCAAATACTGCTACACATCTTTTTTTAGGAGCTGTTCTGCCATCTGTAAATTTGTCATATCTCGTAAGTGTCTGAGTTGTCGGAAATTCATATATTTTACCTGACACCGTGTAGTTTTCATCCGGTTTTATACCAAGATATGCTCTTATAAGACTGAAACCGTGATATTCGTGTGCAATGGATATATTCAGACAACTGATATCGCCAAGTACACCACTATTAACAAGATTAATCCGTGCTTTATTATATGGATATTCCCTGTATTGTTCAGCAACAACCTGTTTCTTATCTGTTTTATCATCAGACATATGATATCTGTATAACTTTTTAAGCGAATCCATATCCAATGCTGCTGGTGTCTCAGATAGAACAGTTATTCCTCTATCCATCCATTCTATTGAAACATCACAGATACTTGTTTTATTCACTGCTACAACAGCAAAATCCGGTTTATAACCTACACACTCTTCTATAGAAGTTGTAGTGTGTATACTGAATTCTTCTGCCATCTTATCTGCTTTTTCCTGTGTCCTGCAATACATCGCATCAAGACGTAATATATCCGGCATTGCTTTTGCTATTCTGACATAATAAAGTGAACGCCAGCCTGAGCCTATTATTATAAAATGATACTTACCCATATAAGCTTCATACCTCCTGAAAATAAATAATATCAATTAATTTACAAAACACTTTCTCTTTTCAGTTTTCTACAAACATCTATAATAATACTATGATCCTGTTCATGATTAAAACCAGAGCATGTTATTGTACCTATTACTGTCTGGCAATTCTCAAGTCTTATTGGAAACGCGCCTCCTACCTGTGCATACTCTGATGGTTCTAAAGCCCATTTTTCTTTAATATTCATACCGCAATCCTCAAGCATATAGTGTGCCCATAATGAACTATGTCCAGTATGCATCGCCGTCTTTTTCTTACGCTCAATCATAATATCATTACTTACAGCATTACCATCACTGGAATAATGAAACAATCTTCTTCCGGCTATTGCAATATCTATACATATTTTATTGTCACGTTTTTTCGCTTCTTCTATAAGTGCCATCCCAATTGCAAGTGCTGTTTCTGATGAAAACTCTCTGAATTTCAATTCTTTCTCTTCAGCTTCACATTGTTTCATAAGTTCTTTAGCAGTCATACCTTTTTACCCCTTTAATCTATTATTCTATTTTGTATTTTATCTACCAACTTGTTTTACAGTTGCTTCTTTTTTTGTCTGTTATATTATGACGTATGTGTGAATTGCATAGCAATGTAGCAATCCCGATACAACGGTGAGTGACAAAATTCACTTTTGACACTCACATCATATCATTTATATAGTCTTATAAACATTAAAAAAATATTTAATAATTTTACTTTCACTTATTTATTATGATAAATTTTTTCTAACTTGTTCCTCGTAAATTGACAATAGCACCTGTGTGATTTCCTGTTGAAATACTCTATTAACAACCAACCATATTATATATAAGACCTACTATCGATAAACTGTAGATTTTATAAATGAGTCTGATGCTGTAACAGCAATCCTTTCTTGTATCAAAAATGACAAAATTAAATTTATAGAGTAATCATCGCTTATTAGGATCTATGCCGAAGAAGACATAGTATTTACAAAATAGAATATTATTTGTTTCAATTTTGTTTAAAGATTATTTGTTTTATGACATCGTTTAGTCACCGCTATTAAACTTATTTTGCTATTTTTTCATTTATTTCAGAACAAAAAAAGGGCTTCCGAAAAATCTCGGAAACCCTTAAAATTACTGTATTAAATAACAATTATTCAATGATTGTAGCAACAGCACCAGAACCAACTGTTCTACCACCCTCACGGATAGCGAAACGAAGACCCTGCTCCATAGCTACGTTATGGATAAGTTCAACTGTCATTTCTACGTTATCACCAGGCATGCACATTTCTGTACCAGCTGGAAGTTCGCAAACACCAGTAACATCAGTTGTTCTGAAGTAGAACTGTGGTCTGTAGTTGTTGAAGAATGGAGTATGACGTCCACCTTCGTCCTTTGTTAATACGTAAACCTGAGCTGTAAACTTGTGGTGTGGTGTGATTGAACCTGGCTTACAAAGAACCTGTCCTCTCTGGATCTCATCTCTCTGAACACCTCTAAGAAGAGCACCAATGTTATCACCTGGTTCTGCTTCATCAAGGAGCTTTCTGAACATTTCGATACCAGTTACAACAACCTTACGGATGTCTTCGTGGATACCAACGATTTCAACTTCCTCGTTAACCTTAAGAACACCTCTTTCTACTCTACCAGTAGCAACTGTACCACGACCTGTGATAGAGAAGATATCTTCGATAGGCATAAGGAATGGCTTATCTGTATCTCTCTGTGGATCTGGAACATACTCATCGATTGTGTGCATAAGTTCAAGAATCTTATCACCCCATTCGCTGTTTGGATCTTCAAGAGCCTTAAGAGCTGAACCCTGGATGATTGGTGTATCATCGCCTGGGAAATCATATTCGTTAAGAAGTTCTCTGATTTCCATATCAACTAATTCAAGAAGTTCTGGATCATCAACCATATCACACTTGTTCATGAATACTACTACGTAAGGAACGCCAACCTGACGAGCAAGAAGGATATGCTCTCTTGTCTGAGCCATAACACCATCAGTAGCAGCAACAACGAGGATAGCAGCATCCATCTGAGCAGCACCAGTAATCATGTTCTTTACATAATCAGCATGGCCTGGGCAGTCAACGTGTGCATAGTGTCTCTTCTCTGTTTCGTACTCAACGTGAGCTGTAGAGATTGTGATACCTCTTTCTCTTTCTTCTGGAGCCTTATCAATATTTTCAAATGCAACAGCTTCACCTGTACCAAGTCTCTCATGAAGAGTCTTTGTGATAGCAGCTGTAAGAGTTGTCTTACCGTGATCTACGTGTCCAATTGTACCAATGTTGCAATGTGGTTTTGTTCTTTCAAATTTAGCCTTTGCCATTGTTTAAAATCCTCCTAATTAATTAAATAGAATATTTGTCTGCAAGCAGACTTCTCATAGCTGAAATCTATTATATTATCTTTTAAAGAATATTTCAACTATATTTTGAGTAAAAGCATAGTAAACCAATACTTTTATCTGAATTATACGGCAAATTTACATATTTATTATATACACAAATCTGCCTGATATATACCACTGCGAAATACAGTAACACGTATTCCGCAGTACATTATATAATCAAGATAATTATTAAGTCATCTGACATCAGCCAGACACTTCTAACTATCATCTATCACTTAATAACTAATTATTTAGCTCTTGAAGCGATAACCTTGTCCTGAACAGACTTTGGAGCCTGCTCATACTTATCGAAGAACATAGAGTAGTTACCACGACCCTGTGTCTTAGAACGAAGGTCTGTAGCATATCCGAACATCTCTGAAAGTGGAACGAAAGCCTTAACCATCTTACCACCACTGATGTCTTCCATACCTTCAATACGTCCTCTACGTGAGTTGATATCACCGATAACATCACCCATATATTCTTCTGGCATTGTAACTTCAACCTTCATAATAGGCTCAAGAAGTGCTGGAGCTGCCTTAGCCATAGCATCCTTAAATGCCATAGAACCAGCAATGTGGAATGCCATTTCTGATGAATCGACTTCATGGTAAGATCCATCATAGATATCTGCTCTAAGTCCGAGAACTGGGAATCCAGCTAAGATACCTGAGTTAGCAGCTTCTCTGATACCATCAGCAACTGAAGGAATGTATTCCTTAGGAATAGCACCACCAACTACTGAAGACTCACAGAAGAGAACTGGAGGTTCATTAATTAATACTGTATTCTTTGTCTCAACATCAAACTTATCAACGTTAGCTTCAAGTGGTGAGAAACGTACTTTACAGTGACCATACTGACCACGTCCACCTGACTGCTTAGCATATTTGCTATCGATATCAACTGGCTTTGTAAAGCATTCTCTGTAAGCAACCTGAGGTGCACCTACATTAGCTTCTACCTTGAATTCACGAAGAAGTCTGTCAACGATGATATCAAGGTGAAGCTCACCCATACCAGCGATGATTGTCTGACCTGTTTCCTGATCTGTATGAGCACGGAATGTAGGATCTTCTTCAGCAAGCTTTGCTAAAGCTTCACCCATCTTACCCTGGTCATTCTTAGTCTTTGGCTCAATAGCAAGTTCGATAACTGGCTCTGGGAATTCCATAGACTCTAAGATAACTGGATGCTGCTCATCACAGATTGTATCACCTGTAACTGTTATCTTAAGACCTACTGCAGCAGCGATATCTCCTGAGTAAACCTTATCTATTTCTTTTCTCTGGTTGGCGTGCATCTGAAGAATACGTCCAACTCTTTCCTTCTTGTTCTTATTAGCATTAAGTACATATGAACCACCGTTTAATGTACCTGAGTAAACTCTGAAGAATGCTAACTTACCAACGAATGGATCTGTCATAATCTTGAATGCAAGAGCTGAGAAAGGTTCATCATCAGATGACTTTCTAGTCACTTCATTACCGTCTTCATCAACACCTGTGATATCTGGGATATCTGTAGGAGCTGGCATATATTCGATAACTGCATCAAGAAGCTTCTGAACACCCTTGTTCTTGTAAGCTGTACCGCAAAGACAAGGAATAGCTGTACCTTCGATAGTACCCTTTCTTAAAGCTGCCTTTAATTCTGGAACTGTAAGCTCTTCATCATTAAAGAACTTCTCCATAAGGTCTTCATCAAGTTCAGCACACTGCTCGATAAGCTTATCGTGGTATTCTTCTGCCTGATCCTTTAAATCAGCTGGAATTTCACCAACTTCAATATCATCACCCTTATCGCCATTGAAGATATAAGCCTTCATTTCAAATAAGTCGATGATACCCTTGAACTCGTCTTCCTTACCGATAGGAATCTGTACAAGTACAGGGTTCTTTCCAAGCTTAGTAATAAGCTGGTTGCATGATCCGAAGAAATCTGCACCCATCTTATCCATCTTGTTCATAAATGCCATACGTGGTACGTTGTACTTATCAGCCTGACGCCATACGTTCTCTGACTGTGGTTCAACACCGTTCTGTGCATCGAATACACCTACAGCACCATCAAGTACTCTAAGTGAACGCTCAACTTCAACTGTGAAATCAACGTGACCAGGAGTATCAATAATATTAATACGGTACTCTGGCTGTGTCTTATCTGGCTTACCTTCTTTTTCAGGTGTCCAGTGACATGTTGTAGCAGCTGAAGTGATTGTGATACCTCTTTCCTGCTCCTGGGCCATCCAGTCCATAGTAGCAGTACCTTCATGAGTATCACCAATCTTGTGGTTAACACCAGTATAATAAAGGATACGCTCTGTTAATGTTGTCTTACCAGCATCAATATGAGCCATAATTCCGATATTTCTGGTTCTCTCCAATGGATATTCTCTTCCAGCCATGGATAAAACCTCCTATAATTATTATTAGAATCTGTAATGAGCAAAAGCCTTGTTTGCTTCTGCCATCTTGTGCATATCTTCTTTTCTCTTTACAGATGCACCTGTGTTATTAGCTGCATCAAGAATCTCATTAGCGAGTCTTTCTTCCATAGTCTTCTCGCCTCTTGCTCTTGAGAATGTTGTCATCCAACGAAGAGCTAAAGCCTGTCTTCTATCTGGCTTAACTTCGATAGGTACCTGGTATGTTGCTCCACCGATACGTCTAGCCTTTACTTCGAGAACTGGCATAATATTGTTCATAGCCTCTTCGAATACTTCTAAAGCAGGTCTTTCAGTCTTAGCTGCGACTCTGTCAAATGCTCCGTATACAATCTTCTGTGCTACTCCTCTCTTACCATCAAGCATAATGTTGTTGATAAGCTTAGTAACCACCTTGTTATTGTAAATAGGATCTGCTAATACATCTCTCTTCTGAGTATGTCCTTTACGTGGCACGGTTCTTCCCTCCTTAACATTGTATTGTCGTCATTGTTAGCACTAATGAACGCCTTACAGCTTCATCAGCCTGACACATCACGACGTTTCATTAATTCATCGGTACTCACAAATTAAATTGTGTTCGCGCCGTATATCTTAAACCTGCAACCTTCGGATTAATCTAACTCCGGCACTAATTAATTTAATTGTTCGTAAATTATTGTATGCAATAATCTGCAAATATTCTGACTTACCATGTAAATCAATCACAGACTTATGATGCTTAATTCTTTATGAATTATTTAGCATCCTTAGGTCTCTTAGCACCGTACTTAGAACGTGCCTGTCTTCTCTTTGCTACACCTGCTGTATCAAGTGTACCTCTGATGATATGATATCTTGTACCTGGTAAATCCTTAACTCTACCACCTCTGATAAGAACAACGCTATGTTCCTGAAGATTGTGGCCCTCACCTGGAATATATGAAGTAACTTCGATTCCATTAGAAAGACGTACTCTGGCGATCTTTCTAAGAGCTGAGTTAGGCTTCTTAGGTGTTGCAGTCTTAACAGCTGTACAAACACCTCTCTTCTGTGGTGCAGATACGTCTGTAGCCTTCTTCTGAAGTGAGTTATATCCCTTCTGAAGAGCTGGTGCTGTAGACTTCTTAACTGTTGACTTTCTTCCCTGTCTTACTAACTGGTTAAATGTTGGCATTCCTTTTTCACCTCCCGGAATTAGAATAATGAATGGTTGCACTTAGTATAATCACTAAGAAAAATGCGTGAGCCTGTCATATTAAACTGCTCATTTATATAATCAGCGTACATAAATAAGAACTTGCTTATTCGCACGCTTATTTAGTATATATTTTTAGAATAAATTCGTCAAGAGTTTTTCAAAAATTTATTATTAGAAATATTACTAAAATATCACATTACTATGCTGTCCTTGTTATTGATATTTTATAAAACAAAAAAGAAGCCGCTTTCCTAAGGATAACGGCTTCTATATTTATTATCTTACGCTTCTGTATCTTCTGTTACATCAGCATCATCGCTAACTTCGACATCAGCATCTAATGTATCTACATTTTCTGTAAAATCAAGTGTTTCATCTGAATCCTCAGTAAAGCTTAACACTTCATCATCTGACTCTTCAATCTCATCATAAGCTGCTGCTGTGTCAAGTTCAACATTCTGGTATCTCTTCATACCTGTACCAGCAGGTATAAGCTTACCAATGATAACATTTTCTTTAAGACCGATAAGTGGGTCAACCTTACCATTAATAGCTGCATCAGTAAGAACCTTTGTTGTCTCCTGGAATGAAGCAGCTGAAAGGAATGAATTAGTAGCAAGTGATGCCTTAGTAATACCAAGAATAATTGGTGTACCAGTTGCTTTTCTCTTACCTTCTTCTTCAAGCTTTTCGTTAACCTCTGTGAATTCAAGAGTATCAACCTGTGAACCAGGTAAGAAATCTGAATCACCAGCAGATTCAATAACTATCTTCTTAAGCATCTGTCTAACAATAAGTTCAATATGCTTATCATTAATATCAACACCCTGAATACGATAAACCTTCTGAACTTCACGAAGCATATAATCCTGAACAGCTCTTACACCAAGGATTCTAACGATATCATGTGGATTCTCTGAACCTTCTGTGATTTCTTCACCCTTAACAACAACCTGTCCTTCCTGAACCTTAACCCTTGTATCTCTTGATACAGGATAAGCTTTTGAGTTACCCTCATCATCAGTAATTACAATATCTGTCTTCTTCTCTGTCTTAGAGAAGCTAACAACACCACCGAATTCTGCAAGGACTGCAAGGCTCTTTGGCTTTCTTGCCTCGAAAAGTTCCTCTACTCTAGGAAGACCCTGAGTAATGTTATCACCGGCAACACCACCAGTATGGAAAGTTCTCATAGTAAGCTGTGTACCAGGCTCACCGATAGACTGGGCAGCGATAATACCAACTGCTTCACCAATCTGAACTGCCTGACCTGTTGCAAGGTTAGAACCATAACACTTAGCACATACACCGATATGTGAACGGCAAGTAAGAATAGTTCTTATCTTAACCTGTGTTACACCAGTCTTAATGATAGCTGCAGCTCTCTTAGGAGTTACAAGGTGGTTAGCTGCAACGATAATCTCTCCTGTAGCCGGGTCTTTGATATCTTCTGCAAGATATCTTCCAGTAATACGTTCCTGTAATGGCTCAAGAATATCTTCCTTGGCATCACTTGAATTAGTAGCTCTATCGTTAACAAATGAATAAACATACATACCAGGTATTATCTTACCAACGCTGCAATCAGTCTCTCTTATAATAAGATCCTGAGAAACATCTACAAGACGTCTTGTAAGGTAACCTGAATCGGCTGTTCTAAGGGCTGTATCTGAAAGACCCTTACGAGCACCATGGGCTGAAATGAAGTATTCCAGTACATCAAGACCTTCACGGAAGTTAGACTTGATTGGAAGTTCGATTGTATGACCTGAAGTATCTGCCATAAGACCACGCATACCTGCAAGCTGCTTAATCTGCTGGTTAGAACCACGGGCACCAGAGTCAGCCATCATAAAGATGTTATTATACTTATCAAGACCAGAAAGAAGTGCATCAAGCAATGTCTTATCTGTTTCCTGCCATACTCTGATAACATTCTTATATCTTTCTTCATCAGTTGAACGACCTCTGTTGTAGTTAATGTTAATCTGTTCAACCTTCTTTTCAGCATCAGCTATAAGCTGCTTCTTAACCGGTGGCACTGTCATCTCCGAAATAGAAACTGTCATAGCCGCTCTAGTAGAATACTTGTAACCCATAGCCTTAATATCATCAAGAACTTCAGCAGTTCTTGTTGTACCATGCGTATTGATAACGTGCTGTAAAATATCCTTTAACTGTTTCTTTCCTACATGGAAATCAACTTCTGGAAGAAGTAAATTCTCTTCCTTGCTTCTATCTACATATCCTAAATCCTGAGGAAGTATTTCATTGAAAATAAATCTACCAAGTGTAGACTCTACAACACCTGAAATCTCTTCTCCAGCTGCATTAGTCTTAGTCATCTTAACTTTAATCTTAGAATGAAGTGTTATAATTCCATTCTCATAAGCAAGAAGCGCTTCATTAACACTCTTGAATATCTTACCTTCCCCCTTAACACCAGGTCTTTCCTGTGTAAGGTAGTAGATACCAAGTACCATATCCTGTGAAGGAACAGCAACAGGGCCACCATCAGATGGCTTAAGTAAGTTGTTAGGTGAAAGAAGCATAAATCTACACTCTGCCTGAGCTTCTACAGACAATGGAAGATGTACCGCCATCTGGTCACCATCGAAATCGGCATTGAAAGCTGTACAAACAAGTGGATGAAGCTTAATAGCCTTACCTTCTACAAGGATTGGCTCAAATGCCTGAATACCAAGTCTGTGAAGTGTAGGAGCACGGTTAAGCATAACTGGATGCTCTTTGATAACATCTTCAAGTACATCCCATACTTCTGTCTCAAGATGCTCTACGCTCTTCTTGGCTTTCTTTATGTTCTCAGCAAGACCACGCCTTACTAATTCTCTCATAACAAATGGCTTGAATAACTCAATAGCCATTTCCTTAGGAAGACCACACTGATAAATCTTAAGTTCTGGTCCAACAACGATAACTGAACGTCCTGAGTAGTCAACTCGCTTACCAAGAAGGTTCTGTCTGAAACGTCCCTGCTTACCCTTTAATAAGTCTGATAAAGACTTGAGAGCTCTGTTACCAGGTCCTGTTACAGGACGGCCATTTCTACGTCCATTATCTATAAGTGCATCAACAGCTTCCTGAAGCATTCTCTTCTCGTTACGAACAATGATTTCTGGTGCTCCAAGATCAATAAGTCTTGCAAGACGGTTATTTCTGTTGATAATTCTTCTATAAAGATCATTAAGATCAGATGTTGCAAAACGTCCACCCTCTAACTGAACCATAGGTCTTAAATCTGGAGGGATAACTGGAATTTCTGTAAGAATCATCCATTCTGGCTTAGTACCAGCAGCAATGAACGCATCCATAACTTCAATTCTCTTAATAAGTCTTGCAGCCTTCTGTGAAGTAGTAGTAGCAAGCTCTTCCTTGAGCTTAGCTACTTCTTCTTCAAGGTTGACGTTGTGAAGAAGCTCTAAAATAGCCTCAGCACCCATTCCAACTCTGAATGTATTACCATACTGATCATAAAGATCTCTGTACTCAGTTTCTGTAAGAATCTTCTTGAATGGTATATCTGTTTCGCCTGGATCAATTACGATATAAGAAGCGAAGTAAAGTACCTTCTCAAGATTCTTAGGACCTATATCAAGGATAAGGTCCATACGGCTAGGTATTCCCTTGAAATACCAGATATGTGAAACTGGAGCAGCAAGGTGGATATGACCCATACGATCTCTACGTACACTTGCCTTAGTAACCTCAACACCACACTTATCACATACGATGCCTTTATCTTTAATCTTCTTATACTTACCGCAATGACACTCCCAGTCTTTGCTAGGTCCGAATATTCTTTCACAGAACAGACCATCTCTTTCTGGCTTTAAAGTTCTGTAATTGATAGTCTCAGGCTTAGTTACCTCGCCGTGAGACCACTCTAAAATACTCTCAGGAGAAGCAAGCTTTATCTGAATTTTATCAAATTTCATTGATTTATTTGACTTAATCTCTTCTGCCATTATAGTGCTCCCTTCTATTATTCTTCTATATTTCCGTCACCGTAATCATCATAGTCATCATCTAAGCTGTCATAATCGAAATCGTCATATTCTGATCCGAGTTCTTCTATGGTTGCCTCACCGTCATCACCCTGCTTTTCTGCGTGATAACCTGCGTTCTTTAATTCATTTTCTTCATCACGGCTACTTCTCTTATAACCACCATCATCAAGAACCTTCTTGAAATCTGTAACTTCATATTCTGAACTTTCAAGAAGCTTAACTTCGTTATTGTCCTGATCAAGAACTCTTACATCAAGAGCAAGTGACTGAAGTTCCTTAAGGAGAACCTTGAATGATTCAGGAATTCCTGGTTCAGGAATGTTCTCACCCTTAATAATAGCTTCATATGTCTTAACTCGACCAACAACATCATCAGATTTAACAGTAAGGATTTCCTGAAGTGTATAAGATGCACCATAAGCTTCAAGAGCCCATACTTCCATTTCTCCGAATCTCTGTCCACCAAACTGGGCTTTACCACCAAGTGGCTGCTGAGTTACAAGTGAGTAAGGACCAGTTGAACGAGCATGGATCTTATCATCAACAAGGTGATGGAGCTTTAAGTAGTGCATGAAACCGATAGTAACCGGACTATCGAAGTATTCACCTGTTCTACCATCGCGAAGTCTTACTTTACCATCTCTTCCGATTGGAACGCCCTTCCATTCAGCTCTGTGAGCTCTGTTATCTGAAAGGAACTGGAATACGTCATCTCTTAAAAGATCCTTGTATTCAGCAGTAAATGTTGTCATATCAGCAGGATATTCTTCACCATTAGCTTCTGCATCTGCCTTTTCGCGTGCAAGCTCTTCATCATCAAATGGATGATTAGCATAAGCATTGGCCATATCAAGTGTATCCATAATATCATTCTCGTTAGCTCCATCAAAGATAGGTGTCGCTACGTTAAAACCTAATACTTTGGCAGCAAGGCTTAAGTGAATTTCAAGCACCTGTCCAATATTCATACGCGAAGGCACACCAAGAGGATTAAGTACAATATCAAGTGGACGGCCATTAGGAAGAAATGGCATATCTTCTACTGGAAGAACTCTTGAAACGACACCCTTGTTACCGTGACGACCAGCCATCTTATCACCTACAGAAATCTTTCTCTTCTGTGCGATATAGATACGGACATTCTTGTTAACACCTGGAGCTAATTCATCTCCATTTTCTCTTGTAAATACCTTAACGCCTACAACGATACCATAAGCACCGTGTGGAACTTTAAGTGATGTATCTCTTACTTCTCTTGCCTTCTCACCAAAGATAGCTCTAAGAAGTCTTTCTTCTGCTGTAAGCTCTGTCTCACCCTTTGGAGTAACCTTACCAACAAGGATATCACCGGCTCTTACCTCAGCACCGATACGGATGATACCATCTTCATCAAGATCCTTAACTGCATCTGAACCTGTAGAAGGTAAATCTCTTGTGATTTCTTCTGGTCCTAACTTAGTATCTCTTGCTTCTGTATCATATTCTTCTATATGAATTGATGTATAAACATCATCTCTTACTAATCTCTCACTAAGAAGTACAGCATCCTCGTAGTTGTAACCTTCCCAAGTCATAAAACCGATAAGAGGGTTCTTACCAAGGGCAATCTCACCATTAGATGTTGAAGGACCATCTGCGATAACATCTCCTGCCTTAACCTCATCACCCTTAAATACGATAGGTCTCTGGTTATAGCAGTTACTCTGGTTACTTCTTGAGAACTTTGTAAGCTTGTACTCGTGAACCTTTCCACTTGTCTCTTTTACAAGAATTCTGTTAGATTCTGATGAAAGTACAACACCATCTTCTTCTGCAACTACACATACACCTGAGTCACATGCTGTCTTATTCTCTATACCTGTACCGATTACTGGTGCTTCTGTCATAAGAAGAGGCACCGCCTGACGCTGCATGTTAGAACCCATAAGGGCACGTGTACAGTCATCATTCTGAAGGAAAGGTATCATAGATGTAGCCACTGAGAACACCATCTTAGGAGATACGTCCATAAGATCAATCATACTCTTATCGAATTCTGATGTTTCTTCTCTGTAACGTCCTGATACTGTATTCTTAACGAAGTAACCATTCTCATCTATCTCTGCATTAGCCTGTGCTACATGGAAATCATCTTCCTCATCTGCTGTGAAGTAATGTACTTCATCTGTAACTCTAGGATTCTTAGGGTCTGTCTTATCGATTATACGATAAGGTGCTTCGACAAATCCGTACTCATTAATTCTTGCATATGAAGCAAGTGAGTTAATAAGACCGATATTAGGACCTTCAGGTGTTTCGATAGGACACATTCTACCATAGTGTGTATAATGTACATCTCGAACCTCGAAACCTGCACGATCTCTCGAAAGACCACCAGGACCAAGTGCTGAAAGACGTCTCTTATGTGTAATCTCAGATAATGGGTTATTCTGATCCATAAACTGAGAAAGCTGTGAACTACCAAAGAATTCCTTGATAGCTGCTGTTACAGGCTTGATATTAATTAATGACTGTGGTGAAATACCGCTTAAGTCCTGAGTTGACATTCTTTCACGAACAACTCTTTCCATTCTTGAAATACCAATTCTGAACTGGTTCTGTAATAATTCACCAACAGCTCTTATTCTTCTGTTACCAAGGTGATCGATATCATCCTTGTATCCAATGCCATACTCAAGATGCATATTATAATTAATAGAAGCAAGAATGTCTTCTACTGTAATATGCTTCGGCATAAGGTCTGCTGTATTCTTAGCAATAGCATCCTTGATATCATCAAGTGACTCATTATCAGCTAAAATCTGTGCAAGGACCGGATAATAAACAGCTTCGTTAATTCCTAATTCCTTAGCTTCTTCTGTTGTGATATCTACCCACTTAGTGATATCTACAGCAAGATTAGAAAGAACCTTAACTGTTCTCTTAGTAACCGCACCTTCTGCACCCTTTAATTCAGCAGCAATAAATACCGCTGAAACAGCTGCATTCTGAATCTTCTCAGCTGTTTCTCTTGTAAGCTTATCACCAGCATTAGCAAGAATTTCACCATTGCCATCTACAACGTCTTCTGCAAGAATGTGTCCTGCAATTCTGTTTCTGAATGAAAGCTTCTTATTAAATTTATAACGGCCTACTCTTGCAAGGTCATATCTTCTAGGATCAAAGAACATACCAGAAATAAGTGCTTCTGCACTCTCTACTGATAATGGTTCTCCTGGTCTTAACTTCTTATAAAGTTCAAGTACACCTTCCTGATAGTTAGTAGATGTATCCTTCTCCATTGTTGCAAGAAGCTTAGGCTCTTCACCAAATATGTCAAGAATCTCTGCGTTAGTACCAAAACCAAGTGCTCTTATAAGAACTGTAATAGGTACTTTCTTATTACGATCAACCTTAACATAGAATACATCGTTAGCATCTGTTTCATACTCTAACCACGCACCTCTGTTAGGAATTACTGTTGAACTGTAGAGGAATATCTTTCCATACTTATCCTTCTGTATATCATAATAAATACCAGGTGAACGTACCAGCTGGCTGACAATAACTCGTTCTGCACCATTAATCACAAATGTACCGGTCTTAGTCATTAAAGGAAGGTCACCCATAAAGATTTCATGTTCGCTTATATCTTCGCTCTCTTTATTATGAAGTCTTACACGTACCTTAAGTGGAGCTGCATATGTAGCATCCCTTTCCTTGCACTCTTCTATAGAGTACTTTCTCTCTTCCTCACATAATGCAAAATCAACGAATTCAAGACTGAGCCTTCCGTTATAATCTGCAATTGGAGAGATGTCGCTAAAGACTTCCTTTAAGCCTTCATTTAAAAACCACTGGTAAGAATCTTTTTGTACTTCAATAAGGTTAGGCATCTCAAGAACTTCTTTCTGTCTTGAGTAACTCATACGCATCGATTTGCCTGACTTTACTGGACGTATTCTGTTTTTCTCCATTGACGTTTCACCCCTTAGTTTTCTTTACTTTACATTAATTTATTACATTATCGATATGCGTGCAAATACTATGCACACCATACCATAATAGTGCATTATTCATAGTAACAAAAAAAGTTCCAGCTGTCAATACAACAACTGGAACTTTTTCATATTTTATATAATATACCAAATATGCTTTAAAAAATCAAGTGATTATTCAGCATACCGCAATATATTAAAAATTCTGTTCATATATGCTATGCCATACGGCATATATATGTCAAGCAAGTATCAAACTGACAATCTGAATTACTTAAGAGTAACCTTAGCACCTTCAGCTTCAAGCTTCTTCTGGATTTCTTCAGCTTCTTCCTTAGAAGCACCTTCCTTAACAACCTTAGGAGCGCCATCAACAACTTCCTTAGCTTCCTTTAATCCAAGACCTGTGATTTCACGAACAACCTTGATAACCTTAACCTTGTTAGCACCAGCTTCTGTAAGTTCTACGTCAAATTCTGTCTTTTCTTCAGCTGCTGCACCTGCTGCTGCACCTGCTGCTACAACAACACCTGCTGCTGCAGAAACACCAAATTCTTCTTCACATGCTTTAACTAAATCATTTAATTCTAATACTGATAAACCTTTAATAACTTCGATAATTTCCTGAGTAGTCATTATTATAATCTCCTTTTTAATAGTCTTTTAATTAAGTTTCGTGGCAGGCTGACATAGTCACACCTGTCCGTCAATAATCATACTGATTATGCCGCGTAATTATGCAACCTCTTCGTTCTTCTCAGCAATCTGCTTAATAACACGAGCAAAGTTTGTAATAGGTGACTGGATGCTTCCAAGGAACTTAGCAAGAAGTTCATCTCTTGAAGGAATGTTAGCAATAGCTGCGATTCCAGTAGCATCATAGTAAGTACCTTCAACAACACCACACTTAAGTTCAAGCGCATCTGCTGTCTTAGCAAAGTTAGCTAAAACTCTTGCTGGAGCTGTAGCATCTTCCTTGCAGATTGCAATAGCGTTAGGTCCTTCAAGAACTTCTGCCATTGGCTCGAACTCTGTACCTGCAATTGCTCTCTTTACTAAAGTATTCTTATAAACCTTGTAAACGACACCAGCTTCTCTTAACTGCTTACGAAGCTGTGTATCCTGCTCAACAGTTAAGCCACGGTAGTCAACTACCACAACGCCCTGAGCGCCTTCTAAGCTTGCTTTGATTTCGTCTACGATAGGCTGCTTAAGTTCTACTTTTGCCATGAATATTTACCTCCTGTTAGATTATATCTGTCGCCAGATAATATTCTGCCCAGACGTACATGTATCAGGCTCATTCAACAACAACCATAACACTTTAAGTATTATGCTTCATTGCTCTAACAAAAAAGTCCTTCTATCTATAAGACAGAAGGACTGAATAAACTGATAATCAATGCTTTACGCATTAAGTCTGTCCTCGGTAGGCGTATTACCTTTAACCCTTTCGGGACCTGCTGTCTTAGGCAAAATGTGAAATCACTTTCACTTTAATTATATTATGAAACCATCGCATCAATCTGATAAAGATTATAAATCTATATCCAAATCAACCAGATAGTAACACAAACATTGATAGTATACTATCATAATATATTGGTTGTCAACCGTTATTCACAAAGAATATATTAATTCTTCGTAATATTGCGTTGTATAACCCAAATCCTGCAATAAGCTAATCCATTCATCAGCTTACATATGATTAATTAATTATAATTAACCAACGTACTTAGCTGTGCTAACCTTTACACCAGGACCCATAGTAGCTGTAAGAACAACACTCTTTAAATACTGTCCCTTAAGTGAAGTTGGTTTAGCCTTAACGATTGCATCCATAATAGCCTGGAAGTTGTCTGATAACTGCTCCTCTGTAAATGAAGCCTTACCAATTGGCACATGAATGATATTTGTCTTATCAAGTCTGTATTCGATCTTACCAGCCTTGATATCATTAACAGCTTTTGTTACATCCATTGTAACTGTACCAGCCTTAGGGTTTGGCATTAAGCCCTTAGGTCCGAGTACACGTCCTAAACGACCAACAACGCCCATCATATCAGGTGTAGCAACTACTACATCAAAATCAAACCAGTTATCATTCTGGATCTTAGGAATTAATTCCTCGCCACCAACGAAATCTGCTCCTGCTGCTTCAGCTTCTTCAGCCTTAGCACCCTTAGCAAATACTAATACCTTTACAGTCTTACCTGTTCCGTGTGGAAGAACAACAGCTCCTCTGATCTGCTGCTCAGCGTGACGTCCATCACAACCTGTTCTGATATGAGCTTCAATTGTCTCGTCGAACTTTGCAACTGCACTCTTCTTAACTAAAGAAACAGCTTCAGTTGCTTCATATAATGTCTGGCGGTCAATGTTCTTGGCTGCCTCAACGTATTTCTTTCCTCTTTTCATTATATAAACCTCCTAGTGGTATTATCGGAAGGATTTCATCTTTCCTCCCACATATTGAACAATCCCGAGATTAATTCTCAGCCACATGTTCTTCTATGAAAATCAACAAATTATAAAATAAAATCTTGTCTAAATGTCTTTAAAGACCTTTAGCAATCTTTATTCAAAGCCTCGTTATAGAATTAGTCTTCTACAACAATACCCATACTCTTAGCAGTACCTTCGATCATTGAAGTAGCTGCTTCGATTGTAGCTGCATTTAAGTCTGGCATCTTAAGTTCAGCAATCTTCTGAACTTCTGCTCTCTTAATTGTAGCAACCTTATTCTTGTTAGGCACGCCTGAACCTGACTTAATATTGCAAGCCTTCTTAAGAAGAACTGCAGCAGGTGGAGTCTTTGTGATGAAGCTGAAACTTCTATCAGCATAAACTGTGATTACTACAGGGATAATTAAGTCGCCCTGATCTGCTGTCTTTGCATTAAACTGCTTTGTAAATTCTACAATGTTAACACCATGCTGACCAAGTGCTGGACCAACTGGTGGAGCTGGTGTAGCCTTGCCGGCAGGAATCTGTAATTTAATATAACCTGTTACTTTCTTTGCCATTGTGGCACCTCCTAAATATAATGTGGTTTATGGCGGCTTTAAAGCCTCCCACTTCTTGTAAGACCTAAATCTTACAGTAATTTCACGTCTGTGAAATCAATCTCGACCGGTGTTTCACGACCGAACATCTCAACATTAATTGTAACACACTGCTTGCCTTCATTAATGCTGACAATTTCTCCTACTGTATCCTCCCAGGCACCTGAAAGAATCTTGATTTGATCGCCTACCTTACCAGCAAACTCAACTACTGGCTTAGCTTCTTCATCATCAGAGCTGATTCCGAATGATCTTATCTCAGCTGGAGATAATGGTACTGGTTTAGATCCAGGACCAACAAACCCTGTTACGCCCCTGGTGTTTCTGACAACATACCAGCTGTCATCATTCATCACCATCTTTACAAAGACATATCCAGGAAACGTCTTCCTCTGAACCGTCTTCTTCTTGCCGTCCTTAACTTCCACTACTGTTTCAAGCGGAACAAGAACTTCAAAAATCTGGTCCTGAAGATTTCTGTTTTCAACAGTTTTCTCGATATTAGCCTTAACCTTATTCTCATATCCTGAATAAGTATGGGCAACATACCATTTTGCTTCGTCCATCTGATCACCTTTTCCTTACTTTACAATGAATTCAATTCCAAAGCGAACAATCAAGTCCACAACTGAAATAATTACACCTAATAATACGGATACAACCAATACAGCGATGGTTTCCTTTGTAAGTGACTTCTGGTCTGGCCAAATAATCTTAGAGAACTCTGCCTTTAAGCCCTTGAACCAGCTCTTTTTCTGTTTTTTTGTCTTAACAGCTTCACTCATCTTAATACCTCACTGATACCAATTACTTTGTTTCCTTGTGTAATGTGTGTGACTTACAGAACTTGCAATATTTCTTTGTTTCCATTCTGTCCGGATGAGCTTTCTTTTCCTTAGTCATGTTGTAATTGCGCTGTTTACACTCAGTACATGCCAATGTTATCTTTACTCGCACAACTTCCACCTCCAATTATTTATTTTGCAGGTGTTATTAACACCAATTGGTTTTTCTTTAATACCTGAACTGTTGGGTAAGTTTCGGGCATAAAAAAAAGACCGCTTCCATAGCCAGCCTAATATAACATATTTTTTGATATTTCGTCAACCAGATTTTTATAATTTATACATTATTTATATAAATATTTTCAAAAAACCTTAAACATTCTACTATATGTATATTGCAAAATCAAGCCATTCCTTATAAAATATAATAAAGTTTATGGATATAGCAAATGGAGTTACTGTATCTGCAACTGATGACAGTTAAAGTTATATATTTATGTGTTTTATATGTAATTATAGTAATATATTAAATATTTTGTGACGATACACATTATACCAATTATACATACAGACAGGGAGGTGACTGTTATGATTAGTAGTGTATACAGCTATTATTTATCCCAGTACGGGAACAAATCTAATTCCAAGTATGACTCACATACAAGAACTCAGCTTAAGAACACATATAGCAAGGTTGTTAAGATTAACAGCCAGACTCCTGTGTACAAATTAGACTTATCAACTGCTGCCCAGAAATACGCCATTGATTTAAAAGAACATGCAAGAGCGTTAGAGAATATTACTGAGGATTTATCTGACGGTGCTGATGGTACAATGACATTTAAGAAGTCTGCTGTATCAAGCAATGCTTCTGCCGTCAATGCCAGTTACATTACCGACTTTGGTGCAGCATCAGATGATGAAAGCTTTGATATAAATGTTAAACAGTTAGCCTGTTCACAGCTTAATACAGGTAACTACCTACAGCCACGTTCAAAGCATATAAAACCTGGCGAATATTCTTTTGATTTATCAATCAATGATGTTATATATGAGTTCCAGTTTAAAGTGGACAACTCCGAGACAACTAATAATATACAGAACAAGATTGCAAGACTTATCAACCGCTCCAACATCGGACTTACAGCTAATATCAAGGAAGATAGTCTAGGCAATACAGCTATTAATATTGAATCAGAATCAACCGGCATTAATGGAACAACTCCTGTTATATTCTCCATAAAGTCAGATGATGCTAACAACCAGCTGCTCATTGATACTCTTGGACTTGACAGGGTTACACAATATCCATCCAACGCCATATTTGATGTTGATGGTGATGAACGCTCATCTATGAGCAATTCAATAACAATCAACAAAGCCTATGATGTCAAATTATCAAAGGTAACCGAAGAACCTGTAACAATAAGCCTCAAGGCAGATGCAGACTCTATTGTGGAAAGTCTTAACGAACTTGTAGCTG
Source organism: [Lactobacillus] rogosae (assembly GCA_900112995.1). GTDB lineage: Bacteria > Bacillota > Clostridia > Lachnospirales > Lachnospiraceae > Lachnospira > Lachnospira rogosae. The sequence goes on along the minus strand of FONU01000013.1, from coordinate 3,916 downwards.
GTTACAACAACCTTATCTCTGTTACTAATGATGAGAATAATAATCATTTTCAGGGAACAGAAAAGCTCCAGAATGAAATCGCATCAATTGCACGCTCATACAAGAAGCAGCTTGCAGACAGCGGACTTTCGCTTAATAAAGACGGAACTATAAGTGCTGACAAGGAAGTTATTATTAACGCTGATAATAAAGACGCCTTAAGCCACATTTATGAAAGCCTTAATTCGTTTAAGAATTCCATTAAAGAAAAGGCTGAGAATATTGCACTCAACCCTATGGACTATGTCAACAATAAGATTATTGCATACAAGAATCCATTAAGGTCATTCCCTGATCCTTATAACCTTTCGGCTTATACCGGAATGATGTTTAACGGATATATTTAGACTTATAAGACAAGATGTGTTTACAGCAACCGTGTTTGACAAAAATTGTTATAGGACAAAATGTGTTGATAGAAACCATATCTGGAAGAACATATAAATAACCCCTGTTATAGAAGAAAACAACAATTCATTATCTGCTGTTTTCTTCTATAACAGGGGTTTTATCTTTTATTAAATTACATATATTATATATCAGGGCGTATTGAACTGGATTAATCTATCAATACATAATCCATCAATATATTCTATTACTTGCAGACAGCCTCAGCACAGTCCTTAAACTGTGCAATGAATGCTCTTACCTTTACAAGAGCATCAGCCTTAGCTGAATCATCACTTAACTTTAATGCAGCTGATAACTCTTTAACAGCATTATTACCATCAGCCTCATCTACTGCCGGCTGCACACCTGCTGTTAAATCTCTTGTTGCATTATACATCTCAAGAGCTACATTAACTCCGTCAACAGTCATTCTAAGATACTCATCTGTATCATCCTTCTTGTCGCCTTTAAGTTCTGGAACAACTGTATCTATACAGTGAAGTACATTTGTGCAATATCCTTTTGCTTCATTTAATACTTCTAACTGTTCTTTCTTCATATCCTCCATGACATTACCTCTCATCCTTAATTAGTCTAATAAATATATCGGCACTCACCGCATTTACTTAACACCTTACTTTTCATTAGCAATAAGTGTTTCTATTGAATTCTGGTCAATATCTCCATTATCCATTCTTGGAAGTGGTGCTTTGCTTATGATTGTCTTCTGGATTTCCCAACGGTAACCCTTCTTTTCGTTATATTTATTAATAAGCCTCACAAATCTTTCTTCTCTTACATCTTTATCTATTGGCACAATAACTGCTGTAAGCTTGTCATCATATAAAGTAACATAGCTTTCTGCAACTCCATCCAGTGCACTAATCTGCCTTATTGTAACCGTCCTGCTTATCTTCTCTCCTGTTGGAAGAAGAATAATCTCAGGGTTACGTTTTAAAAGTACAAGACGCCCTTTATCATTAATTCTTCCTATATCACCTGTATGATATACTCCGCCCCTGATGACACGCTTAGTATATGCCTCATCTTTATCGTAACCTTTCATAACGCAGTCACCACTTACCACAATCTCACCATCAGCTTCAATTGCAACCTTAGAACTAGCAAATATCTTGTAAGTGCCATCCATAGTATCATTAATTCCAATACATCCTGACACCTCTGTCATTCCAAATACATTGTATACCTTCAAATCCCTGTCCTTTAACGCCTCAAATAATCTGAACGGACAGCTTGCACCTCCTATAATTATAGTCTTAAGATTTTCATTAAGTGCTTTTATTCTCTTCAGATATTCAATCATAGATGGTGTTCCAGGCAGGATTGTAGGATTGTAATAATAAGTATCTGCATCTATATGTCTTAAGCCTCTTCCAATACATACACACGCACCATTATGGATTGGCCATATAAGACTGTATATATATCCAAATATATGATGAAGTGCAATCTGTGCAAGCACCTTATCCTCTGGTGCACACATACAACATTCATTAACTGCACTTACTGTATTAAGTATATTGGAAACTGTAAGCACAACCGCCTTGTCACACTCCTGTGGAACGGCTGTAAGCATAAGAATATTGCCCTCTTTTACATTTTCTTCATTATATATAAGGCCATTTACCTCATCCTTCTCCGCATCAGTTATTATAATTGCCTCATTGTCTGCAAGTATATACTGGTTAGTAGATGATAAAATATAATCAACACCAACCTTCTTTAATATATCATTTCTTGTATTCTGGGGAAGAAAAAAATCAACAAGCATAACGTCCTTACCAGCAAGGATTGTTCCAAACATATTAACTATCCATCTGTATGAAGCTGGTCCATATATTGCAATCCTGCTGCCCTCAAACCTCATAAGATGAAGTGCTTTCTTATATGAGTCCTCAAAAAGCTTCTGATAAGTAACCGTCATCGTGTCATATATAATCGCCTCTTTATCCGGATACTTCTCAGCATTGTATTTTAACATCTTATAAAATGAATTAATCTTATCCATATAATTTCTCCAATCGCATAATATTGGTGTCACATTGATATTATACTCTTTAGGTGACATAAGCCGCAAGCACAAACAATGCACATATGCAAAAATGTATATCTAATTTCTTAATATACTATCAATTCTGTCTTTCACCTTAAAGTTCTCTTTAACCTTTTTATAGCCATTATCCGCAATCCATAATCTTTCATCTTCATTATCAAGATAATACTGTACTTTCGCTATAAGGTCTTTAATATCCTCATATACCACAAGATCTTTTCCCGGCGTAAAATATTCCATTATCTCTGCCTGGTAGTTAGTTATAAGAAATCCCTTGCAGGCAAGTACGTCAAGCACACGCAGTGGAATTCCTGACTGTATTATCTTAAGCGATATATTAAGGTTAATCTTTGCATTATAAAATGCTTTGGGCATCTGGGAATAATAATCAATATATCCCCTATTATTGACATTATTTAATCTTTCATCCACATCTGTAGAATATAGATTAACATTGCACCTGTTCTGCAAAAGTGCAAGTGCCATAACCCTCTCCCTGCTTGTAACCTCTGTTGCCAGTGCATATGTAACCTCCGGCTTAATAACCGAATAACTGCCATTGGATACATTGGCAAAATTCTCATTAATATGCTTCATTATATTATCATTAATGCAGTCATCTATAATATATCCTCCATACAGCTTTTGCTGTGTTTCAACAATACCTTCAAGATAACCTTTCATATATACATCCTGATAATTACTTATATAAGAATAGTCCGATTTATACAATTTTCCAACAAATGCAACATCACACGCATAATTATCATCTTTAGCTAAAGCCGGCCGAAATGTATCTATATCAGCCGCCAGCGGCAAATGCTTCGCCCCTGCTACTCCATTTTCCATATAATGCTGTGCCTGTATTCTGTCAAAGAAATAAATTGTATTACACTTATTCTTTAATACCTCTGTCCTTCTTATATTGATAGGGCAGTCATACACCCACGAAATATAAGGAAGCTTTAATCTATTACACAAGTCCGAGATAACCGGCGAGAAATTAACTGAAAACACACAGTCGTATACATTCTTGGACACCGCTATATATCTGTCAAGACTACTCTCAAGTTCACTGTCATTATCCCAGTCTTTCATCGTGTAATAAAATGTATCATATTCTATATTAAGTTCCTTTAATGCTGCCTCTATGCCCTTCTGCATAAATGCATCCCATTGAAAAAATAGTACTTTCACAGCACATCTCCTCTGCCGATATAATAATTACCTGAATTATAATATATTACACCACTTATTAGCAATCAATAACAGACTTATGTCCGAAATATTCAAAACCATTCCAACTGATATATGCAGGTATAATGAGCACTAATGTGCTCATCTTAAAAGTTCCTTACGGAACTTTATATGCGCTGAATAGCTGCGCAAAATTTATGATATAATATGACTACT
>FONU01000014.1 GCA_900112995.1 [Lactobacillus] rogosae | reverse complement strand
ACGACTAAATAAAACTTTCCCTTATTTCCCTTACGATTATCTCATAAGGGCAAAAATAAGGGAAAATACATATCATTTCACTAATGAATGGGCTGGAATGTCTGTAAAATAGGGAAAGTTAGAAATATATTTCGGCAAACTTGAAGTTAGCGATTTCTTTTTCCGGTATTCTCTGTCCCACGGATTTCCTCATGATAGAAATAATCTACGATCACCGGATGTCCCTGCGGGACTCTGCCATAAGGCATTTCATTATCCACAAAGGCACAATCATACTTCTTAGCCATTTTCTCAGCTTTTACTTCAAGTGCTTCAAAGTAGCTGCGGTTATGCTTGTTATAGATCTCGTCGTAAAGTGGTACAAGATCAGGATATTTTCCGGCGATATAATCCATAATTGTCTTTTTGAAACCGCCTCGAAGATTGAGATTTTCGAGCCAGAACAGATCGCACTGATTCTTTACCCGCTCAAAGATTGCTTCAAAATCCGTGATACCGGGGAATACCGGGGATACGAAACAGACTGTACGGATACCTGCCTCATATACCTGCTTCATAGCAGCGATACGGTGCTCAATGCTCGAAGCAGAATCCATATCGTTCTTGAAATTTTCATCTAGTGTGTTGATCGACCATGAAACGGTTACACGTCCAAGCTTCTTCAACAGATCAATATCCCGTACCACAAGATCCGACTTTGTGCAGATCAGAATATCTGCGTCACTGCCGATCAGCTGCTCCAGAAGTTTTCTGGTATTCCCGAATTGCTCCTCCTGTGGATTGTAGCCATCTGTCACAGAACCGATGACCACCCGCTGTCCGGCATATTTCTTCGGATTTTTAATTTCCGGCCAATGCTTCACATCAAGGAAAGTGCCCCATTCCTCCTTGTGCCCGGTAAAGCGCTTCATAAAAGAAGCATAGCAATACTTGCAGGCATGTGTACAGCCCACATAGGGATTGACCGAGTAACCGCCTACCGGCAGACTAGACTTAGTCATGATGTTCTTTGTTTCCACCTCACGAATGAGGATTCCATTCATTACTTCTTCCATGATTTCTGCACCTCTAACACTTTATTAAATTCTTCCGGCATTTCCTGAATCATATTTTCATCCCCTATGATAGGGACAAGGTCTTCCTTCATAAACACCGGAATGCCGAGCTTATGTGCCTGGTCCGTCAGAGACCATGCCCATTCCGGCTCCGTATGAATCTTCCTGCTCTGAGCTCCGGTCATGGTGCCCACAACGATCCAATTGATTCCGGAAAGGTCAACTGTGCCGGGATCATCGAATAACGGCTCAAAGGTAACATGGTAATGTTTTGCTCTGACGTTTTTCCGAAGGGCGTCGATACGCCACAGTTCTGCTTTCCTCGTCACCGTAACGCCAAACCATGCGTTTTCCAAATTGGTATCAAAATCCAGCAAATCAGGTCGCTTGGTAAGGAACAGGAACTGATGCTGTGGATTTTCACGGATCTTTGCAAATACCTCGCCGCTCCATTCCGGCTTCCATCCGGAGAGATCGCTCATCCCGGTAAGAAGAAAATTCTGCGGACGTTTCTTTTCCATCATCTTGAGCTTACCCGGAAAGAATTCAGGGTCAGCGAAGTCATCAATCATATGCCAGCGTTTCACGTTGTTGCGGGCATAGCAATATGCACACCCCACTGTGCAGCCAATGACGATATTCATGTTCTGAATCTGATCTTTGATACAAATACTCATGACTTCTGCCACTCCTCAAGATTCTTTCTGATGCGGTCGAGGCATTCCTCAAACCTGGTAATTTCTTCCTCTGAAAAACCTTTGTAGTAAATACTGCCCATCTCATCAGATACAGAATCGTACTCGCCCTTTAAGGCATGTGCTTTCTCAGTCAGAAACAGGAGCGTTTTCCTTTTGTCAGTTTCAGACTGAACACGGCTTATCAGCCCTTGATTTTCCATTCTTTCCAGCATCGTAGTAAGAGATGTTATCGCTAATCCGCATTTAGTCGAGAGTGACCTGATTGAAATACCATCCTTCTGCCACAGCACATAAAGAATACGTCCCTGGGCTCCATTAAACGCATCAATATTCTTTTCACTGAGAATCTTCTCGAAAATCCGGTCTCCAAGCTGTTTTATTTTGGTGACAAGAAATCCTCCATTCATTTCCATACGAAAGCTCCTATATAGTAGTTTATTAAAACATACTATATAGGAGCTTTATTGTCAAGAGTTTATATGTCTTAATAGGTAAATTCCGTTTTTTTCAATTCTCCAAACTGGAATTTATCTATTAACTCTCTTAACTTTCCCCTATTTTCAAGGCTTCCCGCCATTGAAAATTCTATATATGTATCCTTTTCCCTTGTTTTTGCCCTTATGGGATAATTACAAGGGAAAATTCATTATTCAGTTGTTTAATCGTTGCCTGCCACTTTATCAAGTAACTTTGCGGATTCCCGCTTGGCTTTTCTTGTGGAATGGGCGTAGACATTCATTGTGGTACTGACATCTGAGTGTCCTAACAGTTCCTGCACATCCTTAGGCTGAGCCCCGTTGGATAAGAGGTTTGTCGTGTAGGTATGCCTCAGTGTGTGGAAATGGAAACCTTCAAGCTCCGGTACTTTTCTTCCTGCTGTCCGGCAGGCTGTTTCTATGGTTGCCGGAAGTTCCAGACAACCATCCTCCCTTAAGCATACAAAGAAGATTTCGGTGTAATCTTCCGGCACATTCTCTGTCATTCCCAAATGATAATACTCGTAATGCACCCGATTCTTTTCCATTACTTCTCTGTAAAAATTCCGCTGGTAGAGTTCCCCATACTGAAAACGGTTTTTGTGCTGTTCCTTTTTTGCATTCCTCAAAATATCTGCGAGGGTATCGCCAAAGTCAACAACCCTGATCTTTTTCCACTTTGTCGGACCGATTTCGTGCTTATGGGTAGCACCATTGTAGCGGATGCTCCTGCGTACAGTGAGATACTGTTCTTCAAGGTTGATATCCTGCCATGTCAGACCTGCTACCTCTCCAAGTCTGAGACCTGTAAAGTATGCTATCTGAACCGGAAGAATCGCATCCCCACTTCGTTTTCCAAGCTGTTCAATCAGTTTCCGGTACATTTCAAAGGAAAGCGGTTTAACCTTGTCTCTGTCTGTGGCTGTTTCATCCGCAAACAAATCTGTTTCTTCCTTTTTATGCCTCATCACCACATACTGCATTGGATTGAAGGTAATAAACTGTTTCGGAAATACCGCAAACCGGAATGACTGTTGCAATACTGCTGAAAATGACCTTACATAATCAATGGAATATCCTTTTGATATAAAATCTCCCACAGTGCCTCCAAATGAGAGCAAATCCATAAACTCCTGCAGGTGTACCGAAGTCACCGTTTTCAGTTTCCTTTTGCTGATAGGGTGTTGTTTGATTCTCCCAATTGTCTGAAGATAATTGCCAACCGTTCCATTACTCAATGTGCCTGTCTTTAATTCTTCCTCAGCCCACAGGTCAAGCAACTCTCCGAGTGTGATGTTTTCAGCCTTTGCAACAAACCGCTTGGCTTCATAATCCTCCATTGCCTGCCTCAACAGCTTTTCCGTCTCGCTTTTGTTTTCCGTACCTGCAAATTCCTTCTGCACCAGATTACCGCTTGCATCTTCCACATAGAAGCGGTAGTACCATTTCTTTCCTTTTTTTCTTACAGATCCTTTTGCCATAATCGTGTGTCTCCTTTCGATATCAGACAATCGGAACTGATGAAATGCTTTCTGCGTGTAAGTATATCATAACTCCGGTTGTCTAATCTATACCGGTTCGGAGTCTTTCTCTGAAAGAAGATTTGCAAGCCTTACGGCTGCCGTTTCGGGATTCTTGGAATAGAGCCTTACAATGTCGCCCATGTCGTTCAGTGCGTTTACCGTATGGGTGATTTCCCTAAGGAACATAATCTCATTATATTCCTGATTGGATTCAAACCCCATTACTTTTGCAATTGTGGCATCTTCCGTATTCCCTTTAAAATTCTTACAGGCATATTGAAAGGAATCAACGAATAATTCGTATTCCTTCAACATCAGCAGCAGTAAATCTTTGGAAAAATCCGCTTCGTCTGCCTTCATATCATAAGGCAGTTTGGAGAGAATGGAAGTCATGGTATCACGAATCTGTAATTCCCTTTTATCCGTAACATCACTTGTCATTTCTTCCGTCTCGCCCTTCAGCCACTCCACTGATACATGAAGTGCTTCCGACAGACCATCCAGAACAAGCTTCTTGGTGTTGTCAATCGTTCCTGCCTCATACCGCTGTATGGTGGAAGCGGTAACTCCCATCTTTTCTGCTATATAAGGCTGGTTGACACCTAATTCCAGTCTGCGTTGTTTTGCCCTGCTACCGATTAACTTGCGTAATTCTTTATCTTTCATTCTGATACGCCTCCTTTTTCGGTATGGCTAAAGTATAACACAGTAAAAGTAGCATTGCAATATGCAAGTTAATAATTACTTTTAAAATTTCGTAACGCTTGACAAGAAGATATAAAAGTTATATAGTAGGCATAGTTACAAAATTGCATTATGCAATTCAAGAGGAGGTGTTTTAATGACAGAAGTGAAGATTGCACTGTCCATTGAGGAAGCTGCCGACTATACGGGTATCGGCAGAAATACCCTGCGGAAACTGGTAGAATGGAAAAAGCTTCCGGTATTGAAGGTAGGACGGAAAGTCCTTATCAAAACGGATATGCTTGAAAAGTTCATGACCGCCAATGAAGGCAGGGACTTAAGGGACAAAGGAAATGTCAGAGCTGTCACAAGAAATGTGACAAATTAAATAGGGACAGTCCTAAGACCATCCCTAAGGTATGTATCTGACCGAAGCCATGATATACCTACACGCAAATAGATTATACCATGTGCTTCCTCTAAGATACAACTGGAAATTTAAGAAGTGGGGAAGAAACTTTTTTATACAAGCCCTCGGCGTTTGAGAGCGAAATACACCCCTCGCACAAATCTTACGATTTGTACTCTGTGTATTTCGCCCTGCTGGGAGCTTTTCGCCGACAGGCGGATATGTTCGTAGACAGGCTACCTATGTAGCCTACTCACTTTCACATTAGAAAGTTTCCCATCCTCATTTCTTGCAGCTTCGTACTTGGCAGATACGGAAAGGAGGAAGCACATGCCAAGAAATTCATTTATTCAGATGACGAAGCTCCACAATGTCCGGGGAAGAATTTATTATATTTCAAGCCCAAAGAAGCAGGAAAATCTGTATGCGGTATATGAAACCACAGACCGTAATTTTTGGACTGACCTTGCAAAATATAATCAGGCAGAATTTAAAAAAAACGGTACGGAGGGGAAATGTATTGAGGCAAGGGAATTGATCATAGCCCTGCCGGAATCTTTTACGGAGTATCCTCCAGACAGACTGTTGCAGATATTTACAGACCATTTCAGACAGACTTACGGAACGGACTGTATCGCAGCCCTGCATCACAATAAGCGGAAAACCAACTATCACATCCATCTCATTTTTTCGGAGCGTACACTCTTGGAACAGCCCATAGAAAAGGTTGCCACCCGCAATATGTTCTATGACGAAAAGGGAAATCATGTACGCACCAAGAAAGAGATACTTGATGAAGAAGGAAATATCCGTAAAAGGTGTAAGGTGATTCACAAAGGTGAGGTATACGAAAGACAGATTTTCTCCATTAAGGATAAACACTTCAAGGCTGAAAATTTCCTTGATACCGTCAAGCAGGATTATACCAATCTTATCAATCAGTATGTGTGGGATAAAAGCCAGCGGTTAGAAGTTTTTGAGCGTGGCGGTATGTATCTTGCCACCAAAAAGATTGGTAAGAACAATCCGAAAGCCACCGAGATTGAGGCAGACAACAGTAAACGCACCTTGTGGAATCAGACTGTTGACAGAGCGATTGTAACGGGTGTTTCCAAGTCAGAAATCATGCAGATAAAAAAGGAACGGATAACGGACAAGATTGTGGAATCCGTATGGCTTTACGGAAACAGACCGAATCTGTTATCTTCCATTATCGGTACTGCCATTGCAGTATTAGAACTGTTAATCTCCAAAGTATTTCTCAAAACTCTGGAGCTTGCAGATAAAGTAATTTCCAAAGAGCTTGAAGCAAGACCGGAGAACACAGATTTCAAAGAGCAGAAAGCTGTACCAGAAGAAAGCAGAAAGCAGACAGATACACCAAAGCCTGCCATACCGCCAAGACCACAGCCATCACCGGAAGCAGTTTCTTACAAGCACTTATGCGAAATTTATCAAAAGCTGCAAGAACAGAATAAAGCAATTTTTGCACTCGAGAAACAGCGAAGTGACCTTGAAATTGAACTGTCCGACAGCAAAGGTATCTTCAAAGCAAAAAGGCGTTCCGAACTTTCAACAGAGATAGCCGGATTGGAGGAACGTATTTCCCGAATGAAAGCCCGATTATCCCATATCGTAAAGGAATACGGGTATCAGAATGCGGAAGCCTTCTACAAAGCATTTCATAAGTCAGAGACAGCTTATGGGGATTATCAGGACAGCCTTAAGAATTGGAAACAACGGTATGGAGAAAAGCCACAGTCTCTACACGATAGGCTTATATCTAAGAAACAGGACATAAAGGAGCGAGAGTTAACAAGACCATATTCTCCACCAAACCGTGGAAGGAGTAGATAACAAACGAAGGGAGGCAATTGCCTCCCTTCGTTTGTTATCTCTCCGTAAAAGACTGGAATTTCACCCTCTCGCATAAAGATACAAATTATTTTTTTATTTCCTTATCATATATCTTTTTTGAGTATACCACAGTTACAATTGTTGCTAATAATAAATAAATCAACATAAAGATTGTGCCAGTCATCCCACTTGTAAATACGGTTGTAATGATAGTCAATAACCCCGTAATAATAATACATATTGCACCAAAGCGGTTACTCTTTCTCCATGTATTATCATTGTGCATACTCCAAACGGTTCGAACTCCCACTACTGCATTTCGTTTTGCCTTTGTCATAAAATTTCCTAATACAATAAATATAATACCACACAAAATACATGAAACTTTTGCAATGTCAATAACCGCATGTTCACCACCTGCATTTGCCTGTATCCAAGAAGAATAAAGAATAAAATAATGCATAATCCCGAACATGATTGCTTGCGAAATTCCTACAACACATAATACCTTTGCAGAAGATTTTGCTTCCATCTGTTCCTTTTCTGTATTTGCATTTTTTGATTTTTTCTCAAACACATAGATTAGCAAGTGCCAAAACAGTGTAATAAACAAAATAATTACCGGAAAAATAAAGCTTTCTGTTTTACTTCCCCATCTGTCAGTGTTTCCCTCCAAGTCATGATGCATAGGTATAATATCAGGCATAAACTGTAGTACAACACTTGTAACTACAACTGGTATCATTGCTACTATCCACATTATTTTTTTCATACTTTTTTTCCTCCAAACTGGTTAACCCATATAATTAATTCATCGAAAACCGTAGTGTTGATTTCATAATAAACAAAGTTTTTCTCTTTATATTCAGATATCAAGTCTGCGTTTTTAAGTAATTTTAAATGATAAGAAAGAGCAGCCGGTGTAATCTGTAATTTTTCAGCAATCTCTCCGGCATTTAATCGTTCATTTCTCAACATAATAAGAATGTCTCTTCGCTGGCTATCTGCCAATACTTTAAAAATGTTAGTTTCTCCCATATCTTTTACCTATTTAAAACTTTCTTTAAATAGATTTTAGCATGCTATTTGTTTTTGTGCAAGAACTATTTAAAAATAATTTTAAATAGAGGGGATACACTGAAAAATCAATGTGTCCTCTCTATTTACCTTAAGGCAAAATTCAAACATCTAGAAACTTAAGATTCCTGCCTCTTATTATGGAATAACCGTACGTTCTATATATTTTTCTGGAATTTTTAGTACTAGACCTCTATCATGATATTATATTAGCAAAATCACCACGTATCTAAACGATCCTCTGCATCAACCCATACTTGCATTTCTCCATCCAAGTATAATCTTGCATATTCTAATGGATTATCAATAGCCAAAGCATTCAACGAACACTGGGAGCCGGGAGTAGTTCTCAATCCTTCCTCTGCCTTATTGCAATCAATTCTAAGCACTACATTTTCAAACGTGGTTACATCTATGCTATTACATTGCGGATTATATCTTGCATAAATCAATCTCATATCTTATCTGTCCTTTCCTTAATTTTCTAAAAGTTTTGAAAGCATTTCAATCCGTTCTTCCTGCCATTTTCATTTCATGTTATAATTTGTTACTGGATTTTCTTTCCCTTAATTTTGCCCTTGTGAGCATTCGTAACATGAGGGAAAAGGATATAACACAAGGGAAAGCGTAAGGGCAAACTCACTCGCTACAAATTTAGCATTTTCAAGGGGTTGCGGACTTCACGAGGATAAGATATAACAGTTAATAAATGTTATGAATTAAGTCAAATCAAAACTGGAATTGTTCAAGCTTTTCAAATACTAACGTCCTTAATTCTGTTCAATAATTGATTTATAGTAGTTACCAAAGTCAGCAAGTGAATTAACAATTGGAAGCATTTTTGTTCCGAGTTCCGTTAAGCCGTATTCAACTCTCGGTGGCTGCTCATGGTAATCGTGGCGATATGCCAGCCCATCACTCATCATTTGTCTTAAACTATCTGTCAAAACCTTTTGTGAAATACCATCTATACTTCGTTGTAGCTCATTGAATCTCCATGGACGCTCTTTCAAGTTACGCAAAATCAGCAGTTTCCATTTTCCTCCGATAAGAGATACTGCTGTTGCAACTGGGCATTCCGGTAATTCTTCTTTTGCTCGCATAATTCTCACCTCCGAGTCTATTGTAACACATTCATTTTTGAGTGTACAGTTACAAAAAGGTGCGTACTTGTTTTTGTATGTGTCTCACACTATACTAATACCAAGCAACCAGAAACTACAAATTAACTATGGAGGTATTATTATGGCAAATTACACAAAAACAACTATTGGAAAGGAAAACCGAATTGAGCTGCATGAAAAGTTGTCTTTAACAGGTGCAGAAATCAGTTTAAACAAACTACCTGCAGGAGCAAATGTCCCATTTGTTCATTCTCATAATGAAAATGAAGAAATCTATGGAATTCTTTCAGGTAACGGCAAAGCCATAATTGATGGAGAAGAAATTAGCCTTTCAACTGGAGACTGGCTAAAAATCGCACCTGCTGCAAAGCGTCAGTTTTTTGCATCCGATATTTCTGGAATTACTTATATCTGCATTCAGGTAAAAGAAAATTCTCTGGAACATTTTACAGCAGAGGATGCCGTAATCGGCTAATTAAAAGTATTTATTTACAAAAATGCACAGTTCACGATAAGCTAAGAACTGTGCATTTCTTTTTTGTTCAATATTACGTTTTCTCAATTTTTCAAACAAGAAGTTATCAGTGATTATCTTTTAGAAAACAGCCAACTACAGCGACGCCAAATCCAAGAACACCTAGGACATATCCCCAAAAATTATTTGTTGTCACAGCAATTCCTAAAGGTATTATTGCAATCCCCAATAACTCAATCTTAATTCCTTTCATCGCAAATACCTTCGTTACAAACTTAAATTTACCTTCCGCTCATATAAAATATATCAATAGCTTTACTTGCAAACTCTGCTGTGCCAACTCCTCCAACATCATCAATATTTTCCGTAAGTTCTCCTCCACCGGCATACATTCTTCCAAGACCGCATAAAATCTTATCAGAACATGTATAAAAATGATCTGTAATGTAATCCTGAAGTTTCCTTACCTGCAACTGCACCTGTTCATCTTCTGGGTCCATTTCTTTCATTTGTCCGAATTCAACAAATAATTGCATAAACTCATTTGCAACAGTAGCTTCATCGTCTTTCGTCCAGTTCTTTGTTTTCTCTTCAAACTCCTTATACTCAGAGGTTTGTCCCCATTGTTCTTTTGCTCGTTTAGAATACTCATCAATCTTTGTTGTATCAAATACTTTAAAATCCATATATTTCACTCCTATTCCTTTTATTCCTCGAGCGAAACTAATAAGATTTTCAAGATGCTCTTTTTTCATAGTTAGCAATTCAATCTGCTGCTCTAATGCTTTGTTCCTGTCAAAGTTAGGGGCATCAATTATCTTTTTAATCTCCTTAAGCGGAAATTCCAATTCTTTAAACAGTAAAATTTGTTGCAGCCTTTCCAAGGATGTATCGTCATACAACCTATAACCTGACTCTGTATATTCAATAGGTTTTAAGAGACCAATGGTATCATAATACTGCAGAGTGCGTATACTCACTCCTGTTAATTTACTTACCTCATTCACTGTCATCATTGTCATTTCCTCCTCTCGATAAACATATCGTAAACTATTACGTTGCGTAGGAGTCAATAGTTTTTCAAAGAAATTTTCAAAATTAACAGCTTGATAAATTCCGATTTACCAGACTCTTTTTAGTTTTTCTGAATCATCTTAAAATGCTTCAATGCCTCCACAATTGCGCTCTCTTTACCTGTGAAATATACAGATTGGAAACCTTCATGCCGTCATTATGTTCAGACACATACTTCTTTATCTCATCATATGTTGCATTAGTCTATGCAGATGTTATATCCATATCATCAAGTTCAATTGTGACATTAATGTAATCATCTGGCTTTTGTTTCAATTGGGACAAAAGAACAACCGTCTCAAGTGTTGATAACTTTTCCAAGGAAACCATATGCTCATCTGATTTCTCCTTGTCCAAAGAAATTCCCTTGATTTGTGCTACTTCCTTGCCTTCTTTAATAATCGGTACTGGAAACTGAAACTTAATATTCTGAATCCAATTTCCATCTTCCCGTCTTTCTTGGAATATGTCAATACGTTCAATAAATGCCTGCATGAACTGTTTCTTTTCAGCATCCGTACATTCTGAATACACTTCATTAAAAGCACCTAAAAATCCGTATATGCTATCTGCATCAATCTGATTTTTCTTAAGCTCATAAATCTGAGACTTCAGTTCTGCCATTGTTTCTTCCACTTCATCTATTTTATCATATTGAGCATCCAATCGTCTCTGCAAATCTACTATTTTTTTATCGTAATGGGTATCTGTAACATCCAGATTATCCATCTGCTGTTCAAGGCGTGTTTTAATAGTCTCTGCCTGATGAAGACTTGCATTTAACACAGATAACTGCTTTTCCAGGTCCGTCGTGTCAACAGTTGCTCCTATTTTATCCTGAATGGCATCCTTGAATTTTCCTTCTTTTGTCATTGCTGTAATCAGCTTTGCAAGCATATCATCAATCTGTGTCTGCTCGATGTTACATCGGAACGTACACTTGTGCCCGGTAGCATTCACGGTATTCTTACAATAATAGTAATATCTGGTCTTGTTATCTTTTCGCCCTGCTTTAGCAATATTTCCATACATTCCTTTTCCACAGCAAGGACATTTTAATATACCAGACAAAATATGTGCATGTTCCGGATCATGAATTTTTTCACGCTTGTAATTATTTTTTGAACGCTTTTCCTGTGCAAGTTTCCAGTCTTCCTCGGCAATAATTGCTTCATGAACTCCCTCATAAACAGGGAAATCTGATTGCTCCACTACATGAGTTTCATTACGGGTTCCTGTTTTCTTCTCTGTACGCCTGCGTCCATATGCTATCTTCCCCATATATACCGGGTTATCAATTATCTTCTTGATAAAGCTGGCCGAGAACCCCGGTATTGTTCCATTCTGACGCAGCTTCTTTGTATATCCATGATTGTTCAGATAATTTGCCACGCCATTGATTCCATCATTGGTATGAATATACCTGTCAAAAATCATTTGAATAATTTCCACTTCATCCTCCGCAATAACAAGTTCCCCATTTTCCAGCCTATATCCATACGGAGCAAATCCGCCATTCCATTTACCTTCTCTCGCCTTCTGCTCACGCCCAGCCATTGTCTGCACTCTGATATTTTCCCGCTCCATCTCTGCTACGGCCGCAATGATAGATATAAGCAGTTTACCGGCTTCTTTTGAACTGTCGATTCCATCTTCCACACAGATTAGGTTCACACCATAATCCTGCATAAGCTGTAAAGAGCTGAGTACATCCGCCGCATTTCTGCCAAATCGGGATAATTTAAATACAAGGACGAAATCAACTCCGTCCTTGCCATCTTCAATATCATTCAACATCCGCATAAATTCCTGACGACCTTTTATATTCTTACCGGAATGTCCTTCATCAGAATATTCTCCTACAATCTCCATATCTTGAAATTCTGCATATTTTCTTAGCTTGTCCTTCTGTGCATCAAGACTATAGCCATCAACCTGAATGGCTGTAGATACACGAGTATATATGTAACATCTTGTTTTCTTCTTCAATAATCTCACGCTCCTGTGTTATTCATTGGTTAATTTTCCAGACTGCTCAGCAAGCTTTTTCTCTTCTCGCTTTACCCTGCGTTCCAGTTTCTTAATATCTTCCGATGCTGGTAAATCTTCCGGTTTAATTCCTCTTTGTCCAAGCATGTCTCTAACAGAAGTATTATTTTCCACATGTTCAACAGTGATTGCAGATTCTCCTTGCAAGTCCTTTTCTTCAACATTATAATTTGTCATTTCAGTTGCAAGATTTTTTGCGGCAATGGTAAGTGTTGGCAGGAAATCCGCAAGTGGTCTTTTATCCTGTACTCCCAAATGTTCTTTCATCTGTTTAGTGGTAAATCCACCAAATAAAGCCTGATCTCCTTTAGACCGGATACGGCCAAATCCTGCATCATCCACTCCACGCTCATATATATTTTGAGACAATCTTTTTTCCGATTCCCTTAATTTTCCTCTTGCCTCTGTTCTTTCGATATAAGAAATTCTTTCTTCAATCAATTCCTGTTTTCTAGTCTGAACCGCAAAATAGCTTTGTGCAAAAGCTATCTGCTCCTTTCGTGGATCTCCATTTTCAGCAATAAGATAACATGCATAACGGGTAAGCATATAATCCTCAACTTCTCTATTGGCTCCACTTCCCAATGTGACCATTTTGCTGACGCCAGCAAAATGGTCTTCCACTCTAATTCCGTTATTTTTACAAGAAAGCATTCCCTTTTTTACAACATTTTCGAAATTTCTCCATTGAACATAGTCCAATAATGTCATTAATTCTCGTGCATACCAATACTCAATGCCATCCTCTTCATGTCGGATATCATCAAATTTTCTTCTGTACAATTCTATTATTCTCTTTTCCATTCAAATTTCCTCCTCTTATGAACATATTGCTGACGCCAGCAATATGTTTTTTACTATTAATTTTTTCAATTACTCTATCGCATTCTCATTTGTGCTCCTTATCTTGTCATAATACGCTTTATACCTGTAAATCGTCCTCTCACTGACATTATTGCGATTTGCAATCTCTACCATAGTCATTCCACTTTCATAACCGGCAACAAAATCATTGTAGATTGCCATCCACTTGGCATTGTGCTTCTGGCGTCCGCTCATTTTTCTGTTTTTATAATACTCCAGTTCTTCACGCAGCTTCTCATTCTCTCTTTCTAATTCTGCAATTCTCTTAAGTGCTGCTTCCAGTGTTTCAATATTTTCCATTTTCATTCTCTCCGTTTATGTCATTTTCATTTTGACTTTATTATAAATTGGATTTATGTGTAAGTCAATCTGATATTGTCATGCAACACTTTTTCCCAGACCACCACTTCTTCATGTTTTCTGCATATCTTCCATATCGCTTTACAGCAAGTTCTTTCCAAAAGCATCCCGCGTGAATATTTCTTAACCATTCTTCTACAGCCCACTTTCTTTTTAACAGTGGACCATATTTTATAATCATATTAGTGATAGCATCGGTGCATCGTTCAAATGCTGCATTTTCCTTTGCGTCTTCATAATACTTTATTCTCATTTCCTATTTCTCCATTTCTTTAACTGAATTTCTGGTGTCCATTCGGAAGTTTCCGGCTGTAAAATATCATGGACATAGATTTTATTCGGCTTTCCCAATCCCTGGTGTCTGCGGTAGATCAACCCATGCTGTTCCAATTCTATCAGCATTTTATTGACCTTCTTGTTTCCCAGATTCATCAAATTCATAATTTCTTCGATTGTAAAAATGATATAGGTAATGCCAAATTCATCACGCCATGCGTCTCCATTGGAGTCTGACAGGCACTTGCGATCCAGAAGTATTCCATATAATACTTTTGCCGCATTCGTCATGTCTCTGAACATGTCTTCCTTAAAAAATCTCTTAGGTATCCTGTAAAACTTATAATCAAAAGTTACATTTTCCATTGTTTTATCCTCTCTTTCATTCCTAATTTCGCTACTTGGCAAGCAGTGCATTTGTGCACACAAAATGCATTTTTAGCTTGTTGGGGAAATGCCCCAATCCCCTAAAACCATGAAAATAAATTTTCACGGAGCTACGCCTATCGGCTTTGTCATGCTGATGTATTTCCAACATTTCATAAATTTTTCACCCCTTCCCTTCCCGGTTTATGAAATTATTTTCTCAAATTTTCTATGCCGATTCGGTATATCCAAGATGCTGGAAAAATTTTGTTTTTATCAATTTTTCCAACATCCGGGACAAGACAGGAAAAGAATTTCTCTTTATCTCATGGCAATATCATGGTAATCTATCTGTATCTTTAAAAACGAGGAAGATACTATGCATACAAAACTTACCATACCAGAAAGACTGAAAGATTTGAGAGTCTCAGAAAAAAAAATGTCGTTGCAGGAGTTATCCGATGCCACCGGTATCCCCAGCTCCACGCTTGGCAATTATGAAAAAGACGAAAATATAGATATGTCACTCGGCAATCTTATAACGCTTGCAGATTTTTACAACATAAGCACAGATTACCTTCTTTGTCGGACAGAATTACGGAAACATAAAAATCAGTCAGTATCTGATCTGCACCTGAATGACGATGCAGTCCAAATATTGACTGACAAAAAATATAATCCAAGATTATTATCTGAATTGCTCACACATGAAAATTTCAAAAAATTCATGACTGACCTGGAAATCTATATTGATGGATTTAACGATAAGGGAATTCAGATAGCAAATGCTTTTCTTGATGTGATGCGATGCAAATTAACAGAGCTTGGTGCCGATTCCACCGATACATTTGCAAATGTATTTGATAATTCACACATTGAGTCAGAGCAATATTATATGAATATTCTGTCAGCAGACCTAAAACCGATTGTCGCTGACCTACGAAATACTCATATGAAAGATAGCAATACCGCCAGCGACATTGACTATCAAAGTATGGTCAAAAATATCATTGATGACTTTACATCTCAAATACCTACTACCGCAGATGGCGATACAGAGTCATCAAATGATGCTTATATAAATGGTCTTTTGCTTCTTTTCTGCAAAAATCTGGAGATGAAAGTCACTCAGCTTTCTGTGGAAGAAAAGCAGACATTAAAAGAAATATTCTCCCGTTCTAAGCCTGCAAAGGAGCATCGGAAGTTGAGACGGAGGAATCCGAAATTGTAAATCATTCAGTTCAAAACAAGCCACAGTGGATTATATCCAATGTGGCTTGCTCCCTATGACTACTTCTTCGCAGAAATCTATCAGTTGTTGCAACATCCTCTCATGGTCACGCTGATAGTGCAGAATCATCTATTTTGAAATAACTACAACAGCAATTTCAGCTCTTTTGTCATAACTGAATTTTTCTTATTCGATAACGCCATCTGTGTCAAAGATGTGATCGAGCTCGTCTGTATTTATTGCATGAGATACTTTATCCCGAACAGCTGTTTTAGACATATCTAATCTCTTAAACTTGTGATTTCCAGCAGCATCTTTGCTCATACGAATAAGCTGAATTCTTCCCACACCCGGATTCTTTTTTGCGTAATCTGCGAATCCCTTCGCTTTTCCGAGATTATCCTTAAAGTCAGGATTATGTGGTTCAAGAATATCAACAACATACCCGAGGACACGATCTTTTCTTACTATAATGAAATCAGGATAAGTAGGCTTTATTTCACCATCAATTTCATAAGGAATACAAAGTGCCCATGAGCCTCTGGAAGGATTCCGAATCCAACAGACAAAGTCTTCTCGTTTTTCTTCCTCTTCAATGACTCCTGCTTCCCAAGTATTTAATTTCATAGTTGCTACACCGGTTATGTCGCTGACGAAAAGATGATTTCTATATTCTTTTCCCCCCACTTCATGTGGCACCTGAATAGTCTCAGGCAAACGGAAATTATGTTTGCTAACAGAATCACCATCTGAAACAATGCTGTCGTAATCTTTACGAATTTTTTCAGAGTCGATTGTAGCAATATATCTGCGATAATCATCATTCAATCCGTGAAAGCGAATCTCTGCATAAGAATGTAAACGGTTCATGCACTCTTCGTCAGCAACAAAAAGAATAACATCAACTTTAAATGCCGTTAGGTCAGACATATCCATATACTTGTTACCATATGCCATGCCGATGCCTTCTCGCCCGAGCTTTACATCAGCAATCCTAAATTGTCTCTCTATATCAGAATCTGTCGTTGTGAACAAGTCATGCACCGAATAATTGTCCACAGTCTCTCCAAAGGCATCAAAGATTTGAGTCGCCAGCTTAAACTGTTTAACCTGCTGAACAAGGTCATCATATTTTCCTTCTGTCTTAAGACCTTCCACATAATTGTGAATCATCTCAACGATTTCATCCTGAACTTCTCGAATTGCCTCACGATGTAATTTAGACATCGTAAGTAAATGTGCCATCCTATACAACGATTTCAGATAATCATTGATTCGAAGTGCTCTGATGTTATAAGAAAGAAGTCCTGCATCGTTTATAAATTTCATAACATCTTCACGATTAAACATATCTTCCGCTACAGAGGTATTTTGCTGATCCGTTTTGGAACTTTCCACAATGTTACTTCTGAGTGGTGATTCTATGTCAGAAGTCTGTGACATAGTCAATCCAGACTGAACAAGAGCTGTTGTATCAGTGGTCTGTTGCATCTGATTCTGTCTCGATGTATATGCTAGTTGTTCCTGCACTCCAGTAATTTGAGGATACGTCGTAGGAACGATATCACCAGTTGGCTTCGTTGTTACTATATCAGTCTGCCGCTCAGATATTGTCTGACCGGAAAATACATCAAACAACGTCATCTGTCCCGGAGTCTGCTGCACTTCTTTTTTCTTCTGTGGTCTAACAGTCAATGTTTCAAATTTCTTTCCAGATAAGGATTCACCATAAATATCGGTCGGAATATCTCCACCTTCCGTACTCTGCAAGGCTTCTACAACATCCCTAACTGTATCTTCATTGAAGTACGGCAAATAGAGATGCACATCGTTCAAAACATCGTCCACCTGAATATGCATCTGCATTGGTGTTCTGACCATTCGCCCGAGAAGCTGTGCAATATATGTAGCATCGTTTGCATGTTTAAAGGACATCATTGTTTCTGCTCGCGGACAATCCCAGCCAGTTGAAAGATTTTCTTTAAAGAACACTACGCGAATGTTTCTATCTTCAGCAATATTGGAAGGCTCCTCATAACGCACATCAAGCCCATTGACGTTCAGTGTTGCTGCTGTGCTACCAAAGGTATGAACAACTTGACCGCTTTCTAGCTTGAATCCTGTCCGTTCCTCTATCTTTGCAATACAGTCATCTAGATTTGTGTCAGTTAGAGCATCTCCCGTTCCATTCAAAACCTGAATGATTAAAATTGGATTTACATAGGCATAGTGTTGCTCAAAGCAATACTGCGTCCAATGTTCCCACTTTTCCTTCCAATCATCTGCAGCTGCTTGCAGAATAGCCATATCATTATTGACCGCCCCTTCTTCCGGATAAGTGATAACAATCCTGTCCTTTAAAAGTCCAGAAGCACGCACTTCATCCGTTGTCACTATTGATTTATGAATTGTAGAGGACGTGCCCTCGACCAATGCATTGAATCTCTGCGTGGTAGCAGACATACCGATAACTACCGGCATTGGAGGAATTCCATCATCTTCACTCCCCTTAATAAATTTCTGCATTATAGTTGTTGCTCTGCTGGCTTCGCGTCCTTGCATACCACGGTGTGCTTCGTCAATGATAAAATACAGTCGGTCGCTTTTCTCCCAAACGGTATTTGCAAGAGTCTGCCAAATCGTATAAGTACGCCCATCGCCATTTTTCGTGAGTTTAGAAGTAACCGATAATTTCTGTGTATTCAGAAAATAAACATGACCATCCTCAAATACCTCTTTATCAAAGGATTCCTCAGAAATCGTAACGCACTGCGACAACTTAATCTTATCAGCCTTGGAGTCGATCTTCTGCTTCGACTGCTCGTTCAGCTGAGGCGAATCCGAAAGCCAGACTATAATTGCATTCGGTTGCTCCATATACTGTTCATCGCCGAAAAGAACAGCCTCAATCAGCGCAGACATGATGATGGTCTTTCCAGCTCCGGTTGGTGCAGTGAAAGAAACCACCTGTGGTGCATGTGTTCTGTGATAGCTACCCATTGCCTCCGCAGTCTTCATGCGGATATCAGCAAGAGCTCTCTTCTGAAAAGGGAATAATTCTATTCTCATGTTTACCTCCCCGTATTGATTCTGAAATTATCCAGATAATCTCTATAAAGCTGATAGCAGTCTTTGTCATCGTAAGAACGAATCATCGACCGATATGCCGTTTCTGAATCCGTTACAATGAAAATTGTCTGGATCTCTGGATTACGTCTTAATTCCGCATCAAATTCAGAATAGTATATCTCATCCATCAAAACAGCCATCTTATTCTGCGGCAAGATCAGCATATTCGAGAGATCATCATTTTCAAGAGCCGGGCACCTACCAATGGCTCCTCCCTTCATCCAGAGCACCGGAAGCAGTTCTCGGAACTGTCTGCCAAGGGCAACAGAGGTTTTATCTAGAAAACCTAATTTAAAGTATTCGCAGTTTGCCTTGAATCCGTCCTTCATTGGCATCACTACTGGCGACTGTATTAATATAGGTTCGAACATACCCTTGATTCTTGCCTTGAGGCTCTTAAAAATTCTATTATTAGATGTAATAATGTAAAAGTCTGTTATATGATCCATTCCATCTAGGGCTTTTAACCATTCATCACCGGCAGTGTCGTCTAATAATATTGTTACTGTATGCTTTGTCTCATCTGAAACTATGTATTTTGCCTCTTGTGATACAAGTGTCTGAGGTAATTTTTTGTTCGATAATATTGAAACAAGTCTTTTCTTTTCGCCTATTTTCAAAGAAGAAGCATCACTCACAAATCCTATCTGAATAATATTTCTATCTTTTTTTTCAATACTCGTCTTATAGGTTGTATATTCGCCCTCTAAATAATTGCCATTAACATCATGACCTTTGATGCTACATTCTATCCGTGGCCAAGTAACATATTTGGCAATTCCAAGTTTTTCCCATTCTGGATCTCCCGGTTTAAAGCCCTGCACAGTCAGTGTATCACTTTCGTCTTTTCTCAATTCATTATTTGTCACGCAAATGCACCTACGACATCCGCCGTCCTCTGCATTGAGAAGATTTACTGCATGAAGTGTTGTCCCTGAACCAGCAAAGAAATCGATAATAAGTGCATTCGGCTTATTAGCAACAAAAAATCTAATCGTATCATGAACAGCATATAATGATTTAGGAAAAGTAAACCTACTTGATCCGAAGAATTCTTTAAGTAAATTTGTGCCTCCTTGCTCAGCATTATGCGACTTTATACGCCATTGAGTACCGGGTATAAATTTAGGGATATATGCATCGTCATCTGTTATAACTGAGCCGTCTTGTCTATGACCTATAATTGTGAATGCGCCTTTAGCGATTTTTTCTCTTTCTCCCTTCGCCAAATAGGTGATTGCTGTATTTTCACCTCTCCAGTTACCTAATTTTGCATATCCAATATCTATAGAAGCTTTCAAATTTTCACTGCTTATCTGCCAATTACCCTCTGTACCATCAGCGCGTATAGGCCAAACAGCAACACAACCGTCTGGCGCTACTATCTCGGACGTGTTTGTGCCATAATATGACTCTCCTACAGAGTGAAAGACCGGGCCTGCATCCGTATTATTGATAAACACTGGATAAAATTGGTTTGGACTATCTGCTCTTGCCGTATGTGAGCCTGAACGCAATAGCTCCTTCCATCTCAAACGAGAAGCTCTTTTATCTTCAGATATTTTCCATTCATTAGTTAATGGCAATGGTTCCGGACTCGATACTCCAAACTGTACAAAAAACAAGTACTCATCAGTTCTACCAAATTGTTGATGCCTTGCAGCTCCTTTAGGATTGATTACACTACTTACCATTTGGATAGTTGCTTCAGGGAACAATTCTTCCAATAAACATCCAAGATGTAGATACTCCTTCTCATCAATAGTAACAATAAGAACCGAATCATTCGGATTCAGTAGTTTTTTTGCAATCCTTAGTCTCTTCTCCATCATTGAAAGCCACTTACTGTGACGATATGCGTCAGAACTGTCCACATAGTCATTATTATATTTCCAGTCTTTTGCCCCAGTATTGTACGGTGGGTCAATGTATATGCAATCCACCTTTTCTGCGTAAAGATATTCTAGAAGTTGAAGTGCGTGATAATTGTCTGCCTCAATCAGTGTATGCCAAAGGTCACTGTCTGGAGCATTCTCAACAGTGTCTATCGGCTTTAATGTCGGATAAATTGCCTCTCCAAACTCGGCTACTGTAACCAGCTCATCCAGCCTGAAGGTTTTCTGCTCATGTGTTTCCCTACGATCACACTGAACCTCATCTTCGTCGATATTCATGACCATATAAATGTCGCTGACATACCCGGTCTTCAGAGCAACTTTAGAGCCAACACGAATCGGCACATCATAAAGCGGCGTGCATTCTGGCAGATGTTCTTCAAACACCAATCCGAACTTCTTTTGCTTCAGTAATTTATTTGTTTCCTGCAAGATTCTTTCCTTGAGTGCCGGATCGTCAATCTGTTGGATCAGGTCTTGTAATAAAGCCATAACACCACCTCATTCTTCCGTTATTGTTTTTACCTTAATATGATAATCAATGCCATGTTCCTGACAGAAGGAAATCACATCTGCCGCACACTCATTGTAAAAATGCTTATGCCTTTCGTAGGCGTTTGCTACCTTACTATAGTTCGTTCTCCCGAAAATGATCCGATCTGTAAAAGATACCGCCTCAAGTAGTTCGTGCAGATTCTGCTCAACCATGTTCGGTGTCGGATACGGCTCCATACTTACCCACGTCTTACAACCGGCATCGTGAAGTGCACCCAATGCTGCCAGTCGTTCTGCACAGGAAACGGCTCCCGGTTCCATCTGTTCCCGATAAGCTTCATCCAGAGTGATCAGTGTAATCCCATATTCGTTTTCCGGAGAAAGCTCCGCCAATTCTATAGGTAACAGTCCCTTTGTTAGAGTAGTACATTTGATACCAGCCTCGTTCAGCTTTCGGATAGCCGCAATGCTCATCTTGGCCACCTCTGGGTATCCTTCCATGAACGGATCTGTGGTAAAGCAAAGCTGCACAGACTGAATCTTATCTCTGAGCCTCGGTATCTCTTTATCCAGCAGTTCAAGCGTGTTTGATACAAGCACCGGCTCAAGCCAGCTCTCGTAATCCTTAATTTGCCCGAATCGCTTCTTCATCAGGAATGCGTAACATGGATATTTACACCCATGTGCGCAGCCCTGCACGTGATTCATTGTGTAGTCACCATACTCTACTCCTGTTTGATAAAGCATGGATTTTCGTTTTATCGTCTTCAAGTTGTTTCCGTCCTTCGCCTATTTATTCTTTAATATATGATTTGCTATCTTCAAAGCAAGTTTTTGTGCTGCTTCACTCTCGTTCGAAATAGCAAAGCAGAATAGGAACATCGGCGATCTTCTACTGTTCCTGAAAATACGTGCATATTTAGATACACATGGAAAGATTGTCTCTAGCCTGGAAAGGATATAATCCCTTATGTGATCCGGATTTGCATCCTTAATCATCCTTTCACCATCGCTTTGTCCCGTTTCTGGGAACAAATCAAAAAGTGACATCTGGGGATCTTTCTTGTAAAATTCTTCCCGCCATCCAGAATCTCCAAGCAAGCGGTCTATGCATTCTTCCCACTTATCGTACTTTCCGTTTTTCGGCAGCATCCGCTCAAGTGCAGAAAACGGAAATAGGTACCATACATCTATCGATTTCGTCTGCGCTACATTTTCAAGCGTAGTCCAATTTACCTGCGTCGCATATGGATCTAAGAACAGCAAGCCTCTGTTATATCTCCAGTCTACACTGCTAATAATCTCCGCAAGCTTATCATTCGCATCGCCACAGTAAATCGTAACAATTCGCCTCATCTGCGGGAACTCGGTATTTATCATATTCTGAAGTTCTCCCGCCTTCTGAGAGTCCGCTTCTATAAAATAATAGTGATCGAACTTTTTTTCAGACGCCAGTGCACGCTTAGCGGAGCCCACAAGATACTGCCCACCGTCGCTGGTCTCGATCTCACCGGTTCCAGCAAAGGCGTCTATATAAATCTTCTTAAACTTCTGATTTTGCAGTGCAATTATGTATGCGTCCAAATAACTAGTGAAGATATTCAGCTTCTCTTCAGTCCAATTGCCACCAAATTTCTGCGATATTGCCATATATTCCAATCACCTCATATATCTGAAACTCTATCTCATGAAGAGAAAGAGATCACCGTTTCCTTTTTTCCTGTCTCAGAATTCACAATCTGCTCGATCTTCGCGTCAAAAAAATCCGTAAGATCACTCTTTATCTCATTACGGAATCCGTCTGAAGGAAAAATCGGGTGGTTATCTAAAAGTTCCCACATCTCATCAAGAGACACTTGTTTTCTACCTCTAAAACTGCGCTGCAGATATTTCGCGATATCGATAACATGTAAACAGCTTTCATCCTCTTCTTCAGTAATTTCTCCGAAAAAATCAAACGATAACTGCCTATTCTCAGTCGAATGCTTAGTAGAGGACTGTGCACCAAATACCTTCCAAGCACTCTTCTTGTAAAGCTTAAATCCTTCCTTATCGCTCGTACAATGAATCAAATTGTACACAAGTGAATTCTGCGTGTTATAGAAGGGAAATGCCGATACATAATATTTACGAGTTCCCTTTAGAGAATTTATGATTTCCTCCACTCTGGCCTCATATGCTACCTTGTCACTTCCATAAGGTACCAGTTTTTCAAAATCCTCCAGATATGTGTTCTCATACTTTGCCTTTGTTGTCCTTTTCTTGGCACTTGTAATCGCCCGCACCGGATCTGAAACCATATGATTAATCATAACCTCTCCCCAATTTCGGAAAAACGGCAAAAGTGATTTCCAATCAATAGTCGCATCATATGGATCATAAAGCAGAAAATAATGAAAATTCCCTGTTCCATACAACTGTGGGCCGATAGTCAAAAGTAACTCGTGTGCATCGCTACAAGATGTGACAATCTTAAAATTACGTTCATCTTGTGGAAGATGCTTTTTCAATTCATCTACCCGTGCTTTATCTTTGTCATTCAAATAAATATGTATATTATTATCCGTATAGGTTCTAGCCACTTCCCAGAGCACTTCTGAAACACGAACTGCCGTCCCCTTCACTACTTGTCCAGCATCATCAATATACACCCCACTATTACACATACAATCAATAAAAATCAGACCATCGCAAGAATCAGTCAACAGTAATTTTTTTGCCCATGATTTTATATATTCCTCAATCAATTCAAATTTTTTAATCGTATGAGGACTTGCCTTACTAATCACGCTCTTTTTCTTGCTAGACATCGTATCACTCCTCAGCCAATTTCATTTTCTTCTGTAGGAATTAGTTCCACTATATCTCCTATATCACAATTCAAAGTTTTGCATACTTTCATTAGTACTTCCATACTTACCCTTTCTCCCTTAGAAAGTTTGGTTACCGAAGCCCAACTGATTCCAGCAGATGCTTGTAAATCTTTCTTCTTCATGTCTTTGTCAATCAATATTTTCCATAATTTTTTATAGCTAACTTCCACGATAATCACCTCGCGATTTTCAAAAACGTGATCCATATTATAGTATATCATTCAACGAGATTTATTCAACGATTTTCTTTACAAATGCAAGAATCATCTCTGCAATTAGCATATTTTTCCATATATATTAAATAAATTTAATGTTATTGATAAATATATACTAAATATATCGTCTTATTAGATAAGATAGATATTATTCATATAAGTCTTAATATTCAGTTTTATTACCTTGTCCTTTTGACACTCCAAGACAATCAAAAAAGACATCCTTTGACCCGTAATAATTACGGTTCAGGAATGTCCTTTTTTCGCTACTTAGCAGTAAGATAGACTCACGATGCTGCTTATCCACAATCTATATGATTCCAAAATGTCTAAATGCCTGCATAATTGCATCTTCCTTCTCCGGTGTACACTGTGGCTGTCTCGCATTCTCTGATTTTGCCAAATTGAAGTTCTCACCAACATCCAAACCACATTTCTTCTTAATCTGTGCAATATACAATGAAGAAACCTTCAGTCCTGTCTGCTCCAGTACATAAGTCTTTATCTGCTCATAAGTTGCTTTTCCCCTAAATCCAGATAAATCCATATCCTCCAGGGAGAAGTCAACCTTCACTTTTCTGCTGTCGACCATTCCCTTGGAAAGTAAGACAACAGTCTCCACATGGACTGTATTCCCAAACTGGTCAACCGGCTGTACTTTCACAATCTTATATCCACGCTCCGATAACACCTTTAAATCCCTTGCAAGTGTTGCCGAATCGCAGCTTACATACACAACTCTCTGTGGTGACATTGTAACAATAGTATCCAGAAGCTTCTCATCACAGCCTTTTCTTGGTGGGTCTACCACTATAACATCCGGTCTTGTCATATTGTGACCTGTACCATCATCTGCTTTCCTGCTTTCATAAAATGCTGTGACTACTTCTTCTGCCTTTCCTACAAAGAACTCTGCATTATCTATTCCGTTAATCCCAGCGTTATTCTTCGCATCTTCAATCGCCTGTGGAACTATCTCTACACCGTATACCATTCCTGCATTTTTTGCCAAAAATAACGAGATTGTTCCTATTCCACAATACAGATCCCACACTGCCTCATTGCCTGTAAGATTAGCAAATTCCAATGCTTTGTTATAAAGCACTTCTGTCTGTTTAGGATTAACCTGAAAGAATGAAAGCGGTGATATCTGGAACTTTATATCTCCAATGTAATCTTCTATATAAGGTCTTCCATAAAGAGTTACACATTCCCTACCAAGTATTACATTAGTATCCTCTTTATTAATATTGACAACCAGCGAAGCTATATTTAACTTTCTTCCACTGTTATTACTTGTATTATTATCACTACCTGATAAAGTGTTATCACTTGCTGAAATGCCACTATTAAGCCGCTCAATCACTCTTACAAGTCCATCTGCCGCCTCTTTTCTTAACATTTTCTTAGTAACAAGACAGACCATAATCTCATCAGTATGAAATCCTGTTCTTATAAGTATATGTCTTAAAGTTCCCTTATGGATATTCTCGTTATAGGCTCTTACCCTGTAATCTTTCATCCACTGCCTGACGGCTGTTAATATTACAGAGTTGTTCTCATCACCTAAAAGGCAGTCATCACAAGGAATTATTGAATGTGTATGACCTGCGTAAAATCCCATAATAATATTACCGTCTTTATCCTCACCTACAGGATACTGTGCTTTGTTGCGGTATCTGAATGGCGTGTCCATACCAAGAATGTCACACATTTCATAATCTACGCCTTCTGTAAGTCCACCTATTCTCTGTAAATTATCACTGACAAGCTTCTGTTTGTACTTAAGCTGTGCAGCGTAACTCATAGCCTGTAACTGACAGCCGCCACACTGCCTTGCTATATTACATTCCGGTGTAACCCTGTCCTTTGACGGTGTTATGATATTCATAAGTCTGGCATATCCGTAATTCTTCTTTGCCTTCATAATCTTAACTTCTACTACATCACCTATGACTGTATCTTTTACAAATAATGTATAGCCGTCTATCTTGCCTATTCCTTCTCCTGTTACTCCTATATCCTCTATTGTAACCTGTACAATATCATTCTTACTATATGCCATAACTGTTCCTCACATTAACAACTTGTTCTTCTTATGTTGGATTCAAGCCATCTGTTAAATCCAAGCCAGTCATTAGTGTCTTTGGCTTCAAGACATTCCCTTAAAGTTTCAAGCTTTGCATCCATATTATCTGCCATAGAAAGTGCTAGTGCTTCTGCTATTGCCGGCTTCTTAGGTGAACCATATTCTAACTCACCGTGATGTGATAATATACAATGGCCAACCTCATTAGCTAATATCTCTGGAAAATCTGGTATATGTCTGATTTTTTCAATAACCATTTCGTAGCCAATCACTATATGACCTATAAAATTCCCCTCATCTGTGTAGTCATTTCTTGGAAATTCACTTAATTCCCTTACCTTGCCTACATCGTGAAGCATTGCACAGCTTATAAGCAGATCCCTGTTAAGGAAATCGTAATTCTCACTCATCTTTGCACATAATCTTGTAACACTTAGGCTGTGTTCAAGCAGTCCACCCATAAATCCGTGATGTACTGTCTTGGCTGCTGACGTATTCTTGAACTTTTTAATAAATACTTCATCTTCAACGAAAAATGCTTCCAAAAGCTGCTTTATGTATGGATTATCTACACTTCTTACGAATCCTAATAATTCCTCATACATCTGCTCTATATCATATCTTGAAGATGGAATATAATCTGTTGGTGTGTACTCATCCTCTGCTGCCACACGAATTCTTTCTATTTTAAACTGTAATGCACCATTATAACTTGTAACCTGTCCATTA
This sequence comes from [Lactobacillus] rogosae, assembly GCA_900112995.1. Classification (GTDB taxonomy): domain Bacteria; phylum Bacillota; class Clostridia; order Lachnospirales; family Lachnospiraceae; genus Lachnospira; species Lachnospira rogosae. Next base: position 69,631 of record FONU01000014.1, on the reverse strand, counting down.
ACAAATACATAATCATTAACTTCAAAATCGCATATTCCACCTGAATTAACGTCCCATATCTTTGAATCTATCTGTCCTGTCTTATCTATAAGTATAACATTCTCGTATTCTTTTCCAGCCTTAGTAAGTGCTGATGACTTGGATTTACACAGGTATACCTCTGAAATTCTGTCTCCGTCTTTAAATGTTTCTATATAACGCATACTCTTCCTCCATTCAATCAGATTTCTCTCTGATTTCAATTAATCTTATTATATTCTTATCTCAACTATTTAATTCTACTCTGTACTGTCAAGTAGCTGCTTTATCTGTATTCCACATTGACATCATAAGATACTTCAAAATACCCTGATTTACCAAGCCTTTTTACAAGGACATTAACGCTCTGTCCTGACTGGCATCTGTACAGCTTCTCATTCAGCTTCTGCATAGTAAGACATTCCTCGCCATTTACCTCTACAATTACATCTCCTGTCTGAAGTCCTGCCTGATATGCCGGCGACTCCTGCTCAACTGCAAGTATATATATTCCTGTTGTAAGACTGTATTTATCTGCCAATTCATTGTCTACATTCTCTGCTTTAATACCAAAATACATAATCTCCTGACGGTTTATCATATTCTCAATAGTACCTTTAAGATCTGATATTCCCATAAACTTAAGCTTGACATCTTTATTACTGTGTACAGATATTCCTACAACATTGCCGTCCGAATTAAATAAAAATGCGTAATCTTCATCTTTGGCTGTAAGATTAGTTTCAAATATGTCTACATTATTATCTATAAGGCTGTACGAGCTGATATTGGTTATAGTTCCATAATCTACTGCCCCATCCGTTCCATATATATTGCCTGCGGCAATTACAAGCTCACCCTTGTTAAGTATATATGAATTACTAAGAACTGATACCTCTATGCTTGTCCTGTCGTCCTCACTCATCTGTTCAGCATCAACACTTATTATACTTATACCTGTATTACTGTCTGAGCACACATATACCGCCTTATATTCATTATCATTAACCTTAACACTTATATCCGCAGTATTATCAGTATATTTCTTTGATGTAAGTATAATATATCTTGAATTCACATAGGCAACAATAAGTCCTGCCGTAGATGTTACATTTTCCCTGTTCTCAATATAATTCTCATAATTAAGCCCTTCCGTGCTTTCCTGAATTATGACAACTGACTTCTGCACATCATCTACCTTCGTTCTTAACGACTGCATTAATGTATCATAATCCTTCTTAATCTGTGGCTGTCCTTCTTCATCCTCAACAACAACAGGCTCCGGATATTCATCTCTTGTGAATTCAATTCTATCCTGTTCTGCTTTCTTCTTATCAAACTTCGCCTTTACTGACGGCACAATAAGCTTGTCAGCCGCTATATACACCACTCCTGCTATTATTATCAATATAAGTATCTTAATTGTTCTTATAAGATTCTTATATTTAACCTTAGGACTTAATACAATCTTTTCCGTATATAAATCGTATTTCTGCTCAGTATCTTTATGTTCCATATTATCCCTCATTCTTATTCATTAACAGATGCTTACGCATCTGATATGTTAAATCACAAGTACATTTTTCTTCTGACTATCCGGTTATTACGCAATATAAATAAAGTATACACTATGTTTATGAACAAACTATGACATAGATGTTAAAAAGTCGGCTCTTTCTTAAATTTATCCTATGGTTTTAATCGGTTTTAGTATATAATAAGAGAGGATTGTCAGCTTTTATCACTAATAGCAGACATATAATAATTATTATTTGAAATGACAGGAGTATTACATTGAATAATAAATCATTATCAACACTTGAATATAATAAAATAATATCTCGTCTTGTATCTTTTGCCTGTTCTGATGGTGCAAAGCAGATACTTCATAAGCTTGAGCCTATGACTGACATAGACAAAATCAATACAGCACTTGATTATACTAATGATGCACTTACCCGTGTATACCAGAAGGGAAGTGTGGATTTCTCAAGGATAAAAGATATCAGGGGAAGCATTGCAAGACTTAAAGTCGGAAGCTCTCTTAATGCACTTGAGCTTCTTAACATATCTATGTTATTAGAATGTGCTGCCCACATAAAGGGATACTATGAACAGCGTGCTGACTCAATACAACCTTTAATAGACATGCTTGACCCTGTTACACTTCTTAATAACACAATTAAGAAATGTATTATATCAGAAGATGAAATCAGTGATGATGCAAGTGCGAACCTCCGCAGTATAAGACGTCAGAAAAATATAGCTGCTGACCGCATACACACTGAACTTAATAAAATATTAAATTCACCATCTACAAGAACTTATCTTCAGGATTATGTGATAACAACAAGACAGGGACGTTTCTGTCTGCCTGTTAAAGCTGAATACAAATCACTTATGCCTGGTATGGTTCATGACCAGTCATCGACCGGTTCTACTGTATTTATTGAGCCTGCCGCAGTTGTCAAGCTTAACAATGATATAAGAGAGCTTGAACTTAAGGAACAGGCTGAGATTGAAGTTATTCTTGCAGATTTAAGTGCTAAAGCCGCAGAATATACCGATTCACTGCTTTCAGACTATGAGATACTTACCAATCTTGACTGCATATTCGCCAAAGCACTTTTATCAAGGCATTTTAATTGCAGCCGCCCTGTTATGAATAACAAAGGTATAGTAAATATTAAAAAAGGACGACATCCTCTTATTGAGCCGCATACTGTCGTGCCTATAGACATTTATCTCGGTACAGATTTTAACCTTCTTATCATAACAGGACCTAATACCGGTGGTAAGACCGTATCCTTAAAGACTGTCGGACTTCTTACTCTTATGGCTCAGGCCGGACTTAATATTCCAGCACTGGAACATTCCGACATAGCTGTATTTGACAATATATTTGCTGATATCGGCGATGAACAGAGTATTGAACAGAGCCTTAGTACATTCAGCTCACATATGACTAATACTGTCGATATTCTTAAAAAAGCTGACAGCAACAGCCTCATTTTATTCGATGAGATTGGTGCTGGTACTGACCCTACAGAAGGTGCAGCCCTTGCAATTGCTATACTTGACAGCCTTCACAGACGTAATATTACAACAATGGCGACAACACATTACAGCGAGATTAAAATGTATGCACTCACAACCGATGGCGTGGAAAATGCCTGCTGTGAATTTGATGTACAGTCACTCCGCCCTACTTATAGGCTTCTTATCGGAGTTCCTGGAAAGAGTAATGCATTTGCCATTTCCAAAAAGCTTGGACTTTCTGACAATATAATTAATGATGCTTCACGCCGTCTTGACTCTGAAGATATCAAATTTGAAGACCTTGTAACTGATCTTGAACAAAGCCGTGTTACAATTGAACGTGAGCGTGAGGAATTAAATGAGTACAAAGCACAGATTGCCCAGTTAAAGTCTGAACTTACCAAAAAAACTGAACGTCTTGATGAACGTACTGACAATATTATAAGAAAAGCTAACGAAGAAGCTGCACGCATACTTAAAGATGCGAAAGAGTATGCTGATAAGACAATTAATGCTATGAACAAGCATGGTATGACTGTAAAAGAGCTTGAGAAACACCGCAGTGCTATCCGTGAGAAAATGAATAAGCGGCAGGAAAAGTTAAAGATTGAACCTGCCAACAACATAAGCGAGCATAAGGCTCACGATATATCTGAATTCAAGGTTGGTATGCACGTTAAGGTTCTTACAATGAACGTCATAGGTACTGTATCCCAGATTCATAAGAACAAAAACCAGGTTACTGTACTTGTAGGAAGCTTAAGCACTAAAATGGATATTAAAAATCTTGCCATACTTAAAGGCTATAAGGATCCTGCTGAAACAAGTTCTAAGCCTAAGGGTGCTGGTGGCTCAGGTAAAATCAAGATGTCAAAATCATCTTCTGTATCTTCTGAGATTAATCTTCTTGGATACACTGTTGATGAAGCTATTGCCGTTCTTGACAAATATCTTGATGATGCCTATATTGCCAGAATTCCACAGGTACGAATTGTTCACGGCAAGGGAACAGGTGCTCTACGCTCTGGTATAACTTCTTATCTGCACGGGGTTCCTTATATTAAAGAATTCCGCCTTGGACAGATTGGCGAGGGTGCAGAAGGTGTTACAATTGTAACATTTAAAGATTAACTATAAATATTGTATATGGAGGCACATATGGTTGCTAAACAACGAATTTTAATCGTAGATGATGATGAGAATATAGCTGAACTCATCTCACTCTATCTTACAAAAGAATGTTTTGAAACTAAGATTGTATATGACGGCGAAAGTGCACTTGATAACCTTTCTACATTCAAGCCTAACCTCATTCTGTTAGACCTTATGCTTCCTGGTATTGACGGATATCAGGTATGCCGTGAAATCAGGAAGAATAATAATACGCCAATAATTATGCTTTCAGCTAAGGGCGAAACATTTGACAAGGTATTAGGTCTGGAGCTTGGTGCTGATGATTATATTATCAAGCCATTTGAAACAAAAGAACTTGTCGCACGTGTTAAAGCTGTATTAAGACGTTATCATCTTCCACAGACTACCGTTGCACCATCAGAAAATGCAAGATGTGTAACGTATCCTGACTTAATTGTCAATCTTGACAATTACTCAGTTACTTATGATAAAAAGGCTGTAGAAATGCCGCCTAAAGAACTTGAACTTTTATACTTCCTTGCATCTGCACCTAATCAGGTGTTCACACGAGAACAGCTTCTTGACAATATCTGGGGCTATGATTACATCGGCGATACCCGTACTGTCGATGTGCACATCAAACGAATTCGTGAAAAGATTAAAGACCACGATAAATGGTCGATTGAAACCGTATGGGGAATTGGCTACAAATTTGTGACTAAATAAGCAGGAACGGACTCAATATGAAATATAATATGCTTACCAAACAGATAACTCTATATATAATAATTGCTGTTGTAGGATTTATAGCTGTAACAACAATATGTTTCAGGCACGATTATAATAAAGTATATGACTATTATTCTGAAGTGCTTTACCAGCAGGCTAACGAAATTGCCGGCACATTTGCAAAAGATACATTAACGCCAGAATATCTTTCAGACATAGAAGCTGACCTTAAAATAGTATCTGAACTCAACCACACAAGAATTATGTTCGTAAGCCCATTCGGTGATGTTATGTTAGATACTGGATTTTCTGGAACAGCAGATTTTAATGGTTATCTATATGAACTTAAGGATTTTGATTATGGCAGGCTTAAAGGTGCACACACACAGACAGGTGATTTCTATGGTGTATTTGACGAAACTGTTGTAAGTGCATATTTTCCTATTGCCAGCAATTTCACAATGAAAGGCTATGTTGTCATCAATATGCCTGAAACTGTCATAACTGACAGGGTATATGATACGTTTAACACCAACTATCTTACACTGGTGATTGCTATGCTGCTTTCACTTTCTATGCTGGTGCTATATTTCATACATATTCACAAGCCTATCAATGAGCTTACCAAGGCTACTGAAGAATATGGAAAAGGTAATCTTTCCTACCGCATTAAGATACACCACAATGATGAAATCGGACGTCTTGCGGCTTCTCTAGATTATATGGCAAAAGAACTTAACGAAATGGACCGGTTCCAGCAGAAGTTCTTATCCAATATTTCGCACGACTTCCGTTCGCCTCTTACTTCAATAAAAGGCTACCTTGAAGCCATTGAGGACGGAACAGTACCACCGGAAATGATTAATAAATACATTAATATTGTATTATTTGAAACCGAACGACTTACCAAGCTTACAAGCAATATACTTACACTTAATGAACTTGACCCTAAGACTGTCCGCCTTGAGATTACAACATTTGATATTAACTCAGTAATAAAGCATACAATAGAAACTCTTGAGGGTTCGTGTAAAAAGAAAGGCATTAAGTTCAGCCTGACATTCTCTGGCACAGCACTTAATGTCAAAGCTGACAAAGGTAAAATACAACAGGTTATATACAACCTTGTAGATAACGCAATCAAATTCAGCCACGATAACTCCTTTATATATGTAACTGTCAAAGAAAAAGGTGATAAAGCCCAGATATCCATTAAAGATACTGGAAGCGGAATTGCCAAGAAAGATATTGATAAAATATGGGATAGATTTTATAAATCAGATGCCTCAAGAGGCCGTGACAAGAAAGGGTCTGGACTTGGACTATCCATAACTAAAGAAATAATTCAGGCACACGAAGAGCATATAGATGTAATCAGTACGCCGGATGTGGGGACGGAGTTTATATTTACGCTGCCAATTGCGAAGGGGTGATGTTAATAACGGACGATTGGCTGCAATCAACATAAGCATAAGAAGACGATGGGGAGCCGCCGGTCCTTAGTCGGCAGCCTTAGCTGGCGACTTAGTACCGCTGCGAGCGACACTCAATGCAAATGTGTCTTCGTTGCTTATGTTGATTGCAGCCAATCGTCCGTTGTTATCAATTACAGCCACCAATCAAGCATTAATATATAATTTTAGTCCTATTATCTGCTAACCGGTCTATAAAGCTTAAAGTTATTAATAAGCTTATCCAGCTCCCTGGCTCTCTGTTCAAGCTGTTCACTGATTGCTGAGCTTTCCTGTGAAGAAGCTGCTGTGTTCTGTGTAACACCTGATATCTGCTCGATACCCTGTTCAATCTGTGATAATATTTCTGCCTGATTTCTTGCTGACTCATTAGTTTCCTTAGCTACATCAGCAAACTTCTGCATTTCATTAATTGTTCCTTCAAATGCCTGTGCAACAGAGGCGGTTATCTCGTTACCCTTATTAATCTCTTCTATAGTCTTAACAATAAGTTCTCTTGTATTAACAGCTGACTTCTGGCTGTCTGTTGCAAGCTTTCCAATCTGCTCTGCAACCACTGCGAAACCACGTCCTGCATCACCAGCTCTGGCAGCTTCAATTGAAGCATTAAGTGCAAGAAGACTTGTCTGTGAAGCGATATCCTCGATAGTTGAAGTAATTGCTTCGATTTTATTAGATATTTCGATAATATTAGCCATTTCTTCTGTAAGGCTGTCCATCTTCTTACGTTCTTCTTCTGCATTTTCTGCTACCGCTAATACATTATCATATGCAGTCTGTGTCTGATCTGCACTCTTTTTAGCTAATGCCGCTACTGTTTCAACTGTAGCTGTGAGTTCTTCAACAGCACTTGCCTGGTCTGTTGTTCCCTTAGCAAGATCACCTGCTGCCTTTGAAAGATCCTCGGCACCAATATCAACCTGCTCTGATGTCTTGGCAATATTAGTTAATGTTATATTAAAATTCTTTAAAATGTATACAAATGATTCTTTGATGCTTACAAAATCTCCAAGGAAATCTGTAATTTCATCTGAATCCTTAGTTAAATCACCACTTGCAATTTCTCTTAAAACTGTTGATATTTCATCCACATATGCGTGGAGATTTAACATTGTTCCCTTAAGTGTCTTTGCCATAGCTCCGAATTCATCTTCTGATTCGTATGTTATAAGATTAGCTGCTGACATATCTCCATGATACATCTGCTCTGCCGCTTCAACAATCTGCTTGGCTGGTGTTGTAAGAACTTCTGTTATAGTTCTTGTAAAGAATGTTGAAATAAATAATAACGCAACAACAAGTATAATACCTGCTATTGTAAGTCCATTACCAAGACGCACTGACTGAGTATAATACACTGCTCCGTTCTGGTATACTAATGTCTCTATATCATTTGCTAATGACTTGATTTCGTTAACTATAGGAAGATATGTATTATAATTAAGTGCATAAGCTTCATCAATCTTTCCGCTCTTTAAAAGCTGCATAACCTGAGGTCTTACTTTCTCGCCCTCGTTAATCTTAGCCTGCATTTCTGAAAGCTTTGCTCTCGTAGCTTCTGTCTTGAAATGCTTATCCATATCATCAACTCCTGAAACGACAAGATTGACATCTTCTTCTACTGTCTTTTCAAAATTTGCATATCTATCTGCCATATTATCAGAACCTTCAGCTAAAAGTCTGTTAATGGCTCTCTGTAAATCAGTAAGACCATATTTAACATTAGCTATATCATTAACATTGTTCATTGGTCCCTGATATATTCCCTTTACATTATTAGCAACCGCTAATATACCACTTATAAGAATTACACCTATAATACATGCTATAAGAGCTACAACTCCAAGAGTAGCCTTTAACTTACGATTAATCGTATAATGCTTTAATCTTTCTTTGTACTTATTTACCATTAATTTTCCTTTCCTATTTACTCAATTTTAAACTAACTTTTGTAGTATACATATATAGAAAATGATTTTCTATTATGGTAAACCATACTTTTTATTATATGATATACTGGTTTTTGCTCCATAATCTGTTATTTTATAAGCCTGTCCGCAAGCATTAAATTACATATTATTCTATAACATATTATTTCTGTAACATCATAATTGCTGATGTTCTATTATTAACTCCAAGCTTTCTATATACGCTTGTAAGATTTTTCTCAACTGTCACTAATGCGATGTGCATCTGCTCACTAATCTCTGAATTCTTATAACCAGCCTTAACATATTCCATAAGCTCTTTTTCTCTCTTGGTAAGCTTATATGGATTGTCGTCTTTAACTGCATTAAAGCTTTCTATTCCAGCCTTGTATTTAGCGATATATGGCTTTAATGACTCAAGGAATCCGTCTGTATACACATTTTCTATAACAGGTTCTAATTCAACACCATTCTCAATAAATGGCATTATCACGTTATCGTCATATGAAAGTTCAACTGCCCACTTAATATACCTTTCAGCTTCTGTTGTATTACCCATATTATACTGTGCTATTGCCCTGTATACGCAGCCTGTTATAAATGGATATATATGTGATGTATTCTCATATGGAACCATCATCTGCTGTCCTATCATATCAAGCATTGCCCAGTCTTTCTTATAACACATAAGCTTTCCATATGTCATACAGCCGCTTCGTATGTTCCTTATCTGCTTACTACAGTTCTCAAGTCTGAAATTCTGTAACCAGTCTGACATTTTCTCCTGCTGTCCAAGGCACGCATATACATAGCCCTGCACAAGCTCAGCATCTATAATAAGAAGGGGATATGTTATATCCCTGGTCAACTCATTAAGCTTTTCAATGCCTTCATAGAATTCCTCTTTCTTACCATAATATATAAGACATTTTAATATCATATAGTAGCAGCTTATAATTATACACGTCTGGTTTCTTAAAATGTTCTGTAATAACACCTGCTTTGCTAGCCTGTAGGCTGTATCAATATCACCTGTAATCATTGCATATTCTGCATCAAAGAATTCATCCCATCCCACTCTGCTTCCCTGTGTTATTCTCATATATGCTTTAGCATATTCTTTTTCCTGCTCTATTATCTCCTTGAGCCTGCCTGACTTATTGTAATACAATGTCGTCATACACGTTGTTCCATAAGTAAGAAGTGAATTGCCAAATATAACCGATGTTCTCTCACCAAAATATTCTCTGACTTTTATTAAGGACTGATTCATCTTTTCAAGATTATTAAATTGAAGAATTGATAATATAATCATCATCTCGCCCATAAGGAACTTATTATCTTTCCATATTGGATGATTATTAATATCATTAATTATCTCTTCATATAATGGCATTACATTATGCACATTTTCCTTAGTTGACATATAATAAAGATAATTAAGCATTACAGTCGGATATTTTTCCCACATAACTTCTTCTATATTCTCTCTTACGCTCTGGAATATTCCCGGTGCTCTCTCAATAAGACGTCTTCCATTCTTTCCTGCATATAAAGCTGCAATTCTGTCCCAGTTCTTTGCCTTAGTATAATAAGCTACTGCCTTTATATAAGACTTTCGCTTTTCAGATACTTCTGCCGCCCTGTTATAAAGCATAGAAATTTCTATGTCCGATTTATTCAATTCCATACCAGACACATTTCTTAATAATGTGTGCATAGCAAATGAATGTGTTGTCACATCATAATCAAGAAATCCAAATTGCTCTACACTTTCAAGCAGGTCATTCTCTGTAACATCAAGCTGTGTGACATACTCTGCACCTTCAATATCAAACCAGTCAAAAAGTGACATTTTCATAAAGAATTCCTGCATATCTGCTGACAGCTTATCAAATATAGTTGTCTTTAACAGATGATTGACAGAAAGAAAACCACCCATTCTGCCAAGCTTCTTATATTCATATAAAGACAGATAAACAGCACTAATCCAGCCATCTGTATGCTCATATAACAAATCTGCTTCTTCAGCTGTAAGATTTATTTCATTCTCTTTAAATATTACTTTTTCTTCGTCTTTAGTAAGCTTTAAATCCTGCTGTGTGATAAGCACACTTTGTCCTTTTAGAAACATTGCTTCATATGGTATATTGTATGGGAGTATTCTTGATATAAGCACTATATGAATATTGTCTATATTATCTACAACTTCCATTATAAGGTTGTCTAATGTGACACTTGCACATTCCTGATAATCATCTACTATAAGATATACTGTATCATTGACATATTGCCTTAATATTTTAACTATATAAGACAATTCCTGCTTAGACTGTGGAAGCTGTGTATCCGACAGTTTTCCTTTTAACTCTTCACTATATTCACCCAACTTCTGGCATAATCTTTTCCACACCCAGTTGTCGTCTTTTTCTTTACTCTGCATAGGGAACCACATTTTATTATAATATGGCCTGTCATTAAAATAATGCCTTACAAGTGTGGACTTTCCATATCCCGATGGTGCTACCACCATTATAAGCTGTTTATCTATGAATTTATCCAGAGAGCTTTCTAACCTCTCTCTTATATATTCTTTCGCATAAAAATTAACGATATTGCTGTTGTTTCTCATACGTTTCGCAACTCCTGTATCCAATACACCTTACTCATCTGATATTTCTGTATATTACAAAGGATAAGGATACATAAAATGTACCCTCATCCCATTACAATTAATTACTTCCAGTGAAGCTTATGCAATTCTCCTGACAAGCTCATACTCTCAAATCCGTGCTGTCTTAATGCCTCGTAAGCAACTATTGCTACTGAATTAGAAAGATTAAGTGAACGTATATCTCCAATCATTGGAATTCTTATACATGTATCTTCGTGGTCTACAAGTATCTCCTCTGGTATTCCCGCACTTTCCTTTCCGAACATAATATAGCAGTCGTCTTCGTACTTCACATCAGCATATGTGTGATGTGCCTTAGTAGTTGCCATATATATCTTAGCACCCGGATTACGGTTAAGAAAATCTTCATAATCATTATATACTGTCACATCAAGCTTATCCCAGTAATCAAGCCCTGCTCTTTTAAGCATTTTCTCATTAAGGCTGAAACCCAGCGGCTCAATTAAATGTAATCTTGCACCTGCTGCTACACAGGTTCTTCCTATATTGCCAGTATTAGCAGGCATCTCTGGCTCATGTAATACTATATTTAACATAATTATCTTTCCTTATAATTCTTTACTGTTCTGCTATTACAGCTATATTAAGTTCAAGTGCCACTTCGTCACCTGAATGGATAGGCACACATATATTCTGTGTATATGCCTGTGTAATAGTCATATCTCCGTGACATACGCTTGGTGGTGTAATATCTATAACATATCCCTTTGTTGAGAATATTGTTGCAGCATTACCCATAATCATATTACCAAGCTCACTTATTGCACTTATAGACATATCATCAAGTGCAGTTACCGGCATACCCATCATCATCTTAGATGCCACGTCCAATGCCTTATTCAACTCAAATGCCATAATAACCTGACCCTTTAACTCACCTGTTATACCTATCATAACTGCAACCGACTCATTCTCGAATTCTGTTGTCTTGACATAAGGCTTTCCTATCTTCATCTCTGTCTGACATATTTCCTGCATTATCTTAGTCGCTGACATTAAAAATGGATTGATAAAATCTGCGTTCATTCCTGCCATAATTCTTCCTCCATTGTAGTTAATATGTACTTATAACTTTTCTATAAAGTTCTTTATTCTCTTAATTCCTTCTTTAAGGTTCTCAATTGAATAAGCGTACGATATTCTTACAAAGCCCTCACCGCTATTGCCAAATGCTGTTCCAGGAACAACTGCAAGCTTCTGGTCTTCTAGAAGTCGGCTAGCAAATTCATCTGATGTCATACCAAACTTCTTGATAGATGGAAATATATAGAATGCCCCAAATGGCTCAAAACAGTCTATTCCCATACTCTTAAGCTCATGAAGAAGAAACCTTCTTCTCTGGTCGTAGGCTGTAACCATCTTCTCTACCTCTGTATCACAATTCCTTAATGCCTCAACAGCGGCAAACTGGCTGTTAGTTGGTGCACACATAATCGCATACTGATGAAGCTTAATCATCTGCTTTATAATCTCAGCAGGTCCACAGGCATAACCTAATCTCCAGCCTGTCATAGCAAATGCTTTGGAGAAACCATTTATCATAATAGTTCTTTCTTTCATACCAGGAAGGCTTGCTATTGAGCAGTGCTTGTTATCTCCATATGTAAGCTCTGAATATATCTCATCTGATATAACATACAAATCCTTCTCTATAATAACAGGCACTAACTCCATAAGTTCTTCTCTTGTCATGATAGCACCTGTCGGATTGTTAGGAAATGGCATTATAAGAATCTTAGTCTTATCTGTAATATGCTCCAGCAATTCTTCTTTAGTAAGCTTAAACTGATTCTCCTCTTTAAGATTAATAAATACAGGAACAGCATCTGCCATAACTGCACAAGGAAGATATGATACATAACTTGGCTGTGGTATAAGTACTTCATCACCTGGGTCAACCATACATCTTAACGCTACATCTATAGCTTCACTTCCACCCACAGTTACAAGCACCTGCTTCATTGGGTCATACTGTGTATCATACTTTCTTGCAACATAGCTGCTTATTTCTTGTCTTAATTCCTTAAGTCCTGCATTAGAAGTATAAAATGTTCTTCCCTTCTCTAATGCGTATATACCTTCTTCCCTTACATTCCAAGGTGTATCAAAATCTGGTTCACCAACGCCAAGTGATATTGCATCTGGAATTTCACTTACTACGTCAAAGAACTTTCTTATACCTGAAGGCTCTATATCTACTATTTTCTTAGATAAAGCATCTCTCATGGTGTTACTAACATCCTTTCATCCTTGTCTTCTTCATCAATTACAGTTCCATAATCTTTGTATTTCTTTAATACAAAATGTGTTGATGTGCTGAGCACTGAATCCAGTGGTGCAAGCTTAGCCGCCACAAACTGTGCAACAGACTTCATAGTCTTTCCTTCAATTATAACTGTAAAATCAAAGCCACCAGACATAAGGTAAACTGATGTAACTTCATCGTATTTGTAAATTGTCTCGGCAATGCTGTCAAAACCAAGTCCTCTCTGAGGTGTAACCTTTACCTCAATAAGTGCTGTAACCTTCTCATCGCCTGTCTTATCCCAATTGATAAGGGTATTATAACCACAGATAATATGTTCCTTTTCCATATCCGCTATCTCATTCGCGACTTCTTCCTGCGCGACTCCAAGCATAACGGACATATCGTGAATGTCAATTCTACCATTATTCTCTAACAAGTTAAGGATTTTCTCTCTCATATCATTATACCCTTTCAATTAAATTATTGTGCTGTCTTTATACAGCGGAATATCTCATCCTGATTAGGCAATGTAAGAAATCTTTCTTCATCTTTATTGTGAAGAATTCTCTGATTGCCCTTCACAATTCTTCCTATAACTGCGGCTGGGATATTATTGCTGTTAAGTATATTAATAATATCACAATCATTATCCGCTGTCATTAATAAACAACCTAAAGATTGCAGTTCATACGGATTAACATTGAATAATTCGCATATCTCTATAATCTCCTGTCTTACAGGTATGCTTCTTATGTCAACATCAAGTCCGACATTGCCATATTCACACATATCCCACAACGCACCAAATATTCCTCCCTCTGATACATCGTGCATATAACAATTAATTCCATTGTCCCTTAAAAGCTGTACCATTCCGCCTATATACATATCTGTATCTTCGCCAACAGCCTTACTTACCCAGTCTTTACTGTATCTTTCGTATACCGCCTGCTCATCAGTTTCAACTAACTGCTTTACTCCACTTATTCCTATGCAACCAGCGGCAATTATATGCTGTCCTGCCTCAATAACATTTCTATTGTCTTCCCTTAAGCCCTGCACTGTAACAGTTACTACAGGCTCACTGACCGAAGCACTGACTGTTGTATGCCCTCCAGCTATTGGCACTTCTGTAACCGCCGCCTGTCTTGTAAGTCCTGCGATTACTTCCCTTATACGGATTTCCCTTGCCTGCTCTGGCATAACTATGCAGTCACTTGCCGCTATGGGTGTGCCGCCAGCGGCATATATATTATTAACAGCTTTAATAAGAGGCATATATCCACAGGCTGTCGCACTTAACAGTGTCTTATCCACGCCCTGCTCTCTAATATCCACCTCAGACACATCCTGTCCAATATCCATACGTGTAACCTTCTGGCCTCTTACAGTGTTAAGAGGCTTTAATACAGACCTTGAAAGAATTGTATCTGATACCTTGCCTAATTTCATACAAAATCCTCGTTTCTATGCTTTTCACATATTACATTCAATTGCAAGCTTGAACTTGCATATATTACATTTTCAATCTATACTTAATCTTAAATAAATGCTGACACAGCCATAGGAAGTATCATAGCAAGTACAAGGATTACTATTATAACCGCAGCAAATATTCTTTTAGTTTTGCTCTTTTTTAAATTAATCATAATTACCTCCTTAAACATAGCAGCACATTAAACAATACATTTTAATAACATATTGGAAACGGAGAATACTATGCACTTTATATTGCCTTATTTTATAATAATATTAATAGTTATTCAACTTTATCTTAAAAAAAGTACACGTTCTGGCTCAGAACGCTCAAAAAAATATTGGGAAAGGGAACAGAAAGCCAATTCAACAAGAAAGCAGGATATAAGCTCCCTTAACTATATTAAATGGGACGACGCACTTCCTGCTATAGATAACAACCTGACATTAGCTGACATATTAAATAATTCACCAGAAGCCCTTAAGGCTTATAATAATATCCAGACACTTAAGACTGAGCCAATGCTTAACCTGTCAGAGTATTCCAACACTGACCTTAAGTTAAAATATGGTGTTGCTAATCTTGATACTTTAACACAATATGAAGACAACTACACTTCATTTATAAAGAGCCTTTCAGAGCTTGGACATATCCTTATTGAACATAAGGACATATCCGATGCCACAGCATTTCTTGAATATGCCGTAAAGATAGGCTCTGACATACGACTTACCTATACTGACCTTTACGCATTATATTCAGAAGCAGGAAATGCTTCCAAAATCAGACAGTTAAGACAATACGCCTCACTTATCAAGTCTGTTAATAAAGACCTGATAGTATCAGCTATTAACTAGGTATTTAATTAATTATATGAATATATTACCTATATAAACATTAATTCATAACTAACCATTATTTTCCATATTCTGAAAGTATCTTATCTATGTTTCGTGAAGCTATACTCTTGGTCATCTCATCAATCGGGATATCAAGCTTTACATTATGCTTTACAACAAGTGCTGTAAGATAATTTCTTTGTGCCTGTGTAATCGGACTATCCTTTTTCACACTGTATACAAGCTCAGATGGTATTTCAAAGCCTGAATCATCCGGTTTTATTGTATACATTTTCCAGTATATTCCGCTTGCACTCAGCGCATCATCTAAAGCTCTGTGTGAGTTACCAGGGTCAATCTTCAAATACTCACACAGATAATCAAGCTTCTTATGCTCCAGTTCTGGAAGTATTCTTCTTGCCATTTTAAGTGTATCTATTCCTGCTGACGGAAATACAAGATTGTTATTAACCGCCGCCTTCTTTAAAAAGCTGTAATCAAATATAACATTATGTCCAAGTATAGGATAATCCCCTATAAATTGTATTACATCATCAATCAGTTCATTAATTCTTGGCTTATCTGTAAGCTCCTCATTATGTATATGTGTAAGCTCTATTATTCTGTCGCTTATCTTAATGCCTGGATTGACAAGTGTTGAATATGTATCTGCCACGTTTCCATTACATACCCTTGCCATTCCTATCTCAATTATTCTGTCTGCTGCCGGGTTAAGCCCTGTAGTTTCTATATCCAGTGCAACATAGCTGTCTATCATTGTCTTTGTTCCTTTCATTAGTATAGCACTTCTGGGTAAAAAAATAGAGCGGGTGATGGGAATCGAACCCACGTATCTAGCTTGGAAGGCTAGTGTTCTACCATTGAACTACACCCGCATATCATCATAATTAAATTATATTCAATTATAAAATGCCTAGAACCGGAATCGAACCAGTGACACGAGGATTTTCAGTCCTCTGCTCTACCGACTGAGCTATCTAGGCTTATTGTGACTTCACATCATAATATCCTGTAGTAAACAATCAAGTTATTCACCAAAAGACTTGATTAGTTTACCACATAAATATCTTATCCGTCAACAATTATTTTAACTGTTATTATTGTTCTCAGCCATATATTTCTCATATAAGTCCGGTCTGTACTTCTTAGTACGTTCTAACGACTTCTCGTGCCTCCACTTCTCTATATTGCCGTGGTGACCTGATAATAATACTTCTGGCACTTCCATACCTTTGTAATTGGCTGGTCTTGTGTACTGTGGATATTCTAATAAACCATCCGAGAAGCTCTCTGTCTGGGCTGATTCATCATTATTAAGTACTCCCGGAACTAATCTTGACACTGAGTCGATAACAACCATCGCCGGAAGCTCTCCACCTGTCAGGACATAATCTCCAATTGACACATAGTCTGTAACTATGCTTTCAAGTGCTCTCTCATCAATTCCCTCATAATGTCCACACAGAATTACAAGTTCTTCTTCTTTGGCAAATTCTTCTGCCATATGCTGATTAAATGTATGCCCCTGTGGTGTCATATACACAACCCTTGGTCTGCCTGAACATCTTAATGCTATGCTCTCATAAGCATCGCACACGGGTCCCGGCTGCATAACCATTCCTGCTCCTCCGCCATATGGGTAATCATCTACCTTCATATGCTTATTATTGGAAAAATCCCTTATATCAACAGCTTCTATAGACAATACTCCTGAATCTATAGCCCTGCCTGTTATACTTGTATTCAACCCATCCAAAATCATCTGTGGAAATAGTGACATTACATAAAATTTCATTAGTTAGACGCTCCCGATATATTATTAAGGAAGAATGGGTAATAGTTATGATTAAGGTTATATCCACCTGTTGATACATCTGTATTAAGATATCCAGACTCATCCTTAAATGCATCTGCTATATCTATAAATGTCATTCCATACTCTGTCGCCCTGGCTGCAAGTGTGCTGTTAGCTTCATCAATAGCCGCCTGTGTTATCTTTACATTTGACTTTGCCTCAAAGCTCTGTGTTATAGGAAGAAGTGACACTACATATACCTTTACTGATGGAATTGCTTCCTTAAGCGATTCTACTATTGAACCTATTCTCTCAGCTACATTCTCTCCTGACCTTGTTCCATAGTTAAGGTCGTTAAGTCCAACAAGGACATATACCTTAGATGGATTAGCCGCCGCAACACTTGACACTGAATTAAGTGCCTTATCTGTTGTAAGGTTATTATCTGAGAATATGCGTGATGTGTCAAGATAACCATATTCACCTATACCTGATACAATCATATCACCAAAGAATACTGCATCATCATAATTAGAACGTGATGTGTATTCCTGTATCTCTGCCTTAGTTGTAATCCTGGCGACTCCGCCTGATACCTGAGCTGCTGATGTTGTACTACTTGTTGTGCTTTCTGTTACAGCTGATGTTGTACTCTCTGTATCAGCTGCACTTGTTGTTTCATTGTTAGACATCTCTATAGATGACTGTGTAATAATTATATCATTGTTATTATTATTGTTATTGGCAAGTGTTGTCGCCTTATCTTCCACTGGCTTTCCAATACTGCATAATTTAAGAACAATTGCAACAACTGCAATAACTACTACAGCCAAAATAACACCTATTACCGGCTTCTTATACTTGTTCCATAATCTCATCTTACGGTTAAGAACTATTTTATTCTTTTCCTCGTTATTATCTACTGCCATTATACATTACTCCTCATTCTTACTTCTGTGTATTATATTTTAACAGCATTATCTACCATCTAAGACGTCTTAACACTGTAGCTGAAGTCTTTCTTAAGCCTATATTAAGAATTCCGTCTTTAAGTCTGTAACCTTGTCTGTCCGTTGAATATCCGCCCTCAAATGTTACCATTATCTGCTCGACATCATCATCCATAGCAAGTCCAGTCTCCCAGGCAGGTATATTAACTCTTATCTCATCTTCCCCATTATTAACAACAACTATCACTGCATCATCTGATGTAAATCTTCCATATGCAATAACATTATGTGCTGAATAAAGCTGCTTATACGAGCCGGTTCTTAATACCTCATTCTCCTTGTGCATCTTTATTGCTGCCTTATGAAAGTCTATAAGCTCCTTATCTTCATGTCCCCATGGATAAGTTCTTCTGTTATCAGGGTCTGTGAAACCACACACTCCCGCTTCATCTCCATAATATACAGTTGGTGCACCCGGCCACGTCATCTGAATAATGACAGCCTCCATAAATACAAACTTATTCACATTCTGATTAGCCACTTCTGATCCAAGCTTATCAACCCTGCCAACAATATGGTTAGTTCTTGTAAGAAATCTTGAATGGTCGTGGTTAGAAAGCTCATTCATAGATATAGAATAACTTTGTCCACCCATTCTTGCCATATTATGGTGCATAGCACCAAAAAAATAATCAGGATTACCTAATGAATCAGGGCGCATTTCATCACTATGCTTCTCCATTCCTGTAAGAAACCACGTTACAGGCTCCATAAAAGCATCGTAATTCATAATTGTATCCCATTCATCACCCTGAAGCCAGTCATATGAATCACCATAATTCTCTGCAAGTATTATTGCCTCCGGATTAGCTTCCTTAACAGCCTGTCTGAACTTTTTCCAGAATGTATGGTTATATTCCTTGCTATACCCAAGGTCAGCTGCAACATCAAGCCTCCAGCCATCTACATTGTACGGTGGAGATACCCATTTCTTTCCAATATCTATAATATACTTTTCAAGTGTATCTGAGTCTTCATAATTCAGCTTAGGAAGTGTATCGTGTCCCCACCAGCCGTCATATGAACTATTATCCGGCCACTGATTACCATAGAATTTAAAGAAGCTGTGGTATGGGCTTTCATACTTCTCATATGCACCGCAGGCATAATCGTCATCACTAGAACTGTAAATGTGTTCCCTGTCCATCCATTTGTTAAATGAACCACAATGGTTAAACACTCCGTCTATTATGACTTTCATTCCTCTGCTGTGTATCTGTTCTACCGCCTTGGCAAAGAACTCATTACTCGCTTTAAGATTTTCCTTACTTGTAACCCTGTTAATATATCGTGTTGCATTAGTATTGTTCTGGTCACCTTCTTTTAAAAGTTCCCCATCATCTTTTACTATAACACCAAAATGTGGGTCTATATAATCATAGTCCTGTATATCGTACTTATGATTAGATGGCGAAACAAACAACGGATTAAAATAAATGACCTCGACACCAAGCTCGCTAAGATAATCAAGCTTATCAAGCACGCCCTGCAAATCGCCACCATAGAACTCTCTTACACCCATATTGGCTGGATATTTATTCCAATCCTTAACCTGACAGACGTGTTCGCCTATATAACTGTATTCATCATCAAGCACGTTATTAGATTTATCACCATCGCAAAATCTATCGGCAAATATCTGGTACATAACCGCACCCTTTGCCCAGTCAGGTGTCTTAAATCCCGGCATAATCTGGAAATTATAATAAGTATTAAGTTCTTTAATAGCTCCTATCTGATTGTAATAGCATACAACCTTTCCAGTCTCTACCTTGAAATAATAATATAATTTGTCATTATTAACTTTAATCTCAGCCTCGTAATAATCAAATACTCCAACTGCCTTAATCTTTGTCATAGGGTATTCTACATTATTAACATATATATACGCCTTGTCTACATTATAACGACCTGTTCTTAATCGTATCTTAACTGTATCACCCGGCATAGGCTCTGCCGGACATCTGTAATCGTTTGTCGCATCAGAAAATAAAGCTCTTGTATTAATGGTTGGCCTTGCATTACACATATACAAAAGCTTTCTTTCCCATGATGTAAGGTTCTCAACTCCTGCGCTTATTATCATAGAAAATACTCCTTGACATTAATCATATATAATTTTATATCATTACGGGTATTTATTCAACTGTAAGATATATTTATTAAGATTTCTTTAATTTACGGCTTCTCTTAACTCGTAACGATGGCATAGGTAAGAGCGTTTCTGCTTCGTAATTTATTTACTTTATAAAATACGCTCTTACCTATGACGCGGTGCTCCTCGAATAGATAATTTAAAAAATTTCCATTCCTGCAAGCAGGATGGAAGATTTCTTTAAATTATCCATTCTCATCGTTACTCGTGCAAATAAAAAGGACAGTCTGGGGGGACTGTCCTTTTTGGAGAAGGTATTTCACTTATTATGGGGTGTAGCAAAAAATATATAATGTATTGGGGGTTTTTACGTTAATTATAATATCATACAAAGCCCCATAAGTGTTCACAAACTTTACAATAAATTGCAACTTTTTTTGTGAATTATTACCAAATGTTTTTTGTGTATAAATACATTTCCATTATTTAACTGCATTTTAACTGCAAAATCTCTGTTAATACCTAATTATAAACTCTCTCCATATGGCTTATCTTCAAACAAACTTTCAAATTCTTCTCTTGAAATCTTCTCTTTCTCAAGAAGAAGTTCTGAACTTCTATGAAGCACGTCCATATTCTCTGATATAAGCTTCTTAGCCTTGGTATAACACTCATCTACAATTCTCTTAACTTCTTCATCAATGAGTGCTGCTACATCTTCACCATATGGTCTTGTATGTGCAAGATCTCTTCCGATGAATACCTCATCACTGTCTGTATCATAATTAATAAGACCAAGCTTGTCAGAGAAACCATACTTAGTAACCATATCTCTTGCTGTCTGTGTTGCCTGCTTGATATCCTGTGAAGCACCTGTTGTTATATCATCAAATATGAGTTCTTCCGCTACTCGTCCACCAAGGCTTACAACGATATTCTGAAGCATTTTCCCCTTAGTGTTAAACATCTCATCTCTTTCAGGAAGCGGCATTGTGTAACCTGCCGCACCCATTCCTGTAGGAATGATTGATATTGTATGAACCGGTCCAACATCTGGTAAAAGGTGGAATAATATAGCGTGTCCTGATTCGTGGTAAGCTGTAATCTTCTTCTCTTTGTCAGATATAATCTTACTCTTCTTCTCAACACCTATTCCTATCTTAATAAATGCTTCTTCAACATCTGCGTTAGTTATATATCTGTTCTTCTTTCTTGCCGCATTAATAGCAGCTTCATTTAATACATTTTCAAGATCAGCACCTGTAAAGCCGGCTGATGTTCTTGCAAGCTTATCAAGGTCAACATCATCACCAAGAGGCTTCTTAGCTGCGTGTACCTTTAATATTTCAAGTCGTCCAGCAACATCTGGTCTGCCGACAACTATCTTTCTGTCAAATCTTCCCGGTCTTAATATAGCTGGGTCAAGAATATCAATTCTGTTAGTAGCGGCCATAACGATAATTCCTTCATTGACACCAAAACCATCCATCTCAACAAGCATCTGGTTAAGTGTCTGTTCTCTCTCATCGTGGCCGCCGCCCATACCTGTTCCTCTTCGTCTTGCAACAGCATCAATCTCATCAATGAATATAATACAAGGTGCGTTCTTCTTAGCTTCCTCAAACATATCTCTTACTCTTGAAGCACCAACACCAACAAACATCTCTACGAAATCCGAACCTGATATGCTAAAGAATGGTACGCTTGCCTCTCCAGCAACAGCTTTGGCAAGAAGTGTCTTACCTGTACCAGGTGCACCTGTAAGAATAACACCCTTAGGTATTCTTGCACCAAGAGAAGTATATCTTACTGGGTCTTTAAGGAAATCAACTATCTCCTCAAGTTCTTCTTTTTCTTCCTGAAGACCAGCTACATCCTTAAATGTAACTTTATTATCAGCACTGCTTATCATTCTGGCCCTGCTCTTTCCAAAATTCATCATCTTGGCATTGCCACCGCCACCAGCCTGTCTTGTAAACATCATCATAATGAATACAATAACAAGAAGGCTTAAGCCAAATGGAAGTATAGTTGTAAGCATAACACTCTGTCTTGCAACATCTTTAAGTGTATATTCTATATTCTTATCAAGTAAAAGTTCTTCTACATCTTTAACATCTGATACATATACACTCTTAACTGACTGCTCACCGCTCACCTTAACAGTTACAACACCAGTTGGAACTTCTGCATTCTGTCTTATGGATACGCTCTCTATCTTACCCTTGCTGATATCGTTAACTAATTCGTTATAAGTATAATTGCTTGTACCTGTATTCATTCTTGCAACATACATAATAAACATCGCTGCTATAATCACAATAATCATATAGATTCCCATTCCTGAAAATCTTACATTTTTCTTATTATCCATATCAATCTCCATTCTTACATATATTCGTAATTAGGTAATAATCAATTCTCATCATCAAGATGAACAACTCCTATAAATGGAAGATTTCTATACATCTGGTCATAGTCAAGGCCATATCCTACAACGAATTCATCCGGAATATTAAATCCGTTATACTTAACATCTATATCAACTTCTCTTCTGTCTGGCTTATCAAGAAGTGTACATATACATATGTCTGCTGGATTTCTTTCCTCTAACATAGGCATAAGTCTGAATAAAGTATTACCTGAATCGATAATATCTTCTACAACTATTACATGTTCGCCTTCTATAGACTCATCAAGTTCCTTCTTAATTACAATATTACCACTTGAAGTTGTTCCGCTTCCGTAGCTTGAAGTCTGCATAAAATCTATCTTTACTGGAACTGTTATTCTCTTGGCAAGTTCACAGCAGAAGAATATGCTTCCCTTAAGAATACATATAAGCTTAATTTCCTTACCCTCATAATCAGCGCTAATCTTAGCACCAATCTCTGCTATCTTCTCTTGAAGTTTGTCCTCTGAAATCATTACACTTATCTTGTGCTTATTTGACATAATTAATTCCTCTCTTTCAATATAAGCTGTATTTTAAATACGTTCTTTGTAGAGCCTGTGACCCTGCAATCTTCGCATCTGCGCACACCACACGCCCATAGCACGCGGTTATTATCACACACAAGCAGTATTTCATCTCTGTGTGAAGCAGGTATCTTGCGGTCTGTCAGTTCTTTCTTAAGCTTCTTGGTATTACCGCTTTCCGATACCACAATCCTATCCTCGACATTCTTAAATCTGATATCAAGTAACTTATTAAGTTTATCATAATCAAAATACTTCGTATAGCTGTTATTCAATTTATTTACGCAAATTTTACCATTTGAAGCATTCTCCACCAATTCTTCGTCATTATCATTATTGTCATAAACGGACATTTTGATACTTGCTGAATACATTTTATCATACTCCGGTATATATACTGTCTTATCTATATCAACAATTACTTCTCTATCTTTACTACATTTAGTGATATCTATGCGATGAACCTCTTCAAGTCCTGCATCTGCTGTTAGCTCTGTGTCCGCTCTATATCTGTTACTTGCTGTGTCAGAAAATGTATTCTCTGCTCTGTTCTTTCTTTCAAGCACAATATATTCATATTCACGCACTGCCTTTATTCCATATACCGAGTCTACCTTTCTTCCTGTCTGAAGATTAATAAGCTTGTATACATCATATACATTGACCGAATATATATCCTTAGCCCTTCCTGCAAGCTTAACAAGCGCCTTATATATAGCTCTTTTTCCAAGCACCTCATCTGCCTGCCCAAGCTGTTCAACTGATAATCTTATCCCTGCACCATCCTGTATTGCACAGCTTTTGTACAGCTTGTCTGCTTCTTTATCAACAAAATTCTCAACCGCCCTTACTTCTTTCGCCATAAATGCAATATTCTGCACAACATTTTTATTAATATGCTCACCCATATATGGCAACAGGACATTTCTTATTGAATTCCTTGTATAATCGTTATCATAATTAGTCACATCTGTCACAAATGACTGGTTTCTTAGCACAAGCCAGCTTTCTATGTCCTGTCTTGTTATGCAAAGAAGAGGACGGCATATGTTATCCCTCACCGGCACAATTCCTCTTATTCCTTTAAGTGATGTACCCCTCGCCATATTCATAATAACCGTTTCTGCCTGGTCATTCATATGATGGGCAACAAATATCCTTGTCTTATCATACTGCTTTGAAAGCTTGTCAAATATATCATATCTTTCAAGTCTTCCAGCTTCCTCAACAGTAAGATTATTCTCCCTTGCTATTTTTTCACATTCTATATTGTAGCAATGATAATCAAGCTTAAGACTTTCACACAGCTTTCTTGTAAACTGCTCATCATCAGCGGCTTCTTTTCTTATACCATGATTAACGTGTACAATATGAAGCTTTACGTCTTTATTATTATGTATAATATAATCGTTAAGCATAATCATAAGACAGACAGAATCTGCTCCGCCTGACACACCGACAACTGCATTACTGCAATCCTCAAGCATATTATTAGCCTTTATGTATGCCCATACCTTTTTCTCTATATTATTAACATCCATATTAAATGCTTTCTCCTGTTGTTTTATATGGCAATATTGCCCAATTATATATTTATTTGTTGTAGGTGTCAAACAGTCCGAACACAAGCACTGTGCAGTCATCACATACTTCACAATTATTATATGACATTGACTTTCTAAGTATCTCGTCAGCTATCGCTTTAGGCTTTTTCATTACAACTTCCTCGATAATCTCTACCATTTTCTCCTCTTTATTAAGACACGGAAGATTATCAAGCACACCATCGCTCACCATAATTACATAGTCACCATCGTACAACTTCTTGGCTGTGCAGTCGTAATCTACCTTTTCAAGCACACCAATAGGAAGTGTGGACGATTTGATTATCTCAACCCAGCCCTCCCTTTTAATAAATGTAGATACTGCCCCTAACTTTATGCAATGCATCATACCTGACTGGCAGTCAACAACACTCATATCCATAGTTACAGGGCTGTCTTTGCCACTGCAATTAATGTATGCCGTATTGATAAAATCTATGGCTGTCTTCTCCTCAAATCCGGCATCTATACAGTTCTCCATAAGTTCTATAACCATTCTGCTCTCAATAAATGCCCTCTTGCCACTTCCACAGCCATCTGCAATTGCCGCCACAACTTTACCACACGACAGGCTTGATACCATAAAATTATCGCCATTAAAGCCGCTTTTTTCTTTACATTTTCTTGCAACTCCTGATAAAAATCGGAAACGGTTCTCCTGATGAAACACATACTGCTGGCAGTTGTCGTTAATGACAAGCCTGTTATTATGGTCTGAATAGTATCCAATCCCCATAACATCACATACTATTTTCCGTATCTTTCTCTCTGCGACACAGCCCTTGCCAAGAGTTCTTGCAAGTATAACAACTTCACTCCTGCCTGTCTTGTCTTTTAATATATTGACATCTTTAATAACTATTCCTGCGACAAGTGCCCTTGAAGCCATATCTCTTGCAATTCCCTTAGACGGCTTATCTGCCTGTAACTGCATAAGCGTGCAGTCCTCAAGAATATCTGCAACAAGAAACAACTGTCTTTTAAAGCTGGGACTTTGTGCTTCATCACCTGATGCACACTCATATGCTTCTCCCAGACGGCGAAACGTCTTAGCTGTTTCGGACAATCTGTTTATCGTATAAGTCATACACAATCCATCATTCTTAACTGCCATAGCCCCTCATTTCTGGTCTAAATATACTGTTTTCTTAAACCGAACACCATTATAATAGCAGTTATATAAAAAATGTGTCGAACCCTGTTACGTTACTTCTTCCCTTTAAATATTATCTCATCTGGATATATAAGTCCGAATTTATCCTTGGCAATCTCCTCCGCAAACTTCTTCGTCTGCACATACTTCTTATATTCATTAAGCTCTTCTGTACGCTGTTTTTCTTCATCAACCTGTTCCTGAAGCTCTTTAATCTGCTTTTCGTACTCTACATTTTTGGCTTCAATATTCTTCTTGCCATTCCATAAAAGCACACCAAGTCCCACAACAACAAGCATAGCAAATACCATACCCAGAATTGCTGAGCGTTTCTGTCTTTTTCTTCGCTGTTCCCTTTCTCTCTTTGTCTCAAATCTCATCTATATCTCTCCATTCTTCGGTCTGTCTTTCCTTAATGACTGCAACACTATTCTAATCACAGACACAAGCATTTTCAATGGTTTCAGTAAAATTCCTACAAGTCTTACTCCATATTTTATGTAATACACACTTAACGCCTTAAGATATAGAACTGCACCGCACACAAGCCCCACTACAATAAATGATCTTATAATTCCGCTATTAACATAGAAACATATAATAAATATCCGTATTCCTACATATATCCAGTATATAACATCTTCTACAGCAATCATAAATACACGCCGGTGTCTTATTATTCTTCTTATTATTCTTATCGTATCATATTGAAATGCAAGCACCATTCCCCACCAAAGTGCATATAAAAATGTGCCGCTCTCCCATATAATATCACCTAACATAAGCATTATTCCCCGCTACTGCTGGACTTATATAATTAAATAATCTTTATAATGTCTAAAAGATGTATTCACAATTATCTAAATAACCTGTTCACTAATGAATCGCCTTTTTTCATACTTATGCTGTTCTGTGAATACACAAGTGAGTCAACCCTGCCATCAACATCAAGCTCCCCCTTCTCAACTGACAGCTTATTAACGTGAAGTGACTCCCCTTTTATAACAATAACGCCATAATCTGACTCAAGTATTACCTTTGACGGTTCAAAGGATACAACGTCAGTAATACCAGTAAACTGAGCCTTCTTTCTATCTTCCATTCTTACTGCATGAGGATGTCTTACCCTTTTAATATCGTCCATAACTGCCTCCATATATTATACATTTATCTTACCTGTCTAATATATTAGGCGGTACGCCAAAAAATGCTTAATTATAACTATTATTTAAACACATTAAACTATTAGATATGCTCAAACATTAAATATACTTAATCATTAAATATATTCAAACATCTCCTTAGCTTCTTCTTTCTTAACTGTGTCCTTTACGTCTGTAACCCTTACCTTAACATTCTTATTACCAAAAGATATCTCTATTATATCTCCTGCCTTGACATCAACTGATGCCTTAGCCACTTTACCATTAATCATTACCCTGCCTGCATCACACGCATCATTAGCTACTGTACGTCTTTTAATAAGTCTTGAAACCTTTAAATATTTATCTAATCTCATAATCTTCCTCCGGAATGTCTGCCAATCGTAATTAACTTATATTAATATGTAAATGCCTGAAGCCGTGCAATATTTCTAACTTCTGGCATTTAGATGTATATGGCAAATGGTATTTTGCCTTACATCATATTATTATATTAAAATTATCTGCTAATTGTCCATATGTCTGCCCAAAAAATCCGCCGCAACTTTAACTATTCTTTTCTCACTCTCGCCAAGCTTCTGTTTCTTGTCATTGCCAAACATAATAACCATACCCAGAACATCTCCGGCACATATTATCGGACTTATCACCTCTGACTCACAATCATAGTCTGTTACCGCTTTTACATAATCATTCTCACTGGCACTTGCTACAACACTCTGCCTTTTATCCATAATATCATTAAGTTCTTTGGTAATATGCTTTCCCTGTACATTCTTTTTCTGTGTTCCTGCTGCCGCAATAACACAATCCCTGTCAGTTATTGCAATTGTCATTCCTGTATTCTGTGCTATGGACTCCGCATATTCTACTGCAAATTCCGATACATCTGCCATCGGAGAATATTTCTTTAACACAATCTGCCCATCCATATCTGTATATATCTCCATAGGGTCAGTTTCCCTTATTCTTAATGTTCTTCTTATCTCCTTTGGTATTACAATTCTTCCTAAATCATCTATACGACGAACAATTCCAGTGGCTTTCATACAATCCTCCTTATTTTCAACATAATCCATACACGCTGTTTCTCTATGCTCATTCAATGGTTTATCGAACTATTTTCCATATATTGCGTTGTATGGGTAGTATGTGAAAATTGTGAAAAATTATACATTTTAAAAAGGCTAGTCATCTAAATT
The DNA here is from genome assembly GCA_900112995.1 of [Lactobacillus] rogosae. Classification (GTDB taxonomy): domain Bacteria; phylum Bacillota; class Clostridia; order Lachnospirales; family Lachnospiraceae; genus Lachnospira; species Lachnospira rogosae. Next base: position 41,030 of record FONU01000014.1, on the reverse strand, counting down.
CTACCATTCTTCTCTTTTACTGACTATATCCATATTGCCAGCATATAAACCACCTAGTATAATACAATAATTATCTGTGGTTTTTCCACATAATATGCAACAAGAAATCCATATAGGCAGGTTGTTCTGCGCGTTTTGACCTGCTCCTTTTATTATGTTATCATTTAATTATTAAATGTTTAAATGCGTTCTTAAATGGTAAAAATATGAATTAGTGTTATGCGCACCCGACACGCTATACTTATAACTGGGGCGCAGAAATGAGGATATTTATGATTATAGATTTTCATACTCACAGCTTTCCTGATGACATTGCGGACCGTGCCGTAGGACGACTTGCTCAAAGCGGCGGTATACCTAATTATCTGGATGGACGTGTAGACTCTATCAAAGCTTCTATGAAAAAAGCTGGCATTGATTACTCTGTCTTACTGCCTATAGCAACAAAGCCGTCACAGCATACGACTATCAACAAAATAGCCATAGAAACTAATAAATCCTTTAAATCTACTGGAATAATATCATTTGGTACAATTCATCCTGATAATGATGACTACAAGACTATAATAAGTGACCTTGCCAAAGCTGGTGTTCCAGGAATTAAGCTTCACCCTGTATTCCAGCGCACCAATATAGATGACCCAAGATGTCTTAGAATAATAGAATGTGCAAACGACAACGACCTTATTGTATCTATCCACTGCGGTATGGATATAAGCTTTCCTAACTGTGATGAGGCAAGCGTTGAACGCCTTGCCAATATGATAAAAGAAGTCCCACCACACAAACTTGTATTAGCCCATATGGGTGGCTGGTCTATGTATGACGAAGTATGTGACCAGCTAATTGGAACACCAAATGTATGGCTCGACACTGCACTTGTCTTAAAAAGCACTCCGGACAACAACTTCCTCTCCAAAGAGAAATTCGTCCAGATGGTCCGCACACATGGCTCTGACCACATTCTCTTTGGAACAGACAGCCCCTGGTCCGACCAGTCCGAGTCCCTCCACCTCCTAAGGACAAGCGGTCTCACCCCGGACGAACTCACCGCGATTGAAGGCAGCAACGCCGCCACACTGCTCGGCAGTTTCCTGACAAATACACCATAACCATTTTTCTCCTTCCCCAAGGGCAACAGCACAGCGCATTGCCCGCCCCGCCCCGCACGAACTGGCAACGAACAGGCGAAAAGCAGGACAGCCCCCTGCCGCGTGGCACTGCATTATAAGAGAATTGTGATATTACCAGTGTTTCCGCCCCCATAAACAGCAATGACCAGACACGAGGTCTGGTCAAGCGAATACTGAGGCAGGATGCCGAATATGAGCGTGTGCGTCCACCGCCACAACACTCCCTCGGAAACACCCGGTAATATCCAATTGTCTTATCCGCAGTTCCACACGGCAGGGGGCTGTCCCGCCTTTCGCCGTCCATCCGTCCGTCTGCCAGCTCCGCTCTTGCCGCTCTTACCCCACTATCTCCTGTGCATATGCCAACGCCGCATCAATATTAGCACAGAAGTTATCTTCTCCAACTTCTGCCGCAAATCCAGCCTTCTCCATCATAGACTTAGGCTGTTCCTGGACGTGGGATAATACCATAGTTATACCACGCTTCTTACATACATTGTGTATATTCTTAAGCGAACGCAATGCTGATATATCCATAGCTGGAACACCACGCATTCTGATTATAACTACTTTTACATCTGACTCCATATGTATATCCATAAACTTATCCGCTGCCGCAAAGAACATTGGTCCGATTATTTCGTATACTAAAGTCTTATCAGGAACTTTCTTTAAATTAATACTCTCAGGGTCGTTATTCTCATCAATATTTTCCCCGATATATTTCCAGCTTCTTACTTCTGTTACGTCTGCCATTCTCTTCAGGAAAAGAAGTGCAGCCATAACAATACCTACTTCTATAGCCACAACAAGGTCAAATACAACTGTAAGCACCATAGTTGTAAGTAATACTAATGTATCTGACTTTGGTGAGTGCTTAACAAGATTAACCATCTCTCTCCAGCCACTCATATTGTATGCAACAATAAATAAAATTGCCGCAATGGCTGGCATTGGTATCCAGGCCGCATATGGCATAAGCACCACAAGCACAATAAGAAGTGTAACTGAGTGAACCATACCTGCTATAGGTGTACGTCCACCATTCTTGACATTAGCCGCTGTTCTTGCAATAGCGCCTGTCGCTGGAATACCACCGAAAAGTGCGGATACGATATTACCTGCTCCCTGTGCAACAAGCTCCATATTAGGCTTATGTCTTGAACCTATCATTCCATCTGATACTACACACGAAAGCAGACTCTCTATTCCTGCAAGAACCGCTATTGTAAGAGCATCTGGAAGAAGTGTAAGTATCATATCCATATTAACTGATGGTACTGACACTCCTGGAAGTCCTTTCTTTATTGTATACAGACTTCCGATTGTATTGACATCTTTTAATGGTCCGATGAATTTAACCATAAGAACTGATACTATAACCGCAATAAGTGATGGTGGAATTTTATCAAGAGACTTGAACTTAGGCCATATAATAAGAATTGCAAGTGATACCGCACCAACTATTAATGCTTTTATATTAAATGTTCCTATATTGGCAATTATCGCCTTTAACTTATCCATAGTTTCAACTGTAGCAGTTCCTGCCGGATAAGTAAGGCCAAGAAAATCTTTAATCTGTCCTATAACAATAGTCACAGCAATACCAAATGTAAAACCTGTAGTTATTGTATAAGGAATAAATCTTATAAGGTTACCGAACTTAAGAAGCCCCATAATAACAAGTATTATACCTGCCATAATTGTAGCAACTATAAGTCCATCCATACCATTTTTCGCAACTATACCAGCTACTATTGTAGCAAATGCTGCTGTAGGTCCAGCTATCTGAACCCTGCTTCCTCCTAAGAAGGAAATAACAAATCCAGCAAATATTGCTGTATATATACCCTGCTCCGGGCTTACTCCTGATGCAAGTGCCAGTGCAATGGATAATGGCAGGGCTATTATCGCAACAATAATCCCTGCCACTATATCCTTTACTAACTGGTCCTTGGAATATGTCTTCATTACATCAAATATCTTTGGTACCAATTCATTCATTTTACTGTTCTACCTCTGTAATCTGGCTGCACTCAAATTCTACAACTTTCTGATAAAGTATTTCATAACCTATCTCTGATACAACTTCACTGCCGACTGCATCTACAATTGCATTGAAGTCATCGTAACCATAATACTGAGCTAAATCGTTACCATATGAGTTAATTTCATCTTCTGACACATGAATATCATTATCTGCGGCAATAATGGTTACTATCATTTTCTGTAAAAGATACTGCTGTGCAGATGATGTAGCATATTCATTAAATGCGTCAATTGAATCAAATCCATATACTGATTTCTTATATGTATCTAAATCTGATATGCCATAGTATGAACCATAAGTGTTAAATTCACTCTCAATATTAGTATTAAGTACTTCTACCAATGAATCTATTTCATCCTGTGGATAATTAACATCTCCGATATTCTCGCTTATAATCTGGTATGCTGATGTAAATGTGTTATTAAGATAAGTATCATTAGCATTAGCTTCTACTATCTTTCTTACTTCTTCCCTGAAATCTGCAACTGTATCACCTGAAAGATTAAGACTTTCTTTGTTATTAACTACCCATTCATCTGTTATCTCTGGGTAAGTTGTCTTCTGGATTGCTGTAACCTTTACTGTGAATATTACACTCTTACCTGCAAGGTCTGATGTGTAATTATCTGGGAAAGTACAAGGAATATCATATTCCTGGCCTACTGTAAGTCCTACAAGTCCTTTATCAAGGTCTGATATAAAGTTACCTGAACCTATTGTATATGTAGTATCTGTTGCTGTACCACCTGAGAATGCCTCGCCATCAAGCTTACCTGAATAATCAAGTATAACTGTATCCCCATCAGCTGTTACACCACTTGTAACATTCTCTGTTGTAGCTTCCGCTGATACTATATTCTTATTGATATAATCGTCAACGTCACTTTCTGCAACATTGAGTACTGACTTATCAACTGTTACCTGAATTCCTTTGTACTCAGGCATTGTAAATGCTTTTTTATAAATTGCTGCATCTGATGTAATAGCAGCATCATATTCTGCAGCTGTTATGCTCTTATGTACTGTAGAAGTTGGTTCTTCTGTCTTTTTAGAGCCACATGCTGTAAGTGAAGCTGTCATAGCTGCCACTAACATAAGGCTTACTAATTTCTTTTTCATAAAATATCCTCATTTCTTTATTTTTGACACTTTATTTGTTATAACATAATCCAATACAAAATAAAAGTGAATTCACATTTTTTTCAATATTTGATATACTTTATACATATGTATAACTTATTTAAGGAGTAATATGAATAATTTAGTAATTTTGCAAAAACCTGCACATCTAAGACATCGGACAGCTTCTTTAGTTCTATGTATTGTTATTATAAACTGTATGCTGTCAGCACTGACGGGCTGTAACAGTAAGAAGCTTGCTCTGAGTTCACCTATAAGCGTAACTGATTACAAGCTTAATACTTATGTACAGATTGACTCTTATACTAATGTCAATAAAAATGTATTATCCGATGCTCTTGGCCTGTGTGATTATTACGAACACATTTTCTCAAGAACCCTTGAAACAAGTGAGCTTTATAAAGTCAACACCCAGCAGACAACTGCTATAAGTGATGAACTCTATGAGCTTATTGAACTTGGGCTTTACTACAGCCAGCTATCCTATGGTGCTTTTGATATTACAATAGGAAGCGTGTCACGTTTATGGGATTTTAATACTGATACCCCAGATGTACCTGACAGTTCTGCCATAACAGATGCACTTGCATATGTCGATTATACCAAGGTTTCATTAAGCACCGACAATGACGGCACTCATCACATATCCATACCTGACGGATACTGTCTTGACCTTGGTGCGATTGCCAAGGGCTACATTGCCGATAAGATTAAAGCTTATCTTATTGATAATGGCGTCGAACGTGCTATCATTAATCTTGGCGGCAATGTATTATGTATAGGTCAGAAGCGTAACGGCTCAGATTTCAATATTGCGGTAAAGAAGCCATTTACTGAAACCGGCGAATATATGGAAGTACTTCATATTAATGATTATTCGGTTGTATCATCTGGAACATATGAAAGATACTTCTATTCAGATGACGGTACATTTTACCACCATATATTAAATCCAGCCACTGGCTACCCTTATGACAACAACTTATGTGATGTGACTATTATTTCAAGTGAGTCAACGGTTGGCGACTGTCTTAGCACAACCTGCTTTGTATTAGGACTTGATGACGGTATGAAACTCATTAATTCGCTTGAAGGCATTGAGGCTGTATTTATGACTAATGATGGTTCTAAATATTATTCAGACAACGCGAAAGCGTATATTAATTAATTATTACGACAGATTATTATCTGTAGAAATGAGGATTATATGATTCGACTTATTATCGTAGTGCTGTTATTGCTTATATTTGCAGTATTCAGCTTAATTGCACTTCCTATCTTATGGCTTATCGGAAAGAAGAACCCTGTTGCTAAGGAGAAAGCTTCTGATGCGGTTGCACGCTTTATGTTCAGGCTTATATTGTTCGTATGTGGAACTAAGACGACTGCTATTGGTGTTGAGAACATTCCAACAGACAAGCCTGTATTATTTGTAGGTAATCATCGTGGTTTCTTTGATGTAATTATTTCTTATACTTATATAAAGACAAGAGCGGCTTATGTTGCCAAAAAGGAGATGGCAAAAGTACCTATACTTCGTGTATGGATGCGTAATATCCGCTGTCTTTTACTCGACAGACAGAACACAAGGGAAGCCCTCAAATCAATACTTTCGGGAATTGAATATATTAAAGACGGCACCTCTTTAGTTATTTTCCCTGAGGGAACACGTAACAAGGGTGAGGGGGTTATGGAATTCCACGCCGGAAGCTTTAAGCTTGCTGAGAAATCACACAGTCTTATTATTCCTGTAACACAGAATAATACTTCTGCAATATTTGAAGACCAGAAGCCTTTCCTTAAGAAAGCCCACACTGTTATTGAATTCGGAACGCCGGTAGATATGTCATTAATGTCACCTGATGAGAAGAAAAATGTAGCAACATATATACACGATATTATACTTTCTACTTATGAGAAGAACCAGAATCTTGTGTAAGCATTACACATTTTCTTACGCATTTTCAATATATTATTCTTTTCATTATTTATATTCCGTGATATAATGAACTTTGTGAATTCAGTTTGAATTGTGAATTATTTGTATATTATACAGGAGGAGAACTTATATGCCAGTATGGTCGATAGTTTTATTAGTTATTATAGCAATCCTCGTTGTTGCTTTAATAGCTCTTATTATTGTTGGTAACAAGCTTCGTAAGAAGCAGACAGAGAATCAGGCACAGATTGATGCCGCTAAGCAGATTATGTCTATGTTGATTATAGACAAGAAGAAAATGAAACTTAAAGAAGCAGGACTTCCTAAGATTGTTCTTGAACAGACACCTAAGTATCTTCAGAGAAGCAAAGTTCCTGTAGTTAAAGCTAAGATTGGTCCTAAGGTTATGACACTTATGGCTGATCCTAAGGTATACGACCAGATACCTATCAAGGCGGAAGTTAAGGCTGAGGTAAGTGGTATCTACATCACAGGAATTAAGTCAGTTCGCGGTGGCAAGATAGTTGTTGAAGAAAAGAAAGCTAAGAAAGGCTTATTTAAGAAGTTAAAGAAGAATTAAGCCTGAAATTAAACAAAGGCAATTATTAATATATTAATGAATGTTAATAACATTTAATATATTAAATATAATAATCACGGTCAGGTATTGTTAATAACACACCTGACCGTGATTTTTTATTTAGACCTTATGATTAATTAATACGGACTTATATTCTGTGCAGGTGCATCTTCCTTAGTAGGTGCTTCCCACTCTCCAGTCTTTTGTTCCTTTGTCTGCTGTGTCTTAGTAGCAGCCTGCTGTGTCGTTGGCGTCTGTGCTTTAGTAGTAGCCTGCTGTGTTGTCGTTGCCGCCTTTGTCGTTGGAGTTACAGTAGTAGTTTCCTGCTGTGTTGTTGTCTGTTCTTCTGTCTGGCTCTGTGTCTCAGTTTCAGTCTGGTTCTTCTTCGTATAAGAACCATTTGCCGTCTTGAATTCTACCTTTTTCTTATCTTTATGTATATCATACATAAAATCCTTAAATATAGCCAGAGTCTTAACTGAGCTTAATGTCTTAGGATAATCATATCCCATCCATATAGCTGTTGTATAATACTGGCTGTATCCACAGAACCACGCATCCTTATTAGAATTGGTTGTACCTGTCTTACCAGCTACAATTGCATTAGATGGTTCTGCCCCAACACCTGTTCCGCTTGTTACCACAGTACGGAGCATATCTGTCATCATTCTGCATGAATTAGTATCATATACTCTTGAACCTCTCTTAGAGGTATCTACAATCGCTTTTCCTGATGTGTTAAGTATCTTCTCAACACAGGTTGGCTGTCTGTATTCACCATCATTGACGATTGTTGCATATGCACCAGCCATCTCCTCTGTCGATACGCCATAAGTAAAGCCTCCAAGTGCCGCAGCATTGGTTGATTTATCCATCCATATTTTATGGAAGCCCATATTAAGAAGAAAACCAATACCAGCCTTAGGTGTTATATCGTCCCTGTATATCTTCCATGCAACAGTATTCTTAGATTTGCTTACTGCTGTTCTAAGTGTCATCTGTCCGGCATATACACCATCTGCATTTGATGGGCCACCATCTATCTTCTCATCATTAACTATTGTATCCGGATTATTGCCAAGCTGTAGATATGGCACATATACAATTACCGGCTTAATACAGCTTCCCGGCTGTCTATAGCTCTGGTATGCCCTGTTAAGTGTATATCCATCAATATCATCCTGTGACCTTGAACCTACAATTGCAACTACATTTCCTGTGCTATTATCAATGCATGTCGCTGCACCCTGTAATTCATATATTCCGTCATCTGACACCTTCTTAAATGATGAAAGATTATTATCTATGGACTCCTGAAGTGAAGCCTGTATATCCGGATCTATGCTTGTATATATTGTATATCCACCATTAATAAGCATCTGCTGGCATGATGAGTAATACTGCTGGTACAGTTCCTCATATGTATTATATTCATCTTCTGTATCAAAGTTATTACGCATTGTAAAACCGTAATATTTCATAAGTTCTTCCGTTGCACAATGCCTTGCATAGGTTTCAACCGAGCTGTTCTTATTAGCAGCTTTCTGTCCTGTTATTGTTATCTCCTCAGCAATCGCTGTATTATAAGTCATTGAATCTATATAATCTGCATCACGAAGTTCTTTTAAAATGAGATTTCTTCTTGTAATTGTCGCATCATAATTAGTCAACGGATTATACTTGGTAGGGTTATTAGGTATAGCCGCAATAAATGCCTGCTGTGATACTGAAAGCTCTGAGGCTGATTTGTCAAAATATCCTCTTGCCGCAGCTTCTATTCCATAGTATCCATTACTGAAATATATGTTGTTAAGATAGAATTCCAAAATCTGGTCTTTGCTGTATTTCTTTTCCAGATGTTGTGCTAAAAATATCTCCTTAACCTTTCTCTCCCATGTAACCTCCTGGCTTAAGAATACATTTTTGGCAAGCTGCTGTGTAATTGTACTCGCTCCCTGAACTATTGTATCGTTACGGCTGTTGATTATAACCGCCCTTATAATCGCCTTAATATCAATTCCTGAGTGGTTGTAAAAGTCCCTGTCTTCCATTACAACAAATGAATTTGCAAGTGTCTTTGGTATATCACTCATCTGGATATAGTACATATCCTTAGAAGCTTTCATAGTACATAACTGTTCACCATTAGTATCGTATATTATAGTCGTCTTTCCATCTTTAAATGTATCTATTGTACTTTCATCTGCTATTCTCTTAGCATCATTCGCAAGCTGAATTACTGTTACAATCTTAGGTCCTGCATATATGCCGCCCGCTATAAGAAGAATAAGTATTATTGATAGTATTATAATTTTTATAATCTTTATCTTTTTGCTCTGTCTTTTCTTTCTTTTCTTAGTTGATTTAGCCATCTGCATATCCTCTTTAATTCTTGTAATAAGTTATAAATACATTTTCCCACTGGTTAAACATCTTGCTGGCATCAGTTAATGCAACTGTTACCATTGAATCAGAAGCAGTATCTATATATGTTATATTTTTAGAATCATAGCCTGTAATTATTACATATGACTCACTTCCGCTCTTGCCTATAACCGGACAGCCATTATCAATAAAATTGAGCATTTTATCGACTGTTACTGACTTCACACTAAGTCCTGCAACACCTGGAATAAGGCTTAATATCTCGTCAGCCGTTTTATCCTGTATATAAGCATTAATATCAAACTGTGCACCTGCATAGGAAGCCACTGTCTGTAATGCCGTTCTAAGAGATGAACCAGCATCAATTATACTAAGTCCTTTAATCTGTGCTGAGGTGTTCCTGTAACGCTTCCATATTGTGTTAGCATTATAATCATTAACTGAACCATATGTGTCATTGGCAAGTATTATAGCCTTTGATATCTGGGTTGTACTATCCTGAAAACGTCCATACCCATATACATAATATCGTCCATCACCGGCAAAATCATTATCAAGCTCCAGCAGTGCATTATCCTTATAACTTACCTCAGAAGATGTCCTGAATTCCACACTGCCTGCCGGAAGTGCTTTCATAAGCTTAATTGCAAGCTCCTGCTTTCTGTTATCTGTAACTATAGTTTCCAGTGTAAGTCCATCTTCTTGTTTATTCTCATCTTTATTAATAAGCTGGTCAATACTTGTACTTTCATAATCACCATCACCTGATTTCACAACTCTTGTAAGATTGATACGCATATCACTTACCGAAGCATCACTTACATATACACCCGGCTGTTCGTATTCCTTTATTACATTGTAATCAGAATCCATTATTTCAAGCCTATACATTGCAAATGTCCTGCTTCCATCCTCTTTTATAAGAATATCAGCTTTATCAGCTATGCCATATACGAAATCTCCATTAATATATCCCAGACATCTTATATATTCATTGTCGTCAGCCTTAATTATCTTCTCGCTGTCCGTACTCATATTGAATATTCGTATTGAGTCTGTACTATATAATCTGCCATTCATACTGTAGGCTATGGCATCTCCATTTTCTGATACAGCATATGTTCCGTCCACAAGCCCAGACACTACTGTCATAACTTCCTTACTTACAATATCTATCGAATACAGTGTATCGTCCATTAATATATAAAATGTATTCTCATCAGCAAGATAAGCTATTCGGCCAACATTCTGTGACAATATGTCATATGGCTTATCCATTGGAATATACAATCTTTCTTCTACTATATTATCTTCATATGAATACTTGCACAAAGATACGCCCGACTCGCCCTCATGCTCACCTCTGTTCATATATCCATATACTATAAAATCGCAGTTGCCATCGTTACTTACATTAAGTATCTTTATTCCGTGCTGGTTATAGTTCTCTCTTATGCCATCTGTTTCATCGGCGTTAAATGAGAATACTCTTGTATACATATTAGTATCAATATTGTAGCACCACAGAGAACCTTCATTGACAAAGTATGAATAAGTTCCCTTCTCGTCAGAATTAAATTCAGCTGTTGTTCCTGACTGTATTCCAAGATTAATCTTAGCTGTTGATAAGATGTCGTTCTTACCATCAAATATCTGGTTAGCTTCTCTTTCATAATTAAGCAGATAAAATCCGCTTGTAGTCTGTCTTATACGGTAATATTCATACACATTATAAGAGTCATAAGATTCATATTCATTAATAGCACCTATCTTATAATCAAATGTTATTACAGCCACGTCTTTGCTTATCTCCTTAATAACCGGTATAAGCTGGCTTTCTACATATGGTCCCATATCACCCCAGCCAATCTGGCTTAATGTGCTGTTGATATTAACCTTTCCAAAATTATTATTATTGCCAGCAGACGAAGTTTCTATATACTTCTGTATTTCACTTAATCTGTCCTGATTAAATGTACAGGCATTAAAGTCCTCCACAAATGCAAACTTATCATCTATTGAATAGTCTTCACCTGTAATAATTCTTGTATAATAGTGAATTTCTTCGTGTGTGCTTGTCTCTAATATTATCTCAAGAGCATACTGCGTATTATCATCTATAAGATTCTTGATATTCAGTGTGGCAGTAATTGTTTCACCATTATTAACAAGCTCTGTAACTTTGGTATTCTCTATCAGTCCGTTATCTGACAGATTTCTTATCTTATATGTAAGCTCCTGCACCTCAGCTCCATAATTGTGAATAATAATAGGAAGCTGTCTTGTCTTTGCCACTGGAGTAAGATTATCATTAATCAGTGCCTGATTAATCTCCTGTGTAAAACCGTGCAATGAATTGAACTCATTGCCCTCTTCTGACTGCATAGTTATAACAGGAATTGTCGCCGCAGACATAGTTGTTGCCGATGGTGTAACTGACTCAAAACTCATTGACAAAAATGTGAGCACCATCGTAACTATAAATATTATTCCAAGTACAAGATACTTAGAACTTACCTTTTTATCAGATTTTCTCATATTATCTCCATTCTTATATAAGCTTGTCGATTGTCAGTTCCAAATTCAATGCCTCTAACATATCTTTAGTCTTTTCTCTGGCAGAGATGTCTTCTTTACTACTCTTAACTGCCCTTATAAGAAGATTTTTAGGAGTATGCTCCATATCTATGAATTCCAATATCTGTGTATCATAGCCATTAGCTGTAAGAAGCTTGGCTCTTGCCGCATCTGTTACTATAGCCGCCATTCTTTCTTTTAATATGCCATAGTCCATAACCGGCGATAATATATCGCTCTTTATTGTCCTGTTAGCTTCGTGCTGGCAGCAAGGCACTGATAATATAACCTCCGCCCCCCACTTAACTGCCTTGGCAAGTGCATAATCCGTTGCTGTATCACAGGCGTGCAGTGTGACCACCATATCTACCTTGTCCACATCTTTGTACGTTGCTATATCTCCAACATAGAAATCAAGCTTATCATAACCATACCTTGTTCTAAGTTCGTTACAATGTTCTATCACGTCCGCCTTAAGGTCAAGTCCTATAATTCGTATATTATATCCTTTAAGCTCCTTAAGATAGTAATACATAGCAAATGTAAGATAAGACTTTCCACAGCCAAAATCAATTATTGTAAGTTCTCTTTCCTTATCAAGCTTTGGAAGTATATCTTCTATATATTCAAGAAAACGGTTAATCTGTCTGAACTTATCATATCTTGTTCTTATAATCTTACCATCTTGTCCCATAACACCAAGGTCTATCATAAATGCCACAGGCTTTCCTTCTTGTATTATATATTTCTTGGTTCTGTTATGGCTCAGATCTCTCTGTGCCTTCAACTGTCCTGCTTTTTTATATTTGCAGGTCAATGTCTTACTCTTGCTTGAAAGTATTGTTGCAGCCGCATCAGTCATATTAATCTGTGCCTGCTTGAAATCCTCTGTCATATAATCAATTATCTTCTTCTTTACATCAGCAGCACTATGGTTAGAATGTAACACCTTTCTTCCTACAAATTCAGACACCTGGTATTCAATCTCATTCTTAAGAATAACTGGTCTTATTCTTACCTTTACTGCCTTATCTTCGCTTTTATTCTTCTGTCCGCTTATAACCATATCTATAAGCTTATCGCTAATACATATATCAAGTAATTGTGTAATATCCAATATCATAACCTCCATTTTAGGCTTACTGTACTATTTTAATATCTTTGCGGACAATACACAAGTAGCAATTAATATAAGCCTATTATCTCAATAAATGTAGTGGTCTGATAGTCTGCAATTTTATTAATAGTCCCCTCTGTTAATTGGGGTCGCCAGATATATATTGGTCTTGTCTGTTGTTTCATCATAATTCATTGATATATTAATATTGGTCTTTTTCTTTCCAATGTACATATAGCCATCTGTGTCTTTGTCATAGGCATATATTGTATACAAGTCCTTAGTTCGGCTTGCTTCTGCTTCTTTTGCACCAAGCTGGCTTAAGATGTTACCGGTTATCTGATTTCTTTCTTCTATGCTTTTATCGCCATCACACTGGCCTGTTATACATACGTTAACATTACTATCAATTCCGTATATATTGCATATTTTTTCAAGCTTCGCCTTGTATGCAGTTGTTGATGTTACTCCTTTGCCTAGCTTTATGTGGATACTTATATAGTTCTTATCCTCATCTGTCGCTTTTATCCCCATAACTACTGTTCCATATAAAGAATCCTGCGTTAATACACATTCCCGTGAAATATAACGGTTATTATACACATTTTCATAAGAGTTATTACCAGAATACTGTATATTATAGCGGTTAATTCCTATCTCTGATGCCATTTTCTCAAGTATAAGGCACATTGCCTGCTCAGATAAGTAATTATCTGACAGCTCTGTATCCACACTTATGTCAGATTGGACATTGTTATCCACATTTTCGCTGAATATACTAACAATATCACTGCCTGTATTATTAACCGCATATATACTTCTTTCCATAAAGCTTCTCACTGCTGTAACAATCCACAGAATAGCCGCTATTGTAACAGCTATCCGCTGTAATTTATATTTTCTGCATTTATACATAAAAAACCTCCCATTAACTAATAACATTATTACCAGTTAATGGAAGGTATATACTTTAATTATTAATCAGCAGCACCTAAACGTGCAAGTGATCTCTTTAATGCCATCTCAGCTCTAGGAACATCAAGATTACTGTCCTTGCTGGCAAGTCTTCTCTCTGCTCTTATCTTGGCATCATTGGCACGATTGACGTCAATCTCATCAGGCCATTCAGCTATCTCTGCTAATATTGTCACTTTATCCTTAAGGACTTCAACAATACCGCCGTGTACAGCCGCCTTCTTAATTCCGTCATTCTGGTGAATAGTCAGCACACATGGAACTAACACTGCAGTAAGTGGGATATGCTGTGGATACACACCTATCTCACCTTCACTTGTAGCTAATTCAACAAATGTGGCTTCACCATTAAAAAATACTCTTTCTGGCGTATTAACCAGAAGCTTCATTGTACCTGTATCCGCCATATCTATTCTCCTTATCAAGATATCTAATTATACTTTAATATCCGTGTCTGATACCTATTTAGATACCTTAGCAAGTACATCATCAATACTTCCACAGTTAAGGAAATAACTTTCTGGTATATCATCATACTTACCTTCGATGATTTCCTTAAAGCCCTGAATTGTATCACTGATTGGTACATAACGTCCTTCAAGTCCTGTGAACTGTCCTGCAACGAAGAATGGCTGAGAGAGGAATCTCTGTACCTTTCTTGCTCTTGATACGACCATCTTATCTTCTTCTGAAAGTTCGTCCATACCAAGGATTGCGATAATATCCTGAAGTTCTTTGTACTTCTGTAAGATTTCCTGAACATCTCTGGCAACCTTATAATGTTCTTCACCAACGATTCTTGGATCAAGAATTCTTGATGTAGACTCAAGTGGATCTACCGCTGGATAAATACCAAGTTCAACTATAGAACGTGAAAGAACTGTAGTTGCATCAAGATGTGCAAATGTTGTTGCTGGCGCTGGGTCAGTTAAATCATCCGCTGGTACATATACAGCCTGAACTGATGTGATAGAACCATTCTTAGTTGATGTAATACGTTCCTGAAGAGCACCCATCTCTGTCTGAAGAGTTGGCTGATAACCAACGGCTGATGGCATACGTCCAAGAAGGGCTGAAACCTCTGAACCTGCCTGTGTAAATCTATAAATGTTATCGATGAAAAGAAGTACATCCTTTCCACCCTTATCTCTGAAATACTCAGCCATAGTAAGTCCTGTAAGACCAACTCTCATTCTAGCTCCAGGTGGTTCATTCATCTGTCCGAATACCATTGTTGTCTTCTCGATAACTCCTGAATCCATCATTTCGTGGTAAAGGTCATTACCTTCACGAGTACGCTCACCAACACCTGTGAATACTGAATATCCACCGTGCTCTGTAGCAATATTTCTGATAAGCTCCTGAATAAGAACTGTCTTACCAACTCCGGCACCACCGAAAAGACCGATCTTACCACCCTTCTGGTAAGGACAAAGTAAATCTACAACCTTAATACCAGTCTCTAACATTTCTGTATTAGTAGCCTGCTCAGCAAATGTAGGTGCCTTTCTGTGAATAGGCATATGCTCTACTTCTGGAGCTGGCTTATTATCGATAGGATCTCCTAATACATTAAAGATTCTACCAAGTGTCTGCTCACCAACAGGTACTGAAATAGGTGCTCCTGTGGCTTCTGCTTCCATACCTCTAACAAGACCATCAGTAGGTCCAAGGGCTATACATCTTACTGTATCATCCCCAAGATGCTGAGCAACCTCTACAACGAGCTTGCCGCCGTCTTTGGTCTTTATATTGATGGCTGAATTGATTTCTGGCAGATTACCTTCTGCAAATTTAATATCTATTACAGCACTGATAATCTGAGTAATCTTACCGATATTCTTCTCTGCCATTGTTACCTCCATCTATTGTTAATTAATTGTACACGGGCTGAATACACAGACCCGCCAAGAGTTATAACAAACTCTAATTAGCCGATAGCATTTGCACCAGCAATAATCTCTGTAAGTTCCTGTGTAATAGAAGCCTGACGGGCTCTGTTATACTTAAGTGATAAATCAGAAATCATCTCATCGGCATTGCTTGTCGCATTATCCATAGCCTGCATACGTGCACCATTCTCACTGGCAACAGCTTCAATAAGTGCACCATATATAAGACTGCACACATACTTAGGTATGATAAGATTCAAAGCTTCATCTTCGGCTGGTTCATAATTCATAGGTGTTGTATCTTCCTTATCAGCACTCACGCTCTCAGTATCAACTGATACTGGAAGAAGCTTAATAAGCTTAGGCTCGTGAACAACTGTATTCTTAAATGATGTATAAGCAAGGTATATTTCACCTATCTGTCCATCCGCAAATCTTTCAAGAAGCTTATCACATATATCTCTTGCATCCGTATAAAGTGGTTCGTTAATAACATCTGAACAATCATCTGTTATATTGTAACCTCTTCTTGCAAGATAATCTCTTCCCTTAGTTCCTATTGCAATTATATCAATATCTTCCTTAGGAATTCCGCTCTCTGTAATAAGCTTGGTTATATTAGTATTGTAACCACCAGCAAGTCCACGATTGGCCGTTATTGTTATAACAGCTTTTCTTTCAGACTCACCAGCCTGAAGATACTTATGATTGATGTTACCTGATCTGGCAAGCATATTGCATATCGTTTCGTACATCAGATCTGAATAAGGCTTTGTGCTCTCTGCCTTTCCCTTTGCTTTTTGAAGTTTAACAGTGGAAACAAGCTTCATAGCCTTGGTAATCTGACCTGTACTCTGAATACTATCTCTACGCCTTTTTATATCTCTCATTGAGGCCATAGAATTTACCTCCATTCCAAGCATTAATTGCTGTTAATCGTTGATCAATCAGCAGTTAAATGTCTTCTTAAACTCTTCAATAGCACTTACAAGTAACTTCTCTGTATCTTCTGAAAGTTCCTTAGTCTCCTTAATAGATTCTGGGATCTGTGGATACTTAGTATCTATAAAATCGAATAAGCCCTGTTCAAAATCAAGAATCTTATCAACTGGAATATCTATAACGAACTTCTTAGTAACAGCATATATTATAATAACCTGATATTCTACAGGCATTGGCTTATACTGTGGCTGCTTTAACATCTCTCTGATACGTTCGCCCTGTGCAAGCTTCTCCTTAGTATCAGCATCGAGTTCTGAACCAAACTGTGAGAATGAAGCAAGCTCTCTGTACTGGGCAAGCTCTGTACGGATAGGTGCTGCAATCTTCTTAATAGCCTTAATCTGAGCAGAACCACCAACTCGTGATACTGAAAGACCGGCATTAATAGCTGGTCTGAAACCAGAGTTGAACATCTCTGTCTCAAGATATATCTGTCCATCTGTGATAGATATAACGTTAGTTGGAATATATGCAGATACATCACCGGCCTGTGTTTCAATAATTGGAAGGGCTGTAAGTGATCCTCCGCCGTATTCATCTGACATTCTTGCAGCTCTCTCAAGAAGTCTTGAGTGAAGATAGAATACATCACCTGGATAAGCTTCACGTCCTGGAGCTCTCTTTAAAAGAAGTGAAAGTGTTCTATATGCTGCTGCGTGCTTACTAAGGTCATCATATACAACAAGTACATCTTCGCCATTCTCCATCCACTCTTCACCGATAGCACATCCTGAATAAGGAGCGATATACTGAAGTGGAGCAAGTTCGCTGGCTGTTGATGCAACTACTGTTGTATAGCTCATTGCACCATATTCTTCAAGTGTCTTAACGATACTTGCAACTGTTGATGCCTTCTGTCCAATAGCAACATAGATACAATGAACTCCCTGACCCTTCTGGTTGATAATTGTATCGATTGCTATAGCTGTCTTACCTGTCTGACGGTCACCAATAATGAGCTCTCGTTGTCCTCTTCCGATTGGAACCATAGCATCAATAGCCTTAATACCTGTCTGAAGTGGAACACTTACTGACTTTCTTGTGATTACGCCTGAGGCAACTCTCTCTATCTGTCTTGTCTTATCTGTATTAATAGGACCTTTGCCATCTATTGGCTGTCCAAGTGCATTAACAACTCGTCCTGTTAACGCATCACCTACTGGAACTTCTACAACTCGTCCAGTTGTCTTAACAGTATCACCTTCGCTGATGTTTCTTGAATCACCAAGCAGAACTGCACCTACATTGTCTTCCTCAAGGTTAAGTACCATACCGTATACTTCTCCTGGGAATTCAAGAAGTTCTCCCTGCATAGCTTTCTCAAGTCCATGAATTCTTGCGATACCATCTGCTACCTGAATTACTGTACCTACTTCTGATACTTCAAGTTCGGCTGAATATCTTTTTATCTGTTCTTTTATAACTGAACTGATTTCTTCCGGTCTTAAATTCATTAGCCTTATGCACCTACTTTCTATTAACTTAAAGCTTACGCTAACTGGATATTCTTTAAATTCCTGGTAAGCTCATCAATTTTATGTTTTATACTGCTGTCTACGACTCTGTCACCGATTCTTATAACCATACCTGCTATAAGTGATTCATCGATGTCATAATTCATCTTGAAATCCACATAATCAGTTGTTGAAAGCAATCTGCTTACAATCGACAGCTTCTGATTATCCGTGAGAGGTCTGGCTGTAGTTACATAAGCAACACCAATCTTCTTATACTCATAAATTCTCTTTATGAAATATTCAAGTGTACTTACTATCTTAGTCTGTCTGTCCTTAGATACCATTATCACAAGAAGTCCTGTAATATCCTCAGATACAAACTTCTTAAAGATATTCTCAATAAGCTGTTCCTTTTCTTTCTTCTCAACCTTTGGAGATTTAAGAACATTTACCAAATCTTCATTATCTTTAAAAATATCAATTACAGCCTGAGCTTCTTCACATAGTTCATCAACCTTAGACTCCTGGACAGCAAGTTCAAATAATGCCTCACCATAAGTTGTTTCTACTAATTTCGCCATGTGTTCTCACCCATTTCATTTAAAGTCTGTTCAATAATTGCATTGCTTTCACTCTCATCGATAGATTTAGCAATAAGCTTTGAAGCTATCATAGCTGACACTGCAACTATCTGCTGTTTAACATCGTCTGCTGCCTTCTGCTTCTCAAGTTCTGCTTCTTTATTAGCTCTCTCGATAATTCTTGCAGCTTCTTCCTTGGCTTCATCTATAATCTTCTGCTCATTATGAACTGCTGTCTTTCTGGCATCACTTAATATAAGCTCTGCCTCCTTATTAGCAGCCTTAAGCTTCTCTTCATACTCTGCCTTCATAGCAAGTGCTTCTTCTCTGCTCTGGTTAGCAGTTTCTCTGTCACTTGTTATCTTGTCCTGTCTTTTCTTTAACATATTACGTACAGGATTAAAAAGAATAACTGACAAAAGCAGGAATAATATAAATACGTTGATAGCTGTTATAGCAGCATCAAAAAGCAGCTGATAATCAAGGCCGAATAATCTTCCTGATGTTTCAAGAACCACAAATGTACTTCCCAAATTCAATTGTTGGCCTCCTTTCCGTTATCTTAATAAATTTGTCGTCAAGACTAAATGTCTTATATTAGCCCTTAAATGGCTGAACGAACATTAAGATAATAGCTACGGCGAAACCATAAAGACCTGTTGTCTCGGCAACGGCCTGTCCAAGTAACATTGTTGATGTAATATCTGACTTAGCACCTGGATTACGTCCAACTGCTGCTGCACCATGACCTGCTGCAATACCCTGTCCAACACCAGGACCAACACCTGCGATCATCGCAATACCTGCACCAATGGCTGACATAGCCTGAATAAATTCCTGTCCACTAATATTCATCTTAAAATCCTCCGTTAAATAAATTATTATGACCAGCTATACTAGTCTGCAATCTTATCGTTAACATATACCATTGTTAACATACAAAATACATACGCCTGAATACAACCTGAGAACAAGTCGAAGTAAGCATGTAATAATGCAGGATATCCTATAGTAAATGGCTTTAATAAGTCATATATAAGTCCCATAAGAACTGTTCCTGACATAACATTACCAAACAGACGCAGTGAGAGTGACAACGGAACTGCAAACTCACCAATCAGGTTAATTGGAAATAAGAACCAGATTGGCTGGAATAAAGCAGCAAAGTGTCCTCCCTTATTCTTCTTTATGCCGTTGAACTGAACAAGTATAAATGTTATAAGACCAAGGCATAACGTCACACCATAATCGGCTGTAGGTGGCCTTAGACCAAAAAGTCCGGATATGTTAGATATAATTATAAATAAGAATAATGTTGAAATATAATTGACAAACTTATTAGCATTCTTACCCATAATTCCATCAACCATAGTTCCAAGCATCTCCACTATAATCTCTATAGCATTCTGGAACATTCCCGGTGTGTCGTCAGGCTTGACCTTATTAATCTTCACCCTGGCAACTATGGCCATAATGATTATGAAGACTGAAACCAGCAGCATAGCAACGTGTGTCGTGTTAATACTAAAAGTATAATCAATGCCTGGAATATGGAATTCCTTCAGGCTTTGAATCATAAAACTCGAATCACACGCTACAAGTGTGTTAACATAAGAGCTTCCCACCTTCTCACCTTCCTTTTTTAGTTATTAATTTATCAGTGAACGGCTGTAAATAAGCCGCTACCTTCATAGAAAACATTCCAATAACCGCACATAGCAGATCTCCAATATTAAGGAAATATAACAGTACGAATAATATAAGCATAACCAAAAGACGGATAAGATAACCAATAATCATAGTTGCTCTTGACTCTGCACCACCATATACTATCTTTCGTATTCCACTGCTCATATGAAATGTTGCAAATACCGAATATATAACTCCTGCCAGAAATCCTATGGCACACCGCATTGTATTCGGAACCAATGCAATTATTATAATCTCACCAAGTATAAGATATATTAAATTAATAATAAGCATACCTGGAATTGAGGGATTAATATCAATAATTCTATCAAGGATACGTCTACTTATGAGTTTCATTATACTTTTCAACTTTCTCTGCAATTTCTTTATCCTGCTTGTGCTTCTTCGCCTGCTCATCCTGTTTTATCGAATTCATAGCAAGCACATAAGCATTTCTTGCACCTGCAGCAATTCCAATAATAAGCAGAGGAATTGTAAAATATGTTCCAAACTTTCCGTCAAGCCATAATCCTATAGCAAGACAGAGAAACGTAGGAACCATTACACATATACTAAGCTGGGATATTAATACTATATTCTTCATAGCATTTCCTCGTTCATATATTCTTCTTATAACCCACTCATTTTAATTATATATTCGATTATAACCTTTAATTGTTAAATTGTCTACAAATTTTCTTGTCCAAATATGTCCAAAAAAAATTGAATTTCACACGTTTACTTGATATAATTTTGATAATTAATATGTGAAATTTTAATTATACAAATTTAATATTTTTAAGGAGAAATGCGTATGACAACTTTATTCCGCAAACGCCTGATACCTGATGAATGTGTAAGTCTTAAGGACGACATTATAATTCATCAGGATGACAGCCACATTATAACAAGCTGGAAAACTTTCCATCCTAAGGCAGAATTCTCTCACGGAATATCATATTACCTTATTAATGATGGTTTCAAGGTAAGTAAATTCTACAAAGAAGATAATTCACTTGCCTATATATACTGTGACATAATTGACACAGCCTATGACGCTGGCACAGATACCTATGTCTTTACCGATCTTCTGGCTGATGTAATTATTGAGAATTCTGGATTTGTCCGTGTTGTAGACCTTGACGAGCTGGCTGATGCAGCAAGTGCTAAGCTTATATCTGATGCTATGCTTGTTAACGCCCTCCACAAGCTTGATAAGCTTCTTAAGACAATATATGACGGAACATTTAACGAATATATTAATACCATTAACGAATATGAAGCTGGCATACACTAACAGTATGTCTGCTTCATATTAATTCTTATAATTCTATAGTTATCTCCCTGTTAGTATGCTCATAGCGGTAATATCTTACGCCTGCCGCATTAAGCATTCTCTTAGAGGCAATAACTGAGGCTGTATCTGCATATTTATCACTGTCATACACAACAGTCTTTATTCCTGCCTGAATAATAGCCTTGGCACATTCATTGCAAGGGAACAATGTGACATACATCTTTGCCCCATCAAGCGTACCTCCACGATAATTAAGTATAGCATTAAGTTCACTGTGAGTTGTGTAGAAATATTTATTATCCAGAGGGTCACCTTCCCTGCACCATGGAAACTCATCATCTGAACAGCCCCTTGGAAGTCCATTATAACCCATAGAAAGTATTTTATTGTCACTGCTTACAATACACGCTCCAACCTGTGTATTAGGGTCTTTGGAACGAAGTGCTGAAAGCTTTGCAACACCCATAAAATACTCATCCCACGATATATAATCCTTTCTTTTATCGCTCATATATATTACTCCTCAAGCATTGATATTCTTCTTATATGTCTTTCATCATTGCTAAAGCCTGCCTCTAAAAATGTATCTGCAATTCTGAATGCAAGCTCTGGTCCTATAACTCTTGCACCCATACAGAGTACATTTGCATTATTATGCTCTCTTGTTGCCTGTGCACTAAAACAGTCACTGCATAATGCAGCTCTTATTCCCTTAACTTTGTTAGCAGCCATACTCATTCCAATTCCTGTTCCACATAAAAGGATACCAAGCTCACACTCACCACTTGTTATAAGGTCTGTAACCTTGTGTGCGTATACAGGATAATCGCACGACTCTGTAGTATAAGTTCCTACATCATTACACTCATAACCTTTCTTCTTAAGGTGTTCTATTAACTGGTTCTTAAGGTCTATTGCTCCGTGATCACATCCAATTGCTATCATAATTATAATCTCCTTGTGTATTTTATTAACTTCTATATAACTTTAATCAGCTTCATTCTTAGGTGCTGATATTACCTTCACTACTTTTTCAACATAGCTGTAGAGCTGTTCAAAACATTTGTTATACTCTTCCACACCCTTGCCATATGGGTCTGGTACTTCAACATCACCCTCACCCGCAAGCTCACTTAACGTAAATACATTAATCGCCTTGTCAAAGGTATCATATATTTTCTGTTTCATTGACGAATTCATCGTAAGAACAAGCGTATCTATGCCAAAATCATCATTAACAACCTGAACCGATACATTACTTGGCATAATCATATCGTGTCTTGCCGCCACAGCTACAGCCTTGGGATTGTATGGCTCTGGAAATAACACAACCATCCCCCTTGATTCAACTCTTATATCCGGCATAAGCTTGGTCATTATAGTAGCCGCCATAGGGCTTCTGCAGGTATTACCCATACATATAAATATAACTTTATTAAATCTGTTCATAATTTGACACCACCCAGTTAATGAATAATTAAGCTGGCATATGATTAACCATTGATCTTTAAATATTAATTATAGTATGTCCAGCCGCTTTTATCAATCGGTTCATAACTGCACGTCCAACATTATCTGTCTCGAAGCTCTCTGAAAATACATAGTCTACATTTTCATTATCAAACTCTCTTAATACTGCATACAGATGTCTTGCCGCACTCAGCTCATCATCTTTATGTCCCATCGAAACAATTATTCCCTTGTTATAATTGTGCTTTCCTTCTTCTGTTGTCATTACAGCGACTTTGTATCCCTGACTTATAAGTCTGTTCACATTATCGTTAATATATTCAACAACCTTAGCCTCATCACCCTCAACAATCTTAAGATCTGCATCAGGTGCATAATGCTTATATTTCATACCCGGTGCTTTAGGAACTACTCCAGACTTAACACCTTCCGTTATCGCAGGGTCAATTCTTACCCCGCCTATAACCTCTTCAAACATCTCCTTAGTTATATATCCGGGTCTTAATATTGTGGGAACCTCTTCACTAAGATCAATAATTGTAGACTCAACACCTATGTCAACAGTATCATCTTCAATTATCATATCTATCTTTCCGGACAAATCCTTTATTACATGGCTTGCCCTTGTAGGGCTTGGCTTTCCTGATGTGTTAGCACTTGGAGCTGCTATATACACACCTGATGTTCTGATAAGCTCTGCCGCAACCTTATGGCTTGGCATTCTTATCGCAACTGTTCCAAGACCACCTGTAATTGAATCTGGAACTATGTCCGATTTCTTCAATATCATAGTTAATGGTCCAGGCCAGAATTTATCGGCAAGCTTTAATGCCTTGTCTGGTACTTCACAGGACAGCTTATATAAAGCCTCTATATCTGCAATATGAACTATAAGCGGATTGTCTGAAGGACGTCCTTTGGCAGCATATATCTTTGCTGATGCTTCCTCGTCAAGTGCATCTGCACCAAGTCCATATACAGTTTCTGTAGGAAATGCTACAAGCCCTCCCTCTCTTAAAATCTTTCCAGCCTGTTCATATATTTTCTTATCCGTAAGACTGTCATTAGTTATTTTCGCAACAATTGTATCCATTGTTACACACCTCTTTTTCTTAAAATGTTCTTAAATGAACTATATTCTGATGTAAATGGCAGATTTCAATTCTGGAACTTACGTCATAATCTTTAATTCTGTCCTAGATATTCAATTATTCCACAGTATATGCTGTACGCAGTCTTCTGCTGGTATTCATCATTGTTAAGCTTATACGCTTCTTCCCTGTTAGACAGAAATCCACACTCGACAATAACCGTTGGCACCTGCGTATTGCGCAGCATATAGTAAGCAGAATCGGGTTTTTCAACTCTTTTATTAGTATTATCAAGCTCTTTAATCATATTCTTCTGAATAATTCCAGCAAGCTTCTTTCCCTCCTCAGACTGCTTGTAATAAAATACCTGTGCACCCTTAGAGGCTTCTCCTACATAACTGTTCTGGTGTATGCTTACTGCAATATCTGCTTTGCTTCCATTAATAATACTACATCGTTTCTTCATATCAGCTGCTTTCTTATTACTGTCACTTTCCTGATACAATCCGTTATCGTCTGCCCTAGTCATTATAACAGTAATTCCCGACTGTTCAAGTAATATTTTCAATTTTGAAGCAATTGCCAGATTGACATCTTTTTCAAGTATGCCATCAGCACTTATCTTTCCAGGGTCAATACCGCCGTGTCCGCTGTCTATGGCAACTGTCTTTGCCTCATAATCAATATTTTCCTGTGCCCCGCCGGAGTATTCACCGCTTATATATCCTTTGTCTGAATTTCCAGAACCTGTGCCACATTGCTCTAATGCTAAAGCCGCGGCTATAACAACAATAATCTCAACTGCTACCAGTACTATTTTTAATTCAGGACGCATAACTATCACACAACTACACATTTATTAAAATGTATGCGCTTTGTGCCATCGCAATTCCTTTAATCTATTTAATACTATTCATTAATTATAAGTACTTAAAGCATTTCCGACATACTAATATTTATAATTAATCATTAATATACTGGTTAATTACATTCCACACAGAAGCTTTCTCTAGTCCTAGCTTCCATACCGCAATTCCTGCCGTATTGTTATCAACTACGACCTTAAGTTTCTCCTCGATTGATTTGTCTTCCTCAAACCATATCTTCCTGATTACTCCATTTTTATCATATGAGCATACATACTGTCCTGCATCATCATTCCATATGGCTGTCTGTCCGTCTTTGTTAAGCTCATCAATAGCCGCCTGCATACCAACTGCACTGCTTGTTGTCGAAGTCTGTGATACGCTCCATATTCTTGTAAAGAAAGGTATACCTACAACAACCTTATCAGCCGGTACTAATGCTGTCATATCTTCAACTGCTTCCTTAACAAATGGAAGTGAAGCAACTGAACCGGCCTCAGAACCTGCATAATGCTCATCATATGCCATAACAATTGCATAATCCACATAATCTGACTGCTCCTTAAGATTATAACAGCTGTTATATGCCTCCGGCTTGTAATTATCTGTTGACAATATAATATTATTCTTATGGCACTCAACCGACAACTCTCTTACAAATTGCAGGAAATCCTTAGCATAATCACTCTTAACATTTTCCAAATCAAGATTAATTCCGTCATATCCATATACCCTCGCATCTTTAATAAGCGTATCAATCATTGTCTTTCTTGCTGTCCTGCTTGAATATAACGCCTTAAAATCTACTGACTTATTAAAATCGTCCACTAAAGGCCACACCTGTAACCCTCTGTTGTGCATAGCATTAACCCACGAAGCCGATGAGTAATTACTCATACTGCCATTTTCTGATGCAATGCTGTACCAGGTTGGAGCGATAACATTTATATTAGACAGACCTGTAAGCTGTGTATAGTTATCATTGCCAGCCGTACCAGCAACCTGAAACCAGCCAAGCTTAACCTTCTGGCTTATTGACAGCCCTGCATACTCTGACTCATATGTATTATCCGGAACTTCTGTATACACTTCACTTACATCACTGCTCTTTACATAACCCGTGTACCCAGTAGCACTTATTACCTTTATCCAGTCGTCAAAGCTTTCTACATAATATACGCTGTCACCTTTATTAATCTGCTCTAAAATGTCACTTTTAACGCCGCCTCTGTATCGTATATACATATCATTCTTAGCTGTAACCCTGCTGACCTCTCCGTTAATCATATTAACAGACAATCTTGAAGGCTTGCTTCCATATGCATATGTGCAGTTCGTATAATCTGCCACATACTGAAATGCTATATACATTGTGCCATCTATCTCACACGCTATCTTATATTCACTATCATATGTATTACCATCGCTGTCCTTATACCCTGTGCTGTCAGGCTCGTATATATATGTCCTGCTGTCATCTGTATACAAAACAGCGTTACTTTCTTTGTCATAATAAAATCTTACATTTATATAATCAGACACAAAATCCACCGGTAGATACAACACATCATCTCTCATAACTCCGATATCACTGTAACTTTTATTATCAATTATAACGAATGTCTTATCGGTATTACTATCAACCTCAAAATATTTATAACCGTCCATCCATTCCTTAGATGGAGCGTATCTTTTTACTAAAAATGTACCTGCTGCCAGTGCGGCAAGAACAACCACTGCCACAACTGCTATCAGTCCGGTTCTATATCTGTGTTTCCTTCTGCTTCTCATTCTTATCTCCATTCCTGTCTATACTGTTATTTATTACGCTCACGCTCTGACACTAAATAATTGACTTTATTGTATTTCTTCATTAAGTATACGAAGTGCCCGATCTGACATTAAATATATGCCTTTATTGCATTAACAATAATATTTATTATTCTGACTATATACAGTATCTTTGCAGAAGTATTGTATCATTTAATACTGGCAGGGTCAAAATGTATTTAACCCCGCCTTGTATATTGTATGGCGAAGGGACGCCTTTAACTTATATTAATGTATTTTTCTGTTATATTTATTAACATATTTTTCATTAATACATTTTTCTGAATATATCTTTAATTAATCTATTATAAATAATATTGATATACTCATTTTATTAAATTGTCCGTGATATTATTTTTGTGATATTATCTTATTTCCCCATTATAACCTTTATAGGAAGGTACTAACAGTTTCATAAACCAGTGAAGATTTTCTCCACTTATCATAAAAGGATTGCGCTCT
Organism: [Lactobacillus] rogosae; assembly: GCA_900112995.1. Classification (GTDB taxonomy): domain Bacteria; phylum Bacillota; class Clostridia; order Lachnospirales; family Lachnospiraceae; genus Lachnospira; species Lachnospira rogosae. Next base: position 13,497 of record FONU01000014.1, on the reverse strand, counting down.
ATCGGTGTTAATTCCACCTTCACTCCATAATCCTGCAATAACTGCTCATTCTCTTTTGTGCCATTGGTCAATGTATACATAGTTAATCCCTTTATATGAAGAAATCTGCCCATTCTCTCAATCTTTTTAATACACTCCTTGAATTTCCACGGAAGCATTGACCCTATAAGCATTTTCTTGTCACACCCTGCCAGTGTAGCAGTCATTCTTGCAAATGTATCCTTGGCATCACCAAAATCTATATCTATTATTACTATATCATAATTATCTTTTAATATATTAAAACTATTGTCATTCAGAACCCCGTAAAAGTCTATCCCATTAATACTGTAGGCATGTCTTGATACCATCTTCTTACAACGTACTGTTCTTCCTGCACACATCTGCTCTTTCATGAGCACATATGTCTTAATGTCACCTGCAACAGCCGTCTTTCTCTTTAATACACTTGTAAAAAACACTGCCAGCATAATAGTCACATAAGTTGCACCTGCACTGTCACAAAGCCCTGCTACTCCTATAGTCCTTACATTATCAGATATTCTCACATTTTTATACTGATTTAGTAATTCCCTGCTCTTTCTTTTCTGCTTCAATCCCTTTATATGTTTTAATTCTTTTATTTGTCTTAATCTTTTGCATGATAACCCATATTTTTTCATATAATATTTTATATAACTCCTTTTTTTGTCCTGCATCTATGTTCTCCCATAAAGCAGTAAGATTATCCTGCATAAAATCCTTCATAATTAAAGTCCACGCAGCGTTATTCTCGTACCACTCATATATACACGGCACTCTATAACAGCTTTTCTTATCTGCTATAGTATTAGAATACCCATAAAACTGCACTTCATTAACAAGATTAACAAATATTATGCTGTTATGGCATATTTTATCAGTTTCATCTATGAGGCTGCTCTCACTTCTGACATCATATTTTCCGCCAACAACACATATATTTATTATTTTTGAATTATTATCATTTATTATTGCCTCATAGCCATAACTATCTATCATTACTCTTTCGTTACAACTATCCATATGAATATTTTTTAATTCATTATCACAATCCTTAAATAATGAATTAACTCCACTGTCAATAATTACAATGTCAAAATTATCCTGTATATCATAATTAACACCCTGCGTTTCATCTCTGCCATATGACGGCATCAGCCATATTCCCCTGCAGATAAGAAGGCCTTCTGATGTAGAACATATACTATTATCTGCCAATGCCGTCTGTAATATATCCGTTCTTCCCGAACCTTCTATTACCAGACATTTCAAGCCATAATCACCGAGGCAGTGTGCCATACTAAGCACAGTATGGGTAACTCCAATTCCTCTCCTGCTACCTGATACTTTAATTATATAAGAGTAATTCTTAATTCCATAAATGCTGTTTATTTTGTAATTTTCTAATACACTGCCTGACACATATGTATTATTTAATGCTATACTGCTGGTTTTATTTATTGCATTTTTATTGATAAATTTTATTTTCTGGAAAAATGTAATATCAGACCTTGCAGTTTGTTCCAGTTCCCACCTTAACGCTTTAACATTTTTATAACGTCTGTATTGATTATGACGGGTACATTTATTAATTACCGGGTATAATTTATTATGGACTGTGCTATTGCTGTCAGCCATAAACTTAAGAACCATTCCAACACTGTAAATATCAGTCTGATAAGTAAGCTCCTTTCCGCTGTACTGCTCAGGTGCAGCATAACCTGGACTTATCATACCAGCCTGCGTTAATCCAGCTTTGTGAATCGAACTCCCAAAATCTATAAGTTTAACATTATTATGCTCATCAATTATGATATTATCAGGTTTAATATCAAGATGAATTATTTCATTATCGCAGTTATGCAGATACTCCAATATGTCACATAATTTAACTGCTATATCACAAATCTCACTTGTCTTTATATTGTCTGTATCATTAATATATGACCTTAAAGATTTACCAGATATATATTCTTCAATAATGCAGATACTTATATCATCTTCTTCAATATCGTAAATTACTGGAATGTGGGAATGTTTAAGATTCTTAATTAGACGGGCTTCTCTTAAGATAGTGTCACTATCCATATCAGCCTTTCTGATAACCTTGGCAACTCGCAATGTATCAAGTGCGGTATGCCTTACTAAATATACATTAGAATGATTGGTCTTGGCCAATTGCTTTATTATCTCATACTTATCGCTAAATTCCTGTTATTCACCTCCGTTGACTTATAGAATTAAATTACTCTGATTAGTTTATATCATACTTTTAATATATTATCAATACAATTTTACAACTTCTTGTCGAAATTTTTAAAATTTAGAGATTTTTTATTTTATGAAACATCCAGACTCCTTTACATATCTATGAAAAATGAGTATTATATTTTCATAGATATAATTAACTATGCACTTCGCAAGAAAGGAGATTGTTATGAAGATTGAAAGAGTTAATGAGAATCAGATACGTTGTACACTCAATCAGGCTGATCTTGCTTCTAGACAATTAAAGATAAGCGAACTTGCGTATGGCAGTGAAAAAGCAAAAGAACTTTTCAGGGATATGATGCAGCAGGCTTCCTATGAGGTTGGTTTTGAGGCTGACGATATTCCGCTTATGATTGAAGCAATTCCTATTTCATCTGATTGTATTGTTCTTATTATAACAAAGGTCGAGAACCCTGAAGAATTAGATACACGCTTCTCTAAGTTCTCCCCTTTGGATGATGGTGAGTATGATTATGACGATGATTATTCAGATATAGAAACTATTGATGATAATTCCTATAATGATACTTCTGTTCCGCCTACCGCAGGTGATGAGCTTGATGCGGATACAAAGACCACATCAGAGGGTGGGATTATCGGTGATGACCTTATGAATTTATTCAGCAAGGTAAGAGATTACCTCAACAATTCCAAAGAGAATACAGTCAGCACTGGAAGCAGGCATACTGCTCCTGACACCACTGCTATCCCTGAGGAATTTGCCAACAGCGACAGAAGCAGTTCTGATAATAATACTGAACACAAAGCTCCCGCTGCACCTGTTCCTAAGACAAGAATATATTCTTTTGAATCTATGGACGATTTTATTGATGCTTCCAAGGTCATTAATCATATTTATAATGATCCAAGCTATCTTTACAAGAAGTCAGGCAGTGACAGATATTACCTTATTATGCAGAGATGCTGCTGCTCATCTGTAGATTTTAATAAGGTATGTAACATATTATCAGAATATGCCCTTAAAGAAACTTCAAACGAAGCTTTATTTGCCTTCTTTAAAGAGCACGGTGACTGCATTATAGCCAAGCACGCGATAAATGTTGCAGCTAACCTCTAATACAACCGCTGGTGGAGTTAACATTACCATATGCACATTTTTGATTATCTGCATACAGCTTTATAATCCGGATAATTATACCAATATATACCAAAATAAAAAATACCCCATTGTAGTAACACCAGTCTCCAGTTATAAACTGATTGCAGATGTTACTACAATGGGATATCTTTTTAATATTAAGCAGCCTTTAGCTTTTTTAATATTAGCCTAATGACTGAAGGTAGCTCTGGATTTCTTCTACGAGCATATCGCTGTCAATACCGTGTACCATAGCAGCTTCTTCTAATGTCTCTCCTGCTGATGAAGGACATCCAACACAGTGCATACCTGCACCCATAAGAATTGGAATTACTCCTGCATCAATCTGTATAACTTCACCAATTGTTGTGTCCTTGGTAACTCTTGCCATACCTGTTTCCTCCATATATATTAATTCCTGTTATAATCAGGTTGTGTGGTCTATATTTCCGACACATACAACTACTATAATATTACCCAATAAAAATGTCAAGAATACCTGATTTGTGTTAATTTTTTTGTCTTGAATTTTTTCTTACTCTATCGTATAATATGGATACAATAAATCCAAGGAGGAATATTATTATGGCATATGTAATTAGTGATGATTGTATCAGTTGTGGTGCTTGTGCTGCTGGATGTCCAGTTGAAGCTATCAGCGAAGGTGCTGCTCATTATGAAATCAACGCAGATGTATGTGTAGATTGCGGTGCTTGTGCTGGTGTATGTCCAGTTGGTGCTCCAAACCCACAGTAGTTTGAAGATACATAACTAACAACAGCAGGTGTGAATTATCACACCTGCTGTTTTATTTTAACCATTAACTTTTAATCATTAATTCCTAAACAGTTATATTAACCGCGTTTTTCCTAATTGATACACTTTATCATTATCAATTCTATGAACCCATATTCTTTGCAAGGTCTGCAAATCTTGTCTGTTCTGGTATCCAAGCCATCTTAACAGTTCCTATAGGACCATTTCTTTGCTTAGCTATGATAATCTCTGCAATACCTTTAAGTTCTGTGTCCTTATTATAATAATCATCTCTATAAAGAAACATAACTACATCGGCATCCTGCTCTATCGCACCTGACTCTCGCAGGTCCGATAACATAGGTCTGTGGTCTGGTCTTTGTTCTACCGCTCTTGAAAGCTGTGACAGTGTAACTACAGGTACATCAAGCTCTCTGGCAAGTGCCTTTAATGAACGGGATATATCTGATATTTCCTGCTGTCTTGACTCCGTCCTTCCATTACCACTCATCAACTGGAGGTAATCGATTATTATTAAGCCAAGATTATTTTCCATTTTGTACTTTCTGCACTTAGACCTTAACTCCGATATCGTGATACCCGGTGTATCATCAATAATAAGCTTGGACTTTGCTATTCCATCTGCACCTTCAATAAGCTTGCCCCAGTCATTAGAGTCAAGACGGCCTTTTCTAAGCTTGTCGGCATCTACTGATGACTCAAGCGAAAGCATACGGTTTACAAGCTGTACATTTGACATTTCCAGACTGAATACGGCTGTTGTTATGCCCTGTTTAATAGCAACATTTTCCGCCACATTAAGGACAAACGCAGTCTTACCCATAGATGGTCTTGCGGCAACAAGCACAAAATCTGATGGCTGTAATCCGGATAAATAGCTGTCCAGATCCTTAAAGCCTGTAGGAACACCAGTTACGACACCTCTGTTCTTAGCCGCTGTCGATATCTTATCAAGTGCTTCAAGAACAACCTTATCAATAGGAGTATAATCACTTGCACCTTTATTTCTTACAAGCTCGAATATACGCTTCTCTGTCTCTGCAAGTATATCCTCTGTGCTGTCTTTACCTGCATAACAGTCATTAGCTATCTTTTCATTAACTTTTATAATATTTCTTAAAATGGACTTGTCTTTAACTATCGTTGCATACTGTCTTATATTAGCAGAGGTTGGCACTGATGAAAGCAATTCCCTGACAAATTCAAGACTATACACCTCTGGAGGCACATCTTTTTCTTTAAGCTTCTCCTGTAAAGTAACAACATCTACAGGCTTGCCTTCATTATTCATCTCCACCATAGCCTGAAACATAATCCCGTACTGCTTATAATAGAAATCATCCTGCATAAGCATTTCGCCCGCAGTAATAATAGCCTGCCTGTCCCATATCATAGAACCTATTACCGATTGCTCAGCTTCAAGACTATTAGGCATAGTTCTGGTAATATTTAATTCTTCCATAGTTCCTCACTTATACAAATGTATTATTTCTCCACTACTTTAACAGTCAATTTAGCTGTTACATCTTTATGAAGCTTAAGTGCAATTATATGTGTACCTAAAGTCTTAATAGGCTCATCAAGCTTCATCTTCTTCTTATCAACTTCAAGTCCAAGCTGTTCCTTAACAGCTGCGGCTACTTCCTTAGTTGATATTGTTCCAAATGTTCTTCCACCCTCACCTGTCTTCATATATACTGTAACGGATTTATCTTCGATAGTTGCAGCAAGCTCTTTAGCCATCGCAAGCTCTTCTGCTGCCTCTTTTTCTTCTCTCTTCTTCTGAAGCTTAAGGTCATTAAGATTTTTAGGTGTAGCTTCTATACCAAGCTTCTTAGATATAACATAATTTCTGGCATATCCATCATTTATCTTAACAATCTGTCCCTTTTTACCTAATGTTCTTACATCTTCTAATAAAATAACTTCCATAATTAACCTCTTTTCTGCACTTTATCTGTGCTTAAGCTTATACTATATCTCGCCCTCAGCAAGCATATTGTCGAGAGTAAGTTTAATTGTATTAACTGCCTGCTGTATTGTACAATTCGTAAGCTGAGCACCGGCAATACTCATATGTCCGCCACCGCCAAGCTTTTCCATAACGAGCTGTACATTTACCTCGTCTATGGATCTTGCACTTATATATAATTTATCTTCATATTGTGTAATAACAAATGAAGCCTTTATTCCTGATATATCAAGAAGCTGGTTCGCAGCCTTTGCACCACCTATAGTCGGGCTTTCAAGACCTTCTCCGTCAAATACAGTAATAGCAAATGCAGACTTGTATACCTCTGATTTGCTTACTGCCGAAGCTATCGCCTTATATTCATTCATATCATTCCTAAGCATTTTCCTTACTCTTGTAACATCTGCACCGTGTCGTCTTAAGAATGCCGCGGCCTCAAATGTACGTGGACCTGACTTGCTGTTAAATCCATCTGTATCTATTGATATTCCCGCATATAGTGCATCTGCCTCAAATGCTTTAAGCTTAATTCCATCATCAACATACTGTATCATCTCTGTGACCATTTCACAGGCTGATGAAGCATATGGGTCTACATAAGAAAGCACCGCACCAGTAATTGTATCGCTTGAACGTCTGTGGTGGTCAAATACAATTATAGTCTTACATTTATCAAGAAGCTGCGGACACTCTGTTCTCTGTGGTCTGTTCACATCTACAACTATAACTACCGTTGATGCTGTAAGATAATTCTCTGCTTCCTCTTTTTTAATAAACATATCATCTGGATATTCTTCTTTATCTATAAAACGGTTCATAAATGGTCTGACACTGCTTGAAATCTCGCCAAATACAATATGAGCTTCCTTGCCGAACTTCTTGGCAATAATATATATACCAAGTGCAGAACCAAATGAATCTATATCTGGCAGATTATGTCCCATAATAAGCACATTGTCATTAGCCTCTAATATCTGTCTTAAAGCGTGGGCTTTTACACGTACCTTTACTCGTGTATTCTTCTCCATCTGCTGACTCTTTCCACCATAATAGTATATCTTCTCACCATCTTTGATAACTGCCTGGTCACCGCCACGTCCAAGTGCCAGATCCATAGCCGCCTTGGCAATATCATAATTTCTGGCATAATCAGCCGCACCAGTTCCTATGGCAATACTTAATGTAAGTGTCTTTTCATTACCGACTTTTACGCTCTTTATATCTTCCACAAGACTGAATTTATCTGCGAGAAGCTTCTCAAGGAACTTATATCTGAATACAACAAGATATTTATCTTTCTCCAGTTTTCTTATAATAGCCGCACCAGCTGAGAAATATTTATTAACTCTCTTATCTACAAGTCCGACAAATAAAGAACGACGCACATCATCTACACTTTCAAGTGCATCTTCATAATTATCTATATATACAAGCCCGACTACAAACCTTTCATCTCTTATCTTCTGTATGTACTGGTTAATATCCGTTTCATCAAACATATACATAGCTACAAGCGAAGAATTATAATCTTTGGCAAGAATATTAACACCTTGTGTGATTATATCAGCACTTATTCTCTTCATTTCAACACGGTAGTCCCTGTCATTAAATGCGACCCTGATTTCTTTGAAATCCTCAAAATTCCTGAATACATTGGCTGATAACTCAGGTATGATTGTAGAAATATTTTTATTAAGATCATTCTTTCTGTTAATACTTGCCTGCATAGAAGCATTCATCCATAAAATATTACCTTTATTATCCAAAAGGCAATAAGGTATGCTTAACTCATACAGCAGCTGTCTTTGTACCTGAGAATAATTGGAAGAAAATTCCACTATCTCCTTTATTATTCTTGGACGAAAATAGCATATCATCATCGCACAGACAAAGGCATATATAACTATAAATACTGCAACAATTGACGCTGCCACACTACTCACAAAACATAATAATATATCAAGTAATACAAGTAATATACCAAGACCTACAGGCCATAAAAATATAGAATTAAGCCTGCCAGATGGTTTGAATGACTTTGTTTGCTTATTATTCATATTAATTCCTCAATTCCTGCTTGCTTATATACAGCACACTACTATGCCCAAACGCATATGCAAATTATAACACAACTTCATCTGTCTTAAAAGCTATATTAAATAATTATCTATCCCAAAGCTCAATTACACAATTATCCTTATCTTCATTAAGATACATATTCTAAGCCTTACCTACAGGCAAAGTTAATAACCAAAATATATTTAAACATATCTGTATAATAAAATTAAAAAAGCTTTCACAAACATATACGTCTGTGAAAGCTCTTTAAACCGCAGATTATACTAACCTACAATTATAATTATTCTACTGTGTAAGGTAAAAGTGCTACATGTCTAGCTCTCTTAACTGCAACTGTAAGTGCTCTCTGGTGCTTAGCACAGTTACCAGTAATTCTTCTAGGAAGAATCTTACCTCTTTCAGATACATACTTCTTTAATAAAGCAACATCCTTATAATCTAATGCCTTGTTTGCATCAGCACAAAATGCACATACTTTCTTTCTTCTGCGCATTGGTCTTCTTCTCATCTGACCCTCTGGTCTTTCAGCCTTCTTATCTGGCATATCAAGTTACCTCCTATCTTAATTGAAAGGTAAACCCTCGTCTTCAACGCCATCAGGAATATTCATAAATCCATCCCCAGCAGCAGCGCTTGGTTCTGGTCTTGATGGTGTATATGCTGCTGTCTCACCTGACGCAGCGGATTTACTTTCAGCAAATTCCTGTTCTTCAACAACAACATCAGTAGTGTAGACTCTCTGTCCATCCTTATTAGTATAACTACCTGTCTGGATACGTCCTGTAACAACAATCTTAGTTCCCTGATGAAGATACTTTTCAGCAAATTCTCCAGATCTACCAAAAGCAACACAACTGATAAAATCAGCTGACTGCTCATCATTATTGTTTCTTGCACGTCTTCTGTCTACTGCTAATGTATATCTTGCTACTGCCATAGAGCCATCTGCATTCTGTGAATAGCGTACATCTGGTTCTCTTGTCAGTCTACCCATTAATATAACTTTGTTCATACTTATTCTCCTCTTCTATAAAGAGTTGTAAGCCTAAACGTCAATCAATTATTCTCCATCTTTAACGATTAAGAATCTAATAACGTTCTCCATAATACGAATTCTTGACTCAACTTCTGCTGGTGTAGCTGCATCAGCTTCAAACTTAATGAAGTTGTAGTATCCTTCGCTCATATGCTGGATTTCGTATGCAAGCTTCTTCTTCTCGCAAGTACCTGGATCAGTAATTGTACCGCCAAAACGAGTGATTAATTCCTTAACCTGCTCTACTGTAGCGTTTCTTACTTCATCCTCGACGTTTGCGCTAACAACTAATGCTAATTCATACTTATTCATTCTACGTCGCACCTCCTTCTGGTCTTTAGGTCCCTTTTATTAAAATATAAAAAGAACAAGGATTAATAATATCACGAGGATTGATTATAGCACATAATTATAATTCTTACAAGTCATTATTGACTGATTTTTGTATTTTTTTTGTATTTTTTTCAACAAGCGAACGCTTTAAAATTATCTCATGCATACAACCACAGCATTTTAACTTAATATCCGCACCCACTTTAATAACTTCCCACTCGTCACTGCCACAAGGGTGTTTCTTCTTCATTTTAATAATATCGCCACATTCTAATTTAATCATAGACCTATTCTCTTATAATAACTCCTAATACATTACACTCCTTATCTTCTAACTGTATAACTCTGTTATTAAGCTCGTCCTCATCGTAAGTTTCCTTTTCAGCTATTATTGCCGCATATCCACAAAATGCAGCAAGTGTTCCATCCTCATCTGAGTCCACCACAATATAATCATATTCTTTAGAATACTTATCTATAAGTGACTTAAATATCATTATCTCATCATCTGTCACAACACCATCTTCATTGATACCTGTAAATATAAGGCTCAAATTCTTGTGATTAGTTACACAGACTATTTCTTCATTCTTCTCAGGTCTTTTAATATAATCAAGCACACCCTTCGCACTCTTGCCAAGCTTATACTTTCCAAGAAATACATCTGTCCTTATATCTCCGTCCACAAAAAGCACTTTATTGCCTTTTTCCATAATATTATAGGCTATTTTAAATGTATCCACCTTACCGCCAAGCACTGCAAATGCTTTGTGATTTCCAAGTCCCTCTATAATATTATCTGTTATTTCTAAAAGACTTTCTGCTTGTGTTTCTGATGTTTTAACTAATTTGTCAACATTTACACTATACATACGACTTCACCCTTTTAACTACTTTCTTATTGTACCTAAAATTCTGAACTTTCTGCTTTCAGAATTAACCTCTTCGCTATCATTTATATCTGTATTATTGTTCAAATCTGTATTATTGCCTGCATTATTAAGCTGAGCCTTGTCAACTTCTGCTCCAACGGCTGAAACCACTGGTTCACTTACAACATTAGCTTTCTGGCTGGCTGCATCAGACTCTTGTGCTGACTGGTCTGCCTCATTGACTGGCTCTGCAGCTTTAACTTCCTGTACTGGCTTTTCAACTTCTACAGCACTAGCTAAGGTCTCCGTTCTGGCTGGTACTTCTGCACTAGAGGATTGTTCTGCATCGACTGGTGCTTCTACACTAACAGACTGTACTGTGCTGACTGGTGCTTCTACACTAGCAGACTGTACTGTGCTGTCCGGTGCTTCTACGCTAGCAGACTGTGCTGTGCTGACTGGTGCTTCTACGCTAGCAGACTGTACTGTACTGGCTGATGCTGGCTTTACGTTCTTGTTGGCATTATCCAGCTGTGTGCCTGCATTATCCTCACTTATAGTAGCTGCCACTTCCGCCTGTGCCTCATAATCGGCTTCGTCCTCTGCTTCTTCTATTGTATCTGTATCTTTTAATATATCTTCGTCCTGAGCAGCCTCGCGAAGAATATCCTCATCCAAATCTTCTTCATCATCAGCTTCATAGACTTGCTTTTCATCCTCTATATTAATAAGGATATCTTCATCTTTATTCTTCTTATTAGAATGTTTCAAAACCTTTTCTTTCTTATCTTTAGATGTTTCAATTAAGTCTGGCTTGTGGTCAATATACTCCACATTACCAAATCTTCTCTCGTATTCAAATTCGTGGTTAAAATCTTCATCCTTTGACTTAAATGCACTTATGCAAAGGCATACAATTATCTCTATAAAAAGACATACTGCACTTGCAATGGCTGTAATTATAATTGTATTTCTGTATAAATCCGGCTTAAATGCTACACCTGTAGATGTACCCTCTGATAATATCTGAATTGACTTAACCGGTATTATAGATGTTGTCTTAACTGCTGTTGTAGCTACCGCATCAACATATTTCTTTGCTGTATTCTGGTCTGGATTGACGCATTTAATCTCTACTATATTACTGTTAGCAGGAGATGAAACTGTTAAATACTGTGCTATATCCTCTGATGTTCCTGCCACTCTCTGTGCCGCAGATATTACCACACTGCTCTTGAAAATAATAGTAAAATCTTCCTTCAACCCACCATTATTGGCTCTTATTGAAGCCTCATTTTCTTCTCCAGGCACAACATATAACTGTGTTGTCGATTCATACATTGGATATATCATCTTGTTCTCGTACATATATCCGCTTACTCCACTAAGAATTGCTACTAATATTAATATTAGCACACACCTTGAAAATCTCTTCATGTCCTTCTCCTTCTTAACATATTATCTTAATTTCCACTACTGCTGTGGATAATAGTACCATCTTATAGCTGTTATTACGCCATTGTTATCTATATCAAATGCTATCTGTGCAAAATCATCATCTACTGATGCAGTTCCATTTTTATAGTCAGGTGCAAAATATGTAAATTCTATTATATAATTATCTGCTGTTTCATCACTGTCATAACCATTAAAATTAATTAATCCATAAGCAATTGCATCTTTAGTATTAACCTTGTCAAGCTCATCTAGTGTAAAGCTTCCATATAGATATTTACCCAGCACTGCTGTGCTGTCATCTGATGTATAATAATTATTCTTATAGTCTTGATCCCTGTAATATACGCTTAATATTGAGTCAACCGACATACCGACCTTAAGTCCTCTTGAAAATACATCTTTATCGCTTACTGATGCCGCCGCTGTCAGCTTGTATGTACCATTTTCATTCTTTCCAGCTGTCCTGCCGTCATCTGTGAACTTTACAAATATAAGAGTCAAATCATTATAAGAGCATACCTTTTCCGAATATTCCGCATTGGCATTAGAGTCTTTTTCTGTAGACTCATATTCTGATACCGGTGTGCCATATATATTCTTAACTGCCGCTTCTGTCATCATATATTTAAGCGAATTAATTGTTAAATCTGTATATTGGAACTTGGAAGCCTTGCTTTCTTCCACTGTAGCATATTCCTTATAACTTGTTATATCTTCATTATTATCTGTTATAACTGCTTCTGTTCTGTTACCACAGGCTGTCGTCCCTGCCATTATTGATATAATAGCGGCAATTCCTGTAATCTTTCTTATAGTACCGTTCTTTGTGAATTTAATTCTTGTAAACTTACCCACAGTATTCTTAATGAACTGCTTAAAAATGTTAGTTGTATTCATTATTCACCATTACCTCTGACTTATTTATAAAACCTATTTAATATATTATAACATATCAAAAATCTTTGTAAAATAATATATCTCAAATATCTTTCTCAAATATCTTTCAAAATAAATAATACATCACATTGCAAAAAGAATGTGCAACGCACATCCTAGCACAGAGTGCGGTCACCAGTGACTAACTACATCTTTGCACGAGCGTACATCAGTATAATAGGGAATTCTATCTGAATTTTCTATTACACAAAAAAACCATCTCACATAATTGTGAGATGGTTAAAGAGGCGACAACCAGATTCGAACTGGTGATCAGGGTGTTGCAGACCCACGCCTTACCACTTGGCTATGTCGCCATAACATATTATATTCATAGTAAGAACAAAAAATGACTCCAAGGGGATTTGAACCCCTGATACCACCGTGAAAGGGTGGTGTCTTAACCGCTTGACCATGGAGCCGAAATATCTATTAAAAAAAATAAGAATGAGTGTGAGCTATCACGAATTCATTCTTACAGCTCCCCGAGTAGGGCTCGAACCTACAACAACTCGGTTAACAGCCGAGTGCTCTACCATTGAGCTATCGAGGATTACACCTGAGTTCCTTAACTCATTATTTAAAGGATTGCTCCTTCAAAACTGCACATTAAATATATCTTATACATCCGTATCCTGTCAAG